>NZ_JFYD01000004.1:0-410462 GCF_000588515.1 Acinetobacter sp. 826659 | reverse complement strand
TGTAGTAACAGGCCGTGTAGAAGCTGGTATCGTTAAAGTTGGTGAAGAAGTAGAGATCGTTGGTATTAAAGATACAGTTAAAACAACTGTAACTGGCGTAGAAATGTTCCGTAAACTTCTTGACGAAGGCCGTGCAGGTGAGAACTGTGGTATCTTACTTCGTGGTACTAAGCGTGAAGACGTACAACGTGGTCAAGTACTTGCTAAACCAGGTACAATCAAGCCGCACACTAAATTCGACGCAGAAGTATACGTACTTTCTAAAGAAGAAGGTGGTCGTCACACTCCATTCTTAAATGGTTACCGTCCACAGTTCTACTTCCGTACAACTGACGTAACTGGTGCGATCCAATTACAAGACGGCGTTGAAATGGTTATGCCAGGCGACAACGTTGAAATGTCAGTAGAATTAATCCACCCAATCGCAATGGACCCAGGTCTACGTTTTGCGATCCGTGAAGGTGGTCGTACTGTAGGTGCTGGTGTTGTTGCGAAAGTAACTGCATAAGCATATTATAGTGACGGATTACGTCTCAGGTTGAGGGCTTTGGCTCTCAACTTGCATTATAGGTCAGTAGTTCAATTGGTAGAGCGTCGGTCTCCAAAACCGAATGTTGGGGGTTCGAGTCCCTCCTGCCCTGCCATATTTTGAAATAAAAAGCTTGATGCTGGCTTAGTTGTTCATATAATAAGTCGCGAGTTCTACGACGAGTACAAAAATGTCGAATGATAAATCGCGTGACGCATTGAGCGACGCGCCAATTCCTCAAAGAAATAATTCTGCTGAAGTTGTTCGTTCTGGTTCGCCTTTAGATATTGTTCTATGGGTGATAGCAATAGCATTGTTGCTTTTAGCTACCATGGTGAATCAGCATTTGCCAGCGTATTGGGCACCTGCAAATAATGTTTGGGTGCGCGTTGGGGCAATTTTTGCTTGTATCGTTGTGGCTTTAGGTTTATTATACGCCACCCATCAAGGTAAAGGCTTCGTTCGCTTGCTAAAAGATGCACGAGTCGAATTGCGTCGAGTAACTTGGCCAACAAAACAAGAAACAGTCACTACATCGTGGCAGGTTCTATTGGTTGTAGTTGTTGCATCATTGGTTTTATGGTGCTTTGACTATGGTTTGGGTTGGTTAATTAAGTTGATTATCGGGTAAAAGAGCTATGAAACGTTGGTACATTATTCATGCCTACTCTGGCTATGAAAAACAAGTGATGCGTTCACTTACAGAACGAATCCAGCGTAGCGCTGTTGCCGATAGCTTTGGTGATGTCCTTGTTCCTACCGAAGAAGTGGTAGAAATGAAGGATGGTAAGAAACGTAAATCTGAGCGTAAATTCTTTCCTGGCTATGTGTTAGTCGAAATGGAAATGAATGATGATACTTGGCATATCGTTAAGGAATGTCCAAAGGTTCTAGGTTTTATCGGTGGTACACCTGAAAAACCAGCACCAATCACTCAACGTGAAGCAGATGCGATTCTTGCGCGTGTACGTAATACTGGTGAAGCGCCACGTCCTAAAACGATGTTTGAGCCAGGTGAAGAATTACTTGTTATTGACGGTCCATTCACAGACTTTAAAGGTGTGGTGGAAGAAGTTCAATACGATAAGTCACGTTTAACGTTGACGATTAATGTATTTAATCGACCAACTCAGGTTGAACTCGAGTTTCGCCAAGTCGAAAAAACGATTTAATCTCAATTGGTTGAAAAGCGCCCGATTTTATCGGGCATTGTTGTTGTAACAGTAGTGTTGCGTAAAGATTGGGGAGCCTAGCGGCGTTTGTACCCAGAGGTATTTTAAAATGGCTAAGAAGATTGACGGCTATATCAAGCTGCAAGTTCCAGCTGGTAAAGCAAATCCATCTCCACCAATTGGTCCTGCATTAGGTCAGCGTGGTGTAAACATCATGGCATTCTGTAAAGAATTCAATGCTGCTACACAAAAAGTTGAACCAGGTCTTCCAATTCCTGTAGTGATTACTGTGTACAACGACAAGTCGTTCACATTTATCATGAAAACTCCTCCAGCTTCTATTCTTCTTAAGAAAGCTGCTGGTATTCAAAAGGGTTCATCTGTACCAAACAAAACTAAAGTTGGTAAGTTGACTCGTGCTCAGTTAGAAGAAATTGCGACTACTAAAGAACCAGATTTAACTGGTGCTGATTTAGACGCACGTGTTCGTACCATCGCTGGTTCTGCACGTTCTATGGGCTTGGAAGTGGAGCTATAAGACATGGCAAAGTTAACTAAACGTCAAAAAGCCATTGCTGCTGCTGTTGAAGCAAACAAAGTTTACACTTTGGAAGAAGCAGTACAAGTTCTTAACAGCCTACCTGCTGCAAAGTTCAAAGAATCTTTGGATGTAGCTGTAAATCTTGGTGTAGACCCACGTAAATCTGACCAGGTTGTTCGTGGTGCAACTACATTACCTGCAGGTACTGGTAAAACTGTACGTGTAGCTGTATTTGCTCAAGGCGCGCAAGCAGAAGCTGCTAAAGAAGCTGGTGCTGATGTTGTAGGTTTTGATGACCTTGCTGAAAGCATCCAAGGTGGAAACCTTGACTTTGATGTTGTAATCGCTGCTCCTGACGCTATGCGTGTTGTTGGTAAGCTCGGTACAATTCTTGGTCCACGTGGTTTAATGCCAAACCCTAAAGTTGGTACTGTAACTCCTGACGTAGCGAATGCTGTTAAAAACGCTAAATCTGGTCAGGCTCGTTACCGTGTAGACAAAGCGGGTATTATCCATGCTGCGATCGGTCAAGTAGGCTTTGATGCTGCTGCTATCCGTCAAAACGTTGAAACTTTAGTTGCTGACTTGAAAAAGTTAAAACCTGCAACTTCTAAAGGTGTATACATCAAAAAGATCACTTTGAGCTCAACTATGGGTCCTGGTCTTACTGTTGATGTAAACAACGTTTCTAACTAAGTTTAGACTTAGTAAAGAATTTTAAAGTCCTGATTGGGGACAGAACTTAAATAGAAATATTTTTCTATTTGGTTGGGTAGGGCAAAGCTTTATCCCTTACTCATCAGGCGGACTTTGAATTGATAAATGAGAATTTATCAGCGTCAAAGACCTCAGGCGAAAAGATGTCATTTTCGAATAGCACTTTTCTTAATAAACCAGCCTGCGTAGACGCGGTGGTGTGATTTGTTCCTCCTCCGCGTGTAAGTCGAAAGGCTTACGAATTGGGAGTGTGCCCATTGGGTACATAAATCACCTTAGGAGGTTTTACAATGGCTCTTCTTATTGAAGACAAAAAACAGATCGTTGCGGAAGTAAGTGAAGTTGCTTCTAAGGCGTTTGCAGCCGTTGTTGCTGACTACCAAGGTTTAAGCGTAGAGCAATTAACAACACTTCGTGTTGAAGCTCGTAAGTTAGGTGTTTCTACACGTATTGTACGTAACACTTTAGCTAAACGCGCACTTCAAGATACTCAATTCAATATCTTGAACGACAACCTTGTTGGTCCAACAATTCTAGGTTTTTCAACTTCTGAAGATGACATGGGTGCAGCTGCACGTTTGTTCGAAGATTTTGCTAAAACTAACAAAGCATTTGAATTAAAAGCTGCTGCATTTGACGGCAAAGTTTATCAAGGTGCTGACGTTAGCGTAATTGCAAACCTTCCGAACCAAGAGAAAGCTCTTACTATGCTTGCCTCTGTCCTTCAAGCTCCTATTTCGAAATTGGGTCGCCTTATTACAGCGCTCAAAGAGAAAAACGAGTCAGAAGCTGCTTAATCAATTTTACACACCATTCAATATCCATTTGGAGTTATTCTCATGGCTTTAACTAACGAAGAAATCTTAAACGCAGTTGCTGAAAAAACTGTTCTTGAACTTGTTGAATTAATTTCTGCTTTCGAAGAGAAATTCAACGTTTCAGCTGCAGCTGTTGCTGTTGCTGCTCCAGCTGGTGGCGCTGCTGCTGCTGCTGAAGAACAATCTGAATTCAACGTTGAGTTGACTTCTTTCGGTGCTAACAAAGTAGCTGTAATTAAAGCAGTTCGTGAAGCAACTGGCCTTGGTCTTAAAGAAGCTAAAGACCTAGTTGAAGGTGCTCCTCAAGTTCTTAAAGAAGGCGTTTCTAAAGAAGAAGGCGAAGAACTTAAGAAGAAACTTGAAGAAGCTGGTGCTACAGTTACACTTAAGTAATTGTAAAAGGAGTCGGTTTTTAAATCGGCTCCATAAAATGGCTGATGGCTCTTGGGTCATCAGCCTTTTTGCGTTACAATAATCGGCTCGATTTTTGTTAGTTTTGTTTGATTTTTGAGAAAATCAAAATAAGACAAGTAATTTCAAATGTTTACCAATATTTTTCTTTTTTAAAAATATTGTTAAGCGTTTTTATACCACTAAAAATTGCAGCATTTGTAAACAGTGGTGGCCATATCGGCCTGCGTAATTCCTTCTGAGCCCGTTCTGCAGGCGGGCTTAGTTTACTTTCCGAGGACTCCAGATGGCATACTCATATACCGAAAAGAAACGGATCCGTAAGAATTTTGGTAAATTGCCCCAAGTAATGGATGCACCGTACTTACTTTCGATTCAGGTCGATTCGTACAGAACATTCTTGCAAGATGGCAAAACTCCAAAAAACCGCGAAGATATCGGTCTCCAAGCCGCATTTCGTTCAGTTTTTCCTATCGAAAGTTATTCTGGCAATGCTGCTTTAGAATTTGTTGAGTATAGCCTTGGTAAACCTGAGTTCGATGTACGCGAATGTATTCTTCGTGGTTCGACTTATGCGGCACCAATGCGCGTTAAAATTCGTTTGATTATTAAAGATCGCGAAACTAAATCAATTAAAGACGTACGAGAACAAGAAGTCTATATGGGTGAAATTCCACTCATGACTGAAAACGGTACATTCGTCATTAATGGTACTGAGCGTGTAATCGTATCTCAATTACATCGTTCACCAGGCGTTTTCTTTGATCACGATAAAGGTAAAACTCACTCAAGTGGTAAAGTGTTGTATTCAGCACGTATCATTCCTTACCGTGGTTCATGGTTAGACTTCGAATTTGATGCAAAAGACTTGGTTTACGTACGTATTGACCGTCGTCGTAAATTACTTGCTACTGTTGTGTTGCGTGCATTAGGTTATAACAACGAACAAATCTTGAATTTGTTCTATGAAAAAGTACCTGTGTATCTTGACATGGGCAGTTACCAAATTGACCTAGTACCTGAGCGTTTACGTGGGGAAATGGCACAATTTGATATTGCTGATAATGACGGTAAAGTTATTGTTGAGCAAGGTAAACGTATCAATGCTCGTCATGTACGTCAAATGGAAGCTGCTGGTTTAACAAAACTTTCAGTTCCTGATGAATACTTATATGAACGTATCATTGCTGAAAATATTACTTTACGTGATGGTGAAGTAATTGCTGCTAATACGTTGTTAAGCCATGAAGTTATGGTGAAACTGGCAGAAGGTGGTGTTAAACAGTTCAATATCTTGTTTACGAACGATATTGATCGTGGTTCGTTTGTTGCTGATACATTACGAGCAGATACAACAGCCGGTCGTGAAGAAGCATTAGTTGAAATTTATAAAGTAATGCGTCCGGGCGAGCCGCCAACAAAAGAAGCTGCTGAAAACTTATTCAATAACTTATTCTTCTCTTCTGAGCGTTATGACTTATCTCCAGTAGGTCGTATGAAGTTCAACCGTCGTTTGGGTCGTCCATACGAAGTTGGTACTGACCAGAAGTCACGTGAAGTAGAAGGTATTTTATCGCACGAAGATATCATTGATGTATTACGTACATTGGTTGAAATCCGTAACGGTAAAGGTGAAGTCGACGATATCGATCACTTAGGTAACCGTCGTGTACGTTCTGTTGGTGAAATGACTGAAAACCAATTCCGTGTTGGTTTGGTACGTGTTGAACGTGCAGTTAAAGAACGTTTAAGCCAAGCAGAAACAGATAACTTGTCTCCACAAGATCTAATTAACGCGAAACCAGTTGCTGCTGCAATCAAAGAATTCTTTGGTTCAAGCCAATTATCTCAGTTCATGGACCAAAACAACCCATTATCTGAGATTACGCATAAGCGTCGTGTATCAGCGCTTGGGCCTGGTGGTTTAACACGTGAGCGTGCGGGCTTTGAGGTGCGTGACGTACATCAAACTCACTATGGTCGTGTATGTCCAATTGAAACACCTGAAGGTCCAAACATTGGTTTGATCAACTCGCTTTCTGTATATGCAAAAGCAAATGACTTCGGTTTCTTGGAAACACCTTACCGTAAAGTGGTAGATGGTCGAGTAACTGATGCAGTTGAATACCTTTCTGCTATTGAAGAAGTAGGTACTGTTATTGCACAGGCCGACTCTGCAGTAGATAAAGATGGCAACTTAACAGAAGAGTTTGTTTCTGTTCGTCATCAAGGTGAATTCGTACGTATGCCACCAGAAAAAGTGACGCATATGGACGTTTCTGCTCAGCAGGTTGTATCTGTTGCTGCATCACTTATTCCATTCCTTGAACACGATGACGCGAACCGTGCGCTTATGGGTTCAAACATGCAACGTCAGGCAGTTCCTACTCTACGTGCGGATAAACCGCTTGTAGGTACAGGTATGGAAGCGAACGTTGCACGTGACTCAGGTGTGTGTGTGATCGCAAATCGTGGTGGTGCAATTGAATACGTAGATGCTTCTCGTATCGTTATTCGTGTAAACGAAGATGAAATGATTGCTGGTGAGGCTGGTGTAGACATCTATAACCTCATTAAATATACGCGTTCTAACCAGAACACTTGTATCAACCAAAATATTATCGTGAATTTGGGCGACAAAGTTGCTCGCGGTGATATCTTGGCAGACGGTCCGTCTACAGATATGGGTGAGCTTGCGCTTGGTCAAAACATGCGCGTTGCGTTCATGACTTGGAATGGTTACAACTATGAAGACTCGATCTTATTATCTGAGCGTGTACTTCAAGAAGACCGTTTAACTTCTATTCATATTCAAGAATTATCTTGTGTAGCGCGTGATACTAAGTTAGGTGCAGAAGAAATTACTGCCGATATTCCTAACGTTGGTGAAGCTGCACTTTCTAAACTTGATGAATCAGGTATCGTTTATATCGGTGCTGAAGTTACAGCAGGTGACATCCTTGTTGGTAAAGTAACGCCTAAAGGTGAAACTCAGTTAACTCCTGAAGAAAAATTGCTTCGTGCAATCTTTGGTGAGAAAGCAGCTGATGTTAAGGATTCATCTTTACGTGTTCCATCTGGTACAAAAGGTACAGTTATCGATGTTCAAGTCTTCACTCGTGATGGCTTAGAGAAAGATGACCGTGCATTGGCGATCGAAAAAGCACAACTTGATGCTTACCGTAAAGACTTGAAAGAAGAATACAAGATCTTTGAAGAAGCAGCTCGTGAGCGTGTAATTCGTTTGCTTAAAGGCCAAGAGTCTAATGGCGGTGGTTCAACTAAACGTGGTGACAAACTCGTTGAAGAGGTGTTATCTGGTTTAGAGCTTGTTGATTTACTTGAAATTCAACCGGCAGATGAAGCAATCGCTGAGCGTTTAACTCAAATTCAAGTGTTCTTAAAAGAAAAGAGCGCAGAAATTGACGAGAAATTCGCTGAGAAGAAACGTAAGCTTGCTACAGGTGATGAATTAACAACTGGCGTATTGAAAGTTGTTAAAGTTTACTTAGCTGTTAAACGTCGTATTCAGCCTGGTGATAAGATGGCTGGTCGTCACGGTAACAAGGGTGTTGTATCTAACATCTTACCTGTTGAAGATATGCCACACGATGCTAACGGTGTACCAGTAGATATCGTATTGAACCCGTTGGGTGTACCATCTCGTATGAACGTGGGTCAGATTCTTGAGACTCACTTGGGTATGGCGGCTAAAGGGCTTGGCGATAAAATCGAGAAAAAGTTGAAAGAACAGCGTACAGTTTTAGAACTGCGTGAATTCTTAGACAAGATTTATAACAAAGTCGGTGGTGAGCAAGAAGATCTTGATAGCTTAACTGATGCTGAAGTCTTAGCTCTTTCAGGCAACTTACGTGCTGGTGTGCCTTTGGCTACGCCTGTATTTGATGGTGCTGAAGAAAGTCAAATTAAAGACTTACTTGAGTTAGCTGGTATCTCTCGTACAGGTCAAACTGTATTGTATGATGGCCGTACTGGTGAACAGTTTGACCGTCCTGTAACTGTAGGTTACATGTACATGCTCAAATTGAACCACTTGGTTGATGACAAGATGCATGCTCGTTCAACAGGTTCTTACTCTCTTGTTACACAGCAACCGCTTGGTGGTAAAGCACAATTCGGTGGTCAGCGTTTCGGTGAGATGGAAGTCTGGGCACTTGAAGCTTACGGTGCTGCATATACACTCCAAGAGATGTTAACTGTTAAGTCGGATGACGTTGAAGGTCGTACACGTATCTACAAGAATATTGTAGATGGTAACCATTATATGGATCCGGGTATGCCTGAATCGTTCAACGTATTGACCAAAGAGATCCGTTCTTTAGGTATCAACATTGAACTGAAAAATGGTGACTAAGTCGTAAGACTCACGATTTTTTAGGTAAAAACAATATTTGTGACCCAGTCGGGTAAGCGTTGCTTCCCGACACACGGAGAAAAAAATTGAAAGACTTGCTCGATATCATGCGTAAGAAAACGGACTCAGATGGTCATGCACCAATTGAGTTTGACCGTATCCGTATTGGTCTTGCGTCACCAGAAATGATTAAGTCATGGTCTCATGGTGAAGTTAAAAAACCTGAGACAATTAACTACCGTACCTTTAAACCAGAACGTGATGGTTTGTTCTGTGCCAAAATTTTTGGTCCAGTAAAAGATTACGAATGCTTGTGTGGTAAATACAAGCGTATGAAATACAAAGGCGTCATTTGTGAAAAATGTGGCGTTGAAGTAACTACAGCGAAAGTTCGTCGTGAACGTATGGGTCACATTGAACTTGCTTCTCCAGTTGCACATATCTGGTTCTTAAAATCTTTACCGAGCCGTATCGGTTTATTACTTGATATGACACTTCGTGATATCGAACGTGTATTGTATTTTGAATCATACGTTGTAACTGACCCTGGTATGACTCCGTTTGAAAAGTATCAACTTTTAACAGACGAAGAATACTTCAATGCACTTGAAGAACACGGTGATGAATTCACTGCGAAAATGGGTGCAGAAGCGGTTCAGGATTTGTTGAAAGATATCGATCTTGAAGCTGAAATTGCACGTTTACGTGAAGAAATCCCTCAAACAACTTCTGAAACGAAGTTGAAAAAAGCGTCTAAGCGCTTGAAATTGATGGAAGCATTCAAAGATTCAAACAACAAGCCAGAATGGATGGTGATGAATGTACTTCCTGTACTTCCACCTGATTTACGTCCATTAGTTCCACTTGAAGGTGGTCGTTTCGCGACTTCTGACTTGAACGATTTATATCGTCGTGTCATTAACCGTAACAACCGTTTGAAGCGTCTTCTTGACCTTGCTGCTCCAGATATCATCGTACGTAACGAAAAACGTATGTTACAAGAGTCTGTAGATGCATTGCTTGATAACGGTCGTCGTGGTCGTGCGATTACTGGTTCTAACAAACGTCCATTAAAATCTTTGGCAGATATGATCAAAGGTAAACAAGGTCGTTTCCGTCAAAACTTATTAGGTAAGCGTGTTGACTATTCTGGTCGTTCGGTAATTACTGTAGGCCCTACTTTACGTCTTCACCAATGTGGTCTTCCGAAGAAAATGGCACTTGAATTATTCAAGCCATTCATTTTCGCGAAGCTACAAGCTTCAGGTCAGGCGACTACCATTAAAGCTGCGAAGAAAATGGTTGAGCGTGAGACTCCGGAAGTTTGGGACGTTCTTGCTTCTGTAATTCGTCAACATCCAGTCATGTTGAACCGTGCGCCAACACTTCACCGTTTAGGTCTTCAAGCATTTGAACCTATTCTTATTGAAGGTAAGGCAATCCGTCTTCACCCACTCGTTTGTGCTGCGTTTAACGCCGACTTCGATGGTGACCAAATGGCGGTACACGTTCCATTGACACTCGAAGCACAGTTAGAAGCTCGTGCATTGATGATGTCAACAAACAACATCTTGTCACCAGCAAACGGTGAGCCAATCATCGTTCCTTCTCAGGACGTTGTCTTGGGTCTTTACTACATCACACGTGATGCCGTAAATGCTAAAGGTGAAGGCATGGTGTTCGCGGATACTCATGAAGTAAACCGTGCACTTGCTACTGGTCAAGTTGCAATCCATGCGCGTGTTAAAGTACGTGTACACCAAACTGTTATCAATGAAAATGGTGAACGTGAACACCAAACTATTATTGTTGATACAACACCTGGTCGTTGTTTGCTTTGGGAAATTGTTCCACAAGGCTTAAGCTTTGACATGATCAACCTTGAGATGACTAAAAAGAACATCTCTAAATTGATCAACTCTTGCTACCGTAAACTTGGTTTGAAAGATACAGTTATCTTTGCTGACCAATTAATGTACTTGGGCTTCCGTCAAGCGACTCGTTCAGGTGTATCTGTAGGTATGGAAGACATGCTCATTCCACCTACTAAGCACACGATTATTGATAAAGCAGAAACAGAAGTTCGTGAAATCGAACAACAGTTCGAACAAGGCTTCGTAACTGCTGGTGAGCGTTATAACAAAGTTGTCGATATCTGGGCGCGTACAAACGACCAAGTTGCTAAAGCAATGATGGATAACTTGTCTTATACACTTGTTAAAAACAAACAAGGTGAAGACGAGAAACAAAAATCATTCAACAGCATCTATATGATGTCTGACTCTGGTGCCCGTGGTAGTGCGGCACAGATTCGTCAGCTTGCTGGTATGCGTGGTTTGATGGCAAAACCGGATGGCTCGATTATTGAGACTCCGATTAAAGCGAACTTCCGTGAAGGTTTAACAGTACTTCAGTACTTTATTTCAACACACGGTGCGCGTAAAGGTTTGGCCGATACAGCATTGAAAACTGCGAACTCTGGTTACTTGACTCGTCGTCTTGTAGACGTAGCGCAAGACTTGGTAATTACTGAACCTGACTGTGGTACAGCGGGTGGTTTAGTAATGACTCCATTCATTCAGGGTGGTGATGTCATCGAGCCATTACGTGACCGCGTATTAGGTCGTGTAACTGCTGAAGACGTACGTCGTGCATCTGATGATGAAGTTGTATTACCTCGTGGTACGTTAATTGACGAGAAAATCGCAGCTCAGCTTGAAGAGGCTGGGGTCGATGAAGTTAAAGTGCGCTCTGTAATCGCATGTGAATCAACATTCGGTGTGTGTGCTCGTTGTTATGGTCGTGATCTTGCACGCGGTCACTTGGTAAACCCAGGTGAATCAGTAGGTGTAATGGCTGCACAGTCAATCGGTGAGCCAGGTACACAGTTAACGATGCGTACCTTCCACGTAGGTGGTGCTGCGAGCCGAACTTCTGCTGCGAACAGTGTTCAAGTACGTAACAAAGGTACTGTACGTTTCCATAACGTGAAAACTGTACAACATGCAAAAGGCCACTTGGTTTCAGTTTCACGTTCAGGTGAAATTGGTATTGCCGATGATTTAGGTCGTGAGCGTGAGCGTTACAAACTTCCTTACGGTGCAAGCATCTTGTTGAAAGATGGTGAAGCTGTAGAAGCTGGCGGTATCGTAGCGACTTGGGATCCGCATACACATCCATTAGTAACAGAAGTTGCTGGTAAAGCGCGTTTCAGCCAAATCGCTGATGGCGTAACTGCAACATCGAAAACTGATGATGCAACTGGTATGACTACTGTTGAAATCTTGCCTGTAACAGCTCGTCCTGCTTCTGGTAAAGATCTACGTCCTGCAATTGTGTTAGATACAACAGATGGCGGCGAACAGTTCTACTTCTTACCACAAAACACAATCGTAACTGTCCGTGATGGCGAAACGATTGGTGTGGGTGACGTTATTGGTCGTGTACCACAAGAAACATCACGTACTCGTGATATTACCGGTGGTCTTCCGCGTGTAGCTGACTTGTTCGAAGCGCGTAAGCCAAAAGAGCACGCGATTCTTGCTGAAGTATCAGGTGTTGTAAGCTTCGGTAAAGAGACTAAGGGTAAAAACCGTTTGGTAATTACTCCTGATGATGGTTCTGAGATTTACGAAGAATTGATTCCAAAATGGCGTCAAATCAACGTATTCGAAGGCGAGCATGTAAACCGTGGTGAGACTATTTCTGATGGTCCACAAAACCCGCATGACATCTTGCGTTTGAAGGGCGAAGTTGCATTAACTAACTACATCGTGAACGAAGTTCAAGACGTTTACCGTCTCCAAGGTGTAAAAATCAACGATAAGCATATTGAAGTTATCGTACGTCAAATGTTGCGTAAAGTTGATATCACTGATGGCGGTGATACAAGCTTCATCAAAGGCGAGCAAGTGGATTACATCCGTGTTGTTCAAGAGAACCAAGCTGTCTTGGCTCAGAACAAGTTCCCTGCGAAGTTTGAACGTCAATTGATGGGTATTACTAAAGCGTCGCTTTCTACTGACTCGTTCATCTCTGCTGCATCGTTCCAGGAAACAACTCGTGTGTTAACTGAAGCGGCTGTAACAGGTAAAGAAGATGATTTACGTGGCTTGAAAGAAAACGTTGTAGTAGGTCGCTTGATTCCAGCAGGTACTGGTCTTGCGTACCACTTAGAGCGTCGTCGTCAAGAAGCAGAAGCTGCAGAGCATGAGCTTCATAATGACTTCAGCGAAGTAGACCAAGCATTCAGCCAAGCATTAAACTCTGAACAATTCTAAGTTTAGAATGGCACTAAAAAAGGCACCTTAGGGTGCCTTTTTTATTTATATTTATTTATAACAATTTTAAATTGTAATTACATAAATATATTAAAGAGCAATTATTTTATTACTTAAGCGGGATAAAGACTCCACAAAAACACATTAGGCTACCTGCTTATGAAGACTGGAGTAAATCTAATGAAAAAAATGATGATGATTGTTAGTATTGGCCTGATGTCTACAACTTTGTTTGTTGGTTGTCAGAATGCAAGCCCAGAAAGTCAACGTATTGGTTCAGCTGCTATTGGTGGTGGCGCAGGTGGTGCGGTAGGAAAACACGTGGGCGGTAATATCGGTGCAGGTCTAGGAGCGGCACTCGGTGCAGGTGTTGCGGCTAATGCAAAAGGGTCTAGCAGTAAAACCGTACGTAATAGTGCAATTGGTGCTGGTATCGGCGCAGTATTAGGTGGAGCAATTATTGGTGGCGATGCTGGTGCTGCTACAGGCGGAGCATTGGGTGGTAGTGCTGGTGCAGCCTATGAAGAGAAGAAAGGGAAGTACTAAAACTATTCTTAATAATATCTAAACCTAGAAGTCTTTAACTTATTAAGGACTTCTTTTTTATAATTAAAATTTTGCTTAATAAATATAAAAGGCAGAGCTTTACAAAATATCAATCGATTGGGACAGATGGATAACACAATCTGACTAAATTCCTCATAAAAGGGGATTATTCTTTTCTCTAGAACAGATCATTGTGAGAACGGTCATGAAAAAAACAATTGGATTAGTTTCTGCTTTAATGTTGTCTACGCTTGTGTTTACGGGCTGCCAAAATATGAGTCCATCTGACCAGCGTATTGGTGCAGCAGCAGCAGGTGGTGCACTAGGTGGCGGTTTAGGTAACCATGTAGGCGGTGGTGTTGGTGCAGGCTTAGGTGCAGCAGTAGGTGCTGGTGTTGGTTCAAATAGCCAAGGTGGTAGTAAACAGACAACGACTAAGAGTGCGATTGGTGCTGGTATCGGTTCTGTAGTAGGTAAAGCACTGATCGGTGGTGACTCTGGTGCTGCAATTGGTGGTGCGATCGGTGGTGGTGCTGGTGCTGCGATTGAAGAAAAAAGATAAAAATTTAGCAAATAAAAAAATAAGCGCTAAAAGCGCTTATTTTTTTATTGAGGGAAAGGTTTCGCCTTTTTACGTCTGATATAAAGCGTTTTTTGAACCTCTGCAATTCTTACCCCAGATTCATCAAAAATGTTTAGATGATAAGTTCTTAAAACAGGTTCATAGTTCTCGGCAAGTTCACGAATTTGTTCTATTTCAGCTAAATCAACTCGAATATCTGCATGTACAGTACTGCGTCCTGGAGAAAGAAAATTGATTTCGGCAGCTTTGTCCCAAACAATATATTTTGATCCGAGATGATGCATAAGAATCATCATATAAAATGGGTCAACCATTGAATAAAGGCTTCCACCAAAATGTGTACCGACTAAATTTTGGTTTTTCCAAGTCAGCGGCATCTTTACACGCACATGGCAAAGTTCTAAATTCATGATTTCAATATAAATCCCTGCGCCACGATAAGGGGGATAGTGATTAAATAGAAATTTTGAAATCGTAGGATTGTTCTGCAGTCTTCTTAAAATAGCCATAATAGTCAATTTTTTTTATTGCAACAGTATTCATACTAGATAAGTATCATCTTTTTAATATTGATGGCAATGCTCTATCCGACTAACGACATGATCGATTGAAAAACAAGATAGGAAATGATTATGCAGCCAAAAGTTCATACAGTAACAACAAGTGATCAACAAACGCTTTGTGCTAAAACATGGGGTGACGAAAAAAATACTCCCTTGGTTTTAGTACATGGCTATCCAGACAATCAAGAAGTATGGGAATCAATCATTGAGCATTTGATTAATGACTTCTATATTGTTACTTACGATGTACGTGGAGCTGGTTTGTCATCTATACCAAAACGTATACGTGATTACCGTTTAGAGCGTTTATCTCTAGATCTCCAAGAAGTTATTGATGAGTTATTGCCAAATCGTCAATTCCATATGGCTGCACATGATTGGGGTTCGATTCAGTCTTGGGAGTCGGTCACTGAGCCTAAGTTCAAAGGTCGTTTATTATCATACACCACCATTTCTGGACCATGTCTTGATCATGCCGCTTTATTTTTACGTGATAAATTTAAATCTTCACCAGCTCAAATCTTAAAAATATTAACCAAATCTTGGTATATCGGGGCATTTCATCTTCCATTATTAGCACCCACCGTATGGTCTCTATTTAGTCCTGAAAAATGGGGTAAAGTTCTTACTCAGTTGGAAAGGAAAAGTAATTTACCTTTAAATAATAATATTAATGCTGATGGTAAATATGGCATTAATTTATATCGTGCCAATTTTATTCCCCGCTTAACTGGCCCACGTCAACGTTATGCACAGTGTCCAGTTAAGGCTGTTATTTTAAAATATGATACCTTTGTAAGCCCAGAATACATCACTGAAGCTATGCCAAAGTGGGTTGAAAAATTTGAATATGTAGAGCTTAACGCAAATCACTGGGCCATTCTGAGTGAGCCAGAGAAAATAGCAACTCATATTCGTGAGTTTATTAAAGCTCAAGCGTAACAGTGAAATAACTGCATAAAACTGTTAATTCGGCGATATTTTCGGCTTCATAGATATGAATCTGCTAGAATATCGCCTTTTGTTTTGCTCTGAACTTATTCATGAATGCTGTCGTTATTGCGATTGCAGTGATGTTCTTATTATCACTGGCGCGCGTTTCTGTCGTACTGACTTTAGTGGTTTCTGCCATTGTGGGCGGCCTCGTAGCAGGTTTAAGCCTTTCTCAAACCGTTGAAGCTTTTAACGCTGGTCTTGGCGATGGTGCTGAAGTTGCACTTGCCTATGCAGTGTTAGGGGCATTTGCTCTGGCTCTATCAAAATCTGGTTTACCTGATTTACTTGCCCATAAGCTGATTGGTTTATTGGGAATGGAAGCTGGGAAAAGCCGTCAGACTAAAGTGAAGTATCTCCTCTTAGGTATTTTATTAATTTCTGCTATTTTCTCTCAAAACCTTATTCCAGTTCATATTGCCTTTATTCCTGTACTGGTTCCGCCACTGTTACGGGTAATGAACCATTTAAAATTAGACCGCCGCGCCGCAGCCTGTGTACTTACGCTAGGTTTGGTTGGTACTTATATTTTTCTTCCGGTTGGATTTGGTGCAATTTTCCTTGAACAGATTCTGATGGGAAATATCAACAAAATTGGGGCAGCGTACGGCTTACATGTTGATCGGACAATGATGCCAATTGGCATGGCTATTCCTGTTTTAGGTATGGTGTTAGGCACCTTGGTTGCTGTATTTATTAGCTATCGTAAACCAAGAATTTATGCTGATCGTGCGATTACGCCTGTGACCACGATTGATTTAGATAAACCTATTCGCGCAACTACTCAAGTTGAAACAGCCGACTTAAAAGCAGATGCTGAAGAGTTAAAGCATGAAGCAGAGCAAGCACCAGTTATTGCAAAGAAAACAATCTTGATGGCACTACTCGCAATTGGCTTAACGCTCGCTGCGCAGCTATATTCAGGTTCGATGATTTTGGGTGGCTTAGTCGGTTTTGCTGTTCTATCTACTGCCGGAATTTTTAAATGGCAAGATGCAGATGATGTCTTTGTACAAGGCATGCGAATGATGGCTTTAGTGGGCTTCATCATGATCTCTGCTGCCGGTTTCGCCTCAGTAATGACTCATACTGGTGATATTAATCAGTTAGTAAATGGTGTAGTCGAGATTATTGGAGATAACCGCGCGCTTGCAGCATTCTTAATGCTTTGTATTGGCTTATTTGTGACAATTGGTATTGGTTCATCTTTCTCAAGTGTTCCTGTATTAGCTGTTATTTACGTGCCTTTATGCGTGCAGTTTGGTTTCTCACCATTAGCAACGATTGCACTTATTGGTACAGCAGCAGCATTAGGTGATGCTGGATCGCCAGCCTCTGATTCAACCTTAGGGCCAACAGCTGGTTTAGGTGTAGATGGGCAACATGACCATATTTGGGATACAGTCGTACCTACCTTTATTCACTTTAATATTCCGCTATTAATTTTTGGCTGGATCGCTGCAATGGTTTTATAAAGTTTTTATAAAATATTAAAGTATAAACCTTCTTGATAATGATCATTAGATTTAAATTAAGAAGGTTTTTTATTGTCTAAATAAAACATGTATTTAAAATAAATTATATTAAAACACTCGGAATTTAAAAGTATATTAAAATAGTTGGTAATATAAAATAATCTTGATTAATGAGGTTGGGATAAAAACCTATTAAAATAGTTGGATAATATATAATTTTATTTAAAACAGTAGTTTAAAAATAAACTATAAAATAATTTTATAATGAGTATTGCATGGTTTTAAAATAAATGTTTATTATAAATATAAATAAGATTGGAGATATTAAAGTGTTCAAAAAAGCTTTGGTTATTGCATTAATGGGGATGTCTTCTTTTACTTTTGCTGGTAACTGGCAAGTGAAATTTGGTGGTAGTGTTATTGCGCCATCAGAAGATACGACACTTGCTGAAAACACTGTAGTTGAAGCAGATGATGAATATGCTTTTACACCATCAGTAGAATACTTCTTTGGCCAGTCTCCATTTTCGGCAGAATTATTATTAGCAACGCCTGTTAATCACGATGTGTTGTTAAATGGAAATAAGGTAGCACGTATTAAACAATTACCACCAACAATTACAGCAAAATATCATTTTAAAAATTCGACTCGTTTCACTCCGTATATTGGTGTTGGTGCTACAGCATTTATTGCTTGGGATGAAGATGGTATTGTAAAAGATGTAAAAGAAGATTTTGGTGTAGCAGGACAAGTTGGTTTTAACTTCCAACCTGCTGATGCTAAAAATTGGGGCGTATTTGTAGATGTTCGTTATGCTGATTTAAGTCCTAAAGTTACTTTAAATGATGGGACTAAATTTAATTTAGATATTAATCCTTTTGTTTACACTTTAGGTTATAGCTATAAATTTTAAGCATAATAATAAATAGAAAAATATAATAATAAACCTAGACTCAGGCACCTCACATATATTTTATGTGAGGTTTTTTTATGAATTTTATTTGCACTAAAAAAAGCATAAAACAGACAGTTTTACACATCTTTTCTGCAAGTTTTTTTCTAAACTAATTTCTATTCATTACAAGCATGGGAATAAAAACATGAATAACAAATTAGTGATTTGTTTAGCACTCTTGAGCGGTATTGCTTTTACTCAAAATTTACAAGCTGCAAGTTTTTCGTGCGATGCTGTAAAAACAAAAACGGAAAAAAGTATTTGTAAAAACCGTTCTTTAAATGATGCAGATGTAAAAATGGCAACGACGTATCAAATCGTTCTGCATGCTTTACCTATGGGTGGGCGAGATAACCAGAAAGATACCCAGCAGCAATGGCTGAAAAAAAGAAATGCTTGTGCTGCCAATGTAAGTTGTATTAGCAAAGCTTACCAACAACGTCAAAAGCAGTTAGATACGATATTGCAAGATAGGGTGTTAAGCCACGGCCCATTTTAATTAGAGTAAAAATTTTTAATATTCAGGATTGAAAAATTCTAGAAGTACTCCATTCATAAAGCATTCGAGAACAAACAGCTTCAAAATTTAAGGAGTGATTTATGAGTGAACAAGCATCACAAAATTATAGTTTCCAAGCAGAAGTTGCCCAGCTTTTACATTTAGTGACGCATTCTCTCTATTCTAACCCTGAGATTTTCTTACGTGAGCTTATCTCTAATGCATCAGATGCATGTGATAAGTTACGTTTTGAAGGAATTAATCATCCTGAATATTATGAAAATGATCCAGACTTGCATGTACGAATCAGTTTAAATAAAGAAGATAAAACGTTAACGATCTCTGATAACGGTATTGGTTTAAGCCAGCAAGAAGCGATTGATAACTTAGGTACGATTGCGAAGTCAGGTACTAAAGATTTCATGTCAAAATTGACTGGCGATCAAAAAGCAGATGCTCAGTTGATTGGCCAATTTGGTGTGGGTTTTTATTCAGGTTTTATTGTTGCAGACAAGATTACGGTTGAATCACGCCGTGCGGGTCTAGATACATCTGAAGGGGTGCGCTGGATTAGTGGTGGTACAGGCGAGTTTGAAGTTCAGCAAATTGATAAGGCTTCCCGTGGTACTGACATTATTCTTCACTTACGTGATGATGCGCTTGATTATTTAGAATCTTATAAAGTTAAGCAAATCGTTAATAAATACTCTGACCACATTAGCTTGCCAATTGAAATGCAAAAAGAAGTTTGGCAAGAAGAAGAGGTTGCTGAAGGTGAAGAGCCTAAAGGCGGCCAAATGGTCAAAACTGACGAGTGGGAAGCGATTAACTCGGCAAGTGCTTTATGGACACGTAATAAAAGCGAAGTGACTGAAGAGCAATATATTGAGTTCTATAAAAACTTAACTCATGACTTTGAAGCACCACTGGCTTGGGCACATAACCGTGTTGAAGGTAGTACGGAATATACCCAATTACTCTATATTCCAAGTAAAGCGCCACATGACATTTTTACACGTGAAGCAAAAGCAGGAATTAAGCTGTATGTAAAACGCGTCTTTATTATGGACGATGCGGATAATTTAATTCCAAACTATTTACGCTTTGTCCAAGGTGTAGTGGACAGCGCTGACTTGCCGCTTAATGTTAGCCGTGAGTTGTTGCAAGAAAGCCGTGACGTCAAAACGATTCGTGAAGGTAATGCACGCCGTGTATTAACTGTACTTGATGGTTTGGCTAAATCGGAAGATGAAAAAGACCAAGAAAAATTCAAGACTTTCTATAGTGAGTTTGGCTCAGTACTTAAAGAAGGCTTGGGCGAAGACTTTGGTAACCGTGAACGTATTTTAAAATTATTACGTTATGCGACTTCAACAAATGATGAAGTAACGACTTCTTTTGCTGACTATAAGGCACGTATGAAAGAGGGCCAAAAAGCCATCTATTATGTGACTGCTGACAGTCTAGTAGCAGCGAAAAACTCGCCGCAGCTTGAGTTGTTTAAGAAAAAAGGCATTGAAGTATTATTAATGGCAGAGCGCGTTGACGAATGGGCAATGAATTTTGTTCAAGAGTTTGACGGTACGCCATTAAAGAATGTGTCGAAAGGGGCTGTTGATTTAGGCGATTTGCAAGATGCTGAAGAGAAGAAAGCACTTGAGCAAGCAGCTGAACAGTTTAAGCCTGTTGTTGAGAAACTAAGTGACTCATTAAAGGCTAAAACTAAAGAAGTACGTGTAACTACACGACTAGTTGATTCTCCAGCGTGTTTAGTAACAAGTGAAGGTGAATTATCTCCACAACTTATTCGTATGCTAAAACAAGGGGGGAAAGCCGTACCTGAAATTAAGCCAATTTTAGAAATTAACCCTGAGCATCCTTTAGTGAAAAAACTTGAAGGTTCAGAGCAGTTTGATGACTTGGCAAACGTGATTTTCGATCAGGCTGTAATTGCAGAAGGTGGTTTACCAGAAGACCCAGCAGCTTATGTGAAACGTATTAATAGCTTATTGTTGAAATAATTTTATGATATAAAAAAGCCTCTGGACTATCAGGGGCTTTTTTTTGTGGATAAAGAAAGAGTTATCCACAATTTGGGAATTTGTGATTAAAAATTAGCTTCTAGATTTATTTGAACGCTGAGTTGGTGTTTCGGATCATCATCAATATGGTTAAAAAAATTAAGATCATTTTGCATAAAAATCCAATCTCTCCATATCGGTTGGCGCCATGAAATATAAGGACCCCAGCTATTTAGTCGAATATCATTTTTGGTATATACGCCACCGCTATAAATACCGTAAGTTAGACTATTATCTTTTACAAACTCAAATTGTTGAAAAGTCCAATTGCCCCAGTTGTAATCTTCATTTTCGCTCTTATTTACATTAAATTTATTAGAAAATAATGTGTTATCTTGCATTTTTTGCGTTAGGTTTAGCGTGGTTTCAGTGTAGTTTCGGCTAGTAGAGCCGTAGCGAAATATCTGCTCTGTATCAAAGCTAATGTTATGTCTCAAATTCCATTTCTTTTTTGCCAGAAACTGGACATACACATCACTCTCAGAGTTAGAGCCTAAATCAAGGTTATTTTCAAAAGGCATCCATGTTGAAATGGTGGCCCAGCTTGCACTCAGTGGATTAGTAGCCGAAATCTGTGCCGATGAGGTCTTCTTTTTTTTCTTACCAAAGGCTTTATAAGTTTGTTCAGGCTGAGTCGCACGTTTCCATAACGTATCATTTCCAAATACAGCCATAAGCTCTTGAATTAAACCAGTATCAGCTAAAGCATTGTTTGCTTCTACTTCACAAGGTGAGCGTGAAAGTGATTGTGTTTTTACTTTAGTGAAACTCGTAGAAGAATAGGGATAACGCCGTGACCGTTGGTGTTTTAAAGAGTTATAAAAAAATTGAGTATGTGGAAGTAAAGCTAATACACCTAAACTATAAATACAAATGAAGACTGTCGATTTATTTTGAAATGAAGAAGATAATTGATTCATTTTTAAAGATAAGGAATCAAAAATAAAATTAGAACAATACTTTAAAAGGCTAATCTTAAAATTTTATTTAAAAGTATTTTGTTATTTATCACCTTGGATGAGGTCCAAGGTGATGCTTTTTAGCTTAAAAGAGTGCTTCTAGGCGTAAGAAGGTGCTGACAAAATGGTTACGGTCTTCGCGGTGATCATTCAAGTAATTTACATCGCCTTGTACAAAGAACCATTCACGTAAAACAGGTTGGCGCCATGAAACAAACGGTCCCCAACTGTTTAAACGCAAGTCATTGTTGTTGTAATAACCACCTGTATAAATCCCATAGTTAAAACGGTTGTTTGCAAAGAAACTGTGTTCGCGGAAAGTTCTGTTTTCCCAAGCTAAATCATCGTCTTGATCATCTGCATAGGTCAGGCTGAATTGATTCGATAAAAACGGTTGATTTGGTCTAGCATGTGTAAGCTCAAGATTGGTACGCAAGTAGTTTTCGCTATCTATGCCGTAACGATAAATTTGTTCAGCATAAAACTTAAAATCATTACGAAGTTGCCAATCTCTCGATGCTTTTAAACGAACATAAATATCGTCCCCAGAACGAATACCTAAGTCGGCATCTGTTTCAAAAGGCAATTTTTTCGAGAAATTTGACCAACGTAAAGCAATTGAGCTGTTGTCATCTCGAGTTTGCTTACCATCTAATTTCTTATTAGAGTCTTGATTTGGGTTTTGGTTAATATTGGCTGGGCTGTTATTAAATTCATTATCTAAAGAGTCATCACCAAATACCACGCTTAAACGTTTTTCTAGCGTAGGGAGCTTAATTTTACCGCGAATTCTGGGCTTAATTTCAAAGTTGTCGTATTCATTCCAATAGTTATCAACCATTACCCGAATGGTTGCTGTTGCCGGTTTTTGTGGATCGACTTCACCAAACCAATTATCAATTTTTTCAGAAGTACGATCGGCCCAATTACGAATTTTCTTTTGCTTACGATCAACCCAGGTTTGGTCTTCTGTTTGTTCGGTAGGCGGAACAATAGGCTCATTAGACTGCTCTGGAAAAATGGTTGGGGTTGCATCCACCCAGCGCGGAATTTGATCTAAGAGGTTCTCGTCTGTGGTGACTTCAGTTTGTACTCCAGATGATGTACTTCCTATTTGTTGGTTTGCAGAAGAAGAGGCGGCCTCTGCATGAGCGATGCATACTGAACCAAATCCAATCGTTAAAAGTGCAAAAAGCTGCCGGTACGGCATTACATGAAATGTTTTCATATCTATCTTTATGTTTTGTTGTTGTTTCCACTTTTGTTGATTTTTCTAATAAAATCAAGAGGGAGACACAAAAGTTAAGTAAATTTAACTTTTTTTACATATTTGAAATAAATGAAAAAGTTTAAGCTATTAGCGATTATTTTTAGCCAAAAAAAATCCCCCAGTGAAGGGGGATGATAGATCAAGGAAACTTCAAATTCCGATCATTAAACACATAAAAAACAGAACATTACAGCGCGAATATTCTTAGCGGCAATAATAAACTGATTTTTAGCAATTAGATAGTTCTTTTTTTAGAACGCTCTATTGCTAAAATGATGATAAAACATACGATTTGATCACATTTTAATTGTGTTCATTTATTTCTTTGGAATATCACAAGTTTCATCGGTACAAACAGCCGCATCATCTTGCTCGACTTCTTCAGTATTTGCTTTGATTTGTGCTTTTTCCAAAACTTGTAAAAAGACTTCACGTGGTTGAGCGCCAGCAAGAGCGATTCTTTGGTCGAATACAAAAAATGGCACACCTGTTACATTAAGCTGCTCACGTGCAATTTTTTCATCATGGCGGACAAAGTCAGATAGTTCGTTGGTATCTAGTACGTATTCGACTTCAGCATTGTCTAAACCAATACGAGATGCAATTTCTTCTACAACTTCACGTTCGCCAATTGCGAGACCTTCGGTCATATAAGCATGGAAAAAAGCTTCTTTAGCTTCATTACCTAAACCTTTGCTTTGCGCAAGGTGAATAATACGGTGTGCATTGAAACTATTGCCTGAGTTCGCCTTTTGCCATTGGAAATCAATACCTTCAGAAGCAGCCATGGCCGCAATATTGCGCTCCATTTCTTCCATCTCTTCATAGGTACGGCCATATTTTTTAGCTAGACGTTCAGTATTTGAAGTGTCATGTTTAGCTGGCGCATCAGGATCTAATTCAAAACTATGCCAGTGAATTTCAAGATCAATACCTGCTTCAGCAGCTACATGCTCAAGGCGTTTTTTGCCGATATAACAGAAAGGGCAAACTACATCAGACCAGACATCAACACGCATGGGAGAATCTCATAAATTTTAATTACCCATCATAATAGGGATGATGGATAAGGATTTAAAGCTTTCAGTAGCGAATACAGTGTTGCGTATTGTGAAATAAATGGCATATAAAGAAGAATAAGCTCTATTTTATAACTATAAAGAGCAAAACTATAAGAAGGGAAATAGGAGGTGTGTATGCGCCGAGTTTTGATTGCGATTGCAAGTTTGATTGTTATCACAAGCATTATTTTTTTCACCTATCAGCATATCAAACAGCAGCAAGCCAAAGACAGTAGTCAAATGTTTGATGTCGTCATGACTGAAAAAATGAATCAGCTTTACGAACAAGCACAAGACTGGTCTAAACCCGTCCAGCTCGATATTCACGATAAGCGTTTGGCAGGACACTATAAGCAAATTTCAGAATTCCTTTTAAGTTATTGGATTCAAAATATTAATGCACGTAATGCATACTTAAGAGAACTCAAAGCAGCCAAATGGGATACTTTCTTAAATGTGGACCGTTTAGATATTGATAAAAAACAAAAATTTGCAGAAACCGAAAAGATGCTAGCTGATGTTCGTACAGCTTCGGATCAGTATCAAACTGAATATGAAAAGATTCATAAAACTTTCTTAGCAAAGGTTCAAGAATTATCTGTTGATGCAGAAATGAGGCAACTGCTCGAAATGAAATTGGGAACTCAGCAAAAAGCAGATCAAGACCATGCAATTTTTATGATTGAGTTACAAATTTTGGATAAAGCAGAAGAAATGTTTAAGCTTCTAAAAAATTATGAATGGCAAAAGAAAGATCAGATGATTCTTTTTCATGAAAATGCTCAGGTCAAAAAATTTAACGGGCTTTATCAAGATGTTCTAAAGCTAAATGCAAAAATTGAAAAAATTAAGAAAAAAAATGTAGCTGCACTCGAAGGAGATTTAAAAGAATAAGCAAAGCATGAGCATCAAATATTATGATTTGGTGCTCTCGACTTTTCCTTTGGTTAAAAAAGATTGTAATAAACTTTGAGAAGTTTGTAGTTTGTTTAACTGCTCAGACACATGCATGAGTTCAGTTTGCAATTTTTCTTGAACCACTGAACACAGGGTAAATATACGTTCATCTAAATCAAAACAAGGCAGCAAAACCTGAATATCTTTTAGATGCATGCCTGCATCATTTAATATTTTAATTTTCTTAATATTTTCAATATCTTTTTGCGTATAACTTCGATAGTTATTACTCGCTCGAAGAGGCTGTATAAGCCCTAAGCTCTCGTAATAACGCAGCATACGAGGACTTACTTTTGTGAGCTCGGCAACTTTAGCTAAGTTCATAAAATGGGGTTGACCTTAACATTGGTGTCATAGTTTAGCATGTTTTTATCTTTCAAAATGGTACTTGTTCAATGATCAGAAAACTCATTTTATTGGTGTTATTCGGATTAATGTCATTTGTTGCAAATGCCAAAACACTTGAACTTCAGGAGAAGAACATGCCTCAAATATTTGTGCTTCATGGTTACTCTGCTTCTATCGATGATCATTGGTTTCTAGATTTAAAACATCAAATAGAAGATGAACATACAACGGTTACCTTAATTCCATTTCCAGATTCTGAGAATCCGGACGTAGATGCATGGCAAAAGGTTTTAGACCAACAGATCCCTAAGGTGGATGAGAATACCTATTTTGTTGCGCACAGTTTAGGGGTGATTACGTTACTGCACTTTTTGCAAAGACATGACTATCAAAATATTGGAGGAATAATTTTAGTATCCGGATTCTCTGGTCTCATTTCAGATTCTTCTGTTCTTAATAGTTATATAACGAAGAGTAAAGTCGATACGGATTACTTTAAGGACATAAAGAAAAAGCTGGTGTATTTATCTGATAATGATGATTTGGTTCCGCCCAAACTGACTATTGAATTGGCGAAAGAAATTGATGCGCCGTACATTACTGTTCCTAATGGCGGGCATTTTTTAGGTAGAGAAGGTTATACGAAATTTCCGCAATTAGTTGATTCTTTAAAACAGATGTTAGAGAGCAAATAAAATTTATAAGATAAATCGCACTCTATAATCTGAACACTTTTGTTCAAGTTATAGAGTGCTTTATAGGATGCAGTTTTTATAAATAGAAGAACCGTACTTTTACATTAAAAAATTTAATTATATTTACCGTTTATCTGAGCCTTACTGAATCAAATTCGACTTTGTTGTAGCCTATTTATAGATACTTTTAATTTAATCATCATCTTTTAATTGAAATAGGGTGACTGATTTTTGGAGCAAGTTATGAACTTTCTAAAACAATCAGCTTTCATTGCTGCATTTGCTTTTATGGGTTTACCGACTGTTCAAGCAGAAGAAGTGGCTACTTTACCAACAATTCGCGTTATGGCTGAATCTGAGTTACGTGAAGAGGTGGGTTTTGTACCTTTCCAAGAAGATAAAAAAGTGCGCCAGGCACTGCAACATCATGAGTATAAAACTCATTACGATATACAGAATGCTTTAGTCCCTGAAGGCATGACGACAGTAGATTATCAGCCAGTTATGGCACAACCTGATTTGTCTCAACTTTCTCCATTCTTACAACAATACATTTTAGCGGTAGCGGGTGGAATACAGTCTTCTGATCCAACCAACGGCATTTTTGAAATGTTAAGACCTTTGAATATTAACCGAAGTAATGTTGGTGCTTATCGTGATGGTACGATGAAAGTTAACCTTAATGACCTCATAAATTTACAACAGCAAATTCAAGATGGGTTAAAAGGCCGATAAAATAAAAATCCCCGCATTGAGCGGGGATTTTTTTATCTTGGTGTTAATTAAACACGTTCGATCACTGTTGCAATACCTTGACCAAGGCCGATACACATGGTCGCAAGACCGATTTGAGTATCTTGTTGTTCCATTACGTTTAACAACGTAGTGGTGATACGCGCACCAGAACAGCCTAGTGGATGACCCAAAGCAATTGCACCACCATTTAAGTTAATGATGTCTTGCTTGTCATAAATACCTAAGCCTTTCATTACTGATAAGCCTTGAGCAGCGAATGCTTCGTTTAACTCGATAGTTTGAATATCAGCCATCGTTAAACCAGCACGTTTAAGCGCTTTCTGAGTTGCTGGAACTGGACCGTAACCCATGATTGCAGCATCACAACCTGCAACTGCCATAGAGCGAATTACAGCGCGTGGTTTTAAACCTAACGCTTGGGCGCGTTCAGCAGACATAAGTAACATTGCAGAAGCACCATCAGACAAAGCTGAAGATGTAGCCGCAGTTACCGTACCGCCTTTCGGGTCAAATACAGGACGTAATGCTTTGAACGCTTCAAGGTTTGCATCTGGACGAATTACTTCGTCGATGTCGCAAAGGATTTTAAAGCCATTAGCATCGTGGCCTTCAACACCAACGATTTCGTTTTTGAAACGACCTTCTTGAGTTGCAGCCCAAGCACGGCGGTGAGATTCAACACCAAAAGCGTCTTGCTCTTCACGGCTAATGCCATTCATACGACCTAACATTTCAGCAGTTAAGCCCATCATGTTAGATGCTTTTGCATAGTGTTTAGATGCTTCTGGGTTTAGGTCGATGCCATGCATCATACCTACGTGGCCCATGTGCTCAACACCACCAATAATGAAGATATCACCTTGGTTAGTTGCAATCTGTGCAGCAGCAGTATGAAGCGCTTGCATAGAAGAACCACAAAGACGGTTTACTGTTTGACCAGCAACAGTTTTTGGTAAGTCAGCCAATAAGCCGATGTTACGGCCAATGTTCATACCTTGTTCTAGAGTCTGGTTTACACAGCCCCAGATCAGATCTTCAACTTCGTTTACATCAAACTGGTTACGGGCAACGAGTGCACGAACCAATTCAGCAGATAAGCTGTCAGCACGTACATTACGGAACATACCGTTTTTGGTTTTACCCATTGCAGAACGTACGCCATCAACGATGACAACGTCACGTGGATTTAAAGTAGCCATTCACGTTGCTCCTTAACCGTAGAATTTTTTGTTGTTAGCAGCCATGTCGCGCAACATTTGTGGCGCTTCATAAGCCTTACCTAAGTGTGCATATTTGTCGCAAAGTGCAACGTATTCAGCAACACCTGTCTGGTCGATATAACGACATGGACCACCACGGAATGGAGGGAAACCTACACCCATAATCATTGCCATGTCTGCTTCAGCAGCAGTTGCAACGATGTTGTCTTCTAAGCAACGAACTGTTTCGTTACAGAAAGCAAGCATCATGCGGTCAATGATTTCTTGGTTATCAAACTCGCGTTTCTCACCCGTTACGAAAGGAGCAATGATTTCATACGCTGTTGGATCAACAGTTTTTGCTTTTTTGCCTTTCTTATCGAGTTCGTATTTGTAGAAACCAACGTCATTCTTTTGACCAAGTCGTTTAGCTTCGTACATTGCTTGGATTGAACCTTTAAAGTCTGGCTTCATACGGTCTGGGAAACCTTCAGCCATGACTTCTGCACCATGTACACCCGTGTCGATACCTACAACGTCGATGAGGTAAGCAGGACCCATTGGCCAGCCAAATTTCGACATTACATTGTCAACTTGCTGGAAGTCTGCGCCGTCTTTTACAAGAAGGTCAAACGCACCAAAGTAAGGGAACAATACACGGTTAACCAAGAACCCTGGGCAGTCGTTTACAACGATTGGTGTTTTACCCATTTTTTGAGCAAGAACAACAGTAGTTGCAATCGCTTCTTCAGAAGTCTTTTCACCACGAATCACTTCTACAAGCGGCATCATGTGAACTGGGTTGAAGAAGTGCATACCTACAAAGTTTTCAGGACGTTGTAATGCTTTTGCTAAACGTGTGATTGAAATCGTAGAAGTATTAGAAGCAATAATCGTATTTTCACGAACATTCTTCTCAGTATCCGCAAGTACCATTTCTTTTACTTTTGGATTTTCTGTAACTGCTTCGATCACGATGTCAACTTCTTTAAACTCATCGTAGCTTAAAGTAGGACGGATACGTGCAAGCGTTTCACCCATTTGCGCAGGTTTCATTTTCTTACGTTCAACTTGTTTAGTTAACAAGCTGTTCGCTTCTTTCATACCTAGGGCAAGTTGTGGATTACCAATATCTTTCATGATAATTGGTGTGCCTTTGCTTGCTGCTTGGTAAGCAATACCACCACCCATGATACCAGCACCAAGTACAGCTGCTTGGTTTACAGGGTGTGCACCTTTTTCATATTTTTTAGCAGTTTTCTTAACAACTTGGTCATTGAGGAATAAACCAATCAATGCACCAGCTTGTGGCGTAATCGCAGCTTTTGCAAAACCTTCAGCTTCAGCTTTTAATGCTTCGTCACGCGCAAGACTTGCACCCGCTTGTAATGAATCAAGTAATAATTTTGGAGCAGGGTATTGAGCAGGGTTTGCTTTAGCAAGCACTGCACCTTTTGCAGTATTGAACGCCATCATTTGTTCAAGTGGGTTCAATTTTACAGCTTCAAGCTTTTCTTGACGTTTTGCTTTCCAGTTTAAACGACCAGAAATTGCTTGCTTAACTAAGTCAGTTGCAGCTTCAAGTAATTTATCAGCAGCTACAACCGCATCTACCGCACCATCTTTTAGGGCAGCAGCTGGTTTTTTAGGAGCAGCCATCGCCATCCATTCAACCGCGTTGTCGATACCAATCAGACGGCTTAAACGTACGCTACCGCCAAAACCTGGGTAAATACCAAGTTTAATTTCCGGTAAGCCCACTTGTGCAGCTTCTGACATCACACGATAGTCACAAACTAAACACATTTCAAAACCGCCACCTAACGCCATACCGTTAATAGCAACAACTTTTGGAATTTCTAAATCTTCAAAGCTATTGAAGATTTCGTGAACAGGCATAAGCCAGTCAACAATCGCTTTTTCGCCTTGTGCGAAGTTTTCACCAAATTCGGTAATGTCTGCCCCAACAATAAATGTCGATTTGCCCGAGGTAACAACTAAGCCTTTAATATCATTATTTGCTTTTACCGCAGCAATAGCAGCTTGGAAATCTTCAATTGTTGCACGGTTAAATTTATTGACCGACTCACCTTGTAAGTCAAAGCGGAATTCTGCAATTCCGTCCGAAAGCATTTGGACGGTAATGGCATTGCCAGCGTGGATCATGCCTGATCTCCTTAGTTTTGGAGGACTTCTAAGTTGATGTTATGAAGCGTGTGCACATCTTAGGTACACATTTATGCTTCGCTAATCTTACGATAACTATATCTAAAAAAAACCTGACAAGTTGTATCAAGCCGTGACGCAAGGGTCATCTTATTTATTATTCAATTCATCTATATGAAATGCATAAAAGAAATCATAAAGATAGCTAATAACGAAAGACATTTGTTTTAATTTAACTTTTTCTTGATAATGCATTGGAATTATCAAATTTTTATATAAAAAACGAATAAGTTTTAAAAGTTAATTTTTTGTCAAAAATGTCAATTGTTAGGGGGATCATCTGTAAATAACAGTAATAATAGTAATAAATTTTAACTTCCTTAAATTTATGGAAAAATACACTATATTTAAAATTTTTATTACACCAGCGCTGTCTATTATTTGACTTAATTTTTTTACATTCGCTTTTTCTAAGTCAATTTTGTTAAAATTTGCGCCAATTAAATAAACTTCCGGTTTCTCTCTCCTTAAATATAAGGTGAAGTTGCCCCTAATCTTTTGAAAGAGTAGCAATATGATTAAGTGGATCATATTAGCGATTTTTGTGATATCAGCATTGTATATCCAACATCGCGGCAAAGTGCGTCACTCGTTTTATCGTCAATTTTTTGACCATTCAACCTTGCTCGCACCGATTAATTTTTTAATGTACATCTTTTCAAAGGTGCCGAATCAGCCTTATATCGACACACAGCATTTTAAAGATTTAAAAGTGCTGGATGAAAATTGGGAAATGATTCGAGATGAAGCGAAAGCTTTATATGACCAAGGCGGAATTAAAGCTTCAAGTACCTATAACGACTTAGGTTTTAACTCATTCTTTAAAACAGGTTGGAAGCGTTTTTACCTAAAATGGTATGAATCGAGTCATCCATCTGCTGCTGAGCTTTGCCCAAAAACTACAGCACTTCTTAAAACATTGCCGACAATTAAAGCAGCAATGTTTACCGAGCTTGCACCTGACAGCCGTTTGGTAAGACACCGTGATCCATATGCAGGTTCTTTGCGTTATCACTTAGGTCTAATTACACCAAATGATGACCGTTGTTTTATTGATGTCGATGGTGAAAGATATTCTTGGCGTGATGGTCAAAGTGTTGTGTTTGATGAAACTTATATTCACTATGCTGAAAATAAGACTGATCAAAACCGTATTATTTTCTTTGCAGACGTTGAGCGTCCAATGAAAGTAAAATGGATGGAGCGTTTCAACCATTGGTTTGGTCGTAATGTGATGACTGCGGCAAGTTCACCGAATGAAACAGGCGACCAAACAGGTGGCCTAAATAAAGCTTTTGGTTATGTCTATCAAATTCGTATTAAAGCTAAAGCATTAAAAGCTAAAAACCGTAAGTTGTATTACTTCTTAAAATGGTTCCTCATGCTTGGGATTTTCTTCCTGATTTTTGTTCGACCATATGTATTTTAATTAAAGCGCCCGAAAGGGCGTTTTTTTATGACATAAAGCATTCAATAGCTTTTGTGATCTATTTCACAGCGCTGGTAATTTGTTACAACTATTAAAAGCCAATAGGCAATTTTGATTCTACAATGGCGCGGTTTTTTCGAAGACTGGTCAGCGGAAGTAGGTTTTAAAATGGCTCATGCTCATCACGCAGCTCATGCACATGTTCATCATATCGAAGAGAGAAAAGAAGACAGTTCTCAAGGCGATTTAAAAACAAAAGTGATGTTAAGACAAGCAGCTTCGACAACTGAAAAATCTAATCGATCTAGAACTAAAAATCATAAAACTGAAGACCAAAATATTAATTTGCATAAGTTCTCAAGTAAGCTCGAAAGTATCTCTGCCAACCATAGTAAAGAGAAATGCGCCAAAAATATCCGTATTGCTCTACAAGCGGCTGGAGCAGATGTATCAAAGCATCCTGTAGCTGCTTCTGATTGGGGGCAAACGTTAGAAAAGAATGGTTATAAGAAAATTAAACCTGCTTTCAACCGTCCACAAGAAGGTGACATTTACATTATTGAGCGAACAAGTGGTCACACTTATGGTCATATTGCAGGCTATACGGGCAATGGTTGGTTCTCGGATTTTCGTCAAAAAACCTATGCGGTGTATAAAGAAAAAGACGTTAAATATAGTTACTATCGTCTAGATTCTTAAGCGAGTACGACACAATCTGTCGGACCATATTTAAATCCCTTTCCAAATTTATGTTCTGGCACAGTAAAGCACTTGAAAAGTAAGGATGAAAACATCACATTAGGTATTCAGTATTAAGCCATGCATGCCAATAGTGAATCAAAACGCTCGTCCTCATATTGAAAAAATTTTAGCCAACATGACCCAGCTTCCAGGTGTTTATAAAATGCTAGGGAAGGAGGGTGAATTGTTATATGTCGGCAAAGCAAAAAACCTAAAAAATCGGGTGACGAGTTATTTTGTTAAAACGATTGAGCATCCTAAAACACAAGCTTTAGTTGCACGAATTTATGATATTGAAACTTTGGTTACTCGTTCAGAAACTGAAGCTTTACTCTTAGAACAAAATTTAATTAAACAGCATCGTCCGCCGTATAACATTATGCTGCGGGACGATAAGTCTTACGTCTATATTTTTGTTTCGGCTGACAAGCCTTATCCTCGGCTTGCGAGCGGGCGTGGTAAAGGTAAGCACCAAATTGGTAAGTTTTTTGGCCCGTACCCAAGTGCCTATAGTGCACGCGATACATTACTGGTTTTACAAAAACTTTTTAATGTGCGTCAGTGTGAAAATAGCTATTTCTCACAGCGTAAACGTCCATGTTTGCAATATCAAATCAAGCGTTGTTCGGCCCCGTGTGTAGGTCTGATTTCACCCGAAGATTATAAAGAAGACGTTAATAATAGTATTCGCTTTTTGCAAGGTGATACCAAAGAGCTTAATCAAGAACTCATTGCCAAAATGGAACAAGCAGCGGCTGAGCTTGAATTTGAAAAAGCTGTTTTTTACCGCGATCGATTGTCTTTACTGCGTGAAGTTCAAGCGCAACAAGCCGTTTTTAAAGTTAAAGGCGAAGCGGATATTCTGGCAATTGCATATCAGGCAGGTGTGACATGCGTGCAAATTATGTATGTACGCAATGGGCGAATGCTGGGTGGAAAAAGTTATTTCCCAGACATGCTCGGTGATGATCTTGGGCAAATGCTGAGTGACTTTATGGCGAACTTTTACTTTCAGGTTGCAGATGAAGTACCGAATGAGCTTATCGTAAATATTGCTTTGCCTGACTGTAAAGAATTAGAAGAAGCGTTGGCACAGCAATTTGGCAAAAAGGTTCAGATTAAGAGTAATGTTCGAGAAACTCGTGCCGAGTGGCTAGAGTTAGCTGAAATGAACGTTCAACATGCCATTAAGGGGCAGTTGAGTAATCATTTAGAACTTAATGAACGTTTCCACCAGTTAGAGCAAGTGGTGGGAAGACCTGTCGATCGGATTGAATGTTTTGATATTAGTCACACCATGGGTGAAGCTCCAATTGCCTCTTGTGTCGTGTTTGACCAAGGTGGGGCACGTAAGCGCGACTACCGCCAGTTTGCGATTCAAGACATTACAGCAGGCGATGACTATGCTGCTATGCGCCAAGCCTTAACACGCCGTTATAAAAAGGCCATATTGCCTGATTTGCTGTTGATTGATGGTGGTAAAGGCCAACTCCATATGGCAATGGAAGTTATGCAAGAGCTTGGGTTAGATGCTTTTATGGTGGGTGTATCTAAAGGTGAAGGGCGTAAACCCGGACTTGAAACCCTGCATTTTACTGACGGCACAAAAATCCAATTACCGGAAGACCATAAGGCATTGCATTTGATTCAGCAGGTGCGTGATGAGGCCCATCGTTTTGCGATTACTAAACATCGTGCTAAACGTGATAAACGCCGAAGTACCTCAGTTTTAGAAGCAATTCCAGGGTTAGGGCCAAAGCGCCGTCGAGATTTATTAACCCATTTTGGTGGGATTCAAGGTGTTTTAAAAGCATCTGAAAAAGAGCTTACTCTTGTGCCTGGTTTTGGTGAAATGATGGCAAGAACGATTTATAAAATTCTGCATGAATAAAGATAGGTTTCTATGCCGAGTGACCAAATAGTTGGCATATAAGTACAAGAATGATCATTCACATTCCCTTTAAAATGATGAAAGATGTTTCATCAAGAGTCGGAGTGCTTTAGGGAAGTGAATGTCATTACTGCAATTGTTTGAAGAAATAAAACAAAAGGAATGGATTGAAATACCCGAAGGGTGGCTACAAGGGCGAACTGTTTTTGGTGGGCTTGTCGCTGGCTTACTCATGCAAAAGGCCTGCTGCAATATTCAAGATCCAAATAAAAGATTATTAAGTTGTAGTGTTACTTTCGTGGGCCCTGTACAACAGGGGCCTGCTCAATTGACTATTGAAATTTTAAGAGAAGGGAAATCGGTCACTACGCTTGAAACCCGTTTATGGCAAGATGGTGCGGTACAAACGATTTTGGTGGCAAGCTTTGGTGTGCCGCGTGCGTCGAATATTGAAGTGCGACATGAGCCTATCGTTCCAGTTTATAGGCAACCTGAAGAGTTACAACCTATTCCTTTTGCTAGACAAATGCCAGAATGCTATCAACATTTTGATGTATGCTGGGCGGAAGGTCATTATCCTGTTACAGGAAGTCAGTATGCTGACTTTGGAGGATGGTCAAGGTTTAATCCCGATAAGCATGAAAATCGTCAAATGACTTTGCCAGATTTAATTGTCTTGATGGATATTTGGCCACCTGGTGTATTGCCGATGTTTAAGCAAGTTGCTCCTGCAAGTTCTTTAACTTGGCACATTACCTATGTCCATCCGTTCCAACATCAATTGTGTGACTGGTTTAAATATAAAGTGATAACTGAATATGCAGGTGAAGGTTATTCCACAGAATATGCCCATCTTTGGGACCAAAATGATCATTTAATTGCAATTTTACGGCAAACTGTTACGGTATTTACCTAAGCAGTCCACTTCCTCGATTCATATATTTCGTATAAAGTGGCTGTTACAGATAGATACAATATTGAAGAAAGTATTTTTGTCTGTTACAAGATGCATGAAGACTTAATTGGCGGTGTTTATGACCACAGGGCGAATCCTGAATATCCCAAATATCCTAACATTAGCGCGTATCGCGCTTATTCCTGTATTTTTGGTGATCGCGTATTGGCCGCCTGCAATGGGTATTGGTGAGCATGAAGGTAGTATGAGTCGTCATATTATCTTGACGGCTATTTTTGTGTTTGCTGCTATTACCGATTGGTTTGATGGCTATTTAGCACGAACTTTAAACCAAACTTCAGCATTTGGCCGTTTTTTAGATCCAGTTGCAGATAAGCTCATGGTGGCGGCTGCACTGATTGTTTTAGTGCAGTGGAATCCAACCATTTCAATGGCTTTTGCGGCAATTGTGATTATTTCACGGGAAATTACAGTTTCTGCTTTACGTGAATGGATGGCAGAACTTGGCGCACGTACCAGTGTGGCAGTATCGACTGTAGGTAAATATAAAACAGCCTTTCAGATGATTGCCATTAGTGTGTTCTTACTTAATTGGCAGCCTTTAGAAATGCTTGCCTATGCTTTGTTATATACAGCGGTCATTTTAACTCTATGGTCAATGTTTATTTACCTCAAAGCAGCTTGGCCTTATTTAAAGCAGCCTTAAGTGCATATTGAAAGATTAAGCCTTTCTACAATGAAAGGCTTTTTTTATTTTTAAAGAGTGCAAGAATCGGGTCGTCATAGGGCTTTGGCTACTTTAATGTAAGATATAAGTGCTAAGGAGGTGACACATGCAAATGCTTTCTTCTCGGCAATTTGCTGTAATTGCCACTGTAATTGAATATTTATATGAACATCTAGATCAGCAACCCAGTCTGGACGATGTTGCGAGCCATATGAATTTAAGTTCAGGTTATATTCAACGCCAGTTTCAAGAATGGGTAGGGATTAGCCCGAAAAAATTTGTGCAATATATGAGTTTGCAACAGGCTAAATATTATCTGTTGCAACAGCGGAGTTTATTGGAAACCGCTTTAAATACGGGGTTGTCTGGCACAGGACGTTTACACGATCTGTTTATTCAGCTTGAAGGGATGACGCCTGGGGAATATAAACAAAAGGGCGAAGGCGTTATTCTTAATTATTCGGTTGAGACAAGTCCCTTCGGTGAGTTGTTGGTGGTCAGTAGTGAAAAAGGCATATGTTCTATAAGGTTTATCGAAACTCACGCCAATATTGAACAACTCATTAAGCAGTACTTTCCGAAAGCTCAATTGAAAAATCAGTCACCGATTTGGCATCAACAAATTGCAAAGTGGTTTGAACAGGATTTTTCAGAACACTTACAGCAAAAACTTCCACTTAATTTGGCTGGAACCCCATTTCAGCTACAAGTATGGGAAGCCTTGCTCACCATTCCAGAAGGGCAACTTCGGACTTACCAAGATATTGCAGAGCAGATTGGGAAGCCTAAAGCAGTTAGAGCCGTTGCTACAGCAATTGGACAGAATCCGATTGCATATCTGATTCCTTGCCATCGAGTGATCCGTGCCACAGGGATGATCGGAGAATATCATTGGCAAAAAGGGCGTAAATTGGCATTGTTAGCGTGGGAGATGTCAAAGCAATATGGAGAGACCGTATGACCTTGGATTTATTTTCTCCAGAGCCTTGTGAGAATTTATTACCCTACGATGGTGAAGTTCAGGACTATGGTTGTATTTTAAGCCCTGAAGAAGCTGAACAATATTTTCATTATCTTTATCAACACCTCGCATGGAAACATGACGAGGCTAAGTTGTATGGTAAGCACTTTATTACAGCTCGAAAAGTTGCATGGTATGGAGATGATTACTATCAATATAAATATTCGGGTGTCGCACGTGATTCTTTACCTTGGGACAAAGCACTCGCCAAACTAAAACAACAGGTAGAGCGAATACTTTCAGAAAAATTTAATTCTTGTTTGGCAAATCTTTATGAAGATGGAACTCAAGGTATGGCTTGGCACAGTGACTCGGATGTATCTTTGGCAAGAACGACAACAATCGCCTCTTTAAGCTTTGGTGCTACTCGTAAATTTTCTTTTAGACATATTCAAAGTAAAGAGAAAGTTGAATTGTGGCTACAACCAGGCCAACTCATTGTGATGCGTGGTGAGACTCAACAATATTGGCAACACCGTTTAAATCGCTCAACAAAGATTTTACAACCACGTATTAATCTTACTTTTCGGCAATTTAAGTTTTTATAAAAATAAGACAAGAAAAAAGCCCATGATGGCAGCATGAGCTTATTCCTCTGAGGGGGATGCTTCTACTGATGAGCTGCTGATGAAAAGAATTATCAATAGGAGCTAAAATCATAATATGAGAATATTGTGATATATTCAATGTTTTAAAGTGTAAGAAAACTTTAAATTATCATAAGGTGGGGTTTTAGATTTCACCTTTTTCAGATAATTCCATAAAACGTTGTTCAATAAGTGCTGCATTTTCTTGCAAAATTTCGATGAGCTTTTCAACATTTAAAAAATCAAAACGATTTTTAGAGGCAACTAAAGTCAAAGCTAAAGGTACTTCTTTGTTTGAAAAACGAACAGGAACCGCTAGACCTGAAACATTTGGGTCAATCTCACCTTGTGAGAAATAGAAGCCTTGTTTTTTAATTTTACGCATACGCTGAATAAAGCTCGGTTCATCTTCAGCAAAACCTGATTGTTTTAATTCTTGCTGGTAACGGTGATAGTAGTCTTGCATGCGTTGTTTACTTAAATGCGAAACCATTGTTTTTGGAGATGATCCAACGTAAATCGGTCTTGGGCAGCCTCGGCCATATGAAAGTAGCTCAGTGTCTTTAAATATTTCATGATGTATGTCAATGCAATAGTCATCATTTAAATAGGTAAGCAAACAGCACAGTTCAGTACGCTCTACAATATTTCGCATAAATGGCGTGCTGATTTGAACCAGTGGGTCGGTTGTTCTAGATATATAGTCAAGAACTGCAATTTTTGAGCCTAAGGTATAATCGCCAGAGGTTCCATTAATGCGTTTTAATAGATCAGCTGAGACTAGCTCTTTGAGGTAACGGTAACTCGTTGGTTTGGACAAGCCAAGTTCTTCGCAAATAATATCGACATTAATGATTGGACGCGAAACTGAAAATAGGTCCAGTACAGTTAAAATTTTGCCAAAACTTGAAATTGCCATAGTGTCTTGTTCGTATCCTTTAACAACGAGTCATCTTTGAGTTTTTATAACAGAAAAAAAGAAGATTTGTCTCAATTCTAAAATAAATGCCTGATTTGAGTATTTTACTCTGACAAAGAGAAAACTTCTCTCGGCTTATACATCATATACGATAATTAAAAAATATATCAAATTATCAAATGGAGATATTTTAGTTGACTAAATCGCTTTATTTTGAAAAAATTGCCAAACAAAATATCTAATCGAGAAATTGGTCGGTTCTAGATTGATTTCTTGATACCTCTTCTTTCCAAAGCTTGGCCGTTTAAATGGCGCCCAAACTGAAATCATCTCTGCCAATCAGGCGAGATGTGGAAAAATCATTGTATTGAAGGATGCTCCTCATATCATTTGCTTTGAGGCAAATGGCAAAGTTGTGTTGTCTTTAGAAAGACGATCAAATATTGAAGGGCATGCTCATCAGTTCAAATCTGTATTTGAGATGAGTTCATGTTATTAAAGCAAATACTGGCGTTCCGCCCGAGTAGGCTTGATCTGATCTTTGCCTTAAAAACATTTATTGCCGGAATGTTGGCACTATTTGTTTCGTTTGAATTAGATCTGATTAACCCGATGTGGTCGATTGGTACGGTCCTGATTATTGCCAATCCATATTCAGGAATGGTGTCTTCTAAATGTGTCTATCGAGTGGTAGGGACAATTGGCGGAGCTGTGATTGCCCTAACCCTAACGCCCCATCTAATTAATACACCTTGGATATTTACCGTGGTGTTGTCGTTGTGGGTGGGTTTTGCGCTTTATGTGTCGTTACTCGATCGTACTCCACGTAGTTATGCTTTTATGCTGGCGGGCTACTCGACAGCCATGATCGTCTTCAATGCGATTACGTATATTGATCAATACAATATATTTGATATTGCTTTAGCTCGGGTTATAGAAATTTCGATTGGCGTGATTTCAAGTGCAGTGGTTTCTGCCACGATTCTTCCAATGCATATTGGCTCGGCAATTAAACAGCGGGTGATAAAAACCCTAAAAGATACAGAGAATCTGTTTGCTAATTTATTAAATACAGATTTGCAGCAGAACAATACTCAGCTCTTGGCTGCCATTACTCGCGACACCACAGATATTCATGCTTTGGCAGTACATTTGAGCTATGAGAAGGGCGAGTTGCATGGTATGACCAAACCCTTGCAAGAAATGCTTCATCAAATCTCAATGGTGGTGGCTAATCTAGTCGCTTTATCTGAGCGTATTAAGCAGCTTAAAGAACTTCGGTTTATCGAGACTCATGCAGAAAAACTGCAACAGCTTTCAGCTCATGTTGTACAGTTTTTAGAGCAAAAAGATCTGATTATTGATGAAAATATTTTGCAGTTGCCTGATGAGTTTGAAAGCGATTTTGCAAGTTTGATGGAGTCGGCTTCTACACATCAACAAGTTTTAGTTGCAGCCATGAAAATGGATGTGCGTCATTTCATTAGCAATGTTTTAGCGGTTAAAGTTTTGTGGCAGCGAATTCAGCAAGGTAATAAAGAAATTCCTGACAACATTACCCCAATGACGACCAAATATCCAAGTTTGCACCGTGACCATGGTGTGGCAATACGAGGCGGTATCAGTGCAGTCCTTATTACATTTATTGTGACTGGAGTCTGGATTGTTTCGGGGTGGAAAGCTGGATTTATGATGGCACAGATGGGCGCAGTAACCGCCTGTATTTTAACAGCCTTAGATAACCCGGTTCCAGTTCTGCGTATTTTTATCTGGGGCAGTATAGCTTCAGCAGTTTTAGTCTTTGTTTATGCATTTGGTATTTTCCCGCATGTCACAACTTTTTGGGAACTTGGACTGGTTTTATTACCGATGTTCTTATTCGCAGTGTCTATGATGGCTAACCAGATGCTGATGCCAGTAGGTATGGTGTTGGGTATTAATACCATGATGGGACTAAACCTGCACAATGCTTATAGCATGGATGCGGTGTCTTATCTTGATAGTTCATTTGCCATGATCTTAGGTGTTTTAGTGTCCTTGATTGTCATTGACGTTGTTCGTGCCATGTCACCAGATACAAGTGCAAGCCGTATTTTAGCCTTGCATTATCGCGCCATGCGACAAGCGATCTATCTGCCATATGGTCTTGATTTTAAAGTTCATCTACGCAGTATGCTAGATCGGATTGGGATTCTAAACAGCAAAATGGTGCAATCAGACGAGATTAAAACTTCAATTCATCAGGCTCTGATTGAGTCGAGTAGTATTGTTGATTTAAGCCGATTGCAAGAGTTAGCCAATCAGTTTCCTCAAACATCCGAACTCACTCAGCATATTGGCGATTTGCAACAAAATCTGGATGAGTTGTTTAGAGCTAAAGAAAACGATGAAAATGATACGACCGCTTTAGTAGAGCGAATCTACCGAGCGTTATTTGAATTAAAACAGCTTGCTTCAAATGTTGAAGATATGACTATGCGACAAAGACTACTCATTTCACTGAACAATATTGCTTATAGCATGTGCCACGTTTCATCAGAGCAAATGAATGAAAATAGCACCCTGAGAGGAGCCACAGCAAATGGGTGAGTTTAATGTTTATGGTATTTATGTGCCTTCTTTGCTCGTTCAAGCACTCTTGGCATATATCTGTTTCCGTGGGTTAAGTCCTTTAACAAATAAGTTGATTGCACAAGGCTGGATTGCATTACCTAGTATTTTTAATTTGTGTTTTTACCTCTTATTACTTTTGGTAATACATCAAATTTTTGTTGGGGTCGGTGCGTAGAGATGTTTGCGAAATTAAAGATTGAGTTAGGTGAGTGAAATGAATCAGGTGGATTTGAAAAAAGTCATCCGTCCAGTAATTTTGATTGTCGCATTAATAGTGGCAGTCTATACCATTGTGCATTTGTGGAATTACTATAACGCGGCGCCGTGGACGCGGGATGGTCGAGTTCGTGGTGACGTTATTCAAGTATCTTCGGATGTCGCGGGGCTTGTGACAGAAGTATTGGTTCAAGATAACCAGACTGTGAAAAAAGGTCAGGTGCTCTTTAAAATTGATGTTTCCCGCCGAGCTTTAGATGTAGAGCAGGCAAAATCTGATTTAGCAAAAGCAAATGCAGCCTTTGCCCAAGCGCAAGCTGGTTTAGCACAAGCCAAAGCGAACCTGATTAAATCAGATACGAATATTAAACTAGCCGAGAAAAACGCAAGCCGCTATTCAAATCTTATGGATGGCGCTATCTCTAAACAAGAACAAGATCAGGTTTTCGCAACACGTGATCAATCTCACGCTGAACATGAGCAACTCCAAGCTGCTATTCAACAAGCGGAAGCAACTGTTAAGCAACAACAGGCTCTGATTGAGGCGGCAACGAGCAATTTGCATTTGGCCGAGCTTAATATGCATCGTGCTGCGGTAATTGCTCCAGCTGATGGTACTTTATCTAACTTTGATATGCGCCCAGGTAACTATGTTCAAGTTGGTCAGGCTGTTGCGGCATTACTTGACCGTAAACAACTCTATGTTGTGGGCTATTTTGAAGAGACGAAGTTAAACCGTATTCATGTTGGTGATCAGGCCAGTGTACAGTTAATGGGTGATAGCCAGAAAATTAAAGGCCATGTACAAGGTATTGCATCGGGTATTGAAGATCGTGAACGCTCAAGCAGCTCTAAACTTCTTGCCAATGTAAATCCAACGTTTAGTTGGGTTCGTTTAGCGCAGCGTGTGCCTGTGAAAATCGTATTAGATGAAACACCAAAGAACCAGCTTGCTTTTGTTTCTGGACGTACGGCAACTGTGCATATTATCGAGAAATAAAAAAGGAAGGCTTTAGCCTTCCTTTTTAATATTAAGGGGTTAAACCGACCGGATTTCGATACCAACTCTGAATGAGTAAGGCGGCTGCAAAACTATCTGCAGAAAGTTTTTTTGCTCGACCTTGCTCTTGGTAGAAACCGAGTTCTTCTCGTGCTTCACGTGTAGTTAAACGCTCATCTACCATTAATGTTTCAATATTGGTTTGATGGCGTAAACGTCTCGCAAATTTGCGAGCACGTGTAGAAAGTTCTGACTCGCTATCATCCATATTCAAAGGCAAACCAACCAAAAATAGATCAGGTTGCCATTCTTTCACGATTTTTAAGAGTTGATCCCAGTTTGGAATACCATCTTTCATCACAAATAGAGGGAGAGGATTGGCACTTTCAATTGAAGACTGGCCAATCGCCATTCCCATTTTTTGAGTACCAAAGTCAAAAGCCATAATCGATTTTGATTGTGTTTCGGTCATTAAGCATGTCCGATTTCAGATGCTAACCAAGCACGATCTACACCGATTTTTTTATAAGCTGCATCCCAACGATCGTCATAAGGCAGGTTAAAAATCAGATCCATATCGGCATCACAAATGAGCCAATCACCGCGTGTAATTTCATCTTCTAACTGATTTTTACCCCAGCTCGCATAACCTAAAGCAATTTGATATCGACCAACACCTTCATTATGGGCAATCGCATCAAGAATATCTTTACTGGTGGTAATACAAACATTTTCACCTACAGCGATAGATGAATGCCATGTCGGTTGTCCAGTATGAAGAACGAATCCAGCTTCGGGACGTAATGGGCCGCCTTGTAAAACCACATGTGGATTTACATTGTCTGCTTCAATGTCGAGATCATTGAGTAATTCTTTAATTTGAATGCCGGAAGGGCGGTTAATAATAATGCCTTGAGCACCTTCTTCATCATGACGGGCAAGATAAATTACAGTGTTTGCGAAAAAGTCATCTGCCATTTCTGGCGGGGCAATCAGACAACGGTGAGTCAGATATTGTTTGGTCACCTAAGCGGTTCTCCCTCAAAAAATGTCACTAGAGGGTCTCTCGACCCTTTTATCTATATAGGTTCTTTTTATCAACATACAAGAGTTAATCGGTTTTCGCCAATCTTTTTCTCTCATTTTCTTTATTAATTTGAAGAAGCCTGAAATTTAAGTTGGCGTAATTGTTTTGCGTGTTGCAAGGTTGTTTCATTAATTTCAACACCGCCTGACATGCGTGCTAACTCAGAAATAATTTGATTTTCATCAAGTTGTACAATGGTACTGCTTGCTGGATCAGTTTGTTGTTTCTTCACTAATAAATGCTGATCTGACTGAGCAGCAACTTGTGCTTGGTGAGTAATACATAAAAGTTGAACATGTTGGGCTAGGTCGGCAAGTAAACGTCCAACAACTTCTGCTGTACCGCCACTAATACCAACATCAATTTCATCAAACACTAACACTTCTGCTTCGGTTTTTTCAGCGTTCATCACTTGCATGACAAGTGCAATACGTGAAAGTTCACCACCTGAAGCTACTCGTGCTAATGGTTGTGGAGGAATACCCTTATTGGCAGTAAATAATAGTTGAATAAAGCTTAAGCCTTCAGCGGTAGGTTGCTCTAGTGGTTCAAACTTAAACTCGAAATGTGCCTCTGGCAGCGCTAAAGGTTTAACTTGTTCGGTTAATTGTTTAGCAAGTGGGGCAGCAGCTTCACGACGAATATGGTCTAAATGCTGGGCTTTTTCTAAAAATTCTTGATGTGACTTTTCTACTTGTTCAGCCAGAGTTTCAGGGTCTTCTAACTTATGTAATTGCTCAAGCTCACTTTGCCAAGTTTCGTACTCTTCTTTAAGTGTTTCTGGTTGAGTACGGTATTTACGAGCAAGTCGATGGAAAACTTCAAGTTTAGAGTTAAGTTCTTCCATTCGTTCTGGATCAAAACTTTGACGATCAATAAATTGACGCAAGTTTGCTGTTGCATCATCTATTTCACTTTGAGCATTCAGTAAAGAATTATAAATCTCGGAAAGTTGTTCGCTACGGCCCGCGTGGGATTCTAATCTACGAATAATCGAAGACATTTCTTGAGTAATGTTTTGCTCAGCTTCATCTAAAACATTTAAGCTATAGCTACAATCTTGCATGATATGTTCATGATGACTGAGGCGATCGAACTCTTGCTCAATTTCTTTATAGTCAGTTTGAATGACCTCTTCGAGTTCTTCAATTTGATGCTCTAAAGTACCAATGCGTTGTAGACGCGTTGCTTGTGCATCTAGGGCCGCTTGGTGCAAACGAATGGTACGTTGCCATGTGCTATAAGCTTCACGTACATCATTCGCTTCAGCATAAAAATTGTTATAACGGTCTAACCAATGCTTTGGATAAGGCGGTTCAAGAAGTTGCTGTTGACTGTGCTGACTATAAAGTTGAACCAGCAAACGCCCTAATTCTTTAAGTTCAGATAAGCTGCTCGGACGTCCATTGACCCAAGCTTTACTACGTCCAGTTGCAAAAATAACACGACGTAAATGAATTTCCCCAGAATCATCATCTAGCTCGTGGTCTTGGAGCCATTTTGCTTCAGGACTATTATTTTGATAGGTAAAAACAGCGGTAATATCCGCTTTGTCCGAACCATAACGGACATAATTTGTATCTGTACGTTCCCCTAGGCAGGCAGAGAGTGCATCCAGTAATAATGATTTTCCGGCACCTGTTTCGCCTGTTAGAACATTAAATCCTTGTTCTATATCAATAGCCAAATGATCAGCTAATGCAAAATTAATTAAAGTTAAATGTGTGAGCATAAACGCATCCAACGCGCCAAATTATGGGTTAAAGATAGAGAAGTTTTGAATTTGCTACAAGTGATCTATTATTCTAACTGAAATTATAGAACAGCAAGATTGCGGATATTTACAATGAAAAAAACATTAAGCTTACCGAAACCACCAATAGGGATGATCAACCGCCATAAAAAAAATAATCCTGCGGAAATGAATAAAATTTTAAATCAGCATTTTAATGCATTTAAACAGGCAGCAGCACAAGGGGATTATGCCAAAGCTTATCAACATGTTAAACAAGCTGTTAATTTGGTTCCCAAGCATGCTGGCGCCTTATCAGATTTAGCTTATACCGAATTGCGCTTAGGCCGTTATAACGATGCCTATCAACATTATTTACAAGCGATTCAAGCAAGTGGAGCTAACGTAAATACAAATTTATATGATGGACTCACAGAAGTTTGTCATCATTTAAAGAAAAAAGAAGAAACAATCAAATTTGGACGTTTGGCAATTGCAACCAAAAAAGAACTAGCGAAGAGCGAACCTGTTTTGGCAATTCCAGATCAGGTACCACCAACCTTTAGTGCAAACCCTCAAGAAAATATTATTGCTTTTTCTTTGTTTGGTGCAAACCCTCGCTATTGTGAAACCTCTATTTTAAATATTCAGTTAGCCAAACAAATTTATCCTGAATGGACGTGTCGCTTTTATGTCGATGATACTGTGCCAGTACTCGTACAACAGCGTTTAAAAGAGAAGGGCGCGCAAGTTATTCAGGTTACAGATTCTCAAAAACAGCTATCTGGTCTGTTCTGGCGCTTTTTGGTAATGGATGATCCGACAATTAAGCGTTTTCTGATACGTGATGCCGACTCCATTGTCTCGCACCGCGAAAAAGCAGCTGTAGATGCGTGGCTCAAGAGTGATAAATGGTTTCACTTAATGCGTGATAATTATTCTCATACTGAGTTAATTTTGGCTGGAATGTGGGGCGGGGGTACAGGGATTTTTCATAATATTGAAGCACATATCAGGGATTATGTTGCCACCGGACGTTATCTGGATAATCGGGTGATGGATCAACATTATTTGCGCTATTGTATTTGGCCGACTTTAAAACAAAGTGTGCTTATACACGATAGTCAGCAATTTGATTCAGATGCTATCGATTTTCCTGCTTATGATCTGGCGTTAATGCAAAACGACAGTGAAAATTTTCATGTAGGAATGAATGACGGTTCACCAATAATTGCTACAGCAGTTGCCCATCCAACTGCACAAAGAGTATGTTGGATACTCCTAGATGAAAATCAGGTCGAAGTTTGCAGATACGATGCAATTGTGTCGAGTAGTCGAAATATTGAGATTAACTTACCTTATGCTTTTGCCAAAAAAATTCAGGCACAGCAGTGGAAATTACAAGTCTATCCGTATGAAAACTGATTGATTAGTTATTTAGGCACAATTAAACTACATTCATCATAATTTATATAAATACGGCATTATCTGGAGAGTGTGCATGAGTTCAACCCAATTTGATCATGTAACGGTCATCAAAAAATCAAACGTTTATTTTGGTGGAGCATGTATCAGCCATACCGTGCAATTTGAAGATGGAACGAAGAAAACACTAGGTGTTATTTTGCCGACTGAGCAAGCTTTAACTTTTGAAACTCATGTTCCTGAGCGTATGGAAATTATTTCAGGTGAATGCCGTGTAACAATTGCGGACAGTAATGAAAGTGAGTTGTTCCGTGCAGGCCAATCATTTTATGTGCCTGGTAATAGTCTTTTTAAAATCGAAACTGATGAAGTGCTCGATTACGTGTGCCATTTAGAAGGCTAAGAAATTCCTATTCAAATCGGGTACACTATGCCCAAAGAAATCCTGTGAAGTTGGCTTTGCAGGATTTTTATTTTTTTGCTCAAACGTTGTTAGAGGTCATGCATGGCAAAACCGGAATATTATTATGGCGTTCATTCAGTGGAGTCATTGTTAGAACTTGAGCCGGAACGTGTGCTAACCCTGTTTACTTTAAAAGGACGGGATGACCAGCGTTTGCAAAAGATTTTGCAATTGGCAGAGCCTTTTGGAATTAGTGTACAAAAAGCAAGCCGTGATAGTCTCGAAAAGCTTGCAGGTCTGCCGTTTCATCAAGGTGTGGTTGCAGCAGTACGTCCGCATCCGACTTTAAATGAAAAAGATCTAGATCAGATTTTGGCTGAAACTCCAGATTCTTTATTGCTGGCATTAGATCAGGTAACAGACCCGCATAACTTAGGAGCCTGCATTCGTACCGCTGCTGCAATGGGCGTGCAAGCGGTGATTGTGCCTCGTGATCGTTCGGCAAGTTTAACCCCAACAGCTCGTAAAGTTGCAGCGGGTGGAGCTGAGAAAGTTAAATTCATTCAAGTAACAAACTTGGCTCGTACATTAGCTCATCTCAAAGAGACGACTCATACACGTGTTATTGGCACTATGCTTGATGAAAGTGCAATGCCAATTCAAAAATGTGATTTCTCTGGTCCAGTCGTGATCGTGATGGGAGCAGAAGATACGGGTTTACGCCCAATTACACAGGCACAGTGTGATCATAAAGTTTATATTCCGATGTCTGGAAATTTACAAAGCCTAAATGTGAGTGTGGCAACGGGTATGGCACTTTATGAGGCTTGTCGTCAGCGTTCTGAGGTATAATTTAGCTGCCTTTCTAGTTTTTAAGTCATCTTGATATGTCTCCCCGTAAGCAAGGCTATTTCTTTGTATTGGTGACCATGTGCATTTGGGGTGGGTTTACGCTTTTTGCCCGTTTAAATGCACAGTGGCACATAAGTGCTTGGGATATTGTCGCACTGCGCTTCGCTATAGCCTTCTTAATTTTAATGCCTATTTTGATCTATAAAAAAGATCTCGCTTTTTTATGGAGTAAGCATGCGGTTATTCTGGCCTTGATTGGTGGGGTCATTTATTGTCTCACCGTCTACACCGCATTTCTCTATGCTCCCGCCGCTCATGCTGCAATTTTCTTAAATGGCTGTATTCCAATTTGTACTGCGTTCGCAGCATATATTTTATTTAGACAACCATTTGATAAGCATACATGGGCTAGTCTGGCAATCATGATCGCTGCTTTAGGTCTCATGAGTGTTTTGATGCTGCAAGGTAATGCTTCTGCTTTTGGAGTAGGTGATTTACTCCTTTTTATTAGTGCGATTTGGTGGGGCATTTTCACTGTATTACTTAAACAGTGGAAACTGTCTGCATGGCACTCAATGGCAAGTGTTGCGATTTGGTCTGCAATTATTTATTTGCCCATCTATGTTTTATTTTTGCCTAAGCATTTCATGGAAGTTAGCCCTGTTCATTTAGCCATACAAGGCATTTTCCATGGGGTGTTTGTAGTCATTATTGCAACTTTGACTTATGTGGCAGCCATTCAGCGACTTGGTGCTTTTAAAACTGGAAGTATCGTCACTTTGGCGCCTTTTATTGCAGCCATATTGGCCGTACCTCTGTTAGGGGAGGCGTTAAGCCCATCGATTGTTGTAGGTTTAGTTGGAATGGGAGTGGGTGCCTTACAACCTTGGCGATGGTTTCGACCAGATAGCTTGGCACAAAAGATTCAGCAGCAAAATAAGCAAGATTAGTTGGCGCGCTTCAAATAGCTTTGATGTAAAGGCTCTAATTGCTGATATAAATGTTCGAGTAATCCGTCATTAAAGACAATGTCATTGGCAAGTTCACGTTTACGCTCGCGTGGCATTTGTGCGGCAATAATTTTCTGGATTTGTTCTTGGTTTTGCCCATCTCGCTGGCTTGCACGCTGAATTTGAGTTTGTTCACTCGCATCAACTAATAGAGTGTGATTAACCAATTCATGCTGGTTGGTTTCAAAAAGTAGGGGTGAAACTAAAATCACATACGGACTTCTTGGGTTTTGTAGCTGTTGAATAATAGATTGGCGAATGGCTGGATGCGTGATTTTCTCAAGTGTTTGTCTTGCTTCAGGGTTTTGAAAAATATATTCACGTAGTGCACGGCGGTCTAGATTGCCGTCGGGTTGAAGTACCCAATCTCCAAAAGTTTGTTGGATTTTTTGAAGGGCAGGTTGGCCTTTTTCAACCACTTCGCGAGCAACAATATCGGCATCGACGACTTGGATTCCTTGGGATTCAAACCATTGTGTTGCAGCAGATTTTCCACTGCCAATACCACCTGTGACTCCCAGAATAAAAGCCATCTTAACCTCCCAAATAAATTTTCATAATCTGATCACCCCATAAAAAGGCAACCCAACCCGCAATGGCAATATAGGGCCCAAACGCAAAGGGCTGATTATCATTACGTAATTTTAGTAAAATGATGCCAATAATTGCACCAAGTAAAGATGACAATAGCACAATTAATGGCAGCATCAATGGCCCCATCCACGCGCCTAATGCGGCAAGTAATTTAAAGTCGCCGTAGCCCATACCCTCTTTGCCTGTAATCACTTTAAATAAGTAATACACAATCCAAAGACATAAAAAGCCGATTAAATATCCCCAAATAGCTGAGTTAGGCGAGGTGTAAATATTAAAGGTATTAATACCTAAGCCGAGAGCAGCCAAAGGTAGAGTGAAACGGTCGGGTAGCAGCTGAGTATCAAAGTCTATAAATGTCAAAGCAATCAGAACCCAAGTGAGCACTAGTCCCCAAAGCATTTGTAGGGTTGGGCCAAATACCATAACCACGACTAATGAACATAGCATGGTGAGTAATTCAATCGCTGGATAACGAATACTAATAGGATGTTGGCAATGGCCACATTTTCCTCTTAACATCAACCAACTTATGACAGGAATATTTTGATACCAACGAATAGGTTGATGACACTCTGGACATGATGAAGCAGGTTTACTTAATGTCAGCTTTTCATGCTCAATGATGGGTTGTTCGGGATTAAGCAACATTTGACATTCCTGCTGCCAATCTTGTTCCATCATTTTCGGGGTGCGATAAATCACCACATTCAAAAAACTACCAATACATAGGCTCAATAGTGCAACTGCAATATAAAGTGCAGTTAAGTTTTGAATAAAATAAGCAATAATTTCTTGCATTATATGACTGAGCCCATTTGGAAAATTGGAAGGTACATCGCAATCACTAGACCGCCTACGAGCACCCCTAAAATTGCCATGATTAAAGGTTCCATCATTGAAGTTAAACCATCAACGGCATTATCAACTTCATTTTCATAATAAGTGGCAACTTTATCGAGCATGCTGTCTAGTGCACCAGATTCTTCACCAATTGCGACCATTTGTATAGCCATAGATGGAAAACGATTTGAAACACGCATTGCAAATTGGAGTTGTTGGCCTGTAGCAACATCTTCACGAATTTTCATGACGGCTTCTTCATAAATGACATTGTTGGTTGCCCCAGCCGTTGACTCAAGAGCATCAATGAGTGGGACACCAGCGGCAAACGTAGTGGCTAAGGTGCGGCTATAACGGGCAATAATCGCCTTATAAACCAGATCGCCAAAGATAGGTAGTTTCAGTGTGAGTTTATCTAAACCATCACGGAATTTTTTACTACGCTTCTTGGCTTCCAGAAATGCGGCAATAATTGCCCCAATCACAATAATCATAATGAACCAGTATTCCTGCATCCATTTCGACATGTTCACGACCATTTGGGTGAATGCTGGTAAATCAGCACCAAAAGAAGAAAATAGGTCTTGGAAAACAGGCACTACTTTAACCATCAAAATAATGGTAACAACCACAGCAACCACGATAACCGTTGCTGGATATTTCATAGCCTTCTTAATTTTCTGCTTAAGTAATTCACTTTTTTCTTTGTAAATTGCTACACGGTCCAACATGGTTTCAAGCGCACCAGATTGTTCGCCAGACTCTACGAGAGAACAAAACAAGTTATCGAAGTGTTGAGGATACTTTCTTAAAGCTGAAGCAAAGGTACTACCACCTTCAACTTCACCTTTAATCCCGAGTACCACCTCGCGCATGGCTGGGTTTTCTAGACCCTCCGCTACAATTTCAAAGCCTTGTACCAGTGGCACACCTGCTTTCATCATCGTTGCAAGTTGCCTAGTAAAAATTGTGATATCGAGTGTTGATACTTTCTTCTTAAATAAACCCTCAAGAATATTTTTACGCTTTTCCCGAATGTTACGGACAGTTACACCTTGTTTGCGTAGGGTGACTTTGGCTAAGGCCATATTCTTAGCTGGAAGTTCGCCCTTAATTTTTACGCCCTTACGGTCAACCCCTTCATAAGCAAAAGTCGGCATCATTTGTGCCTTTTTGATAGTCATGAATTATCCTTATTTTAAATTGTCTTTTATTCACTAGTCACGCGGTTGACTTCTTGTAAGGAAGTGACGCCTTGCATGACTTTCTTTAACCCTGAACGACGCAGATTATTAAACCCCAGTTTTTCAGAAGCAGCAGCGATTTCTAAAGCATTGCCATCTTCCATAATAATCTTGGAAATTTCAGGTGTAACTTTCATCACCTCGTAAATACCTACTCGACCTTTGTAGCCTTCACGACACTCAGTACAACCGACTGGTTGAAAAACTTGAAAATCGGGGTGGGTTAAATCCTGTTCGGTAAACCCCATTTCTATTAGGCTCTGTTTAGGGATGTCGGCAGGAATTTTACACTGCGGGCATAACCGACGCGCCAAACGTTGCGCAATCACCAGATTGACAGACGTCGCGATATTAAAGGATGGAACACCCATATTACGTAGGCGAGTAAGTGTTTCTGGAGCACTATTGGTATGCAGTGTGGACATTACCATGTGACCGGTTTGTGCAGCTTTAATCGCAATCTCAGCCGTTTCTAAGTCACGAATCTCACCGACCATAATAATGTCAGGGTCCTGACGTAAAAAAGATTTCAGTGCGGCCGAAAAAGTAAGACCTACTTTCGGGTTAACGTTAACCTGATTAATACCTTCAAGGTTGATTTCGACTGGATCTTCGGCAGTGGAAATATTAGAGCTTTCAGTATTTAAAATATTTAAGCCTGTATATAAAGATACCGTTTTACCAGAACCTGTAGGGCCTGTAATGAGAAGCATACCTTGTGGTTTATCGAGTGCTTCTAAAAAAAGAGCTTTCTGATCTTCTTCATATCCTAGAGCATCAATGCCGAGCATTGCGCTAGATGGATCTAGAATACGCAGAACCAATTTTTCACCAAACAAAGTTGGAAGTGAGTTCACACGAAAATCGATGGCTTTAGTTTTTGATAACTTAAGCTTGATACGACCATCTTGAGGCACTCGTTTTTCGGAAATATCCATTTGAGACATGACTTTTAAACGAGAAGCTAAACGGTTAGCCAATTGCAAAGGCGGATTTGCAATCTGACGCAACACGCCGTCGACTCGGTAACGGACCCGATATGATTTCTCATAGGGTTCAAAATGTAAGTCTGAAGCCCCCATACGAATTGCATCGATGAGTAATTTATTAATATATTTAACAATAGGTGCTTCATCGCCTTGAGGCGTTTCTTCCTCATCCTCTTGTGAGGGTGGAGCTTCTAGATCTACATCAAGATCAAACTCTTCATCACTAAATTCGAAGCTACTTTCTTCGGTAAATTGCTGTGCCAGAATTTTCTCAAGCTTATGGTGCTCGACAATAACTGGTTCAACCATGAGCTTGCTATTAAAGCGAATGGCATCAATCGCTTCAATATTACTCGGGTTGCTGGTCGCGACATATAAAATCTGTCCTCTTTGTATAAGAGGTAAGACCCGATGTTTTAAAATAAGTTTCTGGTCGACCAAATCTTTGGGAATTTGGCTTGTGTCGTAAACGTCCAGATCAAAATATGGTTCAGCAAATTCAATAGAAATTGTTTCAGCTAATAAAGAAGGGGAAAGATGAACCTCTTCAATCAGGTACGCAACCGTATCCCGTTTAGCTCTCTTTGCTGCATCTAATGCTGTTTGCATGGTCGCTGCCGACACATGTTTTTCTTCGACTAATCGTCGAAAAAACCCCGAAAATTTTGGAGATGTATGTATGACTGACATCTGCCTACCTGTGCTCATATGTTTATAATTGGTATATAAAAAATTATACTTTTGTTATCTAAAATTACTACCTGAGAAAATGATGCTCTGGTCTTGATCCACTCGCCAAAGCTTGAACTAGTCGAAGTTTTTATTCATTAATTTTTGAAAGACGATTCTTTAGATTCAATAAAGTTTTATAACTGTTTTCAATTAGTAGAAAAGATATGGGCAAAGCCGTTAAAGAAAAGTATCTGAAATTTGTATAAATGCGTGTAGAATGTGCTGCATTTTTGATGAAAGGTGAGCCGTATGTCGGGTTCGACGATTACGCCTTGGGTAGTTGGCAACTGGAAAATGAACCCAATGCGTGCCAATGCCAAACAACTTATAGAAGAATTTAAACAACTATTGCAACAAAACCAAATTGCAGATGAAAGCTGTCATGTAGGGGTTGCTCCAGTTTCTATTGCACTTGCAATGGTACAAACACAATTGCAAGATGCTGCAAGAACAGTATATACAGTTGCACAAGATGTATCGCGTGTAGCGGGTACTGGCGCTTATACTGGCGAAGTCAGCGCAGAACTATTAAAAGATAGCCAAATTAATTTTGTACTGGTTGGACATTCTGAGCGTCGCGATATTTTTGGCGATAACGTTGAAATTTTGAAAGCTAAACTCCAAAATGCATTAAATGCGGGCTTGACTGTCATTTATTGTGTTGGTGAAAGCCTTGAACAACGTGAACAAGGTTTGGCAGAACAAGTTGTATTGCAACAAATTTGTGATATTGCTCCTGTAGTAACTGTTGAGCAGTGGCAAAAGCAAATTGTAATTGCTTATGAGCCAATCTGGGCAATTGGGACAGGTAAAACTGCTTCTCCACAAGATGCACAGGCAATGCATGCTAAGATTCGTGAAGGTTTAAGTCAGATTACCTCAGCGGGTTCAGACATTGCGATTTTATATGGCGGTAGTGTAAAAGCTGAAAATGCGGTCGAATTGGCGGCATGTCCAGATATTAATGGTGCGTTGGTAGGCGGTGCTTCTTTAAATGCAGCATCTTTTTATCAAATTGTACAAGCCTTTGCACAAAGTAAATAACGAGGATAGGGTATGCACTCTTTTGTACTGATCGTACATATTATTTTAGCGGTACTGATGATTGCCTTGATTCTAGTGCAACACGGTAAAGGTGCTGATGCCGGTGCTTCTTTCGGCGGTGGCGGAGCAGCAACTGTATTCGGTGCATCAGGTTCAGGTAACTTCCTTACTCGACTTACTGCTATCTTAACAGCGTTGTTTTTTGTGACGAGTTTAACTCTAGCTGTTTTTGCGAAAAAACAGACTACTGATGCATATAGTTTGAAAACTGTACAAACTACAGCGCCAGTTCAAACGACATCGCCTGAAACTTCACCAAATGCACCAAAATCGAGTCAATAATTCGAAATAGGGCTTTCCTTTTGCAGTGGGAAGGACTAGAATGCGTCCCACAAGCTGCGGTGGTGGTGGAATTGGTAGACACGCTACCTTGAGGTGGTAGTGCCTTCGGGCGTGGGGGTTCAAGTCCCCCCTTCCGCACCAACTTTGAACCAGAAAGTTGAGTGCAAGCAGTTTTTTGATGCGGGATGGAGCAGTCTGGTAGCTCGTCGGGCTCATAACCCGAAGGTCGTTGGTTCAAATCCAGCTCCCGCTACCAATTTGATTAAGGTGCAACTTAATCAAGCGAATATTAAATAAGTTTACATTGACTTTTTTCGATATTTGTATATAATTTTTGCACGTTGATGCGGGATGGAGCAGTCTGGTAGCTCGTCGGGCTCATAACCCGAAGGTCGTTGGTTCAAATCCAGCTCCCGCTACCAAGTTTCTTAAAAGAGGCTCACAGACAGGTGGGCCTTTTTGCACAGTGGACTATTGTTTTCTGTGCTAAATAGGGGCGATTAACGCCCTTTTTTATTGGTTATCGTATCGCTATCGTGTAGTGTCGACATCAATTGGTCAAATAGTCATGCTTCACTATAGTAGGTCTGTGTCGGTTAAAACAACCGATTGAATCGCACGAGAATGACGAGAGTAAATGAAATTATCAAATAAATCCCAAGCATTGCATGACTTAATTGTTCCTGCAGTGGAAGCATGTGGTGTCGACCTTTGGGGAATCGAGTTTCTCCCACAAGGTAAACGTTCATTATTGCGTATTTATATCGATAAAGCGGTAAGTGAAGATGCTGAGCCTGTAATTAATGAAGATGGTGAAGTAGAACTAGGCCGTGGTATTGGTGTACAAGATTGTGTGCGTGTAACACAACAAGTTGGCGCAATGTTGGATGTTCATGATCCAATTTCAGGTGAGTATTCATTAGAAGTTTCTTCACCGGGTTGGGACCGTCCATTTTTTCAACTAGAACAGTTACAAGGCTACATCGGACAACAAATTGCTTTGCGTTTAATTGCAGCAGTAGAAAACCGTCGTAAATTTCAAGCAAAACTTATCGCAGTAGACCTTGAAAATGAAGAAATTCAGGTTGAAGTTGATGGGAAGCATGTGCTTGTGATCGACAGCAACAATATCGATAAAGCAAACTTGATCTATCAAGATTAAATTTATTTAAATTTTATAAGAAATCGGTAGGTGACTTATGGGCCGCGAAATTCTTACCGTTGTTGAAACGGTTAGTAATGAAAAAGGTGTTAGTCGTGAAGCGATCTTCGAAGCTTTGGAACAAGCTCTAGTTGCTGCAACGAAGAAAAGATTTTACGAAGGTACGCATGCTGAAGAAGCTCAGCTTCGTGTAGAAATTGATCGTAAAACTGGTGATTACCGTACGTTCCGTCAATGGACTGTTGTGGCAGATGAAGATCATGAAATGCCAGCTTGCCAAGATGCAATTTCTGACGTTGATCCAGCTAAATGGTCAATTGGTGACGTGCGTGAACTCGAAGTAGAGTCTATTGAGTTTGGTCGTATTGCTGCACAAATTGCAAAACAAGTTATTGTACAAAAAATTCGTGAAGCTGAGCGTGCTTTAGTTGCTGATGCATACGAGTCTAAAGTTGGTGAGTTAATTTACGGTGAAGTGAAAAAACAAACCAAAGATGGCTTCATTATCGACTTAGGCGACAACGCAGAAGCTTATCTTGCACGCGAAGAGATGATTCCAAAAGAAATTCTTCGTCCAAAACAACGTGTAAACGCTATTTTATATAATGTTAACCGTGAAGGTCGTGGCGCTCAGTTGTTGTTATCACGCGCTAAGCCTGAAATGTTAATTGCTTTAATGAAAAAAGAAATTCCTGAAATTTCTGAAGAAATTATTGAAATTAAAGCAGCGGCACGTCAACCGGGCGTTCGTGCTAAAATTGCAGTGAAAACAAATGATCACCGTATTGACCCTGTAGGTGCATGTATTGGTATGCGTGGTACGCGTATTCAAGCTGTACAACAAGAGTTAAATGGTGAACGTATTGATGTAGTGGTCTGGTCTGATGATCCGGCTCAATACATTGCTAGTGCATTAGAACCAGCTGATGTTTCAGGCATCGTGCTTGATGAAGATGCAAGAAGTGCCGATATTATTTTTGCAACCAGCGATCAATTAGCTCGTGCGATTGGCTCTCAAGGTCAAAACGTTCGTTTAGCTTCTGATTTAACTGGCTACAAACTCGACATGATGCTTGAAGAAGAGTATCGTGCTCGTCAGCAAAATGAAGCTCAGCAATATCTTGATATGTTTGTATCACGTCTCGATATTGAAGAAGATTTAGCAATGGCATTGGTGGAAATGGGCTTCACTTCTTTAGAAGAGATTGCTTATGTTCCTGCTGAGACTTTTGACGAAATTGAGCTTGATGCTGAATTGGTTGAGTTATTGCAAAGTCGTGCAAAAGAAGCAGCCCTTACTGATGCTTTGAAACAGCAAGAAAATATTCAAGAACCGAGCGCAGACCTTCTCACTATGGAAGGCATGACTTCTGAGATCGCTTACTCGCTTGCCGCTCGCGGTATTATTACTGTCGACGATTTGGCAGATCAAGCTACTGACGATATCTCCGATATTGAAGGACTTGGTCATGAAAAAGCAGGTCAATTGATCATGAAAGCTCGCGAATCATGGTTTAACTAGGAGATGAAATATGACGGACAAGTCGATTAAAGAGTTAGCTCTCAGTGTAGGACGTCCTGTTGAGAAGCTCCTAGAACAGGCTCGTGAAGCAGGGTTGCCTCAACGTACAGCAGACGACATTATTACCACTGAACAACAGGATACTTTGGTCAATCACTTGAAAAAAGTTCATGGTCAGGAAAGTGGTAACACAGGAAAAATTGCGTTGAAACGTAAAACAACCAGTACCGCTAAAGTTGCAAGTACTTCAGGTAAAGCAAAAACGATTAACGTAGAAGTACGTAAAAAACAGGTTTTTGCTAAACCAAACCCTGAACAAATTGCAGCCGAAGCTAAAGCACGTGCAGAAGCAGAAGCGAAAGCACGTGTAGAACAGCAAACGCGTGAAACTGCCGAGCAAAAAGCGCGTCTTCAAACAGAGCAAAAAGCTAAAGCAACTTTAGATGCGATGCGTGCTGCTCATCAACAAGATAGTGCTGCACAGACAGCTCCAAAAGCTGCTGTTGTAGTGAAAAAGCGTGGTGGCGGTACAGTAAAACCTGCGCCAAAACCAGCTGAAACTCCAGAACAGAAAAGAGCTCGTGAAGAGCAGTCAGCTCAGTTAAAAGCAACTGAAGAAGCTGCACGTCGTAAAGCGGCTGAAGAAGCTCAGCAACGTACACTTGAACAAATGCGCAAAATGGCGTCTAAGTATTCAAATGACGATGCTACTACGACAATTCGTGTGATTGATGATTCTCCACTTGCTTCAGGTCTAGTTGGCCAAGCTTATGAAGATTCATTTAAGCAAGAAGACCGTGAAATTAAACGCGGTGGCGCAACCACTAACCCACGTGCTGGGAAGAAAGGTGGCCGTCGTGGTCAAGAAGAGCAAAGCTTTGTTAACCATAACAAACGTGGTTTAAAATCAAGCCAAGCGAATAAACATGGATTTGAAAAGCCAGTTAAAAAGCAAGTTTATGATGTAGAAATCGGTTCAAGCATTGTTGTTGCCGATCTTGCTCAAAAAATGGCGATTAAAGTACGTGAAGTTATCAAAACACTTATGAAAATGGGTGAATTGGTTAATCAAGATCAAGCTATTGATCAAGACACAGCGGCACTTGTTGTAGAAGAAATGGGCCACAACCCTGTTTTAGTTTCTGATACACAAGCGGAAGATAACTTGCTTGAAGCAGCTGAAGAAGCTCGTGGTGAGCAAACAACTCGTCCGCCAGTTGTTACCATTATGGGTCACGTTGACCATGGTAAAACATCATTGCTTGACCGTATCCGTCGTTCGAAAGTAGCGGCTGGGGAAGCAGGGGGTATTACCCAGCATATTGGTGCATATCACGTTGAAACAGACAAAGGAATTATTACATTCCTTGATACACCGGGACATGCGGCATTTACTTCAATGCGTGCACGTGGTGCTAAAGCAACAGATATCGTTGTATTAGTTGTTGCTGCAGATGACGGTGTAATGCCACAAACTGCAGAAGCAATTGACCATGCTCGTGCAGCAGGTACTCCAATTATTGTTGCAATCAACAAAATGGATAAAGAATCTGCTGATCCAGACCGTGTGTTAAATGAATTAACAACGAAACAAATCGTTCCAGAAGAATGGGGTGGTGATGTTCCGATTGCTAAAGTTTCTGCACACAGTGGACAAGGTATTGATGAACTCCTTGATTTAATTCTTATTCAATCAGAATTGATGGAATTAAAAGCATCTGCTGAAGGTGCTGCGCAAGGTGTTGTTATTGAAGCACGTGTTGATAAAGGCCGTGGTGCAGTAACTTCGATTCTTGTTCAAAACGGTACATTAAACATTGGTGACCTTGTTCTTGCAGGTTCATCTTATGGTCGTGTCCGTGCAATGTCTGATGAAAACGGTAAGCCGATTAAATCAGCAGGACCATCTATTCCAGTAGAAATTCTGGGTCTTCCAGATGCTCCAATGGCAGGTGATGAAGTTCTTGTTGTAAATGACGAGAAGAAAGCGCGTGAAGTTGCCGATGCTCGTGCTGACCGTGAGCGTCAAAAACGTATTGATCGTCAAAGTGCTATGCGCCTTGAAAATATCATGTCGTCAATGGGCAAAAAAGATGTTCCTACAGTGAACGTTGTTTTGAAAACAGACGTACGTGGTACTTTAGAAGCATTGAATGCTGCTCTACATGAATTATCTACTGACGAAGTAAAAGTTCGTGTAATTAGCTCAGGTGTTGGTGCGATTACTGAGTCTGATGTAATTCTTGCTGAATCTTCAGAAGCTGTATTGTTAGGCTTTAACGTCCGTGCCGATACGACTGCTCGTCAACGAAGTGACCAAGACGGTATTGATATTCGTTACTACAGCATCATCTATGAATTAATTGATGATGTGAAAGATGCCATGAGCGGTAAACTTGCTCCTGAACATCGTGAAACAATCTTGGGTGTTGCGGAAGTACGTGAAGTATTCCACTCAAGTAAGTTTGGTGCAGCAGCAGGCTGTATGGTACTTGAAGGCACATTACATCGTAATAAACCGATTCGCGTATTACGTGATGATGTTGTAATTTTCCAAGGTGAGCTTGAATCTCTTCGTCGTTATAAAGACGTTGTTGATGAAGTTCGTGCTGGTATGGAATGTGGCCTTGCGGTGAAAGGTTATAAAGACATCAAACCACAAGATAAGATCGAAGTGTATGATGTTCAATTGATTAAACGGAGTCTTTAATGGCGGGTAGCCAACGCTTAAAGCGCATGGCGGATTCAGTACAACGTGAGTTGTCTGAGCTGATCCGTCAAGAGCTTAAAGATCCTCGCTTAGGTGGTCTAGTGACCATCTCTGCGGTGAAAGTCAGTGCGGATATGGGTTATGCTGAAGTTTATGTCACCGTTATGGGGCGTGAACTTGGCGATGAGCAAAGTGAAGCAGCAAATAAAGAAACTTTAGATGTATTAAATAAAGCTTCTGGTTTCTTGCGTCATGAATTGAGCCGTCGCATTAAGACTCGTATTACGCCTCGCTTACGTTTCCATTACGATAAGACGAATGCATATGGTAACTATATGTTTGGTCTAATCGAAAAAGCGGTACAAGATTTACCAGAACGTAAGTCAGATGACCAAGAGTAATTAAAACTCAAAATAAAAAAAGCCACCTTCGGGTGGCTTTTTTATTGATTCAATTTTTTATTCTTTAGGAGGTTCCATTGGCGGTTTGTTTTGTGAAAAGCGTTGACCAATTTTGTAACGGTCCCAAGGTAGAGGACGTTCAATGGCTTCAGGTACTTCACCACTCAGTGAGCGTAAACGTAAATGTAGGGCAGCTTGAGCAATCAAATTAGCCGAAACAGGCGCGGTAATGAAAGCTAAAAGGGTAATGAGTAGCTCAGCAAAACCGAACCGCCCTTGGAAAGCAAAAAAGATCATGGAAGCGATCAGAAAGCTTCCTAAGCCGAGCGTACTCGACTTAGTTGGCGCATGTAAGCGCATGAATAAGTCGGGTAAACGGACCATACCGATTGAGCCAACTAACATGAAGAAAGCACCAAAAACCAGAAAGACCGAAACAATAATTTCCATTGTAAATTGCATTTTGACCTCTCCTTAATCGATAACATGACCAGTTGTGAAGTAACGTGCTAAGGCAGCTGTAGATACGAAACCTAGCATTGCAACCAGCAGTGCTCCTTCGAATAGAGAAGTCGTTATCCAATATATGCCTAACACAACAATCAGGCATGTTGCATTGAGGAAAAGCGTATCGAGCGCTAAAAGGCGGTCTACAATTGAAGGCCCCATAACTAGTCTGAAAAGGCAAAGTAGCATCGAGATTGTAATGGCAATCAAGCTAATACCTAGAGCATAGGGTAGGATTGTCATGCACTTGCCTCCGTTTTACTTTTCACATCAAAAATTTCCATAAGAGGAATTTCATAACGTTCTTTGATGTCTTGAATATCAGATTCGGTATTATCCGTGCTTAAAGCGTGAACTAGAATATCCCCGCGTTCCTGATCGATACCCGCAGAAACCGTACCTGGGGTTGTGGTAATGATCATTGCCAGTAAGGTGTTAACCTGCTCATGTTCTGTCTCTAAAGGTACGCGATACCATTTAGGGTGTAATTTTTTAGTAGGCCCCAAAACAAGTTTTGCGACCTTAAAGTTGGAAATAATAATATCCCAAAGAACCACAAAACATAGTTTAATCGCAGGTTTCCAGTGAATATGCGGTGTGCGGGTAATAAACGGTTTGACTAAACGAGGGATGATTAAGCCCAAAAGCATCGCAGTCAAAAGATCACTCGCATCAAGACTATGCGCCAGCATCAACCAAAATAAAACGATGAGAACCGAAACAAATGGATGTGGAAACCAGCGTTCAAGCAAATGAGTTAACTGCATTGTTATGGCTCCATAGGTTTCAATTGACTTTCATCAACAATGGTAGGCGTTTGGAGTTTTTCCTGTTGCTGAATTTGTCGTTGTTTATATTCAGAAATATGTTCACCATTGAACGTATCTTTCGAAATAACATCTGGAACAAGATAAGCATTATGATCTTCAACTTCACCGCCGTACTTGGTTTCCGGTAAGTAAGCTGGGTCATATGGTTGCACACTGATGACTTCACCGTTTTGATCTACTTTAAGAATAGAGTGTTGGTAAAGTGCATGGTCTTGGATCTGTTGTGCGGTGCTTAATGTGTAATGCTGAATTGGTGCAGCAAAGACAACATAAGCGATTAAACCAGCCAGTAATAGATAGATAACTTGATCATTACGTGGTGGTGCGCGTTCCGGCAAAGCACGATAAAGAATATAAGCTGGATGGATTGGATCTTCTTCTGGAGGAGATGCGCGCCAAAATAAGATAAAACCAACACGTGTGAGTGCAATAATACTTAATAGGCTCACAACAAGCACAACACCAATAATCCAGCCTTGATAGCTAGCTTCAACTGTCGCTTGTAAAATGAATACTTTTCCAAGAAAACCACTAAAAGGTGGTAATCCAGCCATCATCATCGCAATCAAGAAATAAGTCAGCATAGCTGCTTTTTCTTGTTTGATTCTTGGGGCAACTTTTAAATGATCTTTAAAATCTCCACGTTGTGAAGTGATCCATCCACAGAATAGATAAAAAGCTGCGCCAATTAAGGTACTGTGCACTAAATAATATAAAGCACCAGACCATGCCTGCGTATTAGACATGGCAATTGCTGTAAGCAAGGTACCAATTGAAGAAAGGACCATAAAGCCGACAAATCGACGTAAACGATCTGCTCCAATTGCTGCAATCACCCCATAAAGAGAAGTAATTAAGCCAATAGGCAATAACCAGCTTTTTAAGATTTCTTGACTAAGCGCATCGTCAAATACTGTTCCATTTACACGTAAAATAGAATAGATCCCGACTTTAGTCATGATAGTGAAAATTGCAGCTACAGGCGTACTTGCAACAGCATAGGTTTTTGGTAGCCAAAAACCGACAGGAAGCATTGCTGCTTTAATACCGAAAACGACAAAGAGAAGTAACGAACCAGCGACTGCTAATTTGTGTTGATCTGCTTCAAGTGTCGGTATAAGACGTGAGACATCCGCCATGTTGAGGCTACCCACACTGCCATAAATCATACCAAGCCCAATTAAGAAAAGGGCAGAGGCTAAAAGATTGATAATGACATAGTGAACGCCAAGCTGAAAACGAGGTTTGCCTTGTCCATGTAAGAGCAACACATACGAAGCCATCAACAGGATTTCAAAAAAGACGAAAAGGTTAAATAAGTCGCCTGTTAGAAATGCTCCACAAATCCCCATTAATAGAAAATGTACCATGGCATGGAAATAGCGGCCACGGGTGTCCCAGTTATCACTTGCATACCATAAAACTGGTACTGCTAATGCATAAGTCAGTGCCAGCATAAAAGCAGAAAGACGATCGAGTACAAGCACAATACCAAATGGCGCTGACCATTCGCTTAATTGGTAAACAGTAATTTGCCCCGTGCTGGCGTAACTAAGATAAACAATAGCGGTAATTAATCCGGCAATTGCTGAGATAAGGCTAATGCCACGACGCCAAGGTTGGCGCCAGTCATCTTTTAAAGCACCTGCCCCAGGGTTGCCTAACAGTAATAAAATAAAAGCAGTAAATGCTGGGATGAGAATGCTAAAAATAGGCGTGTGTTGTTGCCAAAAAGATAAAAAATCAAACATTACGGCTCATCCTCACGTGGGTCGTATGTTGGGGAAGCATCTTCTTTAGCATCAACATGATCACTACCTGATTCATAACGGCTACGTAGCGCAAGTTGTACAATAAACGCTGTAGTTGCAAAACCGATCACGATGGCGGTTAACACCAATGCTTGAGGAAGTGGATCGGTTATTTTTGTGGTTTCAGTTAAAATTGCTGGTGAGCTGATTTGTAATCGACCCATAGCAAATAAAAATAGGTTTACTGCATAACCGATTACAGCCAATCCGAGCACAACAGGGAAAGTACGAGCACGTAAAATCAGATAAATACCTGTGGCAACAAGTAAACCAATAGCAGAAGCCAGTAAGAATTCTAAACTGATCATGATGATTCCTCCCGATGTGGTACAGGACCGGACATACTCGAATGACGAGAGTCGCCTAATACAGAGATGAGCAACATTGTCGCGCCTACAACGGTGATATAAACACCCAAGTCAAAACTTGCAGCTGAAGCTAGATGTAGTTTTCCTAGAATTGGTAATTCAACATAGACATGAGCACTCGTGAGGAACGGACGTAACCAGAACCATGCTGCTATACCAGTCAGACCTGCAATCGTTAATCCTGTGCCAATCCAGACTTCGTAAAGGCGGCCAGACTTCGCTTTTAACAGCTGTTCTGCTTGATCTTGACCTAGTGCAATATATTGAATGATTAGCGCCATTGAGGTGATTAGACCTGCAATGAAGCCACCACCTGGATAGTTATGTCCTCGCAAAAAGATATAAACACTGACGACAAGCGCTAGAGGTAGTACCCAAGAGGCCGTAATACGGAACATAAGCGGAGATGGATTGAAACGATAGGTGAGACCTTGCGTCATGGTGGTGCCATGTACACGCATACCATCCATTAAACATAGTGCACCAATCGCAGCGATTCCTAATACCGTAATTTCACCGAAGGTATCGAAGCCACGGAAGTCAACTAAAATGACATTTACAATATTTGAGCCACCCCCAAGTGGTAAAGACTGTTGGGCAAAGAACCAAGAAATTGAATTATGATCACGGGTTAAAATGAGCCAAGTAATCCAGCCAATTCCTAAACCTCCAATAATTGCTAAGGCAGCATCTCTCAAACGTCTAGAACGACGAGATTCATACGGTGTGAGCTGTGGAAGTAACGATAAGCTCATTAATAAAAGAACAGTCGTTACCACGTCTACTGTAATTTGAGTCAGCGCTAAATCTGGTGCTGACATGGTGACGAAGACCATCGTTACCACTAGACCAATTGCACCACTAATAAGCACTGCTTTAATACGCTCATGATGGAACCAGAGCATCATCCAACAGCCTGAGAATAACGTCAGCCAAAGAACTACAGCAATCCATGGAGCATGGGTGAGTTCGCGTGTACCTGTACTCAGCCCTTGATTGAGTAAAGGCATAGTGACCATGATGACGCTAAAAGCAATGATCCAGAACAAATAACTTTGCAATGAACCATTTTCAGTTTTTTGTTTGATTTTTCGGCTTGTAAGCAGCAGATGTTTTAAAAATAAATCAAATAAGATGCGGCCTTGTAATTTGCCTAGACGTGGGTCAAGGTCAATTTTACGAATCATGCCGTCTTTTGCTAAGGCAAAGTAGAACAGCGTACCGCCAATCAAAGCAATAATACTCATCACAAGAGGAGCGTTGAAACCATGCCAAATTGCAAGGTGTGTACCCGCAAATTCCGGTTGCATCAAGCTTGCTCTAGTTACGCTATTGACCAGTGGTTCTACCAATAACGAAGGCAGAACGCCGACCAAGATACAAAGCACAGCAAGAAGAATGGCTGGAGCACGCATCCCCATTGGTGGTTCATGTGCATCTTTATTTGGAACTTGTTTACCAATTGGACCATCAAAGAACACACCATGCACTAAGCGAATTGAATAACTTACTGCGAAGATACCAGCCAGAGTTGCAATGATGCTGGCAAAGATAACTGTTGAGCCTGAAAGATTCGCCAATAGCTCGGTAAAGAACATCTCTTTTGAAATAAAGCCGTTGGTAAGTGGTACACCTGCCATAGAGGCAGCGGTGATCATGGTGAGTGTGGCAGTAAAAGGAAGTAATTGCCAAATACCACTGAGTTTTCGAAGATCACGTGTGCCAGTTTCATGATCAATAATCCCTGCAAGCATAAACAGCGCTGCTTTAAATGTTGCATGGTTAATAATATGGAAAATAGCAGCGGCAACCGCTAAAGGAGAACCGATCCCGAGTAAACAAACAATAAGTCCTAAATGACTAATGGTTGAATAGGCTAACAGTCCTTTTAAATCTTCTTTGAAAATGGCAAAACACGCTGCCATACAGAGCGTAAATAGGCCGACAAACGTAACGATATTGTGATAGATCGCAGCGCCTATAAAGATTGGAAGTAAGCGGGCAAGTAGAAAAATCCCGGCTTTTACCATGGTCGCAGAGTGCAGGTAAGCGGACACTGGTGTGGGTGCCGCCATTGCGTTAGGTAACCAAAAATGAAATGGAAACTGAGCACTCTTTGTAAATGCGCCAAGCAAAATAAGCAATAACATTGGAATAAAAAGAGCGTGGGCTTGGATCGCATCTTTCATGCCCATGATTTCGCTAATTTCATAGGTCCCAGTGATTTGTCCTAATAGAACAAATCCACCTAGCATTGCTAAACCACCCATCCCTGTAATAGTGAGCGCCATCCGAGAGCCACGTTGAGCAGCTTCATAATGGCTCCAATAACCCACTAACAAGAAAGATGAAATACTGGTGAGCTCCCAAAAGACTAATAAAATAATAAGATTATTAGAGAGCGAAATACCCAGCATTGCTGCCATAAATAGCATGAGTAGAGTATAGAGTTTACTTAATGAATTTTTAGGGCCTAAATAATAATAGGCGTATATATAAATGAGTGTACCGATACCGGTAATAAGAAGAGAAAATAATAAACCAAGAGCATCAAGTCTAAAGCTCAGATTGATCCCTAATTGAGGTAACCAATCCCAGCTTTGTTGAATGCTTGCACCACCAAGCACAGTTTTAGCTTGAGTCAGTAATAAACCAAAACTGGTTAAACTGACTCCAATTGCCCCTAAAGCCGTTACTCCACGCGAGAACCGTTGAAGCAATGAAACAAGGGTGGTGCCTAATATTAACGGTAATAAGATAATTATCGGTAGCACACTCGTATCCATATGTGATTTAGGTCGAAACCTAAAGGTGAAATTTTAATTTCAGAATAGATAGGAATTCAAAGAGAGTTCCAAAGCTTATTATTCCGAAAACCCAACCAAATTAGAAAATAAAGCGAGAAACAAGTTGTATTGCGCAACTTGAAGAATAAAAACGCAAAATGAAATTTATTGTACACTAAAAAAGCATTGAAAATCTGATGTTATTACATGTAGTAACAACATCTAGTTATTTTAGTGCCTAAAAAACCGTACTCCACCATATATTTTGTGAGTATGATTTTTTGATTATAAAACTCAAACCGAAGGGCTTTCTTCCGGTGCGTCTCCCGCATGAATCATCCTTAATAATTCATTTTTTTGTTGTTCAGTTAAACCCTGAATCTGCTGAAATAAAACCTCAATCTGTGCTGGTGTTGGCGTTGGATCTATTAAACTCAGAGGCTGTGCTTCTATAGATGGTGTTAATGGCTCGCTTCTTTGAAGTAAGGGATAGATATGTTCAAGCTGTTGCTTGGTCGTATTTAGGTCAAGATGGCTAATTCTACCAGACTCTAATTTTAGACATTGATAGGTCGAGGCATGTTCAAGTAGCTCTTCACGGCTTCCTGTTGCAATAATTTGTAGGCGTGGGAATGCTTGATGAAGCCGATTTAAGATCTCGGAGCAATGCGTTGAGTCGAGCTGTGCATCAATCTGGTCAATGAGTAAAACGCCATCCCCCTCAAGACAAGGGTTTAAACTTAAAGGATTGAGTAAACAGAGTCGGCGTGCTATATCACCTACTAAAGCAATCCAGGTTTTTGTTGTATTTGAAAGCTGCTGAAAAGGTAAGGTTTGATCTTCATAGTCGACCATGAGTTGCAGTCGAGGCTGATATTGTAAATAGAGGTCTTTAAGCTCAGGCAAAACTATATTCAATGCATTCTTGAGGGCGTATAGATTGGGTGAAGTGAGCTGTTTAGGTTGCCCTGATAACTCTTTTTGAAGCTCATTTAATAATTCTGTTTGATCTTGTTGATCTGATTGTTTCGATCTAATCCGTTGTACAAGATATGCAGCTTGAGCATTTTCGATATCACTGATTTCTCGTAACCATTCAAAAAAGCGTGTAAAAGTTGTAAACGGTAGTGGACTAATGTCATAGGCTGAAATGGCTTGAGTAATGCCGGGTAAATTTTTATTAAGCAGATTAATATCATTTACAAATCGCTCGGCTGGGTAGTAAGCGATTAAGGGAAGCCCCTGTAATGGATCTTTTTTTATGACTTGTTGATATAGAGCCATGGTTTGGTCAAGTTGCTGAGTTTCAACTTGGCTCACTCCAATCCCACTTGCATTTAAGGTTTTAAAAAGTTTCCAGCTACATAGTGAAGAGTCTAGCTGCTGAGCAGAGGTACTTTCTGGTAGATGACCAATTTCTGAAGGAACTTGAATAGTCACTTCAATTTTTGATTGTAGACGCGACTGAGTAATGTCTTGATCAGGCATGACAATACCGGGACTACGCAAATCTTTAAGGCGAGCGGGGAACCAAGTTAAAGCATGGTAAGTATGTTTGAGCAACATACTTTTACCAGTTGCCTGTTCACCTAAAATTAAGGTGATTGGCTGTTTTTCATAGTGAAAGTGTATTTTAAGGTCGTGAAACAGAGCAATATGTTTAAATTGGACAGATTCAAGTTTCATAGGCTCACCTAAATATGAGCGCTTCAACCAACCGACTGACGAAGACTTAAAGGCGCCCTTAGTTTTAATTGTTGTATCAGATCATAAAGATGATGGATATTTAGACTTACTTTAGCACGAGTACAGGCAACGTACAGTAGTCTTAATTCTTCATCGGTAATCTTGTGTTCTAACCCATTAATTTTAAATTGATAGTCATCCTCAATATGAACGCGGTTCCATTCTAGTCCTTTCGCTTTATGGGCTGTAGAGATGACATAGTCAGCTTGCTCAAGTGGTGTAATCTTTGCAAGTGCTTTTTTTAGTGGGTCTGTGCCGTGATCATCGACCAGTTTTACTAATGGCTTAATATCACTACCTTCATTAGTTTCACAGTATTCATGGACATCATGCCATGAATTAAACCATGCTAATTCAGGTACATCAGTAACCCGTTTTCCTTGCTTTAAGAGGCTTGCAGCATCTACAAAGCGGTTTAGCTTTTGATGATCAGCTTGCAAACTCACTTTATCACCGTGAACTAAACCTGCTAATAGAAGTTCCATAGCACGAGCATTGGTACGGCACAAAATTGCATCACGCATTTTGGTATGTGGTTTATTTACGACACTTGATTTCTGGTTTGGATTACCAAGCAGAGGAACAGTTTCATTTAATCCGCCCAGCAATGCATTGGCAACTTCGGCAATCGTTTCACCAAAACGAAAAGAAGTGGTGAGGCGAGACTCTGGCAAGGGTAATTGTTGCATCGCATTGATTGCACCACGCCATGCATAAATTTGCTGATGTGCATCACCTACATAGATGACCTGCGTACTTTTTTGGCGAAGTAAAATACCCAGCATTAAAGGGTCGGCATCTTGTGCTTCATCAAATAGTACATAATCGGCTGGGATGTTAGGTTCAGACAAAGCCCAAAGTTTGAGATAAATATCGTGACCAATTCCTGCCTGATGATTTGGGTCGATGGACTCTAACCAACGGCGCTCTACAGCAGGGTAAAGATGAGTTTGTAGCTCGGTAATATCATCCGGATGTAACCAGTTGGGCGCCTGAATATGTCGAGGCGCTGGATATTGAGAACTGGTTGAACAGAAATAGCTGACAGCATTAGCGACAAGGCTTGCGAGGCGACTTGGCATTAAGACGTATTTTTCATAACGTCCACCCATCATGCGTCGTAAAGTAATAGGTTCTAGTCGATATTCTTTTGCGATAAAGCTTGGACTTAAGCGAGGTAAGCGTAATTTATCAGTCACACCTCGTGGCACACTGCGAAACGCGAGTGAGTGAAAAGTCCGGCAGTCTACATTACGATGAAATTTGTTTTGTGCTTCACCAGCAATGGCTTTGTTAAAAGCCAAATACATACCGCGCCGTTCAGGCATGGCATCACTAATCATTTGTAACGTAGTAGTTTTACCTGTACCCGCATAGGCAATCACTTTAAATGATTGCCCAAGACGTCCGTTATCTATGGCAATAGCTTGCTCATAGGTGGCTTTAGGTTTTTCGATATTCGACACTGAGTGATTTTAAACCTTGTTGCGGTTAGCTTTTTCAACTAAACCAGATAAACCCTGACGACGAGCTAATTCGTCAATAATAAGTTGTGGATTAAGATCGAAATAACCCAACATGACAATGCTATGGAACCACAAATCGGCAGTTTCATAAATCAAGTCATTTAAATTGCTTTCTGTATTTTGAGCTGCGTAGTCTTTCGCAGCGATAATAGTTTCTACGCCTTCTTCGCCGACTTTTTCCAGGATTTTATTGATGCCTTTTTTGTAGAGGCTTGCAACATATGAAGTGTCCGCTTCAGCTTGCTTACGCTCTTGCATCAATTGCCCTAAGTGAGCAAGTACATCCACTTGTTCTGTCGTGTGAGCGTGATCGTGGCTTTCAGTTTTGGCTTTATCGCCATAAATTGCAGTAGGGTCCTTTAATTGTGCATCGACAATTTCCCAACCCTGTGGGGTAAGTTTACGGTAGAAACAAGACTCACGACCTGTATGGCAAGCAATACCGCCGTGTTGCTCAACTTGTAATATAATTACATCACCATCGCAGTCCAGACGAATTTCATAAACCGTTTGGAAATGACCTGATTCTTCACCCTTGTGCCAAAGTTTTTGGCGAGAGCGAGAGAAATACACCGCCTGATTTTTTTCTGCTGTGAGCGCAAGTGATTCACGGTTCATCCACGCCACCATCAAAATACGTCCGGTTTGATGATGTTGAGCAATGGCAGGGATAAGACCTTGTTCGTTAAATTTTACTTCATCGAGCCATTGCGTGTTATTCATGAGGAATCACCAAAGAAATATGAACTATAAATTGATTTCAATCAGATGCTAAAAATAGCTTGTATAGTGTACGGCATCAACGTCGCTTTGCGGAAAAATTCTTTGTCCTTTTTGTCTTTGTCAGCGTAATGAATAGGTTGTAACACTTACCAATCTGTATCTTATTCAAATGACTAAGGCGTGAGGATATTTGAAATCTCAATCAAATTTTGATCTGGATCGCGAATATAAACTGAAAGAATAGGATGCATTGCACCAGTACGTTCAACGGGGCCTTCCTCAATTGTAATATTTAATTGATTAAGGTGTGCAACCACTTCTGAAATGGGAGTGTCTGAAATAAAACACAAGTCGGCAGATCCAGGAGTCGGCTGTAATGCCTTCGGTTCAAACTCGTTGCCTTGCTGGTGTAAATTTATTTTTTGATTTCCAAACTTTAGAGCCTTTCTATTACCTTTAAACGTGATGACTTCAAACCCCAATACGGTTTGATAGAAATGACAGGTAGATTCAATATTTGAGACAGTTAAAACAAGATGATCAAGATGGCTAATTTTCATGTGTTAATCACTATTATTTGGTGGGGTTAATAGTCAGACAGAGATTCGCTTTTTAAATTAAAAACACTGTTTTCTTTAGGTAATTGAGCAACCTGATCATAGTCAAGTTGTTGGAATGGACCAGTCTTTAAGCCTGAAATTGTAATTGCCATTTCTTTTCGAAAATAAGGGATTTGATACATCCACGGAAAAACTAAATCTCTTAAACCTCCAGCCCACCAATGATCAGACTGATAAAGTGGTGTTAATAAGCGACTAAGAAATTGATAAAACTGGGTGGATGAACGGCGAAGCTGGTGGTAGTGCTGCCAGAGCAGGGACCAATCAATATTCTGGTTTTTTTGAGCATGTTGCAATGATTGAGAGAAAGCCCAAGCATCCAATAATCCCATATTTGCACCTTGACCTAACTGCGGACTCATCGCATGAGCGGCATCGCCAATCACCCCAATTCGACCTTGACCAAATTGAGTCATAACGACATCACGGTAGTTTGCAGATAACCATTTGGGCTGAGTTTGACTGTTATAGAAAATTTCTTTCAGCCATTCTGCAACTTTGGGCCAACGCTCAGAGACTTCCTTTAACCAAGCTTGTTTAGCCTGCTCATCTTGTAAAAAGCTTTGTAATTTTGAAGTAGGTAAACTCCAAAAAACACTTGAAAGGCGCTGTTGAGGTTCTGTTGGAACTGCTCCTGTAGGGAGAATTCCCATCATAATTTTCGAGCGATCATAAAATTGATGCAGAATTTCAGAATCGAGAACTTGGCACTCAGGCACGATACTCCACGCCGCACCCCAAGGATAGGCTTGGTCAACCTTTACCCATGCTTTGGGGCGTAATTGACTCCGAGCACCATTGGCAATAAGGACGGCATCAAAGCAAGCATCAAACTTTTGGTTTTGATGACTGCCGAATAGCTGAATTTCATCGTTACGTTCTTCAAAACTTTCAACAGAGTGGTTCATACACCAAGTAATTTGGTTTGAATATTCGCTAAGCTTTTGAGTGAGCACATGACATAAAGTAGCTCGGTGTATACCTAGGCCATAAAGATTTGCTGATGCTTCGTGATAGTGACTGTTCACTAAAAGACGCTTGTCTGGAAGTTGGCCCTCTAAGCCTGTGACTCTTGCACCTAATGTTAAGGCGTTTTCGAGCACACCTAAATGTTCAAATATAGCTAAGCCCGCAGGTTGTAGTAATAAACCAGCACCTACCGGAGATAACTCATCAACTTGTTCAAAAATAGTAACGTTATTGCCTTGGCGGGCGAGTAAAATCGCAGTGGCTAAACCTGCAGTGCCGGCACCGATAATGGCAAAATGAGGTGTTTTCATTGTTTGTTCTTTTGAAGCATTTATAGGTTCAATTTAGCAATGAACGAATAGTTGAGCTATAAATTTTTTTTAAAATTAAAGTTTTTCCATAAAAAAATCCCTTGCACTGGCAAGGGATTTTGAACTTATTTCAATATACGCCAAAGCGCTAGTAAACTACTCAGCACAATTAGAATAATCGAAACAAACCAAGGGCTAATAATTGCAATAGTCAGCAAAATCAGCATGGTACTGCCGAACATCCAGCTACGGCGTTGCTGATGTTCCATTTGCAAACGAAGTTGCTGAATTTCGCGTAACTGGCGGTCTTGCCAAGCTGACTGATTTTTTAAACCATTTAAGCTATCAATAATTAAGCTTGGGAAATCTTGAGCGCCTAAAAGCAGGTCAGGTAATTGCTGGCCAAGCTCTTTTACATTTTTGACTGGGTTCATGTTGGATTTGACCCATTCCGTCAAAATTGGTTTTGCCAATTTCCAGATGTCGAGCTGCGGATAAAGATCAGTACCTAAGCCTTCTACATGCACTAAAGTTTTGAGTAGCAGCATGAGTTGTGGCGGGGTTTCTAAATGAAAACGGCGAGCAATATTCATGACTTGAATTAAGATACCAGCAAAATCAAGTTGATCCATTGGTTTAGACACCATTGGCCCAACAGTACGGCGCATTTCACGTGCTAAAGCGTCTTGGTCTGTACCTGGTGGAATCCAGCCAGCTTGATGCACAATTTGAATGAGCTGCATAAAGTTGCTGTTCATGACAGCAAGCAGCATGCGGGCAACCGTCATTTGGTCGTGTTTAGATAGCTCGCCCATAATCGCACAGTCCAGTGCAATAAAGCGTGGATTGCTTGGATTAATGGTTTCTACAAAGACATTACCAGGATGCATGTCGGCATGGAAAAAGTTATCGCGGAATACTTGGGTAAAGAAAATGGTTAACCCTTTTTCTGCAAGTTGTGCGCGGTCCATGCCTAGACGGTCAAAGGTTGCCGTATCTGAAATAGGAACACCTGTAATGCGCTCTGCCACCATGACATCTTTGGTGTCCATGTAGACTTCAGGCACATACATCATGGTTGAGCCAGTAAAGTAATGGCGCATACGACGTGTGTTATCTGCCTCAATACTCAAGTCCAGTTCATTTAAAATGATCTGGCGGTAGTCTTGAATAATTTCGGTGAGATGCAACGCACGGGCAGCTTCAAGGCGGCTTTCTAGTGTGTTGCCTAGCCATGCCAAAATCTCAAAGTCTTGTAAAATTTGATTGCGAATGTCAGGGCGAGTGACCTTAACAACGACTTCGCGACCATCATGCAATGCAGCAGTATGAACTTGGGCAATTGATGCGGCAGCTAATGGCTGGTCATCAAATCGTGCAAACAAGGTATTTACGTCAGCTTTTAACGATTCTTGAATACGTTGTTTGGCAACATTGCTATTAAAAGGTTTTACCTGATCTTGAAGTAAGACCAATTGAGCGAGTATTTCTGGTGGAATTAGGTCACGACGAGTAGACAGTAATTGACCGAGCTTGATTGCAAGTGGTCCCATATCTTCTAAAGCTTCTTTGAGCTTTAAAGGATTTTTACGTTCACGACTCGACCATGCAGCAGGGTGCATTTTAATAATATTTAATGCATGCTGAGCTTTAACTGGTAATTCATCCGCAGGGAACAACGTATCGAGTCTATAGTGCGCTGCAATACGCCAAAGTTCGAGTAAACGTGAAACGTGCGGAATCATATAAAGTCTTACCTAGTCTTGAGAGGGTTGTAGTTGTGCATTGAGTTGCTGCAATCTTGCTTCAAGACGGTCAATGTCTTGATTAAGCTTGCGCGTTGCTTGAGTTAAGTCGTCCATTTCCCAGCGAGGGGCAAATAGGCCGCTATCTTCTTTTAAGGCATCTTCAGCAAAAAACAGATGGCTTTGCACGGAGCATTTTAAATGTTTTGGTGCAAGTTGAATCTTGCCAATTTCATGAGCGAGTTGAGGACCCACCCATCTTGATAAATGCGCAGCTAAATCTGGCTCAGCTTGCTGCATAATCTTTTGAATATCCTGTAGCAGATGGTAATCACCTTGCAATGGGATATTACCAATCTGATCTGGATCGCTGACCAATAATTTAATCAGTTCAATGACATCATTAACATGCAAAGTTGCAGTTGCTTCAGAAATTTTGAATTGGGCCTCAAAAGGACGCTGTTCAAAAATAGAAGGCTTTTCACTATGACCTGTTACGGTAGGTTCAAGACGTACTTTTTCTTGGTCAAAGAACACATCGACAGAAAGCTGCGGGCTATCGATGACAACACGCAACATTTTGCCCTGTAACTGATTAAGCTGAATGCGGGTAACCGCATCCAGATCGATCAGATGATGAATGATACGTTCGACTGCACCGAGTGCCAGAATCGACCACATATCGTTATCCCTTACAGTTTGAAGCCACGGTGAACGGCAACGATACCGGCAGTAAGGTTGTGATAGTCACAGTTCTGGAAGCCAGCATTTTCCATCATACCTTTTAAAGTACGTTGGTCTGGATGCATACGGATTGATTCAGCCAAATATTTATAGCTTTCTGAGTCATTCGCAACCAATTTACCCATGATCGGTAAAGCAGTGAATGAATAGAGGTCATAAAGTTTTGAGAATGGCTCAAATACAGGTTTAGAAAATTCAAGAATCAGTAAACGGCCACCTGGTTTTAATACACGGAACATAGAAGCAAGTGCTGCGTCTTTATCTGTCACGTTACGTAAACCAAAGCTAATGGTTACAAGGTCAAAGCTGTTGTCTGCAAAAGGTTCTAATGTTTCAGCATTGGCAAGAACGAAGTCAACATTGGTACAGCCTGCATCAATTAGACGGTCACGGCCAACATTGAGCATAGATTCGTTAATGTCTGAAAGTACAACGTGACCTTGCGGACCAACTTCACGGCTAAATACTTTTGCTAAGTCGCCTGTACCGCCAGCAATGTCTAACACGTGTTGACCACGGCGAACACCAGACATGTTAATTGCAAAACGCTTCCACAAACGGTGAATACCAAATGACATCAAGTCATTCATCAAGTCATATTTGCTTGCAACTGAGTGGAAAACTTCTGCAACTTTTTGTGCTTTATCTTCAGTTCTAACAGTTGAGTAACCAAAGTGTGTGGTTTCACCAACGTTGCCAGTATTACCAGCACCACGAGGTAAATTGTATTTAGGTACAGAACCATTCACAGGCGTGTCTGTTAAGGTTTGCTGTAAAGTTTGTTGTTGCCCTTGAGGGGTACCTTGCGGTAAAGGTGAGCTTAGGAATGGGCTAACTTTGTCTGAACTTTGTGCCTGCTCAGTTGGAGATGTTGGCTTTTGGTTTTCGTTAGACATATTGTCTCTCCTAGACTCAAACTCAAGTGAAACGGAATAAGTTCTGCATGATGACAGATTTTGTCTATTTTTACAGGCATCATCATGCAAATATAATGAATAAAATCTCAACTTCGCGAGGTTGAGTTTTTCTATGTGCCGACCTTATCACACTCTAAACGGATTCGGATGCCCTGAATGTACATTTTCAATAATCTGGCGTTCTTTTTCAGTAAAAGTTTTAATAAAGGTCTCGGCCGATTTTAACGGTTTCATCGCACTAAAACCATCTTGAATGAAATCATACATCAATTCGAAGTGATATTTTTGGGCAATACCTTTACACATTTTAAAAGCAGTAAACATCATAAATGAACGCATGTATTTATCGAGCGCTGCTCCTAAATCATCAAGAAGGGCAAGCTGTTGATAACGCGCTTCTGCTTGATCGAGCTTGATTAAGGTTAAACGCATAATCTCATCAGTGAGTACTGTATCTGCCGGATAGTCCTCAAGAAGTTGCATTGCTACTTGCTCATCAAGTTGGGTTGCAAGTACAGCCAAACTTACTGATTTAGTACCTGTTTTAATTGCATTTTCAGGTAAGACTTTTTCGGCTTTATGCGCATATTTCAATAGGCGTTCAATTTGAGCTGCAAGAGCATCAAACTCTGGGCCACCATATAAACGATTTAAAAAGTACTCTGACATGAGCTTGTGTGTTGGCAGATTAAAAAAGTCATGATGCGTATCTTTCATCCGCTCTTTTAGCCATGTTTGTACATCTTGCAAACGCTGGGCAAGCACTGGATTATCGTGATAATTAAACGTTTTATATTGTTGTAAAAGATCATCAAAAGCAGCGAGTTTAGACATTTAAGGCTCTAATATTGGGCTATTTGCAAAAAATCATAAAAGGCATTGTAACCTTGTACTATGGCGAGTAGATGTAAAAAAAATGATTCATGCGTCAATTTTTAAACAGAATTTTGTCGCAATGACATAATTTGTATAGCAATTCATCATTTAACCGCATAAGTTAAAGATCATCGAAATTAAACAATAAAAGATTAGAGCCGTGGACTATGAGTGAACAACAACCAAAATTTGAGATTCGTGATGAAGAACAGCTTTCAGTTGATTTGATTGAAGCACAATATGCGTTAAAAGAAAGTCGGGGCAAACCCAACGCTAAAAGCACACTCATTTTAATGAGCGGTATTGAACTGGCTGGAAAAGGTGAGGCTGTTAAGCAACTTCGTGAGTGGTTAGACCCTAGATATTTACGAGTCAAAGCAGACGCGCCACGTGTGCTGACAGACACAGAAGCATTTTGGCAATCTTACTCGGAGTTTATTCCGACTGAAGGACAAATTGTGGTGATGTTCGGCAACTGGTATAGCGATTTGCTCGTCACCGCAACGCATGTTTCCGAGCCTTTAGATGATTCGCGTTTTGATGAATACGTTGAAAATATGCGGGCATTTGAGCAAGATTTAAAAAATAACTATGTCGATGTGGTTAAAGTCTGGTTCGATCTATCATGGAAATCGCTGCAAAAACGTTTAGATAAAATAGATCCATCTGAACAACATTGGCATAAGCTCCACGGCCTAGACTGGCGTAATAAAAAACAATATGACACTTTGCAAAAGTTACGCCGTCGTTTTACCGATGATTGGTACATTATTGATGGCGAAGATGAAAAGCAGCGTGATCAGTTTTTCGCTCAATACCTTTTACAACATATGCGTCAACTTCCAGAGCATGAAACTGAAGTTAAAGGAAAATGGCAGCAAGCTAAAATTCCAGAGAGTTTATTAAAACCTTCTAATGAACCACTTGAAAAAGCTGAATATAAAAAAGAGCTCGATAAGCTGAGTAAGAAAATTGCCGATGCCATGCGTTTTGATAAACGTAATGTCGTCATTGCTTTTGAAGGTATGGATGCTGCTGGTAAAGGCGGGGCCATTAAGCGAATTGTTAAAAACTTAGACCCACGTGAATATGATATTCATTGTATTGGTGCACCTGAACGCTTTGAAGCTCGACATCCTTACTTATGGCGCTTTTGGAACCGCATTAATGAAGCCGAAAAAATTACGATTTTTGACCGTACTTGGTATGGCCGAGTGCTGGTAGAACGAGTTGAAGGTTTTGCTTCGCCTTTAGAATGGCAGCGTGCTTACGATGAAATAAATCGCTTTGAAAAAGATTTATTTGATAGTCAAACGATTGTAGTAAAAATTTGGCTAGCGATTAGTAAAGATGAGCAAGAGCAGCGTTTTAAGGCCAGAGAAGAGACACCGCATAAACGTTTTAAAATCACTGCGGAAGATTGGCGTAATCGTGATAAGTGGGACGATTATTTAAAGGCAGCAGCCGATATGTTTGAGCGAACCAGTACTGAATATGCACCTTGGTATATCGTCGCAACTGATGATAAATATACGGCACGTCTGGAAGTGTTGAAGGCCATTTTAAAACAGCTGAGAGCAGACTAAGCTCTCAGCTACAAGGTATACATTAATTTACAATGGTGCTACGGCTTTTTTGCTGAATACGTTTTGCAAGGTTATAACTGTCATTCAGATGAGTTTCTGCTATTTTTTTCATCATGAAATAGCCTAAACTTGCTGCTACAATTTGTCCGCCTAGCGGTATAAATTTAGTCACCTGTTTCGTTACGATTTTGCCAAAAAAGCCATTAAATGTTTTTTTAACAGTAGTACGTGCGACTACAAAACCTGAAAATTCAAAACCGCGTTTACGTAACTCATCCCAATGAATAGTTTTAGTTTTTGGGTCGTAAACGCTCACGTGCTCAGGTGCTAAACCGAAACGGGAATTGATATCTGGAATCAGGTGCGACAAAATTCCCAAATCTACCACCACGTCAAAAAAAGGAATCGGTACAATTGCCGCTCCGGCTGAGACGTAAGCTCTTTTTTTGATGAGATCATGGCACTCATCGCGAATTTGTTCCAGATTTAGGCTAGGATCAATATAGTCAGGAATCTTGTCAATTTTCATAATGTCTACCTGTATAAGTTCTTGATGGCGTCATTCAAACCAAGTGTAAGTGACACCTTAAGTTAAATTATGCTGTGTTTAAACCAACGTGACATAGTCAGATTCAGTTGTATAGTAATGAATGTTTATGATTTTGTGCATAAATTATGCAAGCAGGAAATGAAATAAATGGGGATCCATGTTATTCAAAGTCAACGTATTGATGTGTTGTTGCAAGGTGTATTGGCGTCTACATCTCAAGCTTCAACGCATCCATTACAGGTTTTGAAAACCCAACATTTTATTGTTCCAAGTCCTGCGGTCGAGCAGTGGCTGATACAAAAACTTGCAGAACAGCAAGGCATGAGTGCCAATTACCAGTTTCACCAACGGGTACGAGGTTTCCAATGGTTTGCCTATCAGCAAGTTTTAACTGCGCATAAAGAGCAGGTTCGTAAAGCGAACATCCCGCGTTTGATTTTTAAATGGCGGGTGCATCAGGCTTTGCACGAATTTATTCAACCTGACACGATAAGCATCGATACGTCGCATCCTTTACATTCTATTGTTCAGCGTATTTATGACAGCGCAGATCGACTCGAACAAGGCATAGATAAACAATTAAAAAAACAAAAAATGCTGTATTGGGTCGCTGAGCAGGTTGCCGATCTATTTAGCAACTATATGATTTATCGTGGACAGTGCCAGCGTGGTTGTGAAAATAGTTGTACCTGTCCGGAAAACTGGTTGTCTGCTTGGGGACAGGGCCGAGCACTCGATATTGAAAAATATATTGTGCAGAAAGATGAAGAAGTGACTGCTTTTGCATTACATCAAACTGAGGAGCTAGAGCGTTGGCAGCGTTGGTTGTGGCAGCAACATTTTCATGATGATTTTGTGCAAATGCAGCAAATTGACGCGTTGTTTTGGCAAGAGTTAGATCATCCAGACCGTGGTAAGCGTGCTATTTCAAGATTACCTAATCAAGTGGTGATCTTTACATTATTAGATTTGCCGCCAAGTCAGTTACAGTTCTTGCGCCGTTTAGGCCAATATATTGATGTCTTGATTTTGCACTATAACCCTTCACAAGAATATTGGGCCGATAGTGTCGATCCACTCTGGAAACAGCGTTATGACTTAGGGGTAAAAGAGCGTTTTATTGCGAAAAATCCAAAGGCTACTGATGCTGAAATTAGTGATTTCTTTAATAAATTCACACTCAATTTTAATGCTGAAGCGCGTGAGTCTAGACATCCGCTTTTAACCAGATTGGGTAAACAAGCCCGCGACCACTTTTCTTTATTATCGAATTTATCTACGGGGGAAGAAGGTAAGTGGGTGGATGCTTTTGTGGATGATTTTCCTGAAAGTTTACTCGGTAAAGTTCAGTCAGATATTTTGCATTTAGTTGAACCTCAAGCTAAGCAATATGAGCTTGCCCCAGACGATGACTCGATTCAGATTCATGTTTGTCATTCGACTTTACGTCAGCTTGAAGTTCTAAAAGAGCAATTAATCTGTTGGTTGGCTAAACCACATGAGCAGCCGCGCCGACCAAACGATATTTTAGTTTTAGTTCCTAATTTGGCCGACATAGAACCTTTAATTCGAAGTGTATTTCCCGCTACTGCCACTGAGCAAGGTGTACATTTGCCAGTGAAAATTGCAGGTGTTGCATCACTTGATGCACTTAATGCTTGGCGTGCTGTAATTGGGCGTATTCAACTGATGCAGGGCCGTTTTAGCTTTGATGATTTTGCTGACTGGTTAAGCTTGCATGCGACCCAGCAACGTTACGAACTTGAGTATGTTCAGGTCGAGCGGATTTTAAATTTGCTTGCCGATGCGGGTTTTAAACGAGGGCTTGATGCAGAGCATCTCAAGCGCAGTTTGTGTGACGGTGATGATGATTATCGATATAGCTTTAAATTTGCCTTAGAGCGATTGGCTCTTGGCATTGCCGTGCCTGTACATGCGACGTTTAATCAGGTGTTGAGTTATGCCAAAGTTCAACCGAGCGATTTCGAGCTGATTGGTACACTCATTCAGATTTATCAGGATTTGAACGAGCGCCGTGATTGGCTGACTCTGCATGAACAAGGAAAAGTCTATACCGTTGAATATTGGCTTCAGGTACTAGGCAAAGATATTGTTGAATTTGAGCAGGTTGGTGTTGCTGCTCTAAAAGCTGTGCGTGAAATTGTTAAAAAACAAGAACGAATGTTGACGCTCGCAAGCTATTACGCCGAGACAGAAACAGGAACTTTGCGCAAAATTACTTTGCCTCTGCCTTATATTATTGAAGAAATTCAACGGACATTAGAAAGCCAAAGTGCACAAGCTGAGCCGACAGGGCAAATTACCTTTGCCCAAATTGGACACATTCGACCATTACCTTATCGTTTAATGGTCATGCTAAATCTTGATGCAGGACAATTTCCAAACCGTGATACACACGTTCCATTTGATTTGATGGATGCACTGCGCCAACAGTTAGGTGATCGTTCTCGACTTGAAGATGATCAAGGTGCTTTTTTAGATGCTTTATTATTAGCCCAAGAAAATTTATGGCTGTTTTATAACGGCTTTGATGTGAACGATGGCGAGGTGCGCGAACCTTCCAGTATTCTTCAAGAGTTTCGTGAACATCTTGCGTTGATTGTGAAAGCTGAAGATGGTGAACCTGAAAGTGTCGTTATTGAAGGAATTGAGATTCCATCACAGTTAAAACAACTCTATCACTTACATGATTTACAGCCCTTCGACCCGAAAGGTTTTACTGTAGAAAAAAGTGTTATTCGCTACCAAGATCACTGGTTTAAGGTCGCTTCACAAATTCAGCAAGTTTCAGGAAGCCGTCAACCTTGGGCGAATACGACCTATCCGCTACAAGCGCCTGACATGCTGGTTTTAGAAAGTCAGCAGTGGATACAGGATGTGACGTTCCCTGCACGGTTATATTTGAAAACTTTAGGTGTAGAAAACTTAGGAAGTGTCGGAGTACTCGACCAAAATGAACCTTTATTATTAGATGGTTTAGGGCGCTATGTGATTCGACATTTTTTACAACAATCTGAACAGCAAGCACAACCTGAAGTATTAATTGATCAGTTGCCTGTCGGTAAAGTCAAATATAGCGCATGGCAACAAGGTGTTTTTGAGCAAGAATGTTTACTTGAACGCCTTCACCATTATGCACCAGCAGTGACACAAACAACTCAGCGTATTTGGCGAATTGCTAAACAGCTTCATATGAATATTACCGTTCCGAAGTCTGAAACTCGGGACTGGGTGAGTATGGAACCTTCAAGCGCTCGCGCAAAAAGACGTGCTAAAGTCTGGTTAGAATATCTGCTCTGGTTAGCTTATTTGAATGAGGGTAGTGCAGGAGCTGAAAAGCGCCGTATTGTGGTTTTTAGCGATCAAACTGTGATTTGTAGTGGGATTAGTTCTGAGCAAGCTCGGCAATATTTGCAGCCATGGTTTAAAATCTGGCGCCATGCACAGCAACAACCCTTGGTTTTACCAGCAGCCTTATTATTAAAGCCATTAGAAAAAGCTAAAGCATATCAGTGGGAAACAACAAATCAGACAGAAAAAGCAAAACTGGATGAGAAGAGCTATGCTGAGCTGCTAAAATACTGGAATGAAACAGGGTCATTTACCACGATGGATATGACTCAAAATGAAGCTTGTAAGTTGCATCAAGACTGGAGCTTTATTTTGCAAGAACAAGATGCGCAAGCTTTGCTTCAACATGCTTGTGATGAGTTTGCGTATGATTTGTATCATCCGGTTTTTCAATTTCAACATTCGGAGTAAGGCATGAACTCAAGAGTACAGGTGTCTTATCAACCTATTATTGATATTGAATTTAGTGGCTTGCACTTAATTGAAGCTTCGGCTGGGACAGGAAAAACCTATACCTTATCAAGTTTGATGGTCCGTATCTTTCTTGAAAAATACTTGCCTAGACAAGTCATTGCGACCACGTTTACCCGTGCTGCTGCTGCTGAGTTAAAAAGCCGTATTCGTGCCCGTTTGGTTGAAACGTACCGTTATTTAGATGCCAAGCGTAGTTTTACAGAACAAGAATTACTTACGCAGGCAGAGCAAGAACCTGATTTATTACTCCAGCATATTCTAAAGCATTTTGCGACGCGTATTGCCTATGCGTGTGAACGTTTAAAATTGGTTATAGATCAGTTAGACGAGTTATTTGTCGGAACACTCGATAGCTTTAGCCAAAAACTATTACGTGAGTTTGCCTTTGAGAGTGGCAAAATTGAACGCGCTCAAATTACCGATGATGCTAAAACTTATAGTCGACAACTGATTCATGATGTTTTACGTGAATGGATACAGTCTCAACCTCAGACCGTGATTGATGCATTGTATCTGGCTGGTGAACTCAAGAGTGTCGATAGTTTTGTCAAACTTGTTGAAGACTCACTTAACTTTAGTTCTGCTCATTTTAAACTTCCCGAAAAACCAACCATTCAATTTGAAGAACTCACGCAGCTCAAACAATTAGCGGCAGAAATCGATATTAGCCTTTTAGAAGCATATTACTTGCTTGATGGTGAACACTACAAGCATGTGAGCGGGACAGTATTTCGAAATGGAGCGTTTAATAAGTTATTTAGTGAATGTTTGCCGCAGCTGTTGCAAGTTCTAACGCAAAGCGACAGCATTTTGGTTTTTGATGGGTCTTTGACTGCACAACGTGAGCTTGTTTTTAAGTTTTTAGGTCAACTTGCCGATCAGAAAGTTTTCAAGAAATGTCCTGCTGAAATTTCAGATGGATTCTATCAACATCCTTGTATCCAACAGATTCAACAGCTATTTGGTGTGCTGAAAAACTACGCCGAGCAGTTCGACCAGCTTCATATTTTTTTAAAAGCCTATTTATGTGTAGAGGTGAAAAAACGTTTACCTCAGGTTTTGCAAAATAAAGGTGAAACTACTTTTTCTCAGCAAATTCGTACACTTTCTGAAGCTTTAAAAGGTGAGCAGGGGCAGCGTTTTGCTGTATTTGTTCAGGCACGTTATCCCTTAATTTTGGTTGATGAATTTCAGGACACTAACCAAGATCAAGACGACATGCTAGCGAGCATTTGGCGCCATCCAGAGCGCTACCAAAAAGGTTGCATGATTATGGTCGGTGATCGTAAACAGGCGATTTATGGTTTCCGTGGTGGGGATATGCTCACCTTCTTAAATGCCTATAAAGATATTCAGGCAAAGCATGGTCGTGAATATAAGTTAATTCATAACCATCGCTCCGTTGCAGATCTGGTTGAAGTGGTCGACGCCTTATTTCAACGACAAATTGATTTTGGTGAAGAAGTTCAATATGACCCAATTCGAGCGGGCACTCGACCTCATCCTGTACTGATTGAGCAGAACAATCATAATCCTTACCCTTTGCGCTGGTTAATGCTCAAAGATAAAGAAACAGAGGCTCAGCAAGTTGCTTGGAAGATTCGAGATCTACTCAACCAGTCACATGCTGGAGAGCTATATTTTCAAAAAGATGCTCAGACCCAAACATTAAACGAAGATGATATTGCGGTATTGTCCCGTAATCATGATGGACTTGATAAAGTTCAATTTGAGCTAGAGCGTTTAGGAATACGAGTTAACAGGCCTTCAAAACGAAGTGTTTTCGACTGCACGATTGCTCAAGACGTGGGTGCTTTGTTGACCGCCATACTTCATCCTTACGATGAGGCAAAAGTAAAGCGAGCTTTAATTAGCCGTCTATTTGCTATGGATTTAAAACAACTCTTGCAGCTTGAGCAGACAGCCGAAGGGTTAAGCCAGTTTATGACTGGTTTTGACACGATTAGAGAGTTGTGGTCCGCTCAAGGCTTTTTAGTTGCATGGCAACAATGCTTAATCCAGTTCGATATATGGCAAAATTTAGTTGCAGCTCAAAGTAAAGATAATGAACGGGTTGTGGTGAACTTGCGGCATTTAACTGAAATTTTGAGTCAGCACAGTGAGAAATACTCTGGTGCTCAGAACCTTTATCACTGGTATCTCAAACAGTTACGTTCTCCTCTTGACCGTGATTGGGAGTTAGAACGTAAATTATCGAGCGAAGCTGGTGTTCAGCTCATGACAATTCACCAGTCAAAAGGGCTGGAATTCAAGATTGTATTTTTATTAGGTGCAGACAAGCCCTTTCGAGAAAATAACAAAACTCTCAATTTTTCGACCCAAGATATAGTTCAATCAGACTCAAGTCAGACCTTGACTCAACGTGTAGTTGCGATTGCTGATAAGACTTATTTGAATGAAGTTGAACTTAAGCAACATGAAGAGCGAGCGCTCGCTGAACAGAATCGTCTTTGGTATGTCGCTTTAACGCGAGCAAGCCACCGCGTCTATGCACTTTTACAAGATGTGGATGGTAAATCAGTATCAGGCCTCGCGTTTTGGAAAAATAGGACTGAGCCTTTTCAACACCGTTGCTGTACGGATGAAATGGTTTTGGAGCAGATTCCACAGGCAATTCATTTAGCCAAACAAACAAGTATTATTGAAATACAAGCGCAACGGTTTCCTGAACAACGTTTTTATTCGAGAGGTAAAACCAGTTTCAGTTATTTGGCACAGCATTTAAAACATAAGGCTGGCACAGATTTATTGGCGAGTCAGAGCAATGATGCTGTATTGGCAGAAGATGAGCTAGATTTAATTAACACTGCTGAGGCAATCAGTGCTCAGCCGATTGACTGGATCAAGAGTAACTTCCCTCGAGGAACGCTTGCTGGTAATTTCTTACATGAAATCTTTGAGCACATCGATTTTCAATGTTCAGATGACTGGGTAAGTGAAATACGTCGTCGTTTTAAAAATGACTATAGTAGTCTTTGGCAAGATTTACTTAATAAATATAACGAGAGCTTCCCAGAGCAAGAAGATGCCGAGAATCTGCTTTACCAGTCCGTTGCAGAGTGGCTGAAAGATATTTTGCAAACGCCGCTTGATCAAGGTTTCCGACTAAATCAGCTTAAACAAGAGCAGTATTTGTCAGAGTTTCCTTTTTATTTAGCACTCTCAGATCGGGTTCTAGCGATGACACGTATTCAGCAGCTTTTCGCTGAGTATGGTTTGAATATGCCTGAATTACTTGAAGCACGTTCAGCGCGTTACCTCAATGGTTCTATCGATTTAGTTTATTTTGATGGGCAGCGTTACCACATTGCCGATTATAAAAGTAATTATTTAGGTGATGATCTTGCAGACTATCGTAGCGATAGCATTGCTCAGAGCATGTCTTTGGCAAGTTACTGGCTACAAGCAGGTTTATATCTCGTTGCATTGCATCGCTATTTGCAAGTCAAAATGCAGGATTACCAAATTGAGCAACATTTGGGTGGGGCAACTTATCTTTATTTACGTGGCATGAATGGTGAAGCAGAGCAGGGCTATTATTACTGGCAACCTAGCGTTGAGTTTATTCTTCGTCTTGATGCCATTTTGGGGTATTTTGCTGAGGATAAATTAGCATGAAAAATGCTGATAAAATGCGTAATTTGAAGATTAACAAATACTTGACATGTGGATAAGCCTGTCTATAACCATGTGGACAAGCGTGTGGAAAACTAGGTGGATAAGTGTGTGGACAATCTAAACAGCCCTGAACAAGCCGATTTAAGCTGGTTAACAACGTGGAGTAACTTCTTAAATCAGGCTCCATTTACTGAACAATCGCAAGTGTCAGAAGCCACTTGTTACTTACAGCAGCTTATTGAAGCGAGCTTACAAGGCGATAGTTGTATTGATATCAGTTCAGAGCAAATTGCAGCACTTGGTCAGCTTGCTATATCTGCCGATCAAGCAACCTCAAAAGTTGCGCCGTGCGTCTACGATGAGCAGGGGTTGGCATTATACCGATATTGGCACCTAGAGCAACGACTTGCTGAACAAATTTGTCGATTAAAGCAACAATTAATTCAACCTGTCTCTTGTGATGACTATTTAGACCTGCTTACCGATCCTCATCAACAGGCAGCTTTACAAATGGTTGCTCGGCAGAGCCTGAGTATCATTACGGGTGGGCCGGGTACAGGTAAGACTTATACACTTGCACGTATTATTGCTGTGCTGAGTCAAGCAATTCCACATATTCGTGTGGCGATGGCTGCTCCAACAGGTAAAGCAGCACAGCGAATGCAAGAGGCTTTACAGAACTCGTTTAATGACCCTAAATTGCTTGAGTCCGGATTAGTGAGTGAAGAGCTCAGAAATCAGGGAACACAAACGATTCACCGTTTGTTGGGGATGGGACATAGCCAGACACCACGGTTTAATCAAAAACAGCCTTTGCCTTATGACGTGATTGTCGTCGATGAAGCTTCCATGCTGGATTTAAATCTGGCTACTCTTCTATTTGAGGCGGTGCCTGAGTCTTGTCGAATTATTTTATTAGGAGATGCGAATCAGCTTGCTTCTGTTGATGTCGGAGCAGTTCTTGCTGATTTACAGCAAATACAGGCGTTGGCTGACAACAGGGTACAATTACAAACCAGTCGCCGTTTCGCTGAAGGGGCACTGATTGGACAAGTGGCCAAATTTATTCAGGCACAAACTCATCAACAAGACCATGTAGAAGTTTTGCAGCAGTTTGAAATTGATATTGTTGAGGTTTCAGAATTAAAACCTATACTTTTACAAACAGATATGCCTGATGTTGTTCAGTTTGAATATTTACCAGAAGGGAGTCTGTTAGACCTAGATAATTATTATCAAAAGCTAATGCTCGGTTTCCAAGGGTATGTACAGAGTCTAAAAAATTATTTAAAAGAAGAGCGCTCGATTGAACAGGTCCAAAATGTAGTAAAAGCATTTGATGACTACCGGATTTTAACCGCAGTTCGTCATGGCCCATTTGGGTTACAGCAGTTAAACCAATATGCGCAGCGTTGGTTGCAACAGCAACTTTCAATAGTGACAGCAGGGGGATGGTATGTCGGTCGTCCTGTAATGATGACTTATAACGATTATCAGCTCGGTATTTCAAATGGCGATATTGGTTTGTGCTTTGAGCACAGAACTCAGCCACAGCAGTTTGAAGTATATTTTCCAAGTTTGAACAAATGGGTTGCTGCAAATCGATTACCTAAAAGTATTCAAAGTGCATTCGCCTTAACAATTCATAAATCGCAAGGGTCTGAATTTACCCATACTGCTGTCGTTTTAGATCAGGGTGCCAAGAACTTATTAAGCCAAGAGCTTATTTACACTGCGATTACACGAGCTAAGAAAGTAGTCAGTCTTTTAGTGCACCAAGAGGCTTTATTACAAGCATTTACAGTTCGTACTACACGAAAAAGCGGTTTAGTTCAAAAAGTTAATCGGTTAGTTCGTTAAGACAAACTTAATATTTTTACCCTTGTAAGAAAAAGCTTACATAGATTCGAGATATTTGCTGCTAGAGTACACCCCGTGTTTTTGAGATTATAAACGCACAACGAGCTTGGCACGGAATGTCGGGCAAAATCGCACAATAATAATAATTTAAGTCGAGAGACTGCGAACTTACAATGAAGTAGGTGTATAAAGAGGAAACTTACAGCCGCTAAGCCTTGTAGTTTTGGGAGAGACTACAGGGCTTTTTTATATTCTACTTTTCACCATGTTTCAAAAAGCATTACAACATTTCGTTTTTAGCACTATCTTCACTTTGTTTTTGTCTAAAGATTTAAATCAATAATATCAATATATTTATCTATAATATGATTTCAAAACAGGCATTTTTCCTGTGAATTGTTAAGTTATATGTTATACAGAACTGTACGTTAAAGGTTAAAAATGGCTATTTACCAAATATTATACAGACCTGTACGTTTTCACTTACATGATGATAAGAAAAATACTACTTTTCTTCATAATTGGATATGTCACAATACATCACATAAGGAAATAGAAACAAAAACATCGGAAGTGAGTTAAAACAACAAGAAGGATGTGACTAGCATCTCACCAACGACAATAAAAACAGCAATAACACGATAAACAAAAACTACAGCGCAAAAAACCCAAGCAGAAATGCTTGGGTTTTTTATTTGTTTCTACACTAAGTCAGTTTCATGAGAATCACTACCAAATAACGAACGGCGTTGATCTCTCGGTATACGTGGACATTGGGTTGAGATTTGATAGAGCACTTTAGCTAAAGCAGGTAGGTGAGTACCCACTACAGATTTACCAGTTGTTAATAAGGAAACACTGATATCTCTTTCAGGGTCGGCCCAACATAAAATGTTAGAGAATCCTAAATGACCAAATGCTTGTCCTGTCATTGGGCCAAAAAGACCTACAGGATTGCTACCTAACATTGGCCCCAGAGCATAGCGCATTGGAATCAGCAAAGTACGGTCAATGTTAACGCCTGTGGTTGGCAGTGTTGCTCTGAAAATTGTTTTCTCACTAAAGATTTGCTGACCGCCGTAGCTTCCTCCACTTAAAAGCATTTCAAAGAAGCGGCCGGCTTGTTCTGCACTGGTATAGATGTTTCCAGCTGGGCAAATGGTGTCCATAAAACGACTATCGTTAGTCACATCAACTGCAAGTTGTAAACCGCCACCTAACACATGATTCAGGTAGTGATCGGTACCAAGGCGTGGGTGCAGACCTGTTGCACAGTTTAAGGCGACTTCTGAACGGTATTCTGGTTTTAAGCCATAATTGAAATAAGGCATCCCCATTGGTTTTTCGATAGTTTGATGTACAAATTCACGTAAATCCTGCCCAGTCCCCCGTTCAATAACTTCTCCTAAAATATAACCTGCCGTAACAGCATGATAGGCAAGGTGATTGCCAGCAGGAGACACAGGTCGGGCAGCATATAAACGTTTTAAAATTTCGTCTTTATCAAATAATAAATCTGGTGTGACATCGCCATCAATATAAGGAATGCCGCCACGATGTGCTAATAAATGAAAGATCGTTGCACGACGCTTACCATTTACCCCATATTCAGGAACATAATAGCTCACGGGATCAAGCAAATTGATTTCGCCTTTTTCATCTAATAGATGAATCAACATGGCTGTAATCATCTTTGATGCTGAAAATAGGCAAACAGGTGTGTCAGGTGTTGCAATCAGGGTATTTTCTTGAAGGCCTGCCGGAGAGTTTCCTTGAGCATATCCAATGCTTCTATTTAGCAAAATTTTACCTTGCCTGCGTAAACAAAAGGTAATGAGTGGATAGTTTCCGGTTTTATATAGTGCTTCTATACTTTTCCAGATTTTTTGAATCTGGTGATCACTCATTCCACCCTGTTCAGCAGCAACTTCATCTTTTTGTCGAATGACTTGCTCAATATTGTCCGGTACTGGACAAGTGTTGGTTGAAAAAATTTTCACACGTCCCTCGCGCTTCTTTCTTTTTATTCGAGGCTAGTGTGCAGGGTTAAGGTCTTCATGTCAGTGTCTAAAATGACAAGTTACTGAAAACTATTTTGCAATCCACCTATAGATACCTTAAAATAGGCGACTTGCTGTAGTGATGCACGGCAGTCAGTTGCCTCAACTGATTCATATCGTTTACTTTTTTAAGCATCTCGGAGAAATCGAATGGCTTTAACTAATGCAGACCGCGCAGAGATCATTGCTAAATTTGCTCGCGCTGAAAATGACACTGGTTCACCAGAAGTACAAGTAGCTTTATTGACTGCTCAAATCAATGATTTACAAGGTCACTTCAAAGCTCACAAACACGACCACCACAGCCGTCGTGGTTTGATCCGTATGGTTAACCAACGTCGTAAATTGCTCGACTACTTAAATGGTAAAGACCACGGTCGTTACACTGCTTTGATCGGTGCTTTAGGTTTACGTCGTTAATTCGATTTTCACTTTGTTTTCGCTATTTCGCATGTCGCAATGCTTTATCGCTGAAAAGAGAGTTTCACTTAATGTTAGGTTAAGTGATTTTTAGAAGGGGCGCTTGTGCGCTCCTTCTTTGCGTTTAACTTATTTTAAATAATTGATCTAGTGTGATGGCTTCTAAGCTTTGTCATTTATCTACCAATCGGTGTAGTCTGAATGCCAAACCTTAGGGGTCTCACTAGAATAAAATTAGGAAAATACAATACATGTCAATGTTTAATATCGTTCGTAAAGAATTCCAATTCGGTCAACATCAAGTCGTTTTAGAAACGGGTCGCGTTGCACGTCAAGCAAACACAGTTTTAATCACTATGGGTGGCGTAACTGTTTTAGTTGCAGTTGTTGCTCAACCTAAAGCAAAAGCGGGTCAAGACTTCTTCCCGTTAACAGTTAACTATCAAGAAAAACAATATGCAGCTGGTCGTATCCCTGGTGGTTACGGTAAGCGTGAAGGTCGTGCTTCTGAAGCTGAAACTTTAATTTCACGTCTTATTGACCGTCCAATTCGTCCGTTGTTCCCAGAAGGTTACTTCAACGAGATCCAAGTGACAGCAACTGTTGTTTCTTCTGACAAAACTATGGATGCTGATATTGCAGCAATGCTTGGTACATCAGCAGCATTGTCTATTGCTGGTACTCCTTTCCGTGGTCCAATTGGTGGCGCACGTGTTGGTTTAATCAACGGTGAATATGTTCTTAACCCGAACTTCGAACAGTTGAAAGAAAGTGACCTTGACCTTGTGGTTGCTGGTACAGAATCTGCTGTATTGATGGTTGAATCTGAAGCGAAAGAACTTTCAGAAGACCAAATGCTGGGTGCTGTTCTTTTCGGTCATGACGAAATGCAAATCGCAATTCAAGCGATCAAAGAATTTGCTGCCGCTGCTGGTGCTGTTGAGTCAACTTGGGTTGCTCCAACTAAAAACGAAGCTCTTCTTGAGCAATTAAAAGCAGCTTTCGAAGCTAAAATTTCTGAAGCATATACAATTGCGGTTAAACAAGATCGTTATGCAGCACTTGATGCACTTTATGCAGAAGCTGTAGCTCAGTTCGTTCCAGAAAATGACGAAACTGGTATTGCTGATGAAGTAAACGAATTATTCGAAGACCTTAAATACCGTACAGTACGTGACAACATCTTGTCAGGTAAGCCACGTATTGATGGCCGTGATACTAAAACTGTTCGTGCTATCGACGTTCAAGTTGGCGTATTAGATCGTGCACACGGTTCTGCATTATTTACACGTGGTGAAACTCAAGCGTTAGTAACAACAACTTTGGGTAATACTCGTGATGCATTAATGGTTGATACCCTTGCTGGTACTAAAACTGACAACTTCATGTTGCACTACAACTTCCCTGCATACTCTGTAGGTGAAACAGGCCGCGAATCTGGTCCTAAGCGTCGTGAAATTGGTCACGGTCGTTTAGCACGTCGTGGTGTTCAAGCAGTTCTTCCTGCTGCTGACCGCTTCCCGTATGTAATTCGTATTGTATCTGACATTACTGAATCTAACGGTTCATCTTCAATGGCTTCTGTATGTGGTGCTTCATTATCACTTATGGATGCAGGTGTTCCGCTTAAAGCACCAGTTGCGGGTATCGCAATGGGCTTAGTGAAAGAAGGCGAGCGTTTCGCAGTACTTTCTGACATCTTGGGTGATGAAGATCACTTAGGTGATATGGACTTTAAAGTAGCAGGTTCTGCAAACGGTATTACTGCGCTTCAAATGGACATCAAGATTGAAGGTATTACTGAAGAAATCATGGAAGTTGCATTAAACCAAGCATTTGCTGGTCGTATGCACATTCTAAACGAAATGAATAAAGTCATTTCACGTGCTCGTGCTGAAATCAGTGCTCATGCACCGACGTTTGAAGTTATTAACATTAACCCAGACAAGATCCGTGATGTTATTGGTAAAGGCGGCGCAACTATCCGTCAAATTACTGAAGAAACTAAAGCTGCAATTGATATCGAAGACAATGGTACAGTTCGCGTATTTGGTGAAACTAAAGCTGCTGCTAAAGCTGCAATTGCTAAGATTCAAGCCATTACTGCTGAAGTTGAACCAGGTAAGATCTATGACGGTAAAGTAATCCGTATCGTAGAATTCGGTGCGTTTGTAAACATCATGCCGGGTACTGATGGTCTTCTTCACATTTCGCAAATTTCAAATGAACGTATTGCGAACGTAACTGATGTTCTTAAAGAAGGTCAGGAAGTGAAAGTACAAGTTGCTGATGTTGATAATCGTGGTCGTATCAAATTGACTATGAAAGACATTGAACAAGCATAATTGTTCTAGTGACATGAAAAAGTCCGCTTGATGCGGACTTTTTTTATGGCATGATGCAAGTAATACAAAAACAGATCATTGTGGTATGCAGGTTTATTACTTTTATCGCCATCAAGCTGACGGTTATGTCTTTTTAAGCCGTGAACAGCATAATGAACACATTCTGGAGTTTTTCTGGATTGATAGTGTCAGAGCTGATGTGGTGAACCATAACGAAGAATGGCAACAAAAGATTCAGCAGCTTTCAGGCGTGGTTATTAATGAATTTCATATGCGGGATATTGCGAATATTGAGCATCCTTGTGCATTTGATACGCTTGAAGAATATGATCTGCTTATTTTTAGAAAGCTCGTTACACCTGATGATGAAATTAAAAATGGGGAATCCCACGAGAGTGTATTTGGCCTAGCAACTACGCCGATTAGCTTTATTTTTACTCCTAAAGTTCTGATTAGTGTTCGTGAGCAGGGCAATAAGTCGATTGAAAACTATATTCAACGTCTCGAAAATATTTTATGTAAAACTTTGGAAGAACAAAATAAAACCCGTAAGCTGCCTAATTCACCTGTAGATTTATGTTTACGACTGCTCAATAGTATGGTGGATGGCTACCTTGATATCCGTTCACCTTTGACTAGAAGGGTCGAGCATTGGCAACAGCAATTGCTGCAAGGTAATCGCCGTTTTAAACAATGGCATCAGCTGTTTCATGAAAACATGGCCTTTCAGCAGGTTGAAAATTTATGCGAAGAGCAAATTGAAACTTTACAAGAGTTTCGAGATGAAATTGTAGAAAACTATCATCATGTTATTGGTGAGAAGACACATAGTTCTCAAGATCTTCTGTTGGTTCGTTTGAATGATTTAATGAGTCATGTCGAACGTATTCAAAAACATACTTTACGTTTACGTAGCGCCATTCAGTCGGCGATTGATTTGCATTTCTCGGCAATTGCAAACCAGACCAATGAGAATATGCGTATTCTTGCCATTATTACTGCTGTCTTTGCACCACTTACTCTTTTAACGGGTATTTATGGAATGAACTTTGAGTTTATTCCAGGGCTTAAATCACCAGTAGGTTTCTGGATTATGCTGGGTGTCATGCTGCTCAGTACTGTTTTATTGCTGTACTATTTTTATCGACAACATTTGGTCGGCCGCGGTGAAAAAAGTGTGATTGATTTATTGGCTCAACAACATCGCCAAGATCGGATGAATTTGTTCTGGTTTTTGGAATATGAACCGATTAAGCAGACTTTGAAGGAAGTGGAAAAGATTACTCGGTTGAAATAATTCTTCAATTTTTATTGAATTTTTTCCAAATTTGCTTGAGCTAAGCGTCATCCACAACCTGAGCGAGAAAAAGCAAACATCGTTTGCTTCGAGCGCAAGACAAACGAAGTGCGTAGCTTGTGTTCAAATATAAATTTGATCTTAGTACGCACTTCAATATCTCTGGTTTTGGCCTTGCGTAGCTTCGCTACTCATGCCAAAACAAAAGTAACGTAATTAACTGATGAAATAGATAGGGAGTGCCAGTAGGACTCCGTCGTGACTATCTAATCTAATGAAAATGCTTCAACTGTTTTCTAAGTTGTTGCACTTCATCAATCAAATCTAACATCACAGCAACTGCCGCCAAACTTGCGTCAAAGTCACGTTGTAAACGATACGCTTTACGTGCGCGTGCGACATCTTCACCCATAAACTGGTGTGCTTCAGGTGTGTTCTCGACTGATAAAATGTCATATTCAATGAGCTGAAGAATCCAGTCAGGACTTTGGCCGCAAGCTTGGGCAAATTGTTGTAAATCAAATGTAGATTGTTCATCAACGACCTCTGCACTAAAGGTATGGCCGTCATATACAATTTCTCGATAGTGAATGGTTGTCATGATCTTGCTCCCTAATGAGATGAACGAGGTTCGAATGAAGCAAATGCTTCTGCCAGTTGCTGATACGCTTCTTTTTCTTTTTCAGAATTTGCAGGCGGGAATACAATATTTAAAATTAAATAGAGATGGCCTGGCGTTTTATTTGGTATCCCTTTGTCTTTTAAACGTAGCTGTTGTCCTTGTTTTGCATTTTTAGGTAAATTGACATGTAAAGATCCTGCTGGTGTTTTCACTTCAATACCTTGACCTAATGCCGCTTCCCATGGAGCTACATCTACAGTCAGATATACGTCACTGCCTTCGACATGAACACGGTCTGTATCTTTATACTGGATTTCAATATAAAGATCACCGTTAGCACCACCATTAATCCCACTTTGGCCTTGCCCACTTAAGCGGATTTGCTGACCTTCTTTCATGCCTTTTGGGATTTTTACCTGCAAGGTCTTGCGTTGAACTTCAGGCTCGCCATAAGCGTTCATGGTTGGAATTTGCAGAGTAATTTGCTGGGTTGAACCATGATAGGCAATATCAAGATCAACCTCTATGCTGGCATGTTGATCTTCACCGCGATAACTACGTTGTTGTCTTTGATATTGTTGTTGGCCACCGCCAAAGCCTGCACCAAAGCGACCAAATAAATCTTCAAAACCGCTAAAGTCTGCTTGTTCACCGCCTGTAAAACCTTGACGATAAAACTGTGCTCCATCAAAGCCCCCTTGTGCAGCACCTTGACCAAAGTTATTAAAACCTTGAGGATGATCTAACATTTGGTCATATTCGGCTTTTTTATCTGCATTGCTTAATGTGTCGTAGGCAACATTAATGGCCTGCATTTTTTCTTCTGCATCTTTTTCTTTGCTGATGTCGGGATGATATTTACGGGCTAATTTTCGATAAGCTTTTTTAATTTCATCAGCAGAGGCTTTGCGGGTAACCCCTAATTCTTCATAATAATTTTTTGCCATAATGTTTTATCACGATGGTGTTGTTTATTTCATTATGAAACGATTTTTAGAGTTTTCAATAAGCTAGATTGTATAAGAGTTGTTCTATTACGAAATACAGAGGAACGTAAAGAGGTATAGAAAAATTAGACTATACCTCTAATGAATTAGATGAAACTCTGATATAAGCCGTAAAGAGCAATAAGTAGAAGTAATAAACCGCAGAGGCCTAATATTTTTGGATATAAATGACTGTTAGAAAGGCGGCGGAAAAAGATATAAACCAAAGATAGGGTGAGGAAGTCTAAAACAATCCATGTCAAAGTAAGTAGGGTTAAACTTAAATTTAACTGAGGGGTAATAGAGACAAATTGCGGAAAGAAAGCCGAGAAAAAGATAATATCTTTTGGGTTTGAAATACCGACAAGAAAGCCTTTTTTAAAGCCACCATTTTGTGCTGAAACTGTTTGTATTGCTTCTGGGTGAGGTGCTTGAATCACTTCTTTGAGAATACTAAAACCTAAATAACCAATATATAGGCACCCTAAAATACGAATGATATTGAGGTAACTATCATTAACACTCAGTACTCCTTTTAAAACCAGTACTGAAATAAAAATTAAAACAAGGGATGCTAGGTTTGTACCAAAAATGGTTTCTAGTGCTTTTTTATAGCCCCCTTTAAGTCCAGCGCTTGCAACTAAAATCATGACAGGGCCAGGGGTCGCAATCATGATAACTACACTAAAAATAAAGAGAAAATAATCAAAATAATTCATGGTATTTAGGCATCTTATTTATTAGGCTATAAAGTAGCCTTATATTATCCTATTTAAATTAACATGTTGAAAATTATCATCAAAAAATACAGGTAAATAAAAAGGCGGTATAACCGCCTTTTTATAAAGTTAAAAGATTAACTTAAATGTTCACCAAATAACGCTAAAGCCTCTTCAGCGGTAAAGGTATATTGCGTATTACAGAACTGACAGTCCATACGAATCGGGTTCTGATGTTCTAGGGTTTCATGAACAGCGTCTACACCAATTTGAATCAGGGCATTTGCACAGCGTTCTTTTGAACATGTACAGCCAAATTTTAATGCTTCAATTTCTGGTAAACGAACTTCTTCTTCGTTGTATAAACGATATAAGATTTCATTTGCATCTAAATTGGTAAGCTCTTCAGCTTTTAATGTTTCAGTCAACATCGTCAAACGTGGCCATAAATCTTCATCGACCAAGTTTTGCTCTTCTTCATCATGACGTGGTAAGAGTTGAATCAGTAAACCGCCAGAACGCTTATCTGTACTTGCCAACACAATACGAGTTGGAATTTGTGCAGATAAATCGTAATACTGCATCAAGCAGCCTGCTAAATTTACTTGATCAAGCGGCACGATCCCTTGATAACGTTCGCCAAATTCCGGTTCAATGTTAATAAATAAAACTGGATTAACTAAAGCACCAAGAACTGTGCTGCTGTCTGTTGCTTCAATAAAGCGAGGATCAGTTTCATAGTCCGCTAAAGCACGGACTTCTCCTAAATGGTTACATTCAGCCATCGCCCATTTGAAGGTGCCGCTAGCCTGGATTTGCAAGCTGATACGGCCTTTGATTTTTAGTGTACTTGCAAGTAATGCAGTCGCACTCAACATTTCACCTAGCAGAATTTTAACCGCAGGCATATAGTCACGTTGAGCTAAGATAGTTTGTAGGGCTTCTTCTAGATGAACTACTTCTCCACGTACTGGAAAGTTCTCTATATAAAAGCGTTGGCGTAAATCAGACATAATATTCTCCAGGGCCCTAAGCAGAGTATAACTATTTCGTTTTAATCAAGCTCAGGAAATGCAGCTAAGCCGCAAGCCGGACAGGGGCAGCTTTGTGCCCATTGTCCAATTATTTAGGCAATGTGAATAAGTCCTTAATATAGCCATTTTCTGAAATCTCAAGTTATTCTAGATGATCTCTTGTAATGTCGATGCGATTTGGTTGTAAATGACGCTTTAAATTAACATCATGCTTTGATGTAGCCTGTTGCTGCGCATCACTTTCAAACAAATGTTCAAGCTCGGCTAAGGCATTACGATGTGTTTCAAAAATCTTCTGTTCATCAGTATAAATACTTTGCTGCTGTATGAGCAATTTCTCATCATAATCCCGAAAGATTTCGATATTGTTATAGGCTTGTTCATCAGAGATTCCAAGTTCTCTCAAGGCACGATAAGCCATACCTAATGAAGATAAATACGTTTCACGCCAAATGTATTCAACACCTAAATCTCTTAAAAGATGGACATGGTGGCGGTCACGAGCACGAGCCAACAGCTTTAAGTTTGGATAATTTAATCTAAGATGACGCGCGACATTCATAGAGTCTTCAACATCATCAATCGCTAAAATAAATACTTTAGCTTTTTCAATACCGGCAGAACGCAGTAAATCGGGCTGGGTTACATCGCCATAATAGAGTTTGCCGCCATAGCGACGAACAAAGTCCACTTGATGAAGATTGTTGTCGATTGCAGTAAAGCCTAAATGTTGTAGGCGAGCAATACGCGCGATGATTTGTCCAAATCGACCAAAGCCGGCAATGATAATCGGGTTATCCTGCTGAGGAATTTCATCATACTCGGGAGGACGTTCTTTATTAAACAGAGGAATGACCTGAGTTGCCATGATCCAGTAAATTACTGGTGTAAGTACCATCGACAATGTCACGATCAGAGTCACGGGTTCTAATATAGCTTGAGTTAAAACCTTCTCACTTTTTGCAAGACTCAAAATTACAAAAGCAAATTCTCCACCTTGTGCCAAGCAAGTACCTAAAAGCAAACTGTTATTCCAACTATATTTTTTATAGCGGGCGATGGCGGTCAATATCAGCGTTTTGATGAGTAATAAGCCGACTGCTCCACCAATAATAAGCAAAGGCATTTCAATGAGCAGTGACAGCTGTGTAGTCATGCCGACGGTCATAAAGAATAAGCCAAGCAATAAACCTTTAAACGGTGCAATACTCGCTTCAACTTCATGGCGAAATTCTGAATCTGCTAATAATACACCTGTGAGGAATGCACCTAATGTAGTGCTAATTCCTAAAGTATCCATAAGCAAGACAACAGCAAGAATAATAAATAATCCTACTGCTGTAATAAGTTCAGTCGCTCCACTTTTGGCAACAAAACGGAAGAATGGACGCATCACATAGCGACTAAACAGAAACAGACCAGTAAAGGTTGCAATGATAGCCGCAAAATAAGCCACCCCATGATGGGTTGATTCTGTTCCTGCCAATAATGGAATGATGGCAAGTAAGGGAATAGCCGCTATATCTTGGAAAAGTAAAATGGAAAAAGACTGCTGACCATAAGTCGTATTGAGTTGCTGCTTTTCGGTCAGAAGTTGTAATACAAAAGCGGTAGAAGAAAGCGCAAGGGCAAAACCAATGACAAAGCTGACAGAAAGCTGCTGTTGAAAGAGTAATAGTACGATCAGCATAAGAATAGCCCCACTAATGAGGACTTGCAGACTTCCCATTACAAAAATAGAGTCGCGCATTTCCCATAAACGTTGGGGGCGTAACTCTAAACCAATCAGGAACATCAATAAGATAACGCCAAATTCGGCAAGTTCCATAATCGCTTCAGGGTCATGTGCAATATTTAAAACACTAGGGCCCAGAAGTATTCCTGTAAATAAATAACCTAAAACTGTTGCTATCCCTAGGCGTTTGCCAAGAGGGACTAAAATCAGAGAAGCTCCAAGAAAAATTGTTGCTTGCAGTAGGAATGACATTCATTGCCTCGAATGTATTAGTCTCTTTTAAGTGTAAAGCCAAAAAGGCTTCTTCACACCATGATATTCAAATCATCTAATTAAATTCTTGCGGATCGACATCAATTGATAGCCTGAGTTGATGCTGTCTTGGAGCATGAACCAATTGAGACCACCATTGTCTTAAGTAAAAATGTAGGCGAGCACGGTCAGCAGATAAAATCACCATATGGGCACGATAACGTCCCGCTTTACGTTCCATCGGCGCTGGAATAGGTCCCCAAATATCAACAATTTCACCTGCAATTTGGCGTAATTGTTCCGTCGCTTCATTTAAGAAATGTAAGGTGTAGTCGCGATCTTTGGATTCTGCACGTATCAGTACTGCATAACGGTAAGGCGGCAGCAATGCGACTTTACGTTCCGCAAGAGTCTGTTTAGCAACCGCCCGATAATCTTTTTCGATGAGTGTGGTTAGTAAAGGGTGATCTGGTCTTAGGGTTTGTAAATAAACATGGCCTTTATGTTCACCACGGCCTGCACGTCCAGCGACTTGTACAATTAACTGCGCAGTACGTTCTGGCGCGCGGATGTCGACACTAAGTAACCCCGCATCAATATCTAAAATGGCAACCAAAGTCACGTGTGGGAAATGATGACCTTTTGCCAGCATTTGAGTGCCAAGCAAAATTGTTGGTTTGTTTTGATGAATCCGATCATAGATTTTTTGCCAGCTACCGACACGACTGGTGCTGTCACGGTCAACCCGAATCACATCATAGTCTGGAAATAGTTCTTGTAAGTGCTCTTCAACCTTGGCAGTTCCTGCCCCTAAGGTTTTTAAGCTTTTTTGCTGGCATTCAGGGCAATGGTCTGGCAAGCGATGAACAGTACCGCAGTGGTGGCAGTGTAAATAAGAATAAGGCTGACTGTGCAACGTAAAATGCGCATCACAATGCGGACAATTTGCTTGCCATCCACAACTTTCACAAACCAGTACAGGTGCATAGCCACGACGGTTTAAAAAGATTAAAACCTGTTCTTTTCTAGCTAATGTATGTTTGATTTGTTCAATAAGGGGCTGGCTAATTCCATGCTGTTTTTTGACAATTTTAAGGTCTATCAAATGCATTTTAGGCAAAAGTGCATGTCCAGCACGTTTGTTGAGTTGCAGCGCAGTTAATTTGCCAGATTCGACCAAATAATAACTATCTATGCTTGGAGTTGCTGAACCTAAAATAACAGGGCAGCTTTGTAAGTGACCTCGATAAAGAGCGACATCACGTGCATGGTAGCGGAAGCCTTCTTGCTGTTTATAAGACAGGTCATGTTCTTCATCTAAGATGATGAGGCCCAAACGTGGCAGTGGCGTATAGATGGCTGAGCGGGTTCCTAAAATAATAGATGCTTTGCCAGTCTGGGCCTGTTGCCATGCCTGCAAGCGTTTGGAGTCATTTAAGCCCGAGTGTAATAGAGCAATATCACAGTTAAAACGTGATTTAAAACGAGAAATCGTTTGAGGGGTTAGACCAATTTCAGGGACTAACACCAGTACTTGCTTACCTTGCTTTAGCACTTCGTGCATGATGTGCAGATAAACTTCAGTTTTACCGCTTCCTGTTAAACCATCTAATAAAAAGGCTTGGTATTGATGCTGTGCGTTTACGACGTGCTGGGTTGCTTTCTTTTGGTCTTCATTTAGCGTGAGCGGCATTTGTGCCAATTCAACAGGCGATGGGCTAAAGTCGTGAGGTTCAAGCGTACAGTCAACCAGTCCTTTCTTTTGAAGTGCTTTAAGCGTAGCCGTTTCTACACCACTTAAATTAAGAATATTCTCTGTAGTTCCGGCAGGGTGTAATTTTAAAATTTGATACGCGTCTTGTTGCTTAACAGAGCGTTTAAGAAGTGCTTCAACATTATCACATGGTGTGATTTTCCAAAGATGGAACAAAACATCCATCGGTTTGCCCTGACGCAATAACGCGGGTAGGGCAGTTTGCATGACCTCACCAATTGGAAATTGGTAATATTGCGCCGACCATGTCAATAAACTTAAAACTTGTTCATCTAAAATTGGTTCTTCATCTAAAAGGTCAGAAATGGCTTTAAGCTGAAAGGTGCCTGTAAATGATTCACTTGGATCAACTTTTTCAGTAATGATGCCAATCAGGTTTTGGCGCCCAAATGAAATAGCGACGCGTGAGCCTACATGAGCCCGTTCATATTGTGCTTGGGTGAGTGTATAGTCAAAAGTGTCGTACAGATGCACAGGTACGGCTACACGCACACGATAAACAACTGAATCAGGCTTTGGCGTTATGGTCATAGAGGCTCATTTCGTCAATTTTAAAAAACGGCATAGCGTCGTGAAGAGGACTTGGGTATTCTACACAGGCTATAGAACGAATATGAATGATTGCGTAGCATAGATGCAACAGCAGCGACTATTATTTTTGGAAAATTAGAACATTACCATGCCTGCATATCAATTTACTGCCATTGATGCTTCAGGGAAGCAGCAAAAAGGAGTGCTTGAGGGAGACTCAGCGCGCCAGATTCGCCAACAATTACGCGATAAAGCATGGACTCCCATTAGCGTTGACCCTGTTGAACAAAAAGATAAACATCAAAGTCAGGGGTTATTCCAAAAAAAGTTCAGTGCTTACGATTTGGCGCTCATGACCAGACAACTTTCGGTCTTGGTTGCCGCTGCTATTCCACTTGAAGAAGCTTTGCGCGCCGTGAGTAGGCAAAGTGAAAAAACACATGTGCAAAATCTTTTACTATCCGTGCGTTCTCGAGTCTTAGAAGGGCATTCACTTGCACAAGGTATGCAGCAGTCTGGACGGTTTCCAGACCTTTATATTGCAACGGTGGCTGCTGGCGAGCGCTCGGGACATTTAGATCTCATTTTAGATCAGCTTTCGGATTACACTGAAAACCGCTTTGCCATGCAAAAGAAAGTTCAGGGCGCCATGATTTATCCCATCATTTTAATGCTGATGTCTTTTGGTATTGTGATGGGTTTAATGACTTATGTTGTGCCAGAGATTGTAAAAACTTTTGATCAAAATAAAGACGCTTTACCGTGGATTACAGTCGCTTTAATGAAAGCCAGTGATTTTATTCGCCACGCGTGGGTGTTCATTATTCTTTTTGCAGTGGTGGGTGTTATTGCATTCGTAAGGTTTTTAAAAACCACTGCTGGACATTATGCTTTTGATCGATTAACACTCAAATTGCCATTATTCGGTAAACTATCACGTGGTATTAATGCTGCACGATTTGCCAGTACCTTATCTATTTTGACTCGTTCAGGTGTGCCTTTGGTGGATGCCTTAAAAATTGGTGCAGCAGTGACCAACAACTGGGTTATCCGAGATTCAATTGCTCATGCGGCTGAGCGAGTGACAGAGGGTGGTAACCTAGGTACGCAACTGGAGCGCAGTGGTTATTTCCCACCAATGATGGTACAAATGATTCGAAGTGGAGAGGCATCAGGCGAGCTTGACAGGATGTTAGAACGAGCATCGACCATGCAAGACCGTGAGGTGACGACATTTATTTCAACCTTACTGGCATTACTTGAACCGCTTATGCTGGTTTTAATGGCAAGCATTGTACTGGTTATTGTAATCGCGGTTATGCTGCCAATCGTAAATATGAACAATATGATTTAATAACTTTGATATTAGAGATAATGATGAAGATGGTCATGAAACAAAAAGAGCACGTTAAGGATGCTCAAAAAACCTCAAGCACAGCTTTCGGACTTGCGGCACGTTCGAGCGGTGCTCGAATGAAGCGTGCCTCAGGCTTTACCCTCATTGAAGTCATGGTCGTGATTGTAATTTTAGGTGTGTTAGCAGCTTTAATCGTACCAAATGTCATGGGGCGTAGTGAAAAAGCTAAAATTGATACGACTCAAATTGCATTAAAGGGTGTGGCGGGTGCTTTAGATCAGTACAAGCTAGATAATGGCCATTTCCCAACCATGCAAGAAGGTGGGCTAGATGCTTTGGTTAACCAGCCAGCTACAGCGAAAAACTGGATGCCAGGTGGCTATGTAAAAGGTGGTTATCCTAAAGACAGCTGGAAAAATGATATTCAATATGTCATTCCTGGGGCAGATGGGCGAGCTTTTGATTTGTACTCATTTGGAGCAGATGGCAAAGAAGGCGGTGAAGGTAATGATGCAGATATTTATTATCAACCTTAATTAAAATGTAATGGAGATTATCAATTCAGTTAAAAAGATAAAATGATAAATACGAATTGATAATCTCTCTCAATCAGAAAAATATAATAACTAATTGAAAAATATAAATTAAAGTTAATATCAATATTTGATATTTATAATAAGAATTATTCCCATATTTAATGGTTACAAGAAAGTTAAAATGTAGAGAAAAATAAGCTATATATTTAAATGAAAGCTTTGCATAATAACTAAAAAGCACTTTATTCAATTAAAAGGAGAGATTAAATGAAAGCATTTCTCATATTAGATGAACTGACTCAGTTTCATTGGGTAATGCTCAAGTCTGTCCTATTGATTTTGGGTTTATTGCCGATTGCTGAAGTGTCATTAAAGTTATGGCTGAGTACAGAGGGAAGTAGCCAAATCATGATTGGTTTCTTCGCATTAAGTATTGTGAGTGCATGGTTAATGGTGAGCTTCTTTACTGCATTAAAAGCGAGCGTCTGGCAAGCTAAACAAATCTCTACTCAATATGAACAATTACTTTTTAAAGCTTACCGTTATGTACCCATGGTCTTTTTATCGAGTTTAGTTGCATATTTATCTCTGCAACTATCGATTGCTTTTTAATAATATTTTAAAAACAAATTTTTAGATAAAACGTAGACTAAACATCTACGTTTTATTTTTTAACTGGACTTAAAAACAGGATGTTTCTTCATTTGTACATATTATATGCTTCAAATCAGCAATTTAAGAAAATGAGAAATATGAAATGGAACAAATCGATTGGAATGATTTTTTAAAAGTAGAGCTTCGCGTTGGTAAAATTATTCAAGCCGAGGTTTTTGAAAAGGCACGTAAACCTGCTTATATTTTGCATGTAGATTTTGGTGAAGAGTTGGGAGTGCGTAAATCAAGTGCACAAATTACCAAGCTCTATCAACCACAAGATTTGGTGGGTAAATTAGTCGTTGCTGTAGTGAATTTCCCTAAAAAACAAATAGGGCCTATTCAGTCGGAATGTTTGGTGACAGGGTTTCATAACGCAGATGGTGATGTCGCACTTTGTATCCCAGAGTTTGAAGTTCCTCTGGGTACAAAGTTATTATGATTTAGCGACGAGATTTAAAAGAAACGTCAACTTTACGCGGACGATAAACCCAACCTAAAATCAGCAGTAAGACCGCGAATCCTAAAATTGGATAATCACCTAAACGGTTATAAAGAGTTTGGCCTTGCATAGCAGGTAAATCGCCTCTCAAGACAAACTCTTTATCGATTGGTGCTTGTTCAGTGATATGACCATTTTGATCAATAAACGCTGTTACACCTGTGTTGGTTGCACGAATAAACCAGCGGCCATTTTCTTTCGCGCGCATCTGCACCATTTGTAAATGTTGCCAAGGCCCAGCAGTACCCGTAAACCAAGCATCATTCGATACAGTCACCAAAAAGTCGCTATCTTCTGCATTACGACGTGTTAGGTTCGGGTAAGCCACTTCATAACAAATTGCAGCAGCAAGCGCATGTCCTTTAATTAAAAGTGGTTTTTGGTCACTCTCACCACGTGTAAAACCGCTCATGCTAATATCATTTTGCATGGCTGGTAAAACCCAAGAAAGCAAACCTGACAGCGGAATATATTCACCAAATGGAACAAGACGCTGCTTTTTATAGAGTCCACTTGAATCACTACCAGAGGCCATAATACTGTTGTAATACAGTGGGCTACCAACTTGATGTGATTTCGCAACATCCCAGTAGGGAATTCCGGTTACCCAAGCTGTATGATTCTTTTTCGCTTGTGCATCCATTGCATCCAAAAACGGTTCAATGTCGGTTTGGAAGAGCGGAATTGAAGACTCAGGCCATACAATCAGGTCACGGCCCCATTCAGATTGTGTCAAACCAGCATAAATTTCTAATGTTCTAACTTGATATTCGGTTAGCCATTTTAAATCTTGTGGAATGTTACCTTGAATGAGCGAAACGCTAAGTGGTTTAGCAGCTTTAGGTTGTACAAACTGAATATACGATGCTCCCCATGCACCCAAAACTAACAGGACAGAAGGGATAACCCAGAAAATACGTTTACGAAGAACTTCGACTAAGGCACATGCTAATACAATGACGACGAAGGAAATTGCATAAATACCAAATAGCGGTGCATAACCATCGAGTAAGCGTTCAGTAAAAGCGTAACCTACAAATAACCATGGGAAACCTGTAAATACCCAAGTTTTTGCCCACTCGAAAACAATCCAGAGCGGGGCAAAAGTAAGTGGCGTTTCAGGAAAGAATCGTCGGTAAACCCATGTCTGAAATGCCGTAAATAGACCCATCACAAGGGCCATAATAGCGATCATACATACGCTTAGAAATGCATTGGTATCGCCATATACATGGATGGAAGTATAGAGCCAGAAAGCGCCTACAAACCATAAGCCGAAGCCATAGCTCCAACCAATAGCAAAGGCTTGTTTAGCTGAGCGCTTATGTAATGTTGCATAGAGTAGGGCTGGGGATAAAATTGCCAACCACCACCAATAATAAGGTGCCAGTGAAAAACTGAACACGGCACCTGAAAATAAAGCAATGAGTAAAGGAAAAATTAAAGGAAGCTGTTTTTGTTGTTGCGAAGAATCTAACAGCTTTTCAAAGTATGCTCTCATTGACGTACAGCTCGAATCAGATGAATAGTGCGGGCATCTGCTTCAACAATTGTAAATAACCAATTTCCAAGCTCAACAGTTTGACCTTGTAAATCACTTACTAGACCAATCTCTTGAAGCAATAAACCGCCGACAGTTTCTACTTCATCGTCAGAAAAATCAGCATCTAAAACAGTATTGAAATGTTCGATTGGTGTAAGTGCTTGCACCATCCATGCATTTGCTACCGTATGGTCATTGTCAGGAACAATGTACTGAGCATCTTCATCGACCGTGTCGTGCTCATCTTCAATTTCGCCAACGATCTCTTCAAGAATATCTTCAAGCGTAACAAGACCGGCTGTTGAACCATATTCATCAATCACAATCGCAATGTGAGTCTGAGTATGTTTTAACATGCGCAGTACCTGATCGGAACGTGCACTTTCAGGAACAAACAACGGTTGGCGCATAAGAACTCGAATATCAACTTTGGTATTCGGTTCAGTTAGAAACGGCAACAAATCTTTTGCGAGCAAAATCCCGACAACATTGTCTGGCTGATCGGCAGAGAAGACTGGAAAGCGTGAGTGAGCAGACTCAACCAGTACATCAAGAATATCAAGTAATTGATCATCTTCTTGTAAACTGATCATTGCTGTTCGTGGCGTCATGACTTCACGAATTTTTGTAGCTGGAAGGTCAAGAACGCCTTCAAGCATAGCAACAGTATCTGGTTCTAAAAAGCGGCGTGAATTTTGGACTAATTTTAATAATTCATCACGGGTTTCTGGCGCTGTACCTAACCATTTTCGTAAGCCTCGCATTCCCCACGACGGACTTGGTTCCTCTTGCATGATCTTTCCTAAAGACTCAATGTATCAAATGAATACACAGATCATACCGAAGAAAAGATGCTTATGCATCTATAAAACAAGCTAAAAGACAAAACGTATATTGTTATGTAAAAGCCAGTTACAGTTAACAGCTCAGTAATTTGTTTATGCTAAAATGTGAAAATTCTATTTGTTCGAGTTTGTTATGTCAGAGCAACCCATTTCACCTACTGTACAACTCAATACGCGTGGTTTACGTTGTCCGGAACCTGTCATGATGTTGCATCAAGCCATCCGCAAATCTAAGTCTGGGGATGTGGTTGAAGTCTTCGCAACTGATAATTCGACCTCGTGGGATATCCCTAAGTTTTGTATGCATTTAGGCCATGAGTTGTTGTTACAAGAAGAACGCTTAGATGAAAATGGTCATAAAGAATTTCATTACTTAGTGAAGAAAGGTTAATAGAATAATAAGGCTTCTAATAAAGATGATTAGAAGCCATGAATAATTCAACTTTAATTTGAAATGATAATTTTTTACAAATAAGAATCGTTATATAATTTATAAAATTAAGTATATAAATGACGTATAAAAATGAATGATTATTTTGTGAAAAGAAGCTTATTAATCTGTCTTTGGTTTTTCACTATTGCTGGTTTATTACATTTAGAGATCTCTTGGCTATCTGAAACTGTTGCTATCATTATTATATCTATTCTTATTATTTTAGGTTCAATTCTACTCGGTTATAGAAATACATATTTTGCTCCTGAACCAAAGATAAAGATGAGTTTGATCTTGCATACAAGGTTTCTCGGGCTGATGTTAATTCTTGATTTATTATTTGGTAAATCGGTTTGGTACTACGATTTAGCGCGGAACTTTGGTTTTCTCGGCTTATTTTTATTAGGCACATTTATTTTCTATAAAAAGAATTTTAATTTAAACGTAGCAAAAATACCGCCTTTTCAATAAGCGGATACTAATAAAAAAGCCCCGAATAATCGGGGCTTTTTTATTACATATTAGGATATGAGCCGCGGCTAAAGCGGCGCAAGGAATTACATGTTAGGGTAATTCGGACCACCGCCGCCTTCAGGCGTTACCCACGTAATGTTTTGAGATGGGTCTTTAATATCACAGGTCTTACAGTGAACACAGTTCGCTGCGTTAATCTGAAAGCGTTTAGAACCATCATCATTTTCCATGATTTCATAAACACCAGCAGGGCAGTAGCGCTGTGCAGGCTCATCCCATTTCGGTAAGTTCACATTCACTGGAATTGAAGGATCAGTAAGCTTCAAGTGAGCTGGCTGGTTTTCTTCATGTACAGTGTTTGAGATAAATACTGAAGATAAACGGTCAAATGTAAGTTTGCCATCTGGTTTTGGATAGTTTGGCTTAAAGCTTGTTGCATCAACAGTTTTCAATGCAGCAAAGTCTTGCTTCAAGTCATGTAAAGTGAATGGCACTTTAAAGACATTCTGGTCGATAAAGTTAAATGCACCACCCATCCATTGACCAAATTTATGCATTGCTGGGCCAAAGTTACGAGAGTTATAAAGCTCTTCTTTTAACCAGCTGTTGTTAAATTTGTCAGTGTATGAAGTTAATTCTTTAACGAATAAATCTTCGCCTTCAGTAACACGTGCAATCGCAAGATCACCGCCTTTTTCTACACCCGCAGCAATCGCTTCAAATACAGCTTCACCACATAACATGCCTGATTTCATAGCAGTGTGTGAGCCTTTGATTTTTGCAAAGTTTAAGAAACCTGCATCATCACCAATCAAGCAACCGCCCGGGAAAGTTAATTTAGGCAATGAGTTGAAACCGCCTTTCACTACCGCACGTGCGCCGTAAGAAATACGTTTACCACCTTCTAAATACTGTTTAATCAGTGGGTGAGTTTTCCAGCGCTGCATTTCCATAAAAGGATACATGTGTGGATTTTCATAAGACAAGTCCACAATCATACCCAAAGTCACTTGGTTGTTTTCAGCGTGGTATAACCACCAGCCACCTGAAGAAGCTGTTTCTGCTAAAGGCCAACCTGCACCGTGCATGACTAAGCCCGGTTTGTGTTTTGCTGGGTCAATTTCCCAAAGCTCTTTGATCCCGATACCGTAGTGCTGAGGATCAGCATCTTTATCAAGGTTGTATTTCGCAATTAGGCGTTTACCTAAGTGACCACGGCAACCTTCAGCGAAGAGGGTATATTTCGCGTGAAGTTCATAGCCTGGAGTAAAGTTATGCGTTGGTTCGCCATCTTTACCAATACCCATGTCACCTGTTTGAATACCTTTTACAGTACCGTCTTCATGATAAAGCACTTCAGATGCAGCAAAGCCAGGGAAGATAGAAACTTCTAACTCTTCAGCTTTTTGACCTAACCAGCGAACCACATTACCTAAAGAGATCACATAGTTACCGTCGTTGTGCATGGTTTTAGGAACCATCCAGTGAGGTACTTCTTTAGAAGTGGTGTCTGAAAGTAAGAAGAAAGTTTTGTCTTCAGTTACAGGGACATTAAGAGGTGCGCCTTCATCTTTCCAGTTCGGGAAAAGTTCATTGATGGCACGTGGCTCAAGCACAGCACCAGACAAGATATGCGCACCTACTTCAGAGCCTTTTTCAACTACACAAACAGAAAGATCGGTTAAGTTTTTTTCAATCGCTAATTGACGGATCTTAATCGCAGCAGATAGACCTGCAGGTCCTGCACCTACGATGACAACGTCAAACTCCATCGATTCACGTTCGATGTGTTCCATGTAGGACTCCTCAATACTTAAAGGTGGCAACCGTCATATTCAGATAATTCGGTGCTGCCGTGAGTGTTTTAATCCATAGGCGCAAATATGCTATTGTGCCTTTTATCGTTTGGGCTAGTATAGTTTTAAACCATGATCTAGCCAATTGGCTGAGTCGTAACATTTTTTCGTCAGCAAGGCATAAACTATGGTAAATCAAAATAATTCACCATCGGATATGGGAAAAATACCGTTATCTGATGATAAAAACTTAATGAACATTGCACAATACTTAAAAGGTGTACAGCAAAGTCACAAAAGGTCAATTCCACCTTTAGAGCAGTGGCATCCAAAGCATTGCGGCAAAATGGATTTGACAGTGAAATCCAATGGAGAATGGTGGCACGAAGGTCAATTAATCAAGCGCCAAGCTCTATTAGATCTGTTTACCAAAGTCCTATGGAAAGAAGAAGGCAAATTCTACCTGAAAACCCCTGTAGAACAAATTGAAATCGAAGTTGAAGATGAACCTTTATTAGTCAATCAGGCAGATCAGGTCGAAATTTCAGGTGAGCAGTTTTTACAACTGACCACCACGAACCAAGATGTAATTTTGGTTGATGCAGAACATCCTATTTTTATGCGTGAATATGCAGGAGAGTTGCGTCCTTATGTGCATGTCCGTTTTGGGATTAATGCGCTGATTCAACGTCAGGCTTTCTATCATTTGGTGAACTATGGAACACTGATTGAAAACGATAAAGGTGAAACTATTTTAGAGCTAAAAAGTGGTAATTTGCTCTTGCAATTAGGCACTTGAGGTTTAAGCTTTAGGGAGTGAAATTTTCTGACACTTCAGTACAGCTATGACCGCCATACAACCTTTATTTTCCGAGCTAGAACCTATGCCTAAAGCATCAGCAGATGCCCCAATTGGTATTTTTGATTCGGGAATTGGAGGAATGTCAGTTGCAGCAGAAATTGCCAAATATTTACCAAATGAACGTATTGTGTATTATGCCGATACTGCCTACGTGCCTTATGGTCCTCGCTCTGATGAAGAAATCAGGGAACTCACGGCTCGAGCAGTCGATTGGCTATATCGTCAAGGCTGTAAAATTGCAGTCGTAGCTTGCAATACGGCTTCCGCATTTAGCCTTGATCATTTGCGTGAGCATTATGGAGAACACTTTCCAATTGTTGGATTGGTTCCAGCATTAAAACCTGCTGTATTACAGACTCGTTCTAAAGTGGTTGCTGTTTTGGCAACGCCTGCTACTTTTCGCGGCCAGCTTATTAAAGATGTAGTCGAGAAGTTTGCTGTTCCAGCAGGCGTTAAGGTGATGACTTTAACTAGCCTTGAACTTGTTCCCTGTGTCGAGGCAGGCCAGCAAATGGGTGAGGCATGTTTAAAGGCATTAAAAGAAGTTTTACAGCCCGCCGCTGAGCAAGGTGCCGACTATTTAGTGCTCGGTTGCACGCATTATCCTTTCTTAAATCAAGCAATTCATCATCTTTTTGATAATCAATTCACACTGGTTGATTCTGGATTGGCAGTTGCCCGACAAACAGCCCGTATTTTAATAAAAAATGAGTTATTATGTGACCAAATAGGTCAGAATGTTGCACGTATTGAATGTTATGTCAGCGGTAATAATGCTGAGGCACTGCAACCTGTTTTACAACATATGATTCCACAAGAGTTAACTTGGACACTTCATAATCTGAACTGATCTTTTAGCATCATTTAGAAAGTAGTGTTTTTTAGATTTATTATTTTATTTGGGGCGGTTCATGATCTTGGCTGATATTAAGTCACTGACAGATCATGGGGCGAAAGGGTATTGTTATGCTCGATACACGCTATCAGATTTTTATTTCAACGTCTGGCCGCGATATGCAGCCAGAGCGAATGGTTTTGTCTCAAACCTTGGTAGGGATGGGTTTCTTTGCTTGGGGATTAGAACAACGAACACCCCTCACCACTACGCTTGCACGTCGACAAATTGATGAATGTGATTATGTAATCCTACTTTTAGGCAGCCAGTATGGAGAGCAGTCGATTTCTGGTGTGAGTTATTTATCTTTAGAGTATGAATATGCATTAAGTCAGGCTAAACCCATTATTGTGTTCATGCATGAGCAGCCCGAAAGCCGTGAAATACATTTACAAGAAACACATCCACAGCTTAAAGATAAATTTCTCGCATTTAGAAAAAAGTTACTACTTGATGTAAATCATATTTTTTACTTTAAAACTCCACGTGAACTAGAGCTGGCTGTCCGTTTAAATATGCCTTTAATCATGGAGCAGCATATCGGACAAGGTTGGGTGCCTGCTCATCAGGCTCATCACTTAGAAGATGAAATTAAGCTATTAAAAAGTAAAATTTTACAGTTAGAACAGCAATTAACAGAGTCATCAGCTCAAGTAAACGAAGTTGCTCCTCAAGATATTTTTGCATTTGAATATCAAATTCAAGCATTTCAGGATGGCAATTTTAAAGAGTTGAAACGACAACGACAAATGACTTGGTCTCAGCTGTTAAGTATATTGGCAAAGCAGTTTGAAACAGCGACACCAGAAGAGAATTTTGGGACATGTTTAAATGAATATCTGAATCAGGCTGGCCTAGAAGATGCTCGTCAGGAGTTACCTCGTGCTCATGCTGTTGCCTGCGCTCAGATTAACCATAACGCATTGTTTCGGATCAAAAAGCAAATGCAGTCACAGGGCTGGATTGTTCCAACTCAAACTGAACAATCCTATAGCTTATGGAAAGTCACAGCTAAAGCTCAAAAGTTATTACTTAGCTATAAATGGAATCATCGGGGCATTCGATTAAAAGCTTAGAGCGATTCAATTTATATATGACAATAAAAGCTGTTACATTAGTGACATAAGATGAATTGAAAGGCATTTACACATGTCGTTTGAACAAAAACCGAAAGTCACAGTCATTTTAGCGAATTTAGGTACACCGGATGAGGCCACTGTTCCTGCGGTTCGCCGTTTTCTAAAGCAGTTTTTATCTGATTCACGTGTAATTGAAATACCGAAATTCATTTGGTGGATTATTTTAAATCTGTTTGTTTTACCTTTTCGCCCAAAAAGGGTAGCACATGCCTATGCTTCGGTATGGTCAAAAGATTCGCCCATGCGTGAAATTGTGTTTGAGCAAACTCAACGTATTCAGGCTTATTTGCAGCGAGAAAATAATCAGTTTGATTTAACCGTGATACCGGCGATGACCTATGGTAATCCAGGCATTGATGCAGTTTTAGAAAAACTGGCAGCTAACCCACAAGAGCATGTCATTCTATTGCCTTTATTTCCTCAATATTCAGCCACTTCTACAGCACCGCTATACGATGCATTTGCCAAGTGGATTCCAGCCCAGCGAAACTTGCCAGGTCTAACAATTATCAAAGACTACTATCAGCATCCAATGTTTATTCAGGCATTGGCAGAAAGTGTTTTAGCTTATCAAGAGCAACATGGTAAGCCTGAAAAACTGTTGATGTCATTTCACGGTATTCCACAGCCGTATGCAGACAAAGGCGATCCGTATGCAGACCGTTGTCGCATTACTGCAAAGTTAGTCGCTGAAGCTTTGCATTTAAAAGATGATGAATGGGCAATTAGCTTCCAGTCACGTTTTGGGAAACAAGAGTGGGTTAAGCCTTATACAGACCAACTTTTACAAGATTGGGCGAAGCAAGGCGTTAAGTCAGTACAGGTATTAAGCCCAGCTTTTTCTGCTGATTGCTTGGAAACACTTGAAGAGTTGGCCATACAAAATGCTGAGTTGTTTCAAGAGGCGGGGGGTGGTAGCTATGCTTATATTCCTGCTTTAAATAGCGATCAAGCTCATATTGATTTGCTTGCAGGGTTAGTTCAGGCTAATCTTGATGCCCTTACCCATACCTTAGCCCACCGTTAATTGCGTTTTAGCCAGAGGTTCTTATGCTGCAAGTCAAAATTGTTCCAGTTACTGCATTTGCCCAAAATTGTTCTCTTGTTTGGGACAGTGAAACCAAAGAAGCAGTTTTGATTGATGCGGGTGGTGACGCTTCGGTTTTGAAAAAAGAAGTAGAAGCCTTAGGTTTAAAAGTGAAAGCTCTTTGGCTCACTCACGGACATTTAGACCATGCTGGAGCGGTGGGTGAACTTGCCAAAGAATGGAGCGTTCCAGTTATTGGTCCCCATAAAGAAGATCAGTTCTGGCTAGATATGATTCAGGAAGTTTCAGCACGTTATGGTTTTCCAATTCCACAGCCTGTTAAGGTCGATCAATGGCTTGAGGGGGGTGAAGTGCTAAAACTGGGTGAAGATGAGTTTGAGGTACGTTTTGCCCCAGGTCATACACCAGGACATGTTATTTTCTATAATAAAAATCATGGCTTGCTTTGGACTGGTGATGTCTTGTTTAAAGGCTCAATTGGCAGAACAGACTTCCCGCGTGGAAACCATGATCAGTTGATTGAATCGATTAAACGAGAGTGTTTTAGTTTGCCAGATGATACTCAGTTTATTTCTGGGCATGGTCCAATGAGTACCATTGGCTATGAAAAACAATTTAACCCGTTTGTCGCGGGTAAAGCAGGTTAATCTTCGTAATCATCTTCATTTTGACTACCCTTGTTATGCTGAGGCGCATCTTGGGTAGGCAGTCTATATTCATCATTTGCCCACGCACCTAAATCAATTAATTTACAGCGTTCAGAGCAAAATGGACGAAATTCGTTACCTTCCCAAACACTTGGTTCACCACAACGTGGGCAGGGGAATGTACGTGGCATAAAGCGATATCCTCAAAGTGAAGAGAAATAGATTAGGCAAAAGTCAGGTGACTTGTTAGACTTATACCGATTTTTATTTAGTTTGATGTGATTATGCAGATTCGTCAATTTCAAGCACAACGTATGCAAGCGCCTCGCGATTTTACCCCAATTGAAAATACCCCAATTTGTGTAGAAATTGGAGCGGGCAAGGGTAAACATGCTTTGCTTTTTAGCGGGCAACAGCCGCAGCACACATTGTATGCAATTGAACGAACCCGAGAAAAATTCTTGGCAATGCAAAAACAGCACGGTCTGGAACCAAGAGATAATTTAATCCCTGTGCATGCAGATGCTTTACCGTGGGTGGTACATGCACTACATCCTGCTCAAGTTGAACATTTCTTTATTCTCTACCCAAATCCAGAACCACATAATCCAGCACAGCGCTGGTTGAATATGCCATTTTTTGAATTCTTAATTTCTCGCCTGCAAACAGGTGGAACCATTACTTTGGCAAGTAATATCCCTGAATATATTGAAGAAGCTGAACAACAATTAATTAAGGTTTGGAAGCTGCCTTATCAAAAAGAAAAAATTGCTCAAACATCTGCACGTACTCATTTTGAAATTAAGTATTTAGAACGTGGAGAACTTTGCCAACAGCTTGTGATCACTAAACCTGAAGGTTACAGCACACGTTTTGATGAGTTTGCCCCATTACAAGGTCAAGTGCATGGCGAATAAGCGGGTTGCCATTATTGGTGCGGGTCCGGCTGGTTTAATGGCAGCTGAGGTACTGAGCCAATATGCTTATGATATTGATGTATACGAGCAAAAGCCTTCAGCTGCGCGTAAGTTTCTAATGGCAGGGAAAACTGGGTTAAACATCTCGCATGCTGAACCATTAGCGCAGTTTATTGAGCGCTATGACCATGCAGAATGGCTCAAACCATGGGTTGAAAAATGGGATGCAGTCTGGATTCAAAGCTGGATGAAAAATCTGGGAATAGAATCCTACGTTGGCACCTCAGGTCGCATTTTTCCTGTCGAAATGAAAGCAGCCCCTCTGTTACGTGCTTGGCTAAAACGTTTGGCAGAACAGCAGGTTAAATTCTTTTATCGTTATCGTTGTATTAATTTACAAGGCACAACGGTGACTTTAGAAAACCAAAATAACCAAAGCACTGAAACCTTTACCCAGCAATACGATGCGGTCGTATTGGCTTGTGGTGCTGTGTCTTGGACACAATTAGGGAGTGATGGTGCTTGGCAGCAATGGATGGATCAATCCAATATTGAACCTTTTCAAGCGAGTAATGCAGGAGTATTGCACGCTTGGTCAGCTTTTATGGAAAGCTGTTTTGGTGAACCTTTAAAACGTATCAATGCGTGGGTTGAACCCAGCCAAGTTACTCATGGTGATATTGTGATTACTCACTATGGCTTAGAAAGTGGTGTTATTTATAAACTTGGACGTGCTTTACGAGAACAACAAAAACAAGGGCAAAGCTTAAATTTGTTTTTAGATTTATTGCCTGATGTAGAGTTGTCACAGTTAGTTAAAAAATTACAGGCTAGCAAAAAACAATCGCTCACCAATATCTGGCGTAAAGCAGGCTTAGACACGACCAAGATTAACTTAATTCGAGAAGTGGTTGATAAAGCACTATGGAACCAACCAGAGGCTATGGCTCAGCGCATCAAAGCGCTCCAAATTAAGCTAGAAGGGTTTAGACCCATTGAAGAAGCGATTAGCTGTGCTGGTGGTGTTAAGCAGAATGCACTAACTGAAAGCTTAGAGCTTAAACAAACTTCAGGTGTATTCTGTTGTGGTGAAATGCTGGATTGGGATGCTCCTACAGGTGGATATTTACTTACAGCATGCTTTGCTACAGGGCGAGCGGCTGGTGAAGGCGTGCATTCATTCTTAGAGAAATAACAGGATAATTTGATGCTATGTTTGATAGGTGAAAAGTGTTATTTTTGAGCGATCAATAATAATAGGATTTACGAGAACATGTCTCAAGCTTCACCAGTTTATCAAGGAAGTTGTTTATGCCAGGGTATTCGCTATGAAATTAAGGGCGATATCGGAGATATTATTCAGTGTCACTGTCAAAGATGCCGAAAAGCTAATGGAACAGCATTTGCAACGAATGCTCCTATCAACAGTACAGATTTTAAAATTACCCAAGGTGAAGACCTAGTCAAAAAATTTGCTGTGAACGGTGTGTACCGCTGGTTTTGTAGCGAATGTGGTTCACCTTTGATTAGTTCTCGTGATGCTCAGCCTGAATTATACCGCTTAAGAATTGGGACACTTGATACACCACTAGACCAAAAGCCGACAATGCATATATTTGCTGCTTCTAAGGCTGAATGGGAAAGTATTTGTGACAATTTACCGCAATACGATGAACGTCCATGATTTTAAAAAGTATGTTTAAATCAAATTCAAGATGATCTAATATACTTAAAACAGGGAGATGGCATTCCTCCCTTGAAAAACCGCCGTATTGGCTAATGATGCCTACGTTACCCTCATGTATTTATATCGCTGGGTACGTAGGTTATTGCGTACTTTGCTTATTTTTGGAGTACGCTGTGTCATATTTCTCTTCATTATTTTTTGCTCTTTTAGCGTCTATCTAAAGGGGTGGTCCTATGTATTACTCTCTACTTTCAATTGCTTTAGGCTCAGTTCTAGGGGCATGGCTGCGTTGGTTTTTAGGTTTAAAACTCAACCCGATTTATCCGCAAATTCCACTTGGTACAGTGACTGTTAATTTAGTGGGTGGCTTTATTATTGGCTTTGCAATTGCCTATTTTGCTCAAAGTGATTTAAGTCCGAATTATAAGCTTTTTGTGATTACTGGTTTTTGTGGTGCTTTAACTACGTTTTCAACTTTCTCGATTGAGATCGTCACTTTATTACAAAGCGGTAAGTTGGGAATGGCGATGTTGGGGATTTCTATCCATTTAATTGGGTCTTTAATTTTTACGTGTTTGGGGGTGGCGACTTATTATTGGGTAGCGGGCAACTGATTATTCGGATGTTTAAGGAGCGAGATATGCGGTACGGCCTCCGTTTTAAGATGTTCTCCAATACCATTTGTATAGGCATACCTTACTTTTGAAAGATCAAAAGTAAGCAAAAATCTTTTGTTTCGCTGATGCTACATCCATGTAGCACAGCAAAACAGCGGCATCCATGCCGCTTGTCACGATAGTAAATGAAGAATTAAAAACAACTGATTTATTCTTGGGATTTGATACGCGTTAAAGTCATCAACAGCCTGGCTGAAATCAGCTATATATTGTTTTTGCAAGATAGTTGATAAGTGTAAACAGGGAACAGGTTCTGTTGATGACAAATGCCTTTGGTTACTTTGGGCAAAACCAAAGTAACAGAATTAGCTACTTTCATTTGAGAATAAACGGTAAGACTCCGTCGTGTATTCACAAATTATTAATTACCTTTCAGTTAAAGCTTGCCCTTCAAACTTCACACCATCCCAACCATTTTGCATAAACTGACGAATATTTTGATGATCAGTTCCCTCTGGGGTAGCTAATACAGATGCGTAGTGCTCTGCAAATAAACTTAAAGTTTGTGCTTGGTCTAAACCTTGTAACTTGGCAAAAGAGAAAACTTTTGCACTGCCTTGATTTTCAGTAGCAGCGTTATGCTGTACACCATTTTGAAAAGCCGTTGGAGTATGTTGGTAACGTGCTTCAATATGAGCTAAAACGTCTGAAAATTTTGCTGTGCCTGCTTGTAATTGGGCAAGTAACTCTTGTGCCATAATCTTAAACTTCCTATCAAATGGGGCTTAAGCATAGCATTGAATACATGCTTTGAAAGCTTGGTAGTTATAAAAATTGAGGGGGTTATGAAAAAAAAATCAGAAGAGTTTTTAGGCAACTTGTGGATAAGTTTTCTTTTATACACAGTTTAGAAATGATCGAAAAAATGCACATAAAAAAAGAAGCCTAAGTGGAGGAGATAGTCTTAGGCTTCCAATGATTTAAGTTTATTGGTCGAATCTTAACGCAAGATTAACTCTTACGATTAAAGCGAGCGAAGCGTTTATTGAAGCTTGCTACACGGCCTTCATTACTTGCTTGACGTACTTCACCTGTGTAGAAAGGGTGTGATGCACTTGAAATATCAAGAGTGACATAAGGGTAGACTTTCCCTTGATACTCTTTGGTTTGTTTAGACTGAAGAGTACTACCAATTAAGAAGTACACGTCTGCATTGGTGTCATGAAATAACACTTGTTGATAAGCAGGATGAATATCTTTACGCATGAGAGATTGTCCTAAATTATTTTTGATTAAAGAAATGTTATAACATAACAATTAAAAAGTCAATGTACCCCATAAAAGGCTACATTGATCAGTAAATTAAGTTAGTTAGAAGGCGGTACAAGCTCTTCAAATAGATCGTTTAGATTGTCATGAACTTTTAAGTGAATCAGGTTCCAGTAATGCCCTGAAATGGTTCTGTTGACCATTAAAGTATCTGGTGAGGGTTTAAAGACATCCCAATACTTCAAAGATTTTTTCACAAGTAACATGCCATCATGGTGTGATGAGTTTTCGGCGAAATCATAAGTAGTGGTAAGCGGACGTAATAATACTTCAATCCAGAGTTTATATAGATCACTCGGGAATTTGCCTTTTTCAGCAAGTGAATGTAGTTCAAATAATTCTGTTTCGATCAAATCGATATTTTCATGGCGAGCTGCATTTACTAAGCGTTTAAAGTGCTGCACGATTTCATTTGAAAGCGTTTTAACACTGCCATAGTCATAAATAATGACACTGCCATCTTGGCGGAAAGCAAAGTTACCTGGATGAGGGTCACAGTGAAAACGTTTTAAAAAGAACATTTCCTGACCTAAAGCACGAATCAAGCGGCGTCCAATGGTATTTCGAATTTCAATAGGCCAAGCGCTAGCAGTTTCAATGCTGTCACCTTGTTCGAGACTCAAGGTTAAAATGCGTCTTGAAGAGTAATCTTTATAAACGGTCGGAATGATAATTTTGTCATCTAACTGACTATGGAATGTTTTGAAAACTTCAAGGTTTTGAGCTTCGATTTCATAGTTAAGCTCTGCTGACAGACTATCTTGAATCTCTGCAAAAAGCTGATCTTGTAGCTTTTTATCAATTTTAAGCACCCCCATTAAACGAAGTGCCAAACGTACTTGTTTTAAGTCACTTTCACAGGCTTCATCAACACCTGGATATTGCACCTTAACCACGACTTGTTCACCACTTGGCAGGACAGCTTTGTGAACTTGTCCAATTGAAGCAGCTGCAAAAGGTTCTTGATCAAAAGATTTAAAGGCAACATGCAGCGGCTTTCCAAGTTCACGTTCAACTTGTTGTTGAATAGCAGCAAAGGGCATAGGGGGAGCTTGGCGCTGTAACTTAGAAATTGCTTTAGCGACCTCGGGTGGAAAAATATCTTTATATTGCGAAGCAATTTGGCCGACCTTCATGACGGCACCTTTCATTTCACCTAAGGTGTCGGCAATTTGCAAACCAATATCCTGAAATAACTTGGTTTTTGAAGCCAGCTTTTGCTCTTCGTCTGCGGTCAAGTTTCGAATCGAGTTAGAAACGGTTTTCGTTGCAATGCTCGCGGTCATTCCTGCAAGTTTCATAAATCGTTTGCCGGGTGAACTTGCATTCTTTGCCATATCTTCGATACCTCATTGACTACAACATAATTTTGCCTAGTTTTGATCATAGGTGACAAAGCTTAAAAAGCCTATATGAAATTGTTTATCTCATGTAAGAAAATTTTCGGAAAACAAAATGTTATTTTTATAGTAAAAAATATGAAAAGCTTGTGAAAATCCATTTCATAAACAAAGCTTTAATATCTATAAAGTGCCTGTTTTTTTGGTGGTAATGTGAATAACAGGTTAAATAAAAATAGAGATAACAAAAGTTATGACAAGTTTAAGTTCAGCCCATGGGCGGTCGCAGGCGGTTCCTTTATCTGTGTTTGAGCAGTCAAAAGATGCGCATATTATTCGTTCTGATGAAGAAGCAATTGAGCTTGCCAAACAACTTGCTCAAGAATTTGCACAAGAAGCATCTGAACGAGACAGAGAGCGCCGTTTACCTCTAAACGAAATTCAACAGTTCTCACAAAGTGGCTTATGGGCTATTACGGTTCCCAAGCAATTTGGTGGTGCCCAAGTTAAATATCGAACCTTGGCTGAGGTCATCAAAACAATTGCGAGCGTTGATTCATCTCTTGCACAGCTTCCTCAAAACCATTTGGCTTTTATTGAGCATTTACGCCTTGATGCAGGCCCAGAACAACAACAGTTTTTCTTTAACTTAGTGTTGAGGGGGATTCGCTTTGGTAATGCCTTTTCGGAAAAACATAGCAAGACGGTGGCCGACCTCACTACCACATTACGAAAGACCGAGCACGGTTATGAAATTAATGGCAAGAAGTTCTTTGCAACAGGCGCATTGCTTGCACATTGGGTTCCCATTGTCGCTGTAAATGAACAGGGGCAGCCTTACGCAGCGTTAGTTCCTCGGGAAACTTCAGGGGTTAATATTATTAATGACTGGTCTGGTTTTGGGCAACGAACCACGGCCAGTGGAACCGTTAAACTTAATCAAGTTCCAGTACGTGAAGAATATCTAATTCCAATTTATCAGGCTTTCGAACGTCCTACACCGGCAGGTGCAATTTCACAATTTATTCAAGCTGCTGTCGACGCTGGTATTGCACGTGGCGCAATTGAAGAAACAATCCACTATGTCAAAAATCATAGCCGCGCATGGGTCGATTCAGGTTTAGAAAAAGCGAGTGATGATCCCTATACGATTGCAAACATTGGTGATTTAAAAATAAAACTGCGTGCAGCAGAAGCGGTATTAGATTTGGCTGGAGATGCGATTGATCAAGCGATTGCCGACACGACAGAAGAACATGTAAATCAAGCGACATTACTGGTTGCTGAAGCAAAAGTACTCACTACAGAAGTTGCGATTTTAGCAGCGAATAAGCTTTTTGAGTTGTCTGGAACACGATCGACCTTGTCTGAGCTTAATCTGGACCGACATTGGCGTAATGCTCGCACTCACACCTTGCATGATCCCGTGCGTTGGAAATATCACATTGTTGGTAATTATTACCTCAATGGTGTTCATCCACCGCGTCATGCATGGAGCTAAAGTGAATAAAAAATAAGATTAGGAGAATAAAGATGACAATTACCCAAATTGAATTAGAAGAGCTATCAGTAGGCGCCGATTATGAAAAGGTAGCAAGTAGATTTCGTCTAGTTTTTGAAAAAATTGCCCAAGGTGCAATTCAACGGGAAAAAGAACGAATCTTGCCTTTTGAACCGATTCAGTGGTTAAAAGAACTCAAATTAGGTGCAGTACGTGTACCTGTTAAGTATGGTGGAGATGGGGTGTCATTACCGCAACTTTTCCAGCTTTTAGCAGAACTGGCGCAAGCAGATTCGAATATTGTGCAAGCATTGCGTGGACACTTTGCTTTTGTTGAAGACCGCTTAGTTGCCCATAAAGAGCATTCGCAGGAGGTTTGGTTTCAGCGTTTTGTACAAGGTGATTTAGTTGGGAATGCATGGACCGAAGTTGGAAATGTACAGATTGGTGATGTTGTTACACGAGTAACCAAAGATGCTTCGGGTAACTTGGTGGTAAATGGAGAAAAGTACTATTCAACAGGAAGTATCTTTGCTGACTGGATCGATTTATTTGCTTATGATGAAGTAAATGACCGCCATGTGATTGCTGCTATTTATCGTCATGAAACAGGCGTGAGTGTGATTGATGATTGGGATGGCTTTGGTCAAAAGACAACGGGCAGTGGTACTTTAAAAGTACATCAGGTGCATTTACCAGCTTCGCACCTGATTCCATTTGACCAGCGTTTTAAATATCAAACTGCTTTTTATCAGGTCGTCCATCTTGCAACTTTAACGGGTATTGCACATGCGGCAGTAGAAACTTTTAGTCAGGAGATACGTGAGCGAAAACGTATTTTTAGTCATGGTAATGGCGACCTTGTTCGTCACGATCCACAAGTTTTACAGGTGGTGGGTAAAGCCTCTGCTCAAGCCTATGCAAGTCTGGCAATTACGATTAAAACAGCTGAAGCATTACAGAAGGCTTATGAAAGTCACTTTAGTGAGTTAGAGGTAAAAGAACATCAGTTTAATGTAGATGCAGAGCTTGAGTCGGCGCAAGGGCAGGTGGTGATTTCTAACCTAGTGCTTGATTTAACCAGCCAATTATTTAATGCTTTGGGCGCGTCAGCAAGTAGTCAGGTCAAACAACTCGACCGTTTCTGGCGTAATGCACGAACGGTCTCTTCACATAATCCGCTCATCTATAAAGAAAAGGTGATTGGAGATTGGGAAGTTAACCGGACCGATTTACCGTTTGTCTGGCAAATTGGAGCAAGCCCGCGGGCAAAGTCTGCATAGTGAAAAAAAGCCGATATTTATCGGCTTTTTTATTAGGTTTTGCTTAAACGTTTGGTATTTAAATAAAGCCTTGAAAGTAATAAAACACAAGCAATGCTTAAACCAATAATTAAGCCTAGCCACACACCAGCTACACCCCAATGGGTATAACGTGCTAAATAAAGTCCGATAGGAAAAGCAATCACCCAATATGCCATAAGCGTAATCCACATCGGTGCTTGCGTATCTTGCATCCCTCTTAAACAGCCTGCGGCACTGACTTGTAATGCATCCATCAACTGATAACCCATTGCAAACCAGAGTAAATACATGGCAACAGGAACCACTTCTATATCTTGGGTATAAACCGAGACAATTTGTTCACGACCTAGAGCAATAAAAGACATGGTCAATAAGGCAAAAAATATTGCTGTGCTCAGACCAATTTTTTGGACTTGGTACATGGAAGCCCAATTTTTTTCACCATAATACGTTCCCACACGAATGGTCAGGGCAATCGCAAGTGAAAGCGGAATCATAAACAGCACTGAGGTGACTGAAATTGCCACTTGATGTGCTGCAATAAATACTTCACCCAGTGGACTAAGCACCAATGCACCTGTACTAAAAATACTGACTTCAAAGAACACGGCTAAACCGATGGGTAGGCCAAGCTGTAAGATTCTTTTTACCCAAGTCAGGTTAATTTTATCGAATCTGCTAAAAATCGACGTGTTTCGGTAAGCTGAAGCTTTATAAATATAGCCAGCTAAAGTAATTAGCATGAGCCACTGTAAAATGGATGTTGCAAAACCACAGCCTGCACTACCTAAAGCAGGTATTGGTCCTAAGCCATGCATAAAAATCATGTTTAGAGGGATTAAAACCACTAAGGCCAGTAAGCTAATGACCGTTACAGGACGTGGATGGCCTAAAGCCTCTGAATAACCGCGTAGGGCTGCGTACATGGTCACAGCAGGCATACCTAAACCAATCGCATGTAAAAATAAACTTGCTTTAGGCTGTAAGCTCTCTGGTACGCCAAACACATGTAAGAAAAACGGCATAAGCTGCAAAATGAGCATAGCCATTACGCCTAAAATAATCGCGACCCATAATGATTGACGGACAATGACAGGAATTTGTTCTGTATTTCTTGCGCCCTTTGCTTCAGCGACCAAAGGTGTAGTTGCAATCATAATGCCACTGAACAGGAGCATGACTGGGATCCATAAGCCCACCCCTACCGCAATTGCTGCTAAATCGGTTGCAGATAAATGCCCAGCCATAATAGTGTCAATTAACCCAAATCCCGCTTGAGCAAACTGGGTAATTAAAATCGGTAGCATTAAGTGGAAGAGTTGTTTTAATTCAGACCGAAAAGATGTGACATTCGACACAAAAGGTACTCTTTTTAAATATAAAAATGAAGCTAACGTTGCAAAGTGAGTAACACACCGACAAAGATGATCACGCCACCAAGGAACCGTTGCCATGTAACAGGTGTCTTTTCTGTACCCAACCAACCAAAATGGTCAAGCAACATTGAAATGACCAATTGCCCAAAAACGACTAGCCCTGTAAAGGTTAAAAAACCAAGTTTAGGTGCAGTATAAATGCTCATGCTAATTGCATAAACCCCAAGGAATCCTCCTGTCCAAAGAAGCCATGGAATATTTGATATTTCACTTAAAGAGGGCTTTTCGGTACTTTGGAAAAAAACCATAACGGCTAAAACAATAGTACCTATGAAAAATGATAATAAAGCTGCCTGCAACGGTGAGTGTAGTTGCTCGCGCAGTTGAGCATTAATTGCAGTTTGAAAAGCCATGGCAACACCGATTCCCATAGCTAGAGGTAAGATCAGGAAAAGTTGACTAGAGAATTTCATCATTTTTATCAATATTTAAGTATGTTTAAAAACAGTCTAAAGCAATTAAGGTATGTTTTCATAAGCCCATTGATGCAGTCATGTTAAAATAGAAATATTGTGTAAATTGGACCTGCTCCTTGGCCGTATTAAATCCTGCTTCTGTTCCTTTATCTTTATATATCCATATGCCTTGGTGCGTGCGTAAATGTCCATATTGTGACTTTAACTCGCATGCCGTACCAGATGGAGCGCTTTCGGCAGAACTCGAGCAAACCTATTTAAAAGCATTAGTGGCCGACTTTGAAACTCAAGTTGAGATGGCTCAGGGACGTTCAATTCATAGTGTATTTATTGGTGGCGGAACGCCTTCACTTATTTCTGCTAAAGGCTATGCGTGGCTGTTTGAACAGCTTAAGTCATTGCTCAAATTTGAAGATGGCTGTGAAATCACCCTAGAGGCAAATCCCGGAACACTAGAACATGACCCGTTTGCAGGCTATTTAGAAGCAGGTATTAACCGTTTATCGATTGGTGTGCAGACTTTTAATACAGAGCACTTGCAAAAGCTTGGGCGTATTCATTCAGCCAACAATGCTATGGATGCAATTGAGCAGGCACGACAAGCAGGCTTTAAGCGAGTTAATGTCGATTTAATGCATGGCCTACCTGAGCAAACGCTAGAGCAAGCACTTTATGATTTAAAGATGGCTGTAGAGCATGGCGCGACACATATCAGTTGGTATCAACTGACTATTGAGCCAAACACAGTATTCTTCCGTACGCAGCCCGTTTTACCTCAAGATGAAGTGCTAGAAGATATTCAAGAGCAGGGTGAGGCTTATCTAAAAGCCAATGGTTTTATAAACTATGAAGTATCGGCTTGGCGTAAAGAGCAGCCTTCAGCTCATAATTTAAATTATTGGGAATTTGGTGATTACCTTGCGATTGGTGCAGGGGCACATGGCAAAGTCACACAACCAGATGGTGTGTACCGTTTCCAAAAAACTCGCTTACCGAAAGACTATTTGGCTAAGGTTCCAGCCGAACATTTGCAAATGAAAAAGATTGAGGCAGAAGAGATACCTTTTGAGTTCATGATGAATGCTTTACGTCTAAATGATGGTGTAAAAGCTGAGTTATATGAGCAGCGCACAGGTTTAAGCCTAGATCACTTAAATGAAGTACTCACTTCACTACGAGCTAGAAAGCTATTGGTAGATGAGCATTGTCGTTTGGCTTGTACTGAGCAGGGGCATATTTTCTTAAATTCGGTACTAGAAGAGTTCTTGTAAAGAAGCAAATTAAAAAGCCACACATTGAGATGCGGCTTTTTTGATTTTAGCGAGTGGTATAGCCGCCATTTGCAAAAATTGTTTGGCCGGTAATCCACCAACCATCGGTTACCAGAAAGCGAACTAGGGGTTCGATATCTTCAATTTTGGTGAGTCCACCTAAAGCTGAAGCTGATTTATGGTAAGCGACTGCTTCAGCAGATTCCTGACCATAAAAGAAAGGTGTATCCATTGGGCCTGGTGCAACCGCAGTCACGGAAATCTGGCGATCACCAAATTCTTTTGATGCAGCACGTGTGTAATGCTCAACAGGTGCTTTTAAACCTTCATAGGTTGAATAGAGTCCAGTGTAGGCTGCAAGAAGAGAAGTCACGATTGAACAAATCTTGCCGCCGTCATTTAAATGACGCCCTGCCGATTGAATAAAGAAATAGGCAATTTTTGAGTTGATATCGCTCATGCTATCAAACTCTTGTTCTGTGGTATCTAAAAAAGATTTCTTTAAAACCTTTCCAACTGTATTAATGGCAATATCAATTCCGCCAAAATGCTGCTTAGTGTCTAAGAATAGCTTTTCGATATTATCAATATCCGTTAGGTCTGCCTGAATTAAAACAGCATCTACACCGAACGCTCTTACATCTGCGAGCGTCTGTTCAGCATCTGCTTGAGTTTCAGCGCTATTGTAGTGAATCGCGATTTTTGCGCCTTGTTCTGCAAATTTACGGCTAATCAGTCCACCTAAGTTTTTTGCGCCGCCTGTAATCAATACAACTTTATCTTTAAGAGTATGAGTTGCCATGATGGTTGTTCCTATGATGACTTGTTTTAATGTGTTTTTAGTCTAGATTGGCGGTAATTTTTGATCAATTATGCTAGTTTAGTTTAACTATTCAGAAAATACGAACAATTAAATGGATCGGTTGCAGCAATTTTTTATTTTTACAGAAGTCGCTAAACGACAAAGCTTTAGTGAAGTGGCAAATCAGCTTGATTTACCTCGCTCGACAGTAACGAGCGCAATTCAACAGCTAGAAACTCACTATGGGGTACGCTTATTTCATCGAACTACGCGTAAAGTTAGCCTTACCCAAGATGGACAACGAATATTACCTGAGTGTCAAAATCTATTATTTGATTATGAACAGCTCGAACAGCTTATACAGGCACAAAAGCAGCATTACCGTGGCACGCTAAAAATTTCAATGCCCAGCCGAATCGTACACCAAGTGATTATTCCTGAACTTCCCGATTTTTATAGTCGCTATCCAGATATCCATTTACAACTTCATAGCTCTGATGACATCACTGACTTAATCGAGAAAGGAATCGATTGTGTTGTTCGGGTGGGACAGCTAGATAATAGTAGTTTAATTGCGAAATTTGTTGGTAACTTGATTATGGTGAACTGTGCAAGTGCTGATTATTTAGAACAGTACGGTATTCCTGAACAATTAGAAGATCTATCTCAACACAAACTCATTAACTATGCGAGAGCAGTAGGAGAAAAACAGGGCGTATTTTCATATCAAGATGGAGCTGTGATGATGGATAGTGCTTTAAGCGTAAATAATACGGAAGCCTATATTGCAGCGGCTATTGCAGGTTTGGGAATTATTCAACTTCCATACTACGATGTTCAGGATAAAATCGAGCAGGGAACTTTAGTTGAAGTACTAAGTGCCTATACCGCTCAATCACTTCCACTTAATATTTTATATCCGAATAGAAGTTATATTCCTAAACGTTTGGAAATCTTTATGGAATGGGCTAGGGATATTCTATATAAGAAGTGCATCGTCATCTTTTAGTCATAAAACTAAAATACATTAACAATAAAAAAAGCCTCTCGAACTGAGAGGCTTTTTAGAATTTGGTGGGTCGTCCGCGACTCGAACGCGGGACCAACGGATTAAAAGTCCGCTGCTCTACCAACTGAGCTAACGACCCAAATAGGTTCAAAACAGATAAGTGGTGGGTCGTCCGCGACTCGAACGCGGGACCAACGGATTAAAAGTCCGCTGCTCTACCAACTGAGCTAACGACCCAAATAGGTTCAAAACAGATAAGTGGTGGGTCGTCCGCGACTCGAACGCGGGACCAACGGATTAAAAGTCCGCTGCTCTACCAACTGAGCTAACGACCCGTATCGTTTTGATGTCGCGTATTTTAGCAAGTTATTCAACTAACACAAGAGGAAATTTAAAAACATTTGCATGATTGCCTATAAAAAGCACGATTTCCTCTTGTTTAGCTAAAAAATGAACTAAAAACGGTATTTATATGCCTGAATGTTGTCAAAAATTTCACTTGTAATGTCACAGTAACTGCTTTCACCAGGCAATAAAGCGAGTAAACGTTCAGAAGTTTTGCTTGGATTAAACGCATCTTCCTTCAATTTATTCTTTTGGTACTTAAAAGTACCTGTAGTTTCAACTTTAGCTTGTATACGTAAAAACACTGGTACCGCATAAGCAGGTAAGCATTTTTTAAATACAGTCACCATTTCTGTTAAATCAGCGTCATTTAACTCGGCACCATCAGCAAGCGTGATTGCTGCCATACCTGCACGACCATTAGTATTTGGAATTTCTACACCGTAAACCACAGCTTCAGCGATCTTGTCATATTCACACACCATGTTTTCAACTTCGGTGGTAGATACATTTTCGCCTTTCCAGCGGAAGGTATCACCTAAGCGGTCAACAAACTGAGCGTGACGGAAACCAATATTACGAACAAGATCACCTGTGTTGAAATATGAGTCACCTTTTTTAAAGACATCTTGCATAATCACAGATTTATTCTTTTCTGGGTCGGTATAACCATCAAATGGAGAGCGACTGGTAATTTTGCCTACCAATAAACCGACTTCACCTGCTTTAACTTTTTTACACCAGCCATTTTTATCGCGTATTGGTTCGTTTTTCTCTTTATCAAACTCAATAATTGCGTATGGCGTAGGGGAGAAGCCTACTGTGTTGTCAAAGTTGAAAATATTACTAAAGCCAACGTTACCTTCACTTGAGGCATAAAGCTCAAGAACTTCTTCAACACCAAAACGCTGTTTGAATTTATCCCAGATGTTTGGACGCATGCCGTTACCAATCATTTTGATTACACGGTGAGCGCGGTCAAACTCTGTAGTTGGAGCATCCATCAAGTAACGGCAAAGTTCACCTACATAACCGATTGCAGACGCATTAAACTTCTGAACATCTTTCCAGAATGCACTGGTCGAATATTTACGTCGAATGGCAAGGGTAGAGCTTCCTGCAATCACACCACACCAGCAAACAACCACGCCTGTTGCATGATACAGCGGTAAAGTGACATACATCACATCATCTGGACCAAGGTTTAAAATGTGGCCATAAGTGCCATATGCGAGTGTCCAGCGGCTATGTTTAAAAATAACTGCTTTTGGTAAGCCCGTTGTACCCGAAGTATAAATATAAAACAGGCCATCATTTCCATGAACGGAATGTGTGGTTGATGGATTGAATTTCGGGAATTGATCAATTTCTATTGCAAGATTGGCATAACCTTGAGGTGCTGTTCCTGCATCTTGACGAGTAGCCTGATCTGCAAACCAGTGAAAACGGTCTTTAGGAACGTTTAAGTCTTGACGAATTTCATCGATTGCGGCACGGACTTCTTCACCCGCAATGACTGCAATTGGTTTTACAAGATTGATACTATGAGCGAGAACTTTACCGACTTGAGATGTATTTACAAGCGCAATAGTTACCCCAATTTTAGCTAAGCCCACAATAGTGGCAATAAGCTCAGAACGGTTCTCAACCATTACGGCAATCACATCACCTTTACGTGCGCCGAGAGATAAATAATAGTGAGAAATCTGGTTAGCCCATTCATTTAAAGCTTCGTATGAGTAACTTTGATCTTCAAATAATAAAGCAATACCTTTCGGATTTCGCTTAACAGCTTTCTCAAAAGCTACACCTAATCCAGTTGGTGTATTTGCTGTTCTTAAATAAGCCTGTTTAAGACCATTCAGGATATGGGGTACTTTGGGAATGAAGCTAGGAAGTCTAGTGGCAACATCCCCAAGCGTAATGATATCGGTCTGTGTTGTCTGGCTCATATCAATCCTATTTATTTTTCGATCAATCCAAAAAAGGTTGCGTTGGCAAAAGTACAGTATTTTTCATGGTTCACCATGCTTTTAAAACTTTTCTTCTAGTGCAATCAACCTAATTGGTTAAAAATAACAAAAAAAACCTAGTCATCGAAATGACTAGGTTTGTTTAAATTAGCTGCAATTGAGCAAATGATTTACTCAGCTACAGGATTTGCTTTCTTTGGTGGACGGCCGCGAGGGCGACGAGGACGACTTGGTTTGTCCTTGTCAGCTTTAGAATCTTCTGATTCACTCTCGGCAGAAGCTTCAGTTGGCTCTACAGCTTGTTCTGTAGCTGCTTTGGCTTTTGCAGCTGCTTTTGGCTGTTTTGCAACCGGAGCTTCTACTACAGTTGTCTCTGGTGTCTCTTCTACATTAGCTGCTACTTCAGTTTCCTGATCAAGCTCAAGCGGTTGTTGTTTTGATTCAACAGGTGCTTGTGTTTCAGTAGTAGGAGTAACAACGGCTTCTTCTACAGTCTCAGCTACAGGGGCAGCTTCTTCTGGTGCAGAATGTTGCTGTTTGACTTGCTCAAAAGCTTGTTCAGCTGCAAGTTTCGCTAAACGACGGCGTTCACGCGGATCATTAGCAACACGTGGTGTCGCTTCTTTTGGTGGCGTCAATGGAAGTACTGGCGCAGGTTCTGCTTCTTGTGAAGGCTTATTGCTTGGAAGCTCGGCATCACGAGTAACAGGCTTTTTGTCTTCAGCTTCAGCTGCGACTTCAGTCACTAGAGTACTTGCATATTGCTCTGCAAATTTCTGCAATGCACGATTGAATGTTGGAACTAAACCAAACTGTTCAATCAGTACTGTGCAGTCTTCACCGTAAACATGACGGATCAAGCTGCCAATTGTATATTGCGCCAACGTTGGAATTTGCGATGGGGCAATTGATGGTGTAACAGCTTTAGCTCGTTTTGCGTTGCGTTGTTCACGGCGACGCATACGAGGATCATTACTCGCACGTTGAATTTGCGGTTGAGTTTTCTCAGCCTTTGGTTGAGGAGCTTCTGCTTCAGCAGTTACTGTCTCTTCCACAGCAGCAACAGGTGCTGGAGCTGATTCTTGAGTAGCTTCAACAACAGGTGCTTTTTCAGTGCGTTCAACAGGTTGCTCAGGCGTTAAAGCAATAATTTCGCTTTGTGCTTGATCAACATTGATGACTAAGGCTGTATTCATGACTTCATGCTGTGGAGCATCAATCAAATCAACCTTAATTTGTTTTTCATCAACAACTGCTGGTGCTGGCGTATTTTGATTTTCATTTAATACGCTTGGATCGCGGTGGCGATTCGGGCGGTTTGGACGTTGTTGATTATTACGGTCACGACGCGGTACAGCATGTTCAGCTTGTTGCCCATCATTTTGATGTTGCGCATGCGGCTGATCTTGTTGTTGACGCTTTTGTTGACGTTTTAATTCACGTTGCTCTTGGCGTGATAACTGTACAACTTCTTCATGAACCTGTTGTTGCTGTGGTTCTTGATTGTGGTGATGTTGATGTTGTTCACGTTGCTCTTTGTGCTTACGTTTTTTGTTGTTTGGACGCTGCTGTTGTACTTTATCGTCTTTTTCAACATTCTCACGTGCTTCCTGCTTAACAGGAGATTGAGAAATATAAGCATTATTAGATGGAGCCGAAGTAACTTCAGCAACTGCTGGTGCTACAACTTGTCCAAACTGCCCACGGCTAACAGCGCCAGTATTCACCATTTGTTCAATTGCGGCAGCAGCATTTTGTGCTGAGCGAGATTGATCAACTGTTTGAGCTTGTTTTTGAACAAAAAGGTTTTCTAACCATGCACAAGGGCTTGCTGCTTTTTGAGCGCTTGCCTGAGCAGCAGGTTGAGCCGCTTGATTTGCTTTCTTTTGATTAGCTGCGTTATTGGCAGCAGGGGCTGCATGAGTATGGCTATGATCAGCTTCTTCTAAATGCCATTCAGAAGATTCATAACCTAACTCTTTTTCACTTGAACGAGTTGCTTCAGTACGTTCGTAGCTAGATGGTGCAAATCCATCTGGATTGTACTGAATTTCGTAGTGAGGGGTTTCTAAGTGCGGGTGAGGTAAAACAGTCACACGAACACTAGAAGTTTGTTCTAAATAAACAAGACTATGACGTTTTTCATTGAGCAAGAATGCTGCAATTTCAACAGGCACTTCTACTTGTACTTCACCATGACGTTCACGAAGCGCGATTTCTTCTACTTTACGCATAATCGAAAGTGAAAGTGAGCGTAGATCACGAACCATGCCTGTACCATGACAGCGTGGGCACACATAACCTGTTGCTTCTTCAAGAGATGGACGTAAGCGTTGACGGCTCATTTCCATTAAGCCAAAACGAGAAAGTTGGCCAAACTGAATACGTGCGCGATCGCTTTGTGTTGCTTCACGAAGTTTTGCTTCAACCATACGTTGGTTGCGCTCTTTAGTCATATCGATGAAGTCGATTACAACTAAACCACCAATGTCACGAAGACGAAGTTGGCGAGCAATTTCTTCTGCTGCTTCTAAATTAGTATTAAGCGCAGTTTCTTCAACGTCATGTCCACGAGTTGATTTCGCAGAGTTAATGTCGATTGAAACTAAAGCTTCGGTCTGGTCAATCACGATTGAACCACCAGAAGGAAGTTTTACTTCACGCTCGTAAGCAGTTTGAATTTGGCTTTCAATACCAAAATGAGCAAACAATGGCTCGTTTAAAGTATAAGTTTTGAGTTTGTCTAATTGACGTGGCATTACTGCTTTAACAAAGTTATAAGCTTCGTTATAAGCCTGTTCGCTATCAATTAAAATTTCTGCAACATCATCACGTAAATAATCGCGGATAGCACGAGTAACGACACCAGCTTCTTGATGAACCAGCATTGGAGAAGGACCAGAGCTCGCTGTGCCTTGGATTTGTGCCCAAAGGTCAAGCAAATGCTGTAAGTCTAACTGTAATTCTTCTTGGGTACGGCCAATACCAGCGGTACGTACGATAACGCTCATACCACGCGGTAAATTTAAAGAAGCTAGAATTTCTTTTAACTCTTCACGTACAGAACCTGAAATTTGACGACTAATACCGCCACCTTTCGGGTTGTTTGGCATAAGAACCAAATAACGTCCTGCAAGTGAAATAAAGGTAGAAAGGGCTGCACCTTTATTGCCACGTTCTTCTTTTTCGACTTGAACAAGTAATTCAGTACCTTCAGTGATAAGTTCACGAATGTTTGAAGTTTGTCGTGGGTCTGCTTGGAAATAACTGTTAGCAATTTCGCGCATAGACAAGAAGCCTTGACGGCCTGCGCCGTATTCAACAAAAACAGCTTCTAAAGATGGTTCTACGCGGGTTACATGGCCTTTATAGATATTGGATTTTTTCTGTTCTCGGGTACGATTCTCTAAATCAAAATCGTAAAGACGATTACCAGTGATAAGTGCAACGCGGACTTCTTCTGCGTGAGTTGCATTAATCAACATACGTTTCATGGGTGTGACACCTAATAGTGACCCACACAAACATATCGCACAAACTTAAAGGTTCTGAACGAACATCGAACATGACGGATCATTTCCCAGATCTCAAAATATTTGTGGTCTGAGTCATCTGTTACCGGCTACATTTAGCCTTAGCTTCGATTCTCGTCTGTGATGTAGGCAATACTGCTTCAACCTTTAAATCGGACTTCCTTAGTGCTTCACTGGCGGGGGAGCGGGGCATTGGTTAATGACTTTCACTGTCATTGGGCGCGAAGTGACTTCTTTTTGGAAGTTTGATACGGAATGCTCATCGTATCGGTGCTTTCGGCAGTTCCAATGCATCAACGCTTTAGCCTGAAGGCAACATTAAGGAGCGATTTGTCTGATGTGTATCAGTTTACGTTCCATAACCAACTAGAGTTGGTAACATATTTTTTTGAACAAACTGAATTAAACGCAACAGTTTGTCATTTTGCCGATATAATAAGCCTTCGGCGTCGGCATAATTCTTTAGGACCAATCCGAGCTGGTGATGAAAGCATCATTTTGATTGAGGTTTCAATCAGGGAAATTCCCTATTAGATGTTCACTTACGGCGGTATCCGTGCGCTGACTATATCAAACCTTGCAGCATCTGCCTATGGGCTAAGCTTAGATTTCTTGTGAAAAAACTAAGCTAATCGGTCATTTATTAATCAAATTTAGCAAAATTTCAGGTTTAAATATTAGTATGAATTCTACACAGCAATGGCAAAGTGTCACTTGGTTTGAGGTGGATGAACATCAAGCAGGACAGCGAATTGATAATTTCCTGTTTTCGCGTTTAAAGGGTGTACCTAAGAGTCGTATTTATCGTTTGATTCGTGAAGGTCAGGTTCGAGTAAACAAAAAACGTATTAAAGCTGAGACCAAATTAGAGATTGGAGATCAGATTCGTGTTGCACCTATTCGCTATGAACAAAAGGATGAAACCGCTGCTCCTGTGAGTGATAGTGTAGCACAGAGCCTACTCAGCCGTGTGGTTTATGAAGATGAAGGCCTGTTAGTCATAAATAAACCATCAGGTATTGCTGTACATGGTGGTAGTGGTGTGGCGTATGGTTTGATTGAGGCTTTACGCGCCGCGACAGGTAAAAAATATTTAGAACTAATTCACCGCATTGACCGTGATACCTCTGGTCTGGTCATGATTAGCAAGAAACGTAGTACTTTAAAGTTGCTACAAGATATGTTGCGTGAGCACAAAATTCGTAAGACTTATGCAGCGATTGTAAAAGGTCAGGTAAGTCTCGATAAACAACTCATTGATGCTCCTTTATTTCGTTACGAGTTAGCCAATGGCGAGCGTCGTGTACGGGTGTCTAAAGAAGGTAAACCGAGTAAAACGGAATGGGTGGTTGCAGAGCGTTTTAAAAATGCGACTTTAGTTCATGCATCGCCGTTATCAGGCCGTACTCATCAAATTCGTGTCCATGGTTTAAGTATTGGACATCCGTTGTTGGGTGATGATAAATATGGACACACCACTGAGTACGCAGGTCCGCAGGCACGACGTTTATGTTTACACGCGATGCGTTTAGATATTCCGGGTTATCCACCGATTGAAGCGCCGTTACCAGAAGACATGACCCAGTTATTAAAGGCTTTGAGAGTAGCAAAATGAGTCTGAAAACCGAATTAGTTATTTTTGACTGGGATGGGACTTTATATAACTCTGTTGGCCAGATTGTTGCCAGCTTACAACATGCAGCAGAGCAACATGAACTGCCTCTAAGCGATGAAGCCGCAAAAAGTATTATCGGTTTAGGCTTGCCTGAGGTGATGCAGACCTTATTTCCAGAAGCGCCAGAATTGCATGACTCGATCTTAAAGGCATATGGTGATCACTATATCGCGAACTCGACTAGTGATGCATGGTTTGAGGGTATTTCTGAACTACTCCATGATTTAAAAGCGCAAGGTTTAAAACTTGCAGTTGCAACGGGTAAAAACCGCCGTGGGTTAGACCGTGTAATCGCAAAAACACAAAGTACACATCTTTTTGATGTGACTCGGGCAGCCAACGAAACACGTTCAAAACCAGATCCGCTCATGCTGCAAGAAATATTGACTGTAACTGGTGTGAATGTTGAGCAAGCAGTCATGATTGGTGACAGCAGCTATGATCTTGAGATGGCACAGCGTTTAGGGATGCCGCGTATCGGAGTAGGCTATGGCGTACATTCGATTGAAGTTCTGCAAAAGTTCCAACCTTTAACGATTGCTAAAGATGTACAAGAGCTTCACAGCTTTTTGAGAGGGTATGCTCAGTTACCTACTGTAGATGTCGCTTAAATTGAAATAGTATTAAAGAGGGAGTACGTTCCCTCTTACTTTAAGCTGAATAACAAAACAATAAGAAGAGAAAAATGAGCCGTTCAATTCGTCTATTAAATCTTTTACAACAGCTCCGTGAAGCCCGTTACCCAATCACAGCACAAGTCTTGGCTGAACGCCTAAACATTAGTGTTCGAAGTGTCTATCGCGATATCGATAGCTTACGTGAGCAGGGTGTAGCAATTGAGGCATCGGCAGGTATAGGTTTTCAACTTAAAGAAGATATTGTACTGCCACCAATGACACTTAATGAAAATGAAGTCGAAGCTATTTTTCTGGCATTGTATTGGTTAAAGAGTGTGCCAGATCAATCGTTACAATCGGCATCTACATCTGTATTAGCTAAATTGAATTCTGTTTTGCCTGAGCACCGGCAATATTTATTACAGCAAACGACTTTAAGAGCATTTAATACGTGGCTGCCTGTAGATGAAAATCGAGTCGAACAGGTACGTTTAGCCATTCGGCAGCAAGTCAAAATTTCGCTGCATTATCATGATGAGCAGCAACGAAGTAGTGTTCGAACCTTGTGGCCTTTTGCCTTGGGATATTTTAATGACAAAATTGTGTTGGCTGCATGGTGTGAGCTAAGACAGGACTTTCGGCATTTTAGAATGGACCGTATTCAACACTTGAGTTTAACCCAAGAGTTATATCCATCATTTAAACAGCAACTGTTCCAGCAGTGGTGGGCACAAGAGTCGAAGACTACTGACAAAAACTGACAAAGAGGTTTTGTAGACTAGGTTCCACGATAAACAAGGAGCCATAAAAATGAGCCTTAAACTTTATACTAACAAAGAATCACGTGGTGTTGTGGTCGACTGGCTTTTAGTCGAATTAGGTGTTGAGTGTGAACATATTGAAGTCGAATACAAGACCGAAATGAAAACACCAGAATATCTAAAAATTAATCCTTTTGGAAAAGTGCCAGTATTGGTAGATGGTGATGTCGTGATTTATGAGCTAGGTGCAATCTGTGCTTATCTTGCTGATAAATTTTTCGATAAAGGTTTAGCTCCTGCATTAGATGATCCTAAACGCGGTTTGTACTATCGCTGGTTATTTTTGATGGCAGGCCCATGGGAAGCTGCGGGTGTTGATAAAGCTCTCGGAATAGAGGTGTCGCCTGAGCAAAAAATGTTTGTGGGTTATGGTGATTACAACGATGCTTATCAAGCTTTAGTACAAGGGCTTAGTGAAGCGAATCCGTATGTATGTGGTGAGCAATTTACTGCAGCTGATGTAAGTGTTGGAGCAATGCTGTTATGGCAATTAAAAATGAAAACAATTGAATCACACCCAGCCATTGAACGTTATGTTGATGCGATTAAACAGCGCGAAGGCTTAAAACAAAGTACTATGGGGCAACTGTTGTAAACTTAATATTCTTAAAAGTCACCCAAAGGGGTGGCTTTTTTGTTTTCAAATAAAGGTTTTAATTGGTAAGAAAGCCAGCAGCAACGTTAATACAAATCGCTAAAATGGTGGTATTAAATCCAAAAGACAACACAGCGTGAAATAAGTTTAAAAGGCGCATATGCTTGGTGGTAATTGATACATCCGCAGTTTGAGCAGAAGTCCCAATAATATAACTAAAATATAGAAAGTCAGGATAAGTTGGCTGTTTTGTGCCAGGGAAATCTAACCCTCCATTTTCTTCATTTCTAGATAAAGCCATATAAAAATCATGGGCATAATGTAGAGCAAAAACGGTATGCATAAAAAGCCATGCAGACACAATGGTGAGTAAAGCTAAAGCCACATGACCTAACTTTGCAGAACTGTCGGAAGGGAGTTGTGACAGTTGAATTAGAATAGCAACCAGACACATGATTAATGCCAATAAAACAATTAGCATAATGACCCATTTGCTTTCATCTTGTTTTTTAGCTTGCTGTTGCATTTGTGAATGGTCGGCACTTTTCATGAGTTGCCAAACATGAAGTAAATATATGCTAACGGAAGCATTCCAGCTGACTAATAAAATAGTTGACCACTTCCATGATGTTAACCATGTCAAAATACCGGCTGTGATAATACCTATGAATAAAGCAACAAAGAAATGTGGGCGGTTTTGTACACTACGTCCAAGATGTTGAAATACACCAACCATTTTCCTAGTCTCCTTTATTGAGCGGTAAATATATTATTTTTTATTAAATGGTGAAAATAATATATGGTTTTATATGGATTTTATTTCAATTTTTTTTCATTTATATTTATGAGACATTTAATTTTACCTATTAGGTAAAATAGGATATTACCGTGGATTAAACTGTTTATAAAAAGTATAAAATAAATAAAAGGAATATTTTTTATACTTTTTTATAAAGATGATCTTATTAATCATGTGCTTAATAATAAAGTTATTCGTAATAATTAAGCATGGTTTAAGTTTTTATCTAAATGGAATACTTTAGTGAGCTGGTCAATGAATTTTTGAACGCCTAAAGACTGTGAGTTTTTACGGTAATTTACGAATAAATCAAGTGTTGGTAAGTCGACATCCAGTGGACGAACTATCGTGTTTTTGATGCCTAAAGGCGCAACGTAGGCAGGTAAAATTGTACAGCCTAATCCAGAACCAAGAGAGTTAATATTGAATAATATACTGTCTGCTCTTTGAACAATATTCAGTTCAATGTTATGAGTTTTAGCGAAATCTAAAATAGTGTTATGTAAGGTTTGTGATTGCTCGGCTGCCGGGATAATAAAGTCAATACCTTGTAAGGCATGGACTGGGATTCGATCATATTGAGCAAGTGGATGATTTTTAGGAAGTAAGAAAATCAGGGGTTCAGTTAAAACAAATTGGCTTTGTATTTCATCACTATCTGTATTTTCACGAGTAAACGTAATGTCCAGCTCTCCTTTTTTTAAGGCTTTAAGCTGTTCAGTATTGTTTAAATTAGATAATTCAATGGTGAGGTCTGGGTGTTGTAGTCGCAGATTAGGAAGTACATAAGGGAAAATTTTCATTTCTGCGATGGGAACGAAACCGATACGTAACAATTGCTGTTTAGCCTTAGAAACTTGTCGTGCCATAGCGACCGCTTTTTCAGCCTGAGCGAGGGTGAGTCGAGCATGTTCTAAAAATACTTCGCCTTCTTCTGTTAACTCAACTTTGCGTTTTGTGCGGTTTAAAAGTCGTACACCAACGTCTTCTTCTAAATCTTTAATTTGTTGGCTAAGAGAGGGCTGTGCGGTAAAAAGTTTAAGAGCGGCTTTACTAAAATTTAATTCTTCAGCAACGGTAATGAAATATCGGAGATGGCGTAGTTCCATAAGACTAATCCAAAAAATGTCTTACTATGATTTAAGTGAAGTATAAAGCATAAATAGATATAGCGTGAAGGTGATTTAGGTATTTATAAAATAAATGGAATTTTAATTTTCATTAAAGATTTAATATGGGAATATAAGCTCAAATAATTCATAAAATATATTAATAATTAAATAATAAATACATTATTTATAATTAATCAAAGAATTTTCTAAAGGATTTAAATATTCATTTAAGAAATTCTCATATTATGCAAAAACTAGAATAATAAAATAAATTTATAACCTATAGGTCGCTAACATCTACTCAAATCTAATTGTTACTAAATATATTGTTTTTATTGCAAAGAAGAATCTTAAGTTAAAAATTACGGGCGACAAAGATGAAATAGACAGGTTCTATAGCGGCTTTCGGCATCTTCTAATTGTTATGTTATACAAGAAGTCTTAGTAAGAATGGTAATTACTGACGCATAAACTCAACACATCTAAGTGTTTTTTATGGCATTCTAATTTAACTTAGGTTGGCTATGACCACGATAAAATGGATATTTATATGATAAATAAGTGTAAGTGCCATAGCTTAATTTGTTTTAATCGTTAAGATAGAAACCTGATCACATCCATTCTGCTGATGCTAAAACATAGAAAAGCCCATGAAAGACAAGCCGACATTAACATATCAATTGCCGACTCAGTCCTGTTGGACGCATACATGGATAAAACCTCCTTTTTGTCATCCCGAGTCTGGGCATGAAACGGATACACGTTTTTATAATCAACAGCCTAAGTCACCTGCTCGTGGCTCAAAAGAGTTATTGCGTTGGTTAGTTACGCGTGAGTCTTTTACATGGAAAGTGGATATTCAAAATGAATATGAAACTCGTGTAAATACGGCTGTAGCTTTGCCGCAAAATCGACCTCAGGCAGATCTGGATGATTGGCAAGTCTGGTTCGTTGGGCATGCAACGGTATTGGTTCAGATTGGTCCTTATAACTTTATTACCGACCCAGTGTGGTGTGATTATGCAAGTCCTTCACAAGGGCGTGGCCCACGCCGTGTATGCCCAGCAGGTTTTGCACTAGAACAATTACCTACGATTCATGGAGTTTTGCTCAGCCATAATCATTATGATCATATGGATTTAGCTACACTTGAGTGGCTGCATAAAAAATTCGCTATGCCTATTTATACAGGCCTTGGAAATGGATTTTATCTACCTAAAGATTTTCATGTGATTGAAATGGATTGGTGGCAAGAAATTCCCTATCACGAATTAAGAATAATCTATACACCTGCACAGCATGGCTCAGGACGTGGTCTACGTGATCAAAATAAAGCACTCTGGGGAGGCTTTTCGGTTGTAGCTAAAACTGGCCATTGTTTCTTTGCTGGTGATACCGGTTATGCAGGCCATTTTAAGCAAATTCATGCACGTTATGGCGCACCGCGTGTTGCCTTGCTTCCAATCGGTGCTTATGAACCTCGTAAGTTAATGAGCTATGTTCATATGAATCCTCAAGATGCTGTTCATGCTCATTTAGATTTACAAGCTCATCGTTCTCTTGCAATTCATTATCGAACTTTTCAGTTAACTGATGAAGATCGAGAAGATCCGGAACATGCTTTAGCTCAAGCAATTAAAGCTTCATCAAAGCTTGCTAATCCCTTTTATTGCATTCGGGAAGGGCATAAATTGACTGTCTAAAACTCGGTTACTTTATATTAAAAGCCAGTTCAAATTGAACTGGCTTTTATTATTTTGACTTTAATTAAGCTAAGTCAAAACGATCAAGATTCATCACTTTAGTCCATGCTGCGACAAAGTCTTGAACAAATTTTTCTTTACCATCTGCCTGAGCATAGACTTCGGCCAACGCACGTAAGATTGAGTTTGAACCGAAGACTAAATCATTACGCGTTGCGGTAAATTTTACTGCACCTGTTTTGCGGTCTTTGCCTTCAAATACTTCGCTTGTTGAATCGACAGGTGCCCATACAGTAGACATGTCGAGTAAGTTCGTAAAGAAGTCTGTACTGAGTACACCAACCTGTTGGGTAAATACACCATGTTGCGAACCATCCCAGTTGGTGCCTAGTACACGTAAACCACCAATCAATGCAGTTAATTCTGGTGCAGTCAAAGTCAATTGTTGTGCTTTATCAATTAATAATGCCTCAGTTGCTGCACTGACTCCCTCTTTTTTCCAATTCCTAAAACCATCTGCAAGGCCGAGAAGTAATTGGAAAGATTCGACATCGGTTTGACTTTGTAATGCATCAACGCGACCAGGAGCAAATGGAACACTAATATTAAAGCCCGCCGCTTGAGCGGCTTGCTCTACACCAATGTTACCTGCAAGTACAATTAAGTCAGCCAGTGACAATTGAGTAGATGCTTTGAGTTCTTCAATTTTAGTTAAAGTCTCAACGGCTTTTTTATTTACTTCCCAACCACGTTGTGGTGATAAAGCAATACGTGCACCGTTTGCACCACCGCGTTTATCTCCACCGCGGAATGTTGACGCGGAAGCCCAACCAAGCGAAACCAATTCGCCAGCAGATAGCCCTAGTGCAACGATTTTTGCTTTTGCATCAGCGATGCTTGCAGCAGATGGTATAGCGCTCGCAGCTGGTAATGGATCTTGCCAAATTAAATCTTCAGCAGGAACCTCTGGACCTAAATAACGTGCTTTTGGACCCATATCACGGTGAGTTAATTTAAACCATGCTCGAGCAAAAGCATTCGCGAAAGCTTGTGGGTCGTTAAGGAAACGACGAGAGATCTTTTCAAACTCAGGATCAAAACGTAAGGTCAAATCTGTAGTAAGCATTGTTGGCTTACGTTTAACTGATGGGTCGAATGGATCTGGAATGATTGCCTCAGCATCTGCTGCTACCCATTGAATTGCACCAGCAGGTGAGCGCTCTTGTACCCACTCGTATTTGAATAGGTTTTCAAAGAAGTAGTTGCTCCATTGTGTTGGTGTTTGTGACCAAATCACTTCTAAACCTGAAGTGATCGCATCTTTACCAACACCAGTGCCAAAACTGTTTGACCAGCCAAAGCCCATTTGTTCAATTGAAGCTCCCTCAGGATCAGCCTGAACATGGTCAGCAGAGGCAGCGCCGTGAGTTTTACCTAAAGTATGACCGCCTGCGATTAAGGCAACAATTTCTTCATCATCCATTGCCATATTGCCGAAAGTCGCGCGAATAAATGGTGAAGCCGATTTTGGATCACCGCTGGCTTGCGGGCCTTCAGGGTTTACATAAATTAGACCCATTTCGGTTGCAGCTAGATTGCTGCCTTCCAATGCTTCAGAGTTGCGATGAGCTAACCATTCTTTTTCATCGCCCCAGTTTACATCGTTGTCTGGTTCCCAAACATCTTCACGACCTGCACCAAAACCGAAGGTGCGGAAACCTGAAGATTCAAGTGCGATGTTTCCAGCAAGAATAAATAAATCTGCCCACGATATTTTTTGACCGTATTTTTGTTTAACTGGCCATAATAAGCGGCGCGCTTTATCTAAGCTTGCATTGTCAGGCCAACTATTTAATGGTGCAAAACGTTGTTGACCACGACCAGCACCGCCACGGCCATCACCCATACGATACGTACCGGCAGCATGCCATGCTAATCGAATAAATAAGCCTGTATAATTTCCCCAATCGGCTGGCCACCAATCTTGAGAATCGGTTAATACATTTTTGATATCAGCTTTGAGGGTGTAATAGTCGAGTTTTTTAAATTCTTGACGGTAATTAAATTTTTTACCGAGTGGATTAGAGCGTTCTGAATGTTGGTTGAGTAGGTCGACACGTAGTTGTTTTGGCCACCAGTGTAAACTAGGCGTGCCACCACCGACCGTTACCTCTGGTTTTGATTTATGGCCTGAAAAAGGGCATTTTGATTCGTCTGACATGGTTATATTCTCTCTGGGTAATAATTATTGAGCTCTTCGTAAAATGTTAGGGCTCATTTTCCTGGACTTCTGGTTTAAAAACTCATGTTTACTAAATAAAGAAATGGGAGAACAAATGGTGAGAGAAACCGTTTAAAAGTCTTTTCACTGAGATGTTGGCCATTATTTTTTATTTAATAATGCATCAGATTCCTTTACTTGTTATTCCTCCAATTTACTGCATGAAGGTTAAAAAACAAGAGGAAAAATAAGATGAAACTTGTAAATAACGATGCATAGAATTACCTCTTCAATTGTTGGAACAACGTAAGATCTTTTAATAACGCTCTGTAAATATACTAGGAGTAGGAGTCTTATTTTTCAAATGGATTAAACTGTCAATATTGATTTAAAAAACCGATTATATGTTTATTTAATAGATTAAGATGGCGGCAATAGTGAGATGAAATTTTTTATATTGAGTTGTAGTAGAAGCGATCTCAAATGAATAAAGGAGAGCATTGCTCTCCTTTATTGTTTATATATTAAACATTTACGATTCGATTCGATTTCACCATATCAGCTAAACCGTGAGTTTTAAAATAGTACTCAAGCCAACTTTTCACGATGAGTGGATTATTCATTTTCATGACATCATCCAGCAATTTTTGTGCATCTGTCATAGGGACATGACAAATTGCTTTTCTTACTCGCAAAATGTTACTCGAACTCATCGAAAGGGTATTGAAGCCCATCGCCATGAGCAGGATTGCTGATAATGGATCACCTGCCATCTCACCACAAATACTGATAGGTTTTTTGTATTCATGACATTCTTTAACTAAGCGGGTTAGCGCACGTAGAATGGATGGGTGAAAGTGTGAGTAAACGTTTGCCACATGTGGATTATTACGGTCAACTGCAAGTAAATACTGGGTTAAGTCATTTGAACCGACCGAGAAGAAATCGACGAGTTCGGCAAACTCATCAATTTGTAGTAGTACGCTCGGCACCTCAACCATAATCCCAATTTTTGGTTTGGTAATTTTAACTTGCTCTTCTTCTTGCACTGCAATCCAGTCACGCTCAAGTAAATAAAGTACTTCTTCTACTTCACTGACTGTAGTGACCATTGGCAATAAAATATGCAAATTATTTAAACCAATACTGGCTTTGAGCATGGCGCGAATTTGCGAAGAAAAAATCTCGGGATGATCAAGCGTGAAACGAATACCACGCCAGCCTAATGCCGAGTTTTCTTCTTCAATACTGAAATACGGTAAGTCTTTATCGGCACCAATATCGAGAGTTCGCATCACCACAGGTTTGTTAGCGAAGTGGCTTAATTGTTGACGATAAATTGCACGTTGTTCTTCTTCACCCGGGAAGCGTTCCCGTAACATGAATGGAATTTCACTTCGGTATAGACCGACACCTTGAGCACCGCGTTGTACTCCGCGGACAACATCAATCATGAGGCCCGTATTTACATAAAGTTGAACAGACACACCATCTGGAGTAATCGCTTCTTTGGTCTCATATTGTTTGAGATCTTTTGCGATTTGTTCATCTTCTTTCTGAATTTCTTTATAGCGTTGACGTAAACGACGTGGAGGGTTTACAAAAACACGGCCCTGATAGGCATCCACAATCATTTCTGCATCATCAAGTGTGTTCACTGGTAGTTCAGTTACACCAACTACAGTTGGAATACCTAATGCACGAGCAACAATCACCATATGTGAGTTGGCTGCACCTTCGGATGTCACAATCGCTGCAATATTGTCTACTGGCAACTCTACAAGTGCCGCAGTACTAATCTCTTCACCAATTAAAATACTGTCTGGACTCAGGTCACGATGGCTAGAGTCTTCTTCTTGCAAAGAGGCTAAAATACGTCGCCCTAAATCTTTAAGGTCGGAAACTCGTTCACGAAGATAGTCATCTTCCATCTGTGCAAATAGGGCAGTGTGTTTTTCAATGACACGACGTACTGCACCTTGTGCCCAATGTCCGTCACGAATGAGTTCTTTAATTTCTGCTGGCAATGCATTTTCATCTAGCATTCTTAAGAAAACACTAAATAAAGCGCGCTCTTCGGCCATGAGTGAATCATGCATTTTTTCATCTAAAGAACGAATCTCTGAACGAACTGATGAAATGGCTTGATCTAAAATTCGAAGTTCATCGCTAATATCTTCTGCTTCACGATCAGGCACAGAACCCAAATCGGCAGGCGGATATAAAATAATAGCGCGACCTAAAGCAACACCGCCTGCACCTGAAGCGCCTTGAAAGGTTTTGTAGGCAGGTCCATTACTCGGCTTACGAAATACGTCAATATTACCCACTGCATGAGCATGAGCAATAACGCCAGAAAGCTGGGCACACAGCGTAACTAAAAAAGACTCGGCAGCTTCACTAAAATCTTGAGGAAGTTTGTTTTGGACAACCAAAACACCCATAACCTTACGACGATACATGACCGGTACGCCGAGGAAAGAGTTATAAATTTCTTCGCCTGTTTCAGGTAAATACAAGAAACGCTCATGTTTTGGCGCATTGTCAAGGTTAACGATTTCTTCACGTTGCCCGACCAGACCAACCAAGCCTTCACCGAGTTGCAAAGAAACATGACCTACAGATTCTGGATTTAAGCCTTTAGAGGCCATTAATACATAACGCTGATTGCGTTCATCGAGTAAATAAATAGAGCAAACATCCACTTTCATGGCCTCAGCAACCTGATTAACCATGATGTCTAATGATTCATGCAAACTGACGGACGCATTAACCTCTTGGACAATGCGCCGTAGAGTGTCGAGTTGCATGTTTGACATGGATGTATACTCCAGTATTTTTTTAGACTATGAATGTATTTATAACAGCACTTTTAATAAAAATCATTTGCTAGATAAATGATTTTTAGGGTAATTGTTGCATCGGCAACTGTGTACACAACTCCACCATGGCTTTACGATAAACATCACGCTTGAAGTTCACCACTTGGCCAAGAGGATACCAATAGCTAACCCACTGCCATTCATCGAATTCGGGCGGGTCGGAAAGGTTTAACTGAATATTTTTTGCAGGCGCAGTTAACTTCAGTAAAAACCATTTTTGTTTCTGTCCGATACATACGGGGTCAGAGTCTGACCGAATGTACCGATGTGGCAAACGATAACGCAGCCATCCTTTGGTTTGCGCAATAATCTGGACATGTTCGGGCAATAAGCCGATTTCTTCTCTCAGTTCTCGAAAAAGTGCCTGTTCAGGGGTTTCTCCAAACTGGATGCCTCCTTGTGGAAATTGCCAAGCATTGTGACCAATGCGCTTTGCCCATAAAACCTGTCCATCATCGTTTGCCAAAATGATCCCGACATTCGGTCGGAAACCTTCTGAATCGATCATTTGGCTACCTAAATATTGTCTATATCGTTGACTTTAATCGCGGGGACAAACACTTTTTTATGTCCAGCTCGAAAAGATCAAAGTAAAATGTTTAAATTGCTACGATCTTAACGAATTTCTATCGACTAGCGGAGATAGATTTACATTTTTTTTCTTAAATTTCAGTTTAAACGAGAATTTTCATGAAACTGGCGTTGTTTGATTTAGACCATACCTTGTTAAATACCGATTCAGACCATTCTTGGGGTGAATTTTTAGTCAATGAAGGTTTGGTTGATCCGGTTCATCATCGTCAGATGAATGATAAATTTTATGAAGATTACAAAGCAGGCCAACTTGACCCATATGCTTATAATGAATTTGTTTTTGGATTTTTAACGCAGCATGACAATGACTACTTAACTGAGCTCCACCAATTGTTCATGCAAAAAGTCATTCGTCCACAAATGCGTCCAAAAGGTTTTGACGCAATCAAAAAACATCAAGATTTAGGCCATACCATTGTGGGTATTACGGCAACAAGTGATTTTATTACTGCACCGATTTTCCGTGAATTTGGGATTACTGAAATTTTAGCAACCAATGCTGAAGTGGCTGATGGAAAATATACAGGTAAAGTTGCTGGTTTAGCGTGTTATCAAAAAGGCAAACTTGCACGTCTAGATGCATGGTTGGAAGGTCGTAACGTGTCTGAATCTTGGGCGTATTCCGATTCAATTAATGACCGTTTTTTACTTGAATATGCAACGCATGCAATTGCAGTAAACCCCGATGATCGTCTTGAAAAACTGGCTCAAGAACATAAGTGGGATATTCAGGACTGGTCGATTTAAAATTGTGGAGTTGGAAGAACAATTTGAAAAGTTCTGAGGTCTTCCAACTCTTAACTATATTTAAAATCATTTTTTAATATCTCTTATAAATCTTAGCTAAAAACAGATATTGCTATGATTAATAAAATAAATTCTATCTTGGCAAAGATTTCAGAATATAAAAAAATTTAATTTAAAAATGAGGAAATAATGTCAAAAACAGCACAAATTAAATTACCAAAACAACTTTGGAAAGATGAAAGTATTGATTTAACACGTCATAGCTATCAGGGGAAATTACTTAATAAAAGCGAAGGTTTCAAATTAGGTAAGGCTCAACGTAAAAAAGTTCCACGTGAACAGCTATCAAAGCTTTCTGAACGACCAAAAGGTACAACTGCCTTAACGGTCTATGATTGGAGTAACCAAGGACGTTTAGAAAAGCTCAAGCCGATTCGTGCAAAACGGATGAGTGTTTCTCCATTTACATTTTATCGTGGCATGCCTTCTTTGATGCTATTTGACCAAGCGTGGGAGCAGGCAAATTCAGGCTTATTTCAACAGATTTGTGGGGATTGTCATTTAAGTAATTTTGGCGGTTTTGCAAGTCCCGAACGTAACCTGTTATTTGGAATTAATGATTTTGACGAAACTTTAGTTGCCCCATTTGAATGGGATGTAAAGCGCTTAGCAACCAGTTTTGTAATTGCGGCATGTGATATTCATCTTGCAGAGAAAGTCGGGTTAAAAGCAATTAAAATAATGCTGAATAGTTATCGTCAGCACTTATTAGAAATTACGGAACTTTCACCACTCCAAGTTTGGTATGAAAAAGTTGATGCCAGTACATTATTAGAAAATACTGAGTGTCGAAAACTAAGAAAGAAACGCGAGAAGCACCTCGATTCAGCACAGAAAAGAACTGCGTACTCTGTTTTGCCGAAGCTTACCCAGCAAGATCAAGATACAGGGTTTCGTCATTTTATGGATGATGCGCCGTTATTGTGGCATCCAGATCTAGATGAGCCATTTGGTAAAGATGTGGATGTATTTTTTCAAAAATACCGTGATTCTTTGAAATATGATCGCCAAGTGCTTTTTGATCGTTATCAACGTACAGATGTAGCTTTGAAAGTAGTGGGTGTTGGAAGTGTTGGTACACGATCAGCGATTGCATTATTTCAAGATGCAGATCGGGAACCGTTAATTTTACAAATGAAAGAAGCGAATCCATCAATTCTCAGCCCGCTATTTGTAGACAAGGTAAATCACGAAGGTGAGCGTGTAGTGCATGGTCAGCAGCTCATGCAGGCCGCAAGTGATATATTTCTTGGGTTCTCTTCAATATCAAATCAGCATTTTCATGTACGCCAGTTACGTGATATGAAAATTTCGGTTGATCTTAGTGACATGGATGATGAGTATTTCTATGAGTATGCTGAAAGTTGCGGTTTAGCCCTGGCTCATGCCCACGCTAAATCTGGAAATGCAGATGTACTTATGGGATATCTTGGCGAAGGTAATACGATAGTAGAAGTATTACAAACGTATGCAGAAGAATATGCAGAACGTAATCTAAATGACTATCAGCAATTTATGAATGAAGTTGCAGATGGTAAGATTCAGCTCGCTGGAGATGATGCACTTTAATAATAAGTATGCTGCTACAGATGACATGAAATAATTCGAAAGGTTAGAGAAAAAATGTTTAGTAAAATTATGTCTGGTTTGGGTCTTCAAGGGGTGACGGTAGAAACTGTTTTGCAGAACCCAAGCTTGCAAGCTGGTAGTACATTGCATGGGGAAATTAGCTTTAAAGGTGGATCATCTGATAAAGAGATTAATGGTCTTTATTTGCAATTGGTGACGATGGCAGAAGTCGAATCTGGTGATCATGAGTTTAACCAACCTTTAGTTTTACAAGAGTGGTTAGTGAACTCTCGATTCCTCTTGCCGGCACATCAAGCACATTCTTTCCCTTTTAGTATTCAACTACCATTTGAGACACCAATTACTGAGGTTGCTTGTCGAAGAAATGGTGCACGTGTTTGGATTCAAACCCATATGGATGTTGATTGGGGACTAGATGCAACTGATCGTGATTATCTAAAGGTTCTGCCAACTCCAGCCATGCAAATGTTTCTACAGGCTATGCAGCGATGTGGCTTTGTTTTATCGACAGTAGATGTAGAAAAAGGGCAGCTGACTGCGCGAAATTTTAGATCAACCATTGGTTGTTACCAAGAGCTTGAATTTGTCTCTTCACATATGTTTAGCGGATTTAATGAAGTTGAGGTATCTTTTGTTGCGGAACCTAATCAAACTCACGTTATGCTTGAAGTAGACCGCCATTTTCGATCAGATCAGCTATTAACGATGACGATTCCACATCATATGCTTGATGAAAACCAAATGGTGCAACAAATTCGAAGCCTCTTAAAGCTTGGATAAATTAAATTAGAGTAGATGCTTAAATAAGAGCCTTTTATGCATCCTGCATCATTTTAATTAACTCCTGCATGGCTCTAGATTGAGTACGTGCAGGATGCCAAACCATACCTAATTGACGATTCATCTCAACATTTAAGTCAAGCTGCTGCATATCCTGATTCAATAGAGTTTTTGGTAAAACTGACCAACCCAAACCAATCGACACCAACATGCGAATAGACTCAAGAGGGTTATTGCTCATGGTAATTTTTGGTTTAAGTCCTTGTTTTTCAAACTCAGCTAAAGTGATTTGAGCAGTATAAGTTTGTGCAGCGGGTAATAAGCTTGGATATTCAATTAAGTCTTGTAAGGTGAGATTCTTTTTTTGCGCCAACGGATGAAAAGGGGCAGCAACAAAAACTAAAGGATCATTCCAAATTGTAATGTAGTTAAGACGCTCATCTCCTGAAGGAGGAAGCGTTAAAAATGCGAGTTCTAAATCACCAGCCAATACTTGTTCATGGGCTTGCTCTGAATCAACAAAATGCACATCTAAAGTAACCTGAGGAAATTGTTGAACAAAATGCTTAAGTGGTGCAGGTAAATGATGCAAACCAATATGATGACTTGTACCGACTTTTAAGCGGCCTTGTACCTGAGTTTGTTCATGGCTAAGCGTATGGTGAATATCACCCAGCTCATTTAACCAGTTTTTAACTTTAGGTAGTAATGAATGTGCAGCATGAGTTGCCTGAACACCACGCCCTGCAGATTCAAATAGTTTTACGCCAAAATATTCTTCTAAGCTATGAATTCTTTTGGTAACAGCAGGTTGAGTAATAAATAACTGATCTGCTGCCACAGAGATAGACCCTGTTTCCATAACTTTTACAAAAGCTTCAAAGGCTGCAAGATTCATAATACAACTCAACTTGGAATAGAAAAATCGAGGGGCTAAAGTTGCCGAGCCAAAATCGTATCATGCTTGCAGCAAAACGAGTGAGAAAGTTGCGAATTACCGCACTAATCTTAGCCTAAGCTGTTGTTTCTTTTTCAGCTAAGGCTGATACGCGGCGATCTTTAGCAGCCCAAACTTTTTCATGGAAGAAAAAAGCAAAAGCTTGTACGGTTGGTTCAAGCATACTTAATGTTAAAGCCATCCAGATATTACCTGTTACAAAGTATGCAACTAGCATTGCTACAGTAATATGCATAATGTAATAGCTTAAGGTTTTCTTTAAGGTACGTTGATTATTTATAACGAATTTTTGGATATTAGCCATGATCATTCTCTTTAGCCACTTTAGATATTTTTAGTATAGGCATTAGAGTATAAGATTAAAAATTGATTATGCAAATGATAATCATTAGCAAAAACGATTTATTAAATTTGATGCACCTTATGGAAGTTATAATTTATTCCAAAAAGTTTTCTAATTTATAAAAATGATAAATTAGATTTATGTGAAACTCTGGCTATAATCGAATAAAGATCAGAATTACCCAGTCCAATGGAGCAAGACGACATGGCAGGCAAAACTTTATATGACAAATTGTGGGATGACCACGTTGTTTCACAGCGTGATGATGGCTCATGTTTACTATACATTGACCGTCATTTATTGCATGAAGTGACTAGTCCACAAGCATTTGAAGGGTTGCAACTTGCGGATCGTCAACCATGGCGTTTAAGTGCAAACGTTGCTACACCAGACCACAACGTTCCAACATCTAAAAAGGAACGTGACCAAGGCATCGCTGGTATTGAAGATGATACATCTCGTATTCAAGTTCAAACTTTAGATGACAACTGTAAAGCCTTTAATATTGTTGAGTTTAGTATTAATGATATTCGTCAGGGGATTGTGCATGTAGTTGGGCCTGAACAGGGCTTGACCTTACCGGGCATGACGGTCGTATGTGGCGATTCACATACAGCAACTCACGGTGCTTTTGGTTGCTTGGCGCATGGTATTGGAACATCTGAAGTTGAACATGTGTTAGCAACACAATGTTTGATCCAGAAAAAGTCTAAAAACATGTTAGTTCGTGTAGATGGCGTATTGGGTAAAGGCGTAACACCAAAAGATGTTGTGTTGGCCATTATCGGTAAAATTGGTACTGCTGGTGGTACAGGCTATGCAATCGAATTCGGTGGCCAAGTTTTCCGTGATATGTCGATTGAAGGGCGTATGACGGTATGTAACATGGCGATTGAAGCAGGTGCTCGTGTCGGTATGGTTGCAGTTGATGACAAAACTATTGAATACGTGAAAGGTCGTAGCTATGCACCAAAAGGTGAGCAATGGGAACAAGCAGTTGCTTACTGGAACACATTGCATTCAGATGAAGATGCTGTGTTTGATGCTGTAGTTGAGTTAAATGGCGCAGAAATTGAACCACAAGTATCTTGGGGAACTTCACCAGAAATGGTTATTCCAGTTACTGAAGCTGTGCCAACTTTAGAACAAGCGAAAGATGACGTACAACGTAATGACTGGACACGTGCTTATCAATATATGGGTTTAAATGCAGGTCAGGCATTAGCTGATATTCAGCTTGATCGTGTCTTTATTGGTTCTTGTACGAACTCTCGTATTGAAGATATTCGTGCTGCGGCTGAGGTGGTTAAGGGCCGTAAAGTGGCATCTACCATTAAGCAAGCTATGATTGTTCCGGGGTCTGGTTTAGTTAAACAACAGGCAGAAAAAGAAGGCTTAGATAAAATCTTCTTGGAAGCTGGTTTTGAATGGCGCGAACCGGGTTGTTCAATGTGTTTAGCAATGAATGCTGATAAGTTGCAACCGGGTGAACATTGTGCATCAACCTCTAATCGTAACTTTGAAGGTCGTCAAGGCAATGGCGGTCGCACTCACTTGGTGAGCCCGGCAATGGCGGCAGCGGCTGCAATCGCAGGTCACTTTGTTGATGTTCGTTCATTTTAATTCGGTCTGGAGCAAACCATGAAAGCTTATACAGTTGAACAAGGTATCGTTGCACCATTAGATCGTGCCAATGTTGATACAGATTTAATTATTCCAAAACAGTTTTTAAAGTCGATTAAGCGCACTGGTTTTGGCGACAATTTATTTGATGAGCTTCGTTATTTAGACGAAGGCTATCCGGGACAAGACAATTCAGTACGTCCAAAAAATCCGGACTTTGTTTTAAACCAGCCTCGTTATCAAGGAGCAACTGTTTTGATTGCTCGTACTAACTTTGGTTGTGGTTCAAGTCGTGAGCATGCGCCTTGGGCATTAAATGAATATGGATTCCGTACCGTTATTGCACCAAGCTTTGCTGATATTTTCTTTAATAACTGTTTTAAAAATGGCATGTTACCTGTCATTTTGCCAGAAGAAACAGTTGAGCAGTTATTTAAAGAATGTGCTGCTAATGAGGGATATCAATTAACAATTGATTTAGCGGCTCAAGAAGTACGTACGCCAACAGGTGAAGCGTTTAAATTTGAAGTTGATCCATTTCGTAAGCACTGCTTGTTAAATGGATTGGATGATATTGGTTTAACTCTTCAAAATGCGGACGCAATTCGCGCTTATGAAGAAAAAACTAAACAAGTTCGTCCTTGGGTATTCCAAGAGTTGAATTAACCTTTCGGTACATTTTAAACATAGCCATGGCGTAGCGTTCAAACTCTTGCTAACATGCTAAAGCATAAAAACACCTTAGAATTATGCACTAGATGAGGATTGGGCTTGAACAATGAAGAGGAACGTTACTCATAGCTTTTTGTTGAGCCTGTGCGCAATAACACTCAGTGCTTGTCAAAGCACTTACAATGTAGTGGATACTGTCCGCATTAAGCAGGCTGAACAAGAAAATTTGGGGCAGAATGCAGCAATATATTGTTCGGGCGCGAAGAGTTGTGAATTTGAACGACTAAATGATATTACTGTAGTGGATGCGCAAACACGAAGAATTAGTAATCAGGCAATTCATCAAGGGATTGTGAGATTACAAGGTTCAGTGCTTAGCCAAACTAACAGCTTATATTTATCAGTGCCTGCTAAACAATATGAAGTGGTGATTCGTTTCTATCCGATCTCTCCGGATCGTGCAGAAACATTTCATGTGATTCACCAGTTTAATGCTAACCATCGCTATACATTTAAAATGTACCGAGACAAATCTAACCGTTCGGGTAGTTTGCTGAATGTTTCTGTACCAGATCCATTATGTGTCGATTTAGAACAAGATGGGCATGTCATTCGCCGTTTTTGTCGACCATTTGATGTTACAACAGGACTAGGTGAATTCCTTGAGCAGAAAAAACTAACACCGCGGTAGTTGTAGCACTGCTTGTCTTTGGAAAATGGAAAAAGTTCATGTCTAAACAGATTTTAATTTTAGCTGGTGATGGTATTGGTCCTGAAATTGTTGGGGCGGCAGAAAAAGTATTAAATACAGTAAATGAAAAATTTAATTTATCGTTAACTTGGGAACATGGCTTATTAGGCGGCGCGGCAATTGATGCGCATGGTGAACCGTACCCAGCAGTAACAAGTGAACAAGCAAAAAAAGCTGATGCAATTTTATTAGGTGCGGTAGGCGGACCAAAATGGGACACCATTGAGCGTTCTATTCGCCCTGAACGTGGTCTTTTAAAAATTCGTAGTGAACTTAACTTGTTTGCTAACTTGCGCCCAGCGATTTTATATCCGCAATTAGCAGATGCTTCGAGCTTAAAGCCTGAAATTGTTGCTGGCTTAGATATTTTAATTGTTCGTGAATTGACTGGCGGTATCTATTTCGGTCAGCCACGTGGTATCCGTGAACTCGAAAACGGTGAAAAACAAGGTTATAACACCGACGTTTACTCTGAAAGCGAAATTAAGCGTATTGCAAAAGTAGCTTTTGAACTTGCAGGCTTACGTGGTGGAAAGGTTTGTTCTGTAGATAAAGCTAACGTTTTGGAAGTTACAGAGCTTTGGAAACAAACAGTCACTGATTTACAGCAAGCAAATTATTCAAATATTCAGCTTTCACATATGTATGTTGATAACGCTGCTATGCAACTTGTACGTGCGCCGAAGCAGTTCGACGTGATCGTAACTGGTAACTTGTTTGGTGACATTTTATCTGATGAAGCAGCAATGCTTACAGGTTCAATCGGCATGTTGCCATCGGCTTCGTTAGATGAAAATGGCAAAGGTATGTATGAGCCTTGCCATGGTTCTGCACCTGATATCGCGGGTCAAAATGTGGCAAACCCATTAGCAACTATTCTTTCAGTTGCAATGATGCTTCGCTACACATTCCGTGAAGAAGCTGCTGCAAAAGCAATTGAAGATGCAGTAGGTCAAGTGCTTGATCAAGGTTTGCGGACAGCAGATATTATGTCTGAAGGTATGACAAAAGTAGGTACGGCTGAAATGGGTGAGGCTGTTGTAGCTGCTCTTGCTTAAAAGCTTATTATAAAAAAACGCAGCATTGAGCTGCGTTTTTTTGTGCTGATGTCTTAGCAGGCTTTACCCTCATATTGAATTGACTCGGCAATGTCATTTTTAAGCTGGAAAATCACTTTGCAATTGAAATTAATATCATAAGAATTACCGCTCAGATTTCCTGATTGGACAGGAATAGAGCTTCCTCTCATATCAACATTACTCACCATCGGAATTGGAATGCTTAAAGGACGCAAAATCGTATAGATGAGCTGATTGGATGTTTTTTGCGGTGTATTGGCGACTTGAAAACCAAGACTAGGTAGATTGATATCTTGTTGAATGGTCGCAGAGGATTTACCTAAAAAGCCTTTTAAATATTCCTGTAAATCTACGGATTGACGTGGGTGGCTAGCACAACCGTTAAGACAAATAATGATGAAAGATAATAAGCCAATTTGGCAGCGGGTATATATGTTCATTTTTCTCACTATATAAAATTATATTTATTATTAAAGAACAATAGGTTGTATTTACAAGCTTGTAAAGTGAAAAAGGAGGATTATGATAAATGGAAGGTAAATTTGTCTTTCGATTTATCAATTACATCCGAACTACTTTAATAATAATTTTATAGAAAACTTAAGGACGAATAGTATGAGAAAAATATTTTTTGCTTTTTTATGCAGCTTTGGCGTGACTTCAGTCTATGCAGATAACTGTGATAGTGCCCGCAATACTTACGATGATGTTTACTGTACAAATAAAATTTATGCGAGTGCTGATGCTGATCTGAATAAGAATTATCAAGCACTGCGAGTAAAGTTAAACACCGCGCAGAAAAATATTCTTAAGAAGTCTCAGCTTGCATGGATACGTCAACGTGATGCCGAGTGTACAGATTCAAATAGGAATAGTGTAGACGTGCAATGTCGTTTACAGACAACGCAAGAAAGAAACCATTGGCTGCAAGAAAGATTGCGTGAATGCCAAACGGTGGGATGTAAAACCAGTCGCTTAAGTGAATAAATAACGCAATAAAAAAGCCACATCATAAAGTGGCTTTTTTGCATTCACTAATTAGCGAGCACGGTACGTAATACGACCTTTAGTTAAGTCATATGGAGTCATTTCGACTTTTACACTGTCGCCAGTAAGAATACGAATATAGTGTTTACGCATTTTACCAGAAATGTGTGCAATAACTTCGTGACCGTTTTCAAGACGTACACGGAACATCGTATTAGGAAGCGTTTCGGTGACAACGCCTTCGAACTCAATGAGTTCCTCTTTATTGGCCATAGCCTACCTGATGATCAAATTGGAAAGGCGCAAATTATAGTCAATTTTTTTAAAAAAAACAAGATAGACACACTTCTGCTAAAGCATCTGGTTAAAGTATGACTAATAAAAAAAGATGTAATTTTTTTCACAAAAGAAGTGTAATTCTGTTGTCAGTTTGGTCAATCAACGCTAATCTAAAATCATAGTTATTAGGGACTGTTAATTGCATAAAGGTCAACAGCCCTAAATATCAATGAAGTATCTACATGGAAGGGCACTGCGTGGGTCAGCTAACAGATGCATCAGTTGTATTACGCTTTGGCTACCAAGCGATTCGTCGTGCGGGTTTGCCAACAGAAGAAATATTAACCAAAGCGGGAGTTGCTTTAAATCAGGTCGATACCAATGCACGTACACCGTTAAGTGCACAGTACGCCTTTTGGACTGCCGCTCAGGAAGTCAGTAAAGATCCAGACATCGGTCTGCATTTAGGTGAGCATTTGCCTTTGTATCGAGGGCAGGTGATTGAACATCTATTTATTAGTAGTGAAACCTTTGGTGAAGGCTTAAAACGAGCCTTAGCTTATCAACGACTGATTAGTGATGCATTTGATGCAAAACTAGTAGTTGAAGAAGGACGTTGTTATTTAACCAATGGTGAACAGATTGGTGCTGACAATCTCGTCAATCGTCATTTTTCTGAATGTGCAATTTCGGGCGTGCTTAGATTTTTTAAGTTCATTACTGAAGGACAATTTCATCCTATCTTCATCGATTTTAATTTTAGCGAAGGAGCTTCTGAGGATGAATATTTCCGTGTATTTGGCTGCCCAGTTAGCTTAGGTCAGAAAGAGACACGTTTATATTTTGACCCAGCTATTTTAGATTTCCAGCTTTGGCAAGCAGAGCCTGAGTTATTGCAATTGCATGAGCAGCTCGCAATTGAGAAATTGCAGGAATTGGCCCGTTATGATTTAGTGGGTGAGGTTCGTCGTGCGATTGGTTCGACACTTGAAAGTGGAGAAACAACTTTAGAGACGGTTGCTGCTCAGTTGAATATTACGCCGCGTCGTTTACGCACTCAGCTCAGTGAGGCAAATACCAGCTTCCAGCAAATACTTTCTGACTATCGTTGTCGTTTAGCTAAAAAACTTTTGGCAAATACCAATGAGAGTGTTGAACGTATTGTGTATTTAACAGGTTTCTCTGAACCAAGTACGTTCTATCGTGCATTTAAGCGTTGGACGAATGAAACACCTGTGGAATACCGTAAGCGTAAACAACACCGTTAATTTATTCTATGTCATGACGGAGTCGTGCCATTGAGGCTTTAATAATTGGATTGGCTTTCAGCTAGAGTTACTTTTCTTTCGGGATGAAGAGCGCAAAGCTTGTGACATGGTAAAGAATAATCATTCTTACCGTGTCACAAGATGAAAAATGTATTGAACTACGCACTTCGTTTGTCTTGCACTGCAGTTAAAGTACACTTTAACCTTGTTCAGGTTGCGTATGACTTTGTCGCGTATCTTATTTAATGCTTAATTTTGATACTGAGTTTTAAATATTTTAATCTGGTAAGTTTAGCCAATGTGGCCCAAGTGGTGGCTGCGGTAAATCAAACTGCTCAGGATAATTACACTGAATAAAATAAAGGCCATCGGGTGGGGCAGTTACCCCAGCTGCCTTACGATCCTGTGCCGCAAACATTGCATCGATATGATCAATTTCATACATACCTTGACCAATTTCGAGTAAGCAACCGACAATATTACGCACCATATGGTGTAAAAAACCATCTGCTTGAATATCTAAAACTAAATAGCGTCCATGTTCAAATAAACGGCAATGTTTTACATGTCGAACAGGCTGGCTTGATTGGCATGCTGCTGCACGGAAAGTTTCAAAGTTATGCGTTCCTTCGAACTTACTAGCAGCTTTAATCATCTTTTGCACGTCTAGCTTTTGGTAAATGTGCGTAACTTGCTTATGTAATAGTGCTGGGCGATGCGGTGCGTTATAGATGATATAGCGGTAACGTCGGGCAGTCGCTTTAAAGCGGGCATGAAAACTTTCATCCATCAGTTTAATCCACTGAATAGAAATATCTTTAGGTAGTTGACTATTTGCCCCTCTTAACCACCCCGTTTCTGGACGAATAGCGTTCGTGTCGAAGTGTGCCACCATATTCGTTGCATGTACTCCCGCATCAGTACGGCCCGCACCGTGAAGTGTAATGGGTTCATCTGCAATTTTACTCAGTACACGCTCGATCGTTTCCTGAACGCTGGCAACGCCTGGCTGTTGTGTTTGCCAACCTCGGTATTGAACTCCGCTAAATTCAATACCGACTGCATAACGTTGCATAGCTTCACCTCTATTTAATGCTAATTTTCATTCCAATGGCTGAGCCATTGTTCTGGGGTTGGGTATTTTAAATAGATTTGAAGTGCTTTTGCATAGAGATCTGCATGGCTATGTGCATCACTGATGACAATTTTTGCAGTTTTGGCCCATGCACTAATCGCATAACGTTGATCAATACCACCGAATGTTACCTGAGTGGTAAGAATTGGAACACAGCCACGTGTGTAAAGCTCATCTAATGTTGCAAGTAATTCTTGGTTTACTGCAATATTGCCAGTACCAAAACCTTGTAACACTAAAAAGTGTGGTGGGGCTGAAAGTAAGTGGCGTAATTGTTGTACTAAGTGCTGTGTTGCAATGGGTTGCATCATCCAGTTTAAAATCTGGAAGGAAGCAGCTCGTTCAATTTGGGCATCTTGTACGATCAATTCATTTTGCTGAGGCGTAAACTCAGCTTCACTACTTAACCCTGAGAATGCATCGAGTTCAGTCGTATGCGTTTTTAATGCAGTCTGCGCGTGGAATACTTGATGGTGGAATGCGAGATAAGCACCCACAGGTAAAGCAATCACTTGTTCTAGTGCAAGATATAAGTTCTCAATTGCATCAGTAAATTCACGGGTATTATCGCCTTGAATATTGAGTAGCGGATATTGACTACCGGTAATCACAATATGACAGCTTTGGCCTAAAAAGCGGGCTAGGGTTGCAGCCGCGTAACTGAGCGTGTCTGTACCATGAATAACAACGAAATGCTGATAACCTTCAAGTTGTAGTTGTTGTATACGTTGAATCAGGCGTAACCAATCAGGTGCCGTGCATGCACTGCTATCAACAATATTGGGTGCAGCAAAGCAGTCAACTGTTAAGTGTGGGGGAATCACTTTTTCAAGTTGAGGCAAGAATTGCTCATAAGGCATAGGAGCTAGAGGTTCACCAATGCAACCAAAAGTACCACCCATATAAAATAAGGCTATTTTTTTCATATTTTTGCAGGCATAAAAAAGCAGTCATCTCTGACTGCTTATGGTAAATCGAACAGTTCTAAGAAGCTATGCGATTAAGTAAGTTTTTCGCGCGTTGTTGTTGTTCTGTGTTGAATTTTTGCTCATTGCTTGCCAATAAGGCTTGAGCTGCTGGGTAGGCTCCTAACTTGATGTATTGCTCAGCTAGTTTTAAATCAAGTTCATTTTCATCTAACTGTTTTAATTCTGGAAAAGCTTCTACAAGGGGATCTTTAGTTTGATCTGGGGTAGTTTCTTCGCCTACTAGGTCTACAAGGTTTTGAGTTTCAATCTCTGGTGCTGTAACTAATACAGGCTCGTCTAGCGAAAACTCAAGAGGGGCTATTGAATTCGACTCTAATGGAGCTTGTTCTACGAGTTGAAGCTCATCTAATGATGAGATCTGTTCATTAGGTTTTACTTCTGGATTTTCATGGGTTAATTCAAGATTAAAATCCAAAGCATTGGTGTTCTCTTGAGCTGCTGGTGCCGCTACTGTCTGGTTTTTTTCCTCAGATTCATGCAGAGGTGCCAAGTCAAAAGAAAACTCTAGGTCAGTTAGCTCATTTGTTTGTTGAGATGGCGATAACTCTGATTTCTGTGTTGGTTGGCTGGTACTTTCGGTAGTCGTGGTTTGCTCAAATGAAAAGTTAAACTCTAAAAGTTCAACTTCAACAGCAGGTTCTTGCTTTACAGGGGTATAGTCTTGCTGCAATTCATCAAAAGAAGTTTCAGAAGAACTTGTTGTTAATTGGTCAAACTGAGCTGTTGCATCAGATATATTTTTTGGCTCTTGGTATGTTTGAGCGTGAGGGAAATCGATCGCATCTGGTTGTCTTGATGACTCATATTCTTTTTGTCTGGCTTCTGCTTGAATGGCTATTTCATTGAGCGCTAAGCTACGAATATGGCTAATCAGTTGAGTTATTGCAAACTCATCTTTTTGTGCAATATGAATCTCAAGTAGCAATAAATAAAGTTCGTGTTGCGTATTATCTTTTTTTAGCGCTTGATTGACTTGAGCTTCAGCGGCTGAGAATTGTTTTTCTTGAATAAGTAGCTGAATCTTCTGACGAACAGTGTCTGGAACAGGACTGCTTTGTGGAGTAGAGGGAATAGATTCTTCAACTACATTTACTTTAGTTTTTTCACGCGAGTTTTTACTTGGTTTAGAGTTCGCTTTTTTATTGGTTTTTCTATTTATTGTTTTAGGGGAATTCGACTCTTGCTTCTGGCTATTTTCGCGTTTTTTTAAAATGACAGCGACCACGAGCAATATGATGAATGGAATCACATATAACATTACTTTCCCCTTAAAAAATAAATATTTGCAATATAAAGCGAGCTGACTCTGGTTTTAACTTAATGCTTTTGCTTATGAGTCTGTTGCTGTGCTTGTAACTGCTGTTGTAACTCTGCCAAACGTGCATTCAGAAGTTGAATACGTTGGTCTTTTAAACGTAAAGTTTGATTTAGTTTGGTTACATTCCTTTGTAATGTAACGGTTTTTTCTCTTGTTGTCATAACTTTTACTGCTAACTCAGTATTGTTTTGACTTTGTTGTGTGCTCTTTTTAGCACTTCCATGCGTAGTATTTTGACTGTTTTCAGCCACAATACTCATTTCGGCTTGTTGTAAACGGTATTTTGCTTTGCCAGAAGTTGATTTTGCAGTATGTGCGATATCTGTTTTTGACTTGTTTTGCTGAGGTTTAGCAGCAGGAGAGTGAGCTAGGTTAAGTGCGATTCCCTGACGCAAACGATTTACATCACCTTGAATAAAAGCATGTCGGTTTTGTGTTTGAATATCATGCATGACTTTCGCAACAGGTTGTTTTGTTTTCGCGGCAATACGATTAGCAATGCTCCATAAAGACTCATTTCGCTGTACCACATATTTACCTGATGATGTTGGTCCTTTGTAGGAACGTAACGATTGTTTCTTCGCAGGATTTTGGTTAAGCGCTTTTTGAGGTACAGATTTCTTTTGCGCTGTTAAATTTTTGACCGGAGTTTTTGGTGAATTATTTGTAGGTGTCTTAGCGCTGGTTGGTTTAATTTCTGTCTGATCTGGGGTAGTAGCTGCTGTAACTTGTTGAGCAAGTTGAGTAGAAGAATTTGCACTAAGTGTATTGGATGAATTTGTGTTTATTGCTGGAGCTGTTCCAACGTTAATATTAAGACTGTGTTCACCATTCGAATTATTTGTAGTTGAGGCCGAAGTTGGTGATGCATATCGAGTACTTTCTGGCAGATTTAGAGCAATGTCTTTTTCATTGACAATAAACTGAGGTGACAAAGTACTTTCGTTATTTTCAGTCTTTTTTATAGAAGAAGGCTTAATTACGGTTTTGATATGCTGCAAACGTGTAGCAGAACCTTCACTAATTTTTACTACAATATTTAGTTCAGGATCAATCACAGGGCGAGATGAGGTAATCACAATAACCCCTGAGCCTTGACCGTTTTGGCGTGTATAAAAATTAAGATTTCCGGGCGGCTGATGAGTTACGCCTAACGCGCTTAAATCTTCAGGAGTCGCTAGACTGACTTGTATATTGGTGTTGGGGTCAGCTTGTTGAAAATTCATTTCGGCATATAACAAATCGCCAGGTGCGGACTGAATTTGTATAGGGTCTAATGTAATCGCATAAATAGAAGGCGAAGACATAATGGTGAAAATGGCAATTTTTAATTTGTTATAAACAGTCATCTCAATCCATGACCTAATAAGTCGTAAAGTCATTCAAAATTATACAATAATGAAATGTAAATAAATTGTAAAATTTTCACAAACCAGTTACGAAAAAGCCGATCTAATGTGATCGGCTTTTTATTTTGACTGAATAATTCAAATCAAATTATGAGCTTTTGTATTCAACTAAGATGCGTAACATACGACGTAAAGGCTCAGCAGCACCCCAGAGTAACTGGTCACCCACTGTAAATGCACCTAGATATTCTTTACCCATGTTGAGTTTACGTAGACGACCTACAGGCACAGTTAAAGTACCAGTTACAGCAACAGGTGTAAGATCAGTCATAGACGCTTCACGAGTGTTTGGTACAACTTTCGCCCATTGGTTTGAAGTACGAATCATATCTTCGATTTCATCAAGCGGCACATCTTTCTTCAACTTGATAGTAAGCGCCTGAGAGTGGCAACGCATCGCACCAATACGGACACAGTGGCCGTCGATAGGAACAATTTGTGAGTTACCCAAGATCTTGTTGGTTTCAACCTGACCTTTCCACTCTTCTTTTGATTGACCGTTTTCAAGTTGCTTATCAATGTAAGGAATTAATGAACCCGCTAATGGCACACCAAAGTTAGCAGATGGGAAACCTTCACCACGTTGTAACTCAGCAACTTGACGATCAATATCCAAAATTGCAGATTTAGGATCATCTAACAATGTTTTGGTATTGTTATATAAGTAGCCCATACCAGTAATTAGCTCACGCATGTTTTGTGCGCCAGCGCCTGATGCTGCTTGATAAGTCATAGCAGTCATCCACTCCACCAAATTGTTTTGGAAAAGTGAACCTACACCCATCAACATAAGTGATACTGTACAGTTACCACCTACGAAAGTTTTGGTGCCGTTAACCAATCCGTCTTTGATGACGTTAAGGTTTACTGGGTCAAGAACGATGATCGCATCATCTGACATACGTAAAGTTGAAGCTGCGTCAATCCAGTAGCCATCCCAACCAGTCGCTTTTAACTGTGGGAAAACTTCAGACGTATAGTCACCACCTTGACAGGTAATAATGACATCCATTTGCTTCAGACTATTAATGTCTGTAGCTTCCATAAGTGCTGGGGCAGTCTTACCACCAAATGAAGGAGCTTCACCACCTGCATTACTGGTAGAGAAATAAAATGGCTCAATATGAGCAAAATCATTCTCTTCAACCATACGTTGCATAAGGACGGAACCGACCATCCCGCGCCAACCGACCAGACCTACTTTCATGTCATTTTGCCTCGGTGCGTTAAAATTGTTAGGGGGAGTTGAGTGTATCAAAAGTGTCCACAACTGCAAGCGTTACAGAAACAAAACACCATCTTTATTGAGTAGAATATCTTGTTTATGTTACATACAAAATTGATAAAGATGACAAAAACTTTAAAAAACAAATCATCTTAAAAGAGAAAATTCAATGATTTATATCGAAGTTCTAGCTGGTCTGGTGATTTGGTTAAGTTTCTGGTCACTTATTCCTCGTGATGAGTGGTGGTTTCGTGGTGCCGACTTCCCTCGGTTGCAGATTCTATTTGTTGGTCTTTTAGCCTTTATAGGAATGCTGTTTTGGCCCACTGAATGGAATCTCTGGCGTGAAGTCGTGCTGGCTGCGCTCATTGCTGCCATTGCCTATCAGCTTAAAATGATTTTGCCCTATACTTTGTTTTGGAAAAAACAGGTTAAACAGGTGAAGACATCTCAATTAGATCCACAAAAGCAGATTTCCTTAATTGTATCGAATGTGCTCACTCCTAATGATAAGTATCATTTATTGCTTGAACAGATCAGGACATTAAAACCAGATTTGCTGCTTACATTGGAAAGCGATACGACATGGGAAAATGCTTTAAGAGAGATTGAAAGTGACTATCCTTATCGCGTTCCTGTACCTTTAGATAACCTCTACGGTATGCATTTATATAGTCGTTTACCTTTATCAAATACTGAAGTTAAATTTATTCTCAGTGATGAAATTCCCTCCATTCATACCACCGTGACTTTACGATCTGGTATGCCAGTTCAACTCTATTGTTTGCATCCTAAGCCACCTAGTCCAACTGAGGCGAAGGATTCGACTTTACGCGATGCTGAACTTTTAATTGTGGGCGACCAAATTAAAGATCTAGATGAAAGCTGTATTGTGATGGGCGATTTAAACGATGTAGCATGGTCACGTACTACACGGTTATTTCAACGAATTAGTGGATTACTTGACCCGCGTGTTGGACGACATTTTATTAATACTTTTCATGCGGACTATCCTTTATTGCGCTGGTCACTTGACCATATTTTCCATAGTACCGATTTCGGTTTGGTGAAGATGCAGCGTTTACCTCATGTTGGATCTGATCATTTTCCTGTCTATGTGGTTTTGCAGACTGGTCGAATATTTGAGCATATTCAACAGGAACTGGAACAAACTCAAGATGATGAAGAAGAGGCGCAAAGAGCCATCCAAGAAGGAATTGCAAAGGCTGAAGCCGAAGAAAAAGTAGTGACTGATAAAATTGCACAGCCTTATAAATAAAAAGAATATAAAAAGTGATGTAAGCAATATCGTACAAAGATTTGAGTCTAGGGCGAATAGGCAGAGGATTATAAAAACCTTATTCTACATTCATCGGCACACGGAACCGGGAATGGATAATCCCAAGTAAGGATACATAACGCTGATATGGAATAGCATCACGGATCAGATGTTGGAACGGAAACGATAAAAATAATTATTAACCTGAAAGCACAACCTCATTTACCCGAGTTTTGCAGGACGCAGAACTCGGGTTGATATTTTTATATACCTTATTAAATTTATTGCAAATCACATAAATATTTCCAAGATTATCTTATTTTTAAAATCTATTTAATTCGCGTTAAGCCTTCATAAATTTTCATGTACATCTGCGCAATTTTTAATGAAAAAAGATACAAAATTTTTTTTATCTAAGTTTTTGTTTTTATAGATTATTGATGAATAAATATAGGCTTTAATTTATTTAAAGATAAATTGGGGTTGTTTAATTAATAAATCTCAATAGAATGTGCCGATCGTTGACATGTTGGATCGTCAACAGGCATTGTTTTTTACTTCGCCGGATCGGCGGGGTGTGATTTGTTTGTACATTTAAATTTCTGTTTGGAAATTACTGTACATGTTGAGGTTTCACTCTTAGTTAGTGTTCTTCTCCCTCTCATATTTGATACTTTGCGGTGCATAAGGATTGTCTTATGAAGAATTTTAAATTTAGCCTTGCTTGGCAAATTTTAATTGCTTTAATCCTAGGGATAGTTGTCGGGGCTGTTTTACATAACCAGCCTGAAATCAGAGACAGTATTGTGAATAATGTTCTTACCCCACTTGGTAAGATCTTTATTAGCCTGATTAAAATGATTGTTATTCCAATCGTTTTCTCTACCTTGATTTTAGGTATTGCAGGTGTTGGCAGTACGAAAAGTTTAGGGCGACTTGGTTTTAAAACCATTCTCTATTTTGAAATTATTACGACTATTGCTATTTTGGTTGGCTTGGTTGCAGCAAATATTTTCCACCCAGGCTCAGGCATTGATATGTCTCAGTTGGTGCAGTCGGATATTTCTCAATATAAGCATACAACTGAAGAAGTTCAGTCTCAGTCACATGGTTTAATTCAAACAATATTATCGCTTATCCCAACGAACATTATTAGTTCAATGGCGCATGGCGAAATGTTACCTGTGATTTTCTTTGCTGTGCTATTTGGTATTGGTTTATCTTCTTTACCAGCAACCACTAAAGACCCATTACTAAACGTATTTCATGCAGTTTCAGAAACGATGTTCCGCGTAACGCACATCATCATGAAATATGCACCAGTGGGCGTATTTGGTTTAATCGCTGTAACTGTTGCAAACTTCGGTTTTGCTTCACTTATTCCATTAGGTAAATTAGTTGTATTAGTTTACGGTGCAATCTTCTTCTTTGCATTTGTTGTGCTTGGTTTGACTGCAAAAATGTTCGGAATCAACATTTTTATCTTGTTTAAGATTTTAAAAGATGAATTGATTTTGGCATATTCAACTGCAAGCTCGGAAACAGTATTACCGCGTATTATGCAAAAAATGGAAGCTTACGGTGCGCCAAAAGCAATTTCCAGCTTTGTGATTCCAACTGGTTATTCATTTAACCTTGATGGTTCTACGCTTTACCAAAGTATCGCGGCAATCTTTATTGCACAGCTTTACGGTATTGAAATGTCAATCAGCCAACAAGTTATTTTGGTTGTAACATTAATGATTACTTCTAAGGGTATTGCTGGTGTTCCTGGAGTATCATTTGTTGTGTTATTAGCGACATTAGGTAGTGTTGGTATTCCTGTAGAAGGTTTAGCATTTATTGCTGGTGTTGACCGTATTATGGATATGGCTCGTACTGCGTTGAACGTTGTTGGTAACGCACTTGCTGTACTAGTAATCAGTAAATGGGAAAAACAATACGACTCTGAAAAAGCTGCTGCTTATGAAGCAACATTTAAATAAGATGGCTTTCTTTTAGTTGTAAAAAACCCGCGAATATCGCGGGTTTTTTATTGGGTTATTTCAAAACGCGTTGGTATAGTTCTAGTGTTTGATCACACATATCTTTTAAGCTAAACATAGTGACAGGAGCAACGATTTGAGTTTGTTCAATATGATTTTTTACAGTCTCGATTAAGGCTTTTTCATTTTCTGCTTCAACAAGACCTTGTGGGTATACATTTGATAAAATCTCGGCAACACCGCCACGGTTCCAGCCAACTACTGGCGTACCCACTGAAAGCGCTTCTAAGGCTGTTCTACCGAATGTTTCGGCTTGATTGGATAGAGAGAGCACAATATCGCTAAAAGCGAGCCATTCCCGAATATCTGAGCGATGACCTACGAAGGTAATTTTATTTGCGAGCCCTTTGCTTTGAATAGTACTTTGCAATTCACTTAAGTAAGCTTGCTTTTTGGCGTCAGCACCGCCGACAACAACCGCATGTAGCTGAGGATATTGCGTCTGAAGTTGCTGCATCAGTTCAATTAAACTTTCATGCCCCTTTAAGCGTGTAATACGACCAGGTAAGCAAAGTAAAAACTTATTTTCAAGCTCAGGAAAGTCATTAAAAACTTGGTTAAACCACTGTGCTGAGGGCTGGTAATTATGTGGAAAAGCGGCAGGATCAATGCCCCGATAAATTCGCACAATATCTTGCGGTGGACAGTTTTTATAATGATCAGTGATATATTTAACCACGCTGTCAGAAACAGCAATCACTTTTTCAGCTTGAGTCATAATCGCACTATAACGATTAACCGAATAGAAACCATGTACAGTGCTAATGAGGTGAGGGCGTTTGTTTGCAGGTATTTTTCTTAAGGCAAAGTGAGTAAGCCAAGCTGGTACACGAGAGCGCACATGAACAATATCGGGTTGATGCTGTTCAATCAGCCGGCGTAAAGGACGAATTTGCCACAAGCTTGAAAGTGATTTTTTATGAATAGGCAGCGTTAAATGAGTAGAACCTTCAGCTTCAAGCTGGGACACTAGTCGGCCGCCATTTGAAACAACCAAAGATTGATGGCCTTGTGCAACCAGTGCACGTGCAATTTCTAGTGTGCCGCGTTCTACGCCACCGCTATTGAGTTCTGGGAGAAGTTGCATCACTTTCATTGTTTTTTGCCTTATACGTACATAAAAGATGGACCATCTATAGATACATCATTTCAAACTAAATCATTATCCGGAATTTACTATCGTGCTAGCGACATGGATGTCGCTGTTTCGCTGTGTTACAAGGAAGTAACATCAGCGGAACAAAGGATTTTTGCTTACTTTTTATCCTTGAAAAGTAAGGTCTGCCTATTCGATAGTATTTGAATTTCACTTTAAATTAAGGCTGTGTCTGTCATCAATTTAAAATTATCACAGCTTTATCTTAATAAATCTCTTCATATCCCTCAGGACGTGTTTTAAAGCGACGGTGGAACCACATATATTGAGTTGGTGCGATACGAAGCTGATTTTCAATAATCTTATTAACACGTGTTGCATCATCAATTTCATCTTCACTTGGCATATTGTCGACCGCAGGTTCAATCAAAATATGATATTTAGGGTCCTGTACATCACCGTGACGATAAAAATATAAAGGAACGGCAACTGCCTTAGAGATTTTTAGTAAACGACGGTGAGCAGTTACTGTGGCTGCTGGCACACCAAAGAAGGGTGCCATCACCCCTTGCTTGAGTCCAAAGTCTTGATCGGGGCTATACCAAATGGCATCGCCATCTTTAAGGTGACGAATTAAACCACGCATATCATCATGGTCGATTTGTGCTTTATAAATGGTGCCACGGCAACGATAAATCAGCATATCGAGCAATGGGTTATTTTGAGGTCGATAGACAACATCTGGTTCAAAATACTGAGCACAAACATAGCCGCCAGCATCAAGAAGCGTGCTGTGAGTCCCCAGTAATAAAACACCTTTGCCCTGAGCCTGAGCATTGGTAATGTGTTCTAAGCCTTCAATGGTGACACGGTTTTTAAACCAGTAAGGCTTATACCATGCGTTTAATGTCTCAAAAATACCCAGCATCATATCTACAAAAACTTGCTTAGCTTGTTGCTGTACTTTTTCGGCTGACCATTCGGGAAAGCAGACTTCTAAATTACGAATAGTCGTTTTTCGGCGAGATTTTAAATATTTCCAAGCCAGATTTGCTAAGCCATGAGCCAGACGCCACTGAATTGCCCACGGCAAAATAGCCAAAAGCATTAAAAAAACAATGGCAATCCAAATACCCCAATATTTAGGCAATAAAAAGGACCATTGAAATTCACCGGGCGTATAAGTCTGCTTTTGGCTCATAACGATATAAAGAATTCAAAATTAAAACTGGCAAAAGTGTATCACGAACTGAATTTATCGTCGTAATACACTGTTGAATTGAGCGGTTAAGATAAGGAGGTAAAACGCGGTTATCGGCGATTTTCTAAAAGAATACGAACAGCAAGCCCAGCTAGTACCGTTCCCATAAGCCAACGTTGTATATTTGCCCAAAGGGGTTTTTGTTGAAGAAAAAGGGCAATGCTACCCGCAGAAAGCACAATCAGGGCATTTACCGAGACGCTAACAAAAATTTGAATAGTACCGAGCTGAATGGATTGCCATAAAATACTGCCTTGTTGTGGGTGAATAAACTGTGGCAATAACGATAAATACATAATCGCAATTTTAGGATTAAGTAGATTTGTAGCAAAACCCATTAAAAATAGTTTAGCTGGGGAGTCTACCGATAATTGTTTTATATCAAAAATAGGAGATGCATTGGGACGTAGTGCTTTCCATGCTAGCCAGAGTAAATAAATTGCTCCTGCAATACGAATGGTGTCGTAAGCATAAGGAACTGCAACAATAAGCGCTGTAATCCCGAAAGAAGCGCAAAGCATATAAAATACGAAGCCAACGCCAACACCAGCGAGTGAAATAAATCCCGCCGTTTTTCCTTGGCAAATTGAACGAGAAATAAGGTAAATCATGTTTGGGCCAGGGGTAAGCACCATCGCCAAGCAGATTAATCCGAATGCTAAAATTTGAGAAAGATCTAGCATGAAAAATACTCGAATATTATTATATTGGTAGATATAACATAATTATTTTTATAAGTCTTATATTCAATTAGAGTGACATTTTGAAGTATTAATGCTGACTACATTTAATCACTCATCATGTATTTTTCATAGATTTTTGTGCTTTTAAAATTTATATATTCTAAAAAAGCCCCCTTAATTTAAGGAGGCTTTTTTATTATTTAAATTGTAGGAAAGAACACAAATTAATTTCCTTTGCTCATTTGTTCAAGCTCATCCCAACGCTCTAATTTTTCAAGTAATACCTCTTCAATTTCTGCGAGACGCTGACTTGCTTTAGTTGCTTCATCGGCATTACTTACAAACCATGAACCATCTGCCAGCTTGTCGGAAAGCTCTGCTTGTTCAACTTCCAGTTTCTCGATTTCGGCAGGCAGTTGCTCAAGTTCACGTTGGTCTTTATAACTCAGTTTGACTTTTTTAACGTTACTTTGTGCTGCGGCTTTTTCAGCTTCGGCTTTTGCCTGAGCTTTTTTTACATCAGACTTTTGGTCTACGACTTTATCATCTGGACGTTGCTGCAAATAGTCTTGGTAGCCACCAATGTACTCTGCAATATTGCCTTTACCATCAAAGACCCAAGTCGATGTTACGACGTTGTCCATAAATGCACGGTCATGCGAAATGAGTAATAGGGTACCTTTGTATTCAGAAAGCATCTCTTCAAGTAGCTCAAGAGTCACCATATCCAAGTCATTGGTTGGTTCGTCCATCACAATCAGGTTCGATGGTTTAAGCAATAATTTAGCAAGCAAAATACGGTTACGCTCACCGCCAGAAAGGGCTTTTACTGGTGTACGTGCACGTTCAGGTGAAAACAAGAAATCTTGTAAATAGCTATAGATATGACGACGGTTACCATTTACATCAACAAAGTCAGAACCTTCTGAAACGTTTGCCATCACTGTCTTTTCAAGGTCTAAGGCATTACGTAATTGATCAAAATAGGCTACTTCTAACTGTGTACCAGTCTTAACAGAACCACCGTGCTCAATTTCACCTAAAATGGCTTTAATTAACGTTGTTTTACCAACACCGTTATCGCCGACTAGACCAATACGGTCGCCACGCATGACTAGTGTAGAGAAATCTTTAATCAGTGGTTTGTCGTCATAAGATACGCTTAAGTGCTCGATATCAAATACTAATTTACCAGAGCGATTTGCTTCTTGAGTCGCCATACTCACTTTGCCTTGTTGTGATCGGCGAGCTTTCGATTCTTCACGTAAAGCTTTTAAGGCGCGCACACGACCTTCGTTACGCGTACGACGAGCTTTAATCCCTTGGCGAATCCAAGCTTCTTCTTCAGCTAACTTTTTATCAAATAAAGCATTTTGTTTCTCTTCTGCTTCCATTTGCTGAGCTTTAAGCTCTAAATAGCGTGAATAGTTACCTTCGTAGCCACGTAATATGCCACGGTCAAGTTCAACAATTCGAGTTGCAATACTGTCTACAAAAGAACGGTCATGCGAAATAAATAGTAGCGTTAAATTATTTTGATCGAGTAGGAATTTTTCTAGCCACTCAATACTTTCAACATCTAAATGGTTCGTTGGTTCGTCTAGAAGTAATACGTCTGGCTGTGTTAAAAGAGCACGAGCGAGTAAAACACGGCGTTTACGTCCACCTGAAAGGTCTGCCAAATCTGCATTTGGATCGAGTCCCATTTTACTTAACAGGGCATTGACCTTGTTTTCGAGTGCCCAGCCGTCGAGTTGGTCGAGCTTATGCTGTAGGTTGCCCATACGGTCACAAGCTTCCATATCTCCTAGCATACAAGCATCAGTTGCTTCATGATAAGCTCTAAGTACTTCGGCAGCTTCACCTGCACCATCAGCCACAATGTCAGCAACCTTACCTGAATCCATTGGAACGTCTTGGGCTAACATTGAAACAGTTAAACCATTTTGAATAGAAACTTCACCAGAATCCGGTAATAGGCTTCCCTCGATCAGTTTAAGTAAAGTAGACTTACCTTCACCATTACGACCAATTAAACAGACTCGTTCGCCACGTTCTAGATTAAAGTTCGCGCCATCGAGCAGGGCAGGTCCGCCAAAAGCAAGTTGGACATCCCTTAGGGTAATATAGGCCATAATGTTTTCCAGAATCTCAAATGAGGATTTAAATGACTAAACCACCATATCATGATGATCAAGCGTCATTTTCCGCACCCATTGAAGATTTGCAAGTGCGAATTACATTTTTGGATGATTTAGTTGAACAATTAAATCAACAACTCGCTATTCAAACTCAAGAAATAGCTGATTTGAAAAAACAAATGCAATTTCTTTATCAACGTGTGGAATCGTCGGATTTGTCAGAAGGCATTGCACCTTTTGATCCATTAACGAATAAACCTCCCCACTATTAATAAAAAGGCAAGTTCGATACTTGCCTTTTTATTTGGGAATATTTTCAATTTTGTTTAAAAACCTTGTAAGACGATCTTTCCTTTTGTTGTCCCACTTTCAATTTGCTGATGAACTCGTTTTAAATTTTCAGCATTAATTGGACTTATAACTTCCGTTACGGTCGTTTTGATTTTCCCTTCATCAACCAACTTACTGACTTCATTTAATAGTTCACTTTGTTTTGCCATATCTTCGGTCTGGAACATTGAACGTGTAAACATAAATTCCCAATGTACAGATACAGACTTTGATTTAAACGGTTTGATATCTAACTGTTCAGGATCATCAATAAGTCCGAAACGGCCTTGCGGTGCAATCAACTCTACAATGTCTGCTAAATGCTGATCTGTTTGAGTAGTCGAGAACACATATAAAGGTGCAGTTAAACCTAATTGTTTAATTTGGGCTGCTAAAGGTTGACGATGATCTAACACATAATCTGCTCCAAGTTGCTTAACCCAGTCTTGAGTTTCTGCTCGTGAAGCTGTTGCAATAATTGTTAGGTTAGTCAGCTGTTTAAGAAGTTGAATGGTGATTGAGCCAACACCACCAGCTCCACCAATCACTAATATTGTTGTGTTTTCTTGCGCGTTCTTTGGAACTTGTAGGCGATCAAATAACATCTCCCAAGCCGTGATTGCAGTTAAAGGGAGAGCAGCGGCTTCAGTCGCTTCTAAAGTTTTTGGTTTATGGCCAACAATGCGTTCATCAACGAGTTGTAATTCGCTATTACTACCTTGGCGATTTAAAGCACCTGCATACCAAACAATATCGCCAATCTTAAATTGTGAAACTTTATCTCCAATCGCTTCAACGATACCTACTGCGTCCCAGCCAAGCGTTTTCCACTGATTATTCTCTGGGCTTACATTCTTTCGAATTTTAGTATCTACAGGATTTACTGAAACCGCTTGTACACGAACAAGTAAATCGTGTCCTTCAGCAATAGGTGCATCGAGTTCAATATCAACGAGTGCTTCTGGCGATGTAATGGGACCAGCTTTTTGATATGCCACAGCTTTCATAATTATCATTCCTCTTGTTGAGAGTTTGATCATAACGTAAGCTTAAAATAAGTGACTACAGACAAATAACGCTCATAGTGTCAAAAAGGATACTGTAAAATGGCAAAAGCAAGACACTCAAGTTTTGATTGCTCTCCGGGTTGTTCAGTGGAGGCTGCGATTAGCTTGATTGATGGGAAATGGAAATGCGTCATTCTTTGGCATTTATTTAATGAAGGCACCTTGAGGTTTAACGAAATTCGAAAGCGTGTTCCGAGTATTACCCAAAGAATGCTGACAAATCAGCTACGTGAATTGGAACAAGATGGAATTATTCATCGGGAAGTCTATCCTCAGGTACCGCCTAAAGTAGAATACTGCCTGACTGATTTGGGACAAAGTCTTGAGAAAATTCTGGTTGCTTTAAAACAGTGGGGGGATGCTCATATTGACCAATTTGGGAAGCTGACACTTGTGGATCGTAATTCGAATCCTTAATTATATTTGAGTTAGCTCATCGTAATTTGCACTGTGAAATCTGACTATTTTTAAGCTTGCCCCTGTATCGGGCATTATTTTTATGATGAAACTTGCGTTTTCTGGTCAGCTTATGCAACTCTAATAAAAGAGATTAATAGGTTTTGCTATGGACAATATGGGAATTTGGGTTACCGTTATCATTGTTCTTTTCGTACTAGGCTCCATTTTTGGTTTAAGAGTGAGCCCACGTGAAAAGGCACTTGGTATTATGCGTGATAAAGCTCGTAAAATGGGTTTACACCCACGTGTAATCGTTGCACCCGAATGGACACATGTCCCAATGGCGACTGAAAAGCGTGCCAGCATGGTTGCTTATTATAGTGTATTGATTCCCGATGCCCGTTTATCTTTAATGCGTGCTCGTGTTGTAGACGGCAAATTAAAAGTGGTTCAGGGTGATGAGAAATTTAATGATTCTCCCATTGCATTAAAAGGGATTTATGCTATTGATATGCAGGCAAACTGTGTAGGGCTTTATTGGGATGAGGAATCAGACCTGAGAGCAACACAATTAGATGAGATGAAGGCTTATCTGTTGAACTTGGCTAAAGCCTGATTTTTAAATTTATTGGTATAGGAATAACATTTTATATGGCGAATACCTCGCGCTCTGCATCTCAAAGCACAGCATCTACTGCACCTGCTGCACATAAACGTGCCTTAGTGATTGTGGAGTCGCCTGCCAAAGCGAAAACCATCAATAAATATCTGGGTTCGCAATACATTGTAAAGTCTTCTGTAGGTCACGTGCGTGATTTGCCAACAGGTGGCAGTAAATCAACTGAGAAAAAGCCGGCTGCACGGACTAAACTCACTGAAGCAGAAAAAGAACAAAAAGCCAGTCAGGCTTTAGTTAATCGTATGGGGGTTGATCCTGAACATGGTTGGAAAGCTCATTACGAAGTTCTGCCAGGTAAGGAAAATGTTGTTGCTGAACTAAAGAAACTTGCCAAAGATGCTGATGCAATCTATCTCGCAACGGACTTGGATAGAGAAGGGGAAGCCATTGCTTGGCACCTAAGAGAAGTTATTGGTGGTGACGACAGCCGTTATCACCGTGTGGTATTTAACGAAATTACTAAAAATGCCATTCAAGAAGCATTTAAACAACCTACGCGCCTAGATTTAAACCGAGTTAATGCTCAGCAAGCACGCCGTTTCTTAGACCGTGTTGTTGGCTTTATGGTTTCGCCATTACTTTGGGAAAAGATTGCCCGTGGTTTATCGGCAGGTCGTGTACAGTCTGTAGCGGTGAAACTGGTTGTAGAGCGTGAAAGAGAAATTCGTGCTTTTATTCCAGAAGAATACTGGCAAGTTTTTGCAGACACGCAAGCCAAGAAAGATGACATTCGTCTTGAAGCAGTTAAGCAAGCTGGTAAGACCCTTAAACTAAAAAATAAAGCTGAAACTGATGCTTTATTGGATGTTTTAAAAGGTGCTGAATATAAAGTTGCACAGCGTGAAGATAAACCGACTAAGGTAAATCCAAGCGCACCATATATCACTTCAACGCTGCAACAAGCTGCAAGTACACGTTTAGGTTTTTCTGTAAAGAAAACCATGATGCTGGCACAGCGTCTATATGAAGCAGGTTTTATTACCTATATGCGTACTGACTCAACGTTCTTGAGTGATGATGCAGTAAGCATGGTACGTGCCCATATTGAAAGCCAATTTGGTGAGAAATATTTACCGGCGAAGCCAAACCGCTATGGTAACAAAGCAGGTGCTCAAGAAGCCCATGAAGCGATTCGTCCTTCAAATGTTGCACTTACAGGTGATCAACTTGCGGGTGTAGAGCGTGATGCTCAGCGTTTATATGATTTGATCTGGCGTCAGTTTGTTGCATGTCAAATGACTCCAGCAGAATATTTATCTTCAACTTTAACGGTTGAAGCTGCAAATGTTGAATTGAAGGCAAAAGGTCGTACGCTTGTATTTGATGGTTTTACACGAGTGCGTGGTGCTAACAAGTCTGATGACGATATTATTTTGCCTGCAATTAAAGTAGGTGAAATTTTAAAATTAGAGAAGTTAGACCCAAGTCAGCACTTTACTAAACCACCTGCACGTTTTACTGAAGCTTCTTTGGTTAAAGAACTTGAAAAACGTAGTATTGGTCGTCCTTCGACTTATGCAGCGATTATTTCTACGATTCAAGAACGTGGCTACGTTAAGTTAGAAAACCGTCGTCTTTTCGCCGAAAAAATGGGTGAAATCGTGACAGATCGACTTGATGAAAGTTTCAATAACTTGATGAACTATGCCTTTACAGCAGACCTAGAAGGGCAGCTCGATAAAGTTGCAACAGGCGAGCGTAACTGGAAAGAGTTACTTGATACTTTCTATGGTGACTTCAAGAAACGTCTTACCAATGCTCAAGGCGAGCACGGTATGCGCCGCAACCAGCCGGTTGAAGTGCCAGCGGTACATTGTCCTGAATGTTCACGTCCAATGCAGATTCGTACAGGTACAACAGGCGTGTTCTTAGGTTGTTCTGGGTATAACTTACCGCCTAAAGAGCGTTGTAAAGGTACTTTGAACTTAACACCAGTTGAGTCCTTAGCTGCTCTTTCTGATGATGATGGTGCTGAAACCGCAGACTTGATGTCAAAACATCGTTGTGCAAAATGTGGCACAGCCATGGATAGCTACGTGATTGATGGTGGTCGTAAACTACATGTATGTGGTAACAACCCTGACTGTGACGGTTTTGAGCTTGAAGAAGGCGAGTTCAAGATTAAAGGCTACGATGGCCCAACCATTCCGTGTGATAAATGTGATGGTGAAATGCAGCTTAAAACTGGCCGTTTTGGTCCGTATTTCGCTTGTACAAGCTGTGACAATACTCGTAAAGTCTTGAAAAGTGGTCAGCCTGCACCTCCACGTGTAGAACCGATCAAAATGGAACATTTGCGCTCAACAAAGCATGATGACTATTTCGTGTTGCGTGATGGTGCTGCTGGTTTATTCTTGGCTGCAAGTAAATTCCCGAAAATTCGTGAAACACGTGCGCCAAAAGTTGCGGAATTGCGTAGTGTTGCCGCTCAGCTTGATCCTAAATATCAATTTATTTTACAAGCACCAGACGTAGACCCTGAAGGTAATCCGACAGTTGTGAAATTCAGTCGTAAGAATCAATCACAATATGTAGGCTCGGAAACTCCAGAAGGTAAACAAACCAAATGGAGCCTAATTTATCAAAATGGTAAATGGGTTGAGGGCTAATTAAGTCCACAATAAAAAATGCTAGCTCAGCTAGCATTTTTTATATCTAAAACAATAAAAGAAAATTTTAAATGTATAGGGAAAAAGAATGTGGAAAAACATTCGAGTTTTATGTTTGTTAATTATTTTATTGATTGTTGCTGTTCAGGCATGGCGAGATCAAAACCAAGACTGGAATCAACCTATTGTTGTCGTTTTACATCCTATTAATGCAGATGGTTTGCAGACAACGCAGAGCTATATTCATCAATTGCAATACACTGATTTTGAGGGAATAAGAAATTATTTGGCAGAATGGTCGCAACACTATCGTGGTCAATCAGGAAACTTTGTAATTCGTTTAGGTCAGCCATTACAGCAACGACCTCCTGAGGTTCCTCAAAATGCCAATATCTTTCATGTGATGTGGTGGAGTTTAAAGTTCCGTTTTTATGCATGGCGACATCAACAATCTGAAGACAATGGGGCATCACTTAAACTTTATTTAAATTATTACGATCCCAATTATCAAAAAGTTTTGATCCATTCGACTGCTTTGGAAAAAGGTCGTATTGGTAGTGTGAATTTATTTGCGACTAAAACACAAGCTTCCCAAAATCAGGTTGTGATTGTTCATGAGCTATTACATGGCTTTGGGGCACAAGACAAATATGATTTAGAAACTGGTCAACCGCTTTACCCTCTAGGTTATGCGCAACCTGAAAAAGTGCCTTTATATCCGCAAACTGACGCTGAAATCATGGGTGGTCGAACACCATTATCTGAGCAGAGCAGTAAAATGCCGAATGGTTTACATGAAACGATAATAGGTTTACCTACAGCTCAAGAAATTGGTTGGGTGAAATAAAATTGTGGATAAATACTGCTTTATCCACATTAATTGATAAGAAACGATGCAGATCTTATACAGACAAAAAATGTGAAGTGGATCACTATTATTAGGTAGATGAAATTCTAATACCTGATAATAAGAGTGGCCAAGATGAAAACTGTCGGTAATGATTTGGTGCGTAATCAGTTACATGCTGATCGTAAGTGGTATTTGATATTAGGCTTTGTGCTTATTGGCTTCGGTCTGATTTTGTTTAGTTCATTACCATTTGCGACCTTTTCTGTGGTTTTTTTATTTGGAATACTCATGATGGTCGGAGGTGTTTTACATCTTGTCGCGGCCATTAGTGTTTTTAAAGGTGCAAGCCGTTGGTTATGGGCACTTTTTGGTGTGCTTTATCTAATGGCGGGCTACTATGCTTTTTCTACTCCCGTAACAACAGCCGTAGTTTTGACGAGCTTATTATCAATAGCACTGATTATTGCCGGAGCTATACGTACAGTAAACGCGATTTTACTTAAACCAATTACTGGGTGGGGTTGGACCTTATTTTCAGGATTATTAACACTCGCTACAGGTATTTTGATTTTGGTTTCTAAAGATTCACCTTTTTGGGTGTTAGGCATGTTCCTTGCCATAGATATCTTATTTCAAGGAATTAATTTTCTAGGTCTGGCTTCTGCGATTAAGCATCTGCCATCTAGTTCAAAAACAGTATCTTAAATAATATTATTGAAGCAAAGAGTACTTTAGGTGCTCTTTTTGTTTTTAGGACGAGCAGACGCATCAGTGGTTGGGTCTGTTAAACTATGTCTTGGTGTTTTAGCGATATGTGTTATGAGTCTTGCAAAATTAATTAATGAACTAAATGCTCAGCAAAAAAAAGCAGCTACGACGTCTGCGCAGAACTGTTTAGTTTTGGCAGGTGCTGGCTGTGGCAAGACTAAGACGATTGTTGCCCGTGCTGCCTATTTAATTGATCAAGGCTTACCAGCAAACCAAATTCAGATTTTAACGTTTACTCGACGTGCTGCGAGTGAAATTGTTGCAAGAGTAGAGCAGCATGTAGGAGCACAGGCAAAGGGTCTAAGAGCTTCAACTTTTCATACTTTTTGTATGTATTTACTGCGCCGTAATCCACAAGCTTTTGGCTTAAATCAATTTAGTATTATTGATCGTGATGATCAGTTGCTGATGTTCCGTTTATTAAGAGGTAAAGACAAAGATAATGTTTTACCTAAAGCGGCAGAGCTGTGTGATCTATATTCCTATGCAAGAAATACTCAATCTAAGCTTTCTGAAGCATTAATCAAACAGCTTCCAGATGCATATGAGCATAAAACTCAAATTGCTGAGTTGATGAAAACTTATGAGCAACGCAAAAGAGAGCGTAATTTTTTAGATTACGATGATATCTTGTCGATTGTGGCGGTGCATTTACAAAACTCAGAAGCACTCACCAATTGGGTTGCAGGTTTTTGTCAGGCATTACTAGTTGATGAAATGCAAGATACAAACCCTTTGCAATGGGCTTTGTTGCAGCCCTTAATTGGTAAAGTGAAGTTGTTTTGCGTGGGTGATGACGCTCAGTCCATTTATGGCTTTCGTGGCGCAGACTTTGAAAATATCCATTCTTTTAAAGAACGAATACCCGATGCAGAAGTACTTACTCTGGCTTTAAATTATCGCTCGACCCAAGAAATTCTAGATTTATCAAATTGGTTGTTGGCACATAGCCCAATCGATTATCAAAAACAGCTACAAGCACATCGTGGCCAAGGGCAAAAGCCACAGCTACATTTGTTTGGTAATGAGTTTGAAGAAGCAAACTGGATTGCACAAGATTTAATAACGCGCCATCAGCAAGGTGCAAACTGGCATGACCATATGGTGTTAGTTCGTTCTGGTTATAGTGCGCGATACCTAGAAGGGGCTTTTATTGCTGCTGAAATACCTTATCGTTTTATTGGTGGGGTAAAGCTTCTTGAGTCGGCCCATGTAAAAGATGTACTGAGCCTGCTACGTATTGTGAGTAACCCTCACGATGATTTAGCATGGATGCGTTTTTTAACCTTGTGGGATGGGATCGGTGATGTTGGTGCCAGTAAGTTAGCCCAAGAGCTGATGGGAATTGTTGATGTCGAGGAGCGTTGTCAGCGACTTGAACGCCATGGCAAGGTACCTCTACAAGCGATTTTAATTTTAAAACAACTAGATGTATTACAGCAGCATGTCGAGGCAAGTATTGGCTTGGCTCTCGATGCTTTAGGTGAGCAGCTAGAGCAAAATTATAAAACTAAAGATTGGTCGCGCCGTTTAAAAGACTTTGATTTGGTTAAGCAACTTGCACGCAAACATGCGTCGTTAGGTGAATTCCTTGAAGAATATGTGCTTGAACCGATTTCTGTTTCTGAAATTGAAAAAGCTGCTGATCAAGATTTAGTGACTTTAATTACGATTCATTCAGCTAAGGGTGCCGAACAGAAAGTTTGTTATGTACCTCACGTATCACCAAATCAATATCCTTATGCAAGGGCACAGGGTGATTTTGATGATGTTGAGGAAGAGCGCCGTGTGTTGTATGTCGCCTTAACGCGTGCTGAAAATGAATTAATCTTGACGAAGCAAAATCTTAATACGTGGTCGCAAGACACCTATGATGAGCAAGGTCGTAAAATTGAGAGTTATTTCTTAAATGATCTGCCTTCACACTTGGTTCAAGCAAAAATTCATAGGCAAGTACCTCAGCAATTTACTAAAAAACAATGGAACAGATCTCCTGCAGTAAATTTAGGTTTTGGTATCGATCTGGACTAAACTAATGTATAAGACGCTGTGATTACTTAAATGTATATTGGCCCTCCCTTTTATTGCCAATTAAGGTTAGAAAATGAAGATATTAGTTCGTAATTTAGATCGTGCTGTAAGTGAAGCTGAAGTTTTAGAGTTATTCAAGGCATATGGTAAAGTTGATACATGTGTTCTGGTGACTGATAAAGATACAGGTAAATCGAAGGGCTTTGGTTTTGTTGAAATGCCTAATCCCCGTGAAGCGATTAAGGCAATTAAAGGCTTAAATACGCTTAAAGTTAAAGGCTATGGAATTCGAGTTAAAGCAGCCGAAGAATAAGTTTTCCTGATGAAAAGACAATTTTTAGCTCTCTCGATTGTAACGCCGAATGGTACTCGTATTGCTGAAGGTATAAAAACACTTGAAGTGCGTTCATGGATACCTACGCAGTTACCAGTGAAAGATCTATTAATTGTCGAAAACCAGAACTTTCTGGTTAAAGATACTGATGAAGAGGAAGGAGTTGCTGTCGCTTTAGTTGATGTCGACTCAGTTCATACTTGGCGAAATGACGAGGTCAATTTAGCCTGTGCATCTGCTTGGAGTGAAGGCTATTTTGCTTGGGTCTTAAGTAATGTTCGTCCTATAAAACAACCAGTGAAAATTTTAGCTAAACGTAAAATTTATCAAGTTGAGCTGGATTTACCATAAATAACGTTGATTTTATCAATGGAGTCGTTAAGCTAAGAATAGCTATTGCAATGGCGATTTTAGAACAGGAAAGTTTAGTTATGTCACGTGTTGCTCGTTATCATGCCGATCGTACCAATCAGAAGCTCTATTTTGCACGTCTAGCGTGTCAACAGGCAGAGCAGACCGATCATGTGCAGCAGGTACAAGCTTACCGTGAAGCAGCTGTATTTCATTTACATGGCGCAATGTTAGCGTTCTTACAAGAATTGGTACGTTATTACCGTTTAAATGATTTGCAACCCACCTTAAAATCTATAGAGGAACATATGGCGGCAAAAGGACAGGTTTCCCCTGAAGTGTCCGTTTTGCAGCAATTGGCAAAAGATGGTTTTGTTGCAGAGTTAAAACGAGCTTATCGTATGTGCCAATACGCCCCAGAACCAAAAGAACCGACTCCTGAAGAAGAAACTTCTTCTAACCTTATTATTAAAGTGACACAAGGGCCTCAGTCTTGGTTACCAGATGTTAAAATCTTGCGTGAATGGCACCGAGAATTAAGTCATTTAATTGATGGTTTTCGTAACGAAATGGTCGAGTTCTAAAATTAAACTGCCTAGATGCTTGAAATTTCGACTAGGTGTGCCTATATAAATAAGACAAGAGATGCAAAGTGCAAGGGTGCTTTGCCACCATGTTGAAACATGGAGGAAGTATATGTCTATACAGCAATTGAAAGAGTTATTTGGAAATCAAGAAGCAGTGTTGGAATTAGTTCAACTCGAAGGTGGTGAACTCGCCTTGCGTAATGCAGGTTCTGAGAATGAACCCTTGGTTAAAATTCAATTTAGCGATGAAGTCAAAGCAATCTTGGGTGAGCAGACTCCAGTTGTTGCTCAGCATATGATTCAGGCTGCATTGTTTGGACTGCTGGAAAAGCAGGTAAACGAGTGGCAGGCTGAGGTATTAGACGAACAGCCTAAATTCTTGAGTTAAAAAAAGCGTACTCTTGAGTACGCTTTTTATATGGAGTTAATGAACCGTTGACTGATGAGCAAGCTCGATCTGATTTAAGATGTGGTGGCTCATATTCTTTGCCATTTCCTCTTTTGCATAGAACACCTCTCCAATATTTTCGTCACGGATAACCGCTGCTTCTTCTTTGCTTTCCGCGCAAATTAATACCTGAATTTGAGGGTTTAATTGCTTGGCAATCGCCACAATACGGTGAATATCTAAAATATCCATAGGTGAGATTACTAAGAGTCGTGCATGCATGATATGTGCTTGAATTAAAACACTTGGTTCAGTAGCAACACCACTCACAGCAGCAATATTTGCGTTACGTAGTTTTTCTACGATTTCACGATTCTCTTCAGCAATAACGACCTTAATATTCTCATTAATTAGATTTTCAGTGATGCGTCTTCCTACACCGCCATATCCCACAATTACGACCTGATCACGTAAGTAAGCTTGATCTACTTCATCGGGTAACATTGCCAATGGGTCACCACTACGTTCAAGCAGTCGAGCTAAGTGAGAGCGTTCACGAATCCAGCGTTGTACAGGTTCAATCGCTGAGAAGACGAAAGAGTTAAGCGTAATTGAAAATAAAGCGCCCGCTAGAATTAAATTCTGAGCTTCTAAGCTCAGTAGGCCTAAAGAAACACCCAAGGTCGCCAAAATAAATGAAAATTCACCAATCTGTGCAAGGCTTGCCCCGACTGTTAAAGCTGTATTGATTGGATAGCGGAAGAATAAAACCAATGCCATTGCAGCGAGTGTCTTACCCACCATAATAATCGCGATAACAGCTAAAATATGGAGCGGGCTCTCAACAAGAATATGTGGATCAAACAGCATTCCCACAGAAACGAAAAATAAAATCGAGAAAATTTCACGTAGTGGGAGAGTCTCTTCTTCTGCACGATGGCTAAAGTCTGATTCTTTAACGACCATACCCGCAAAGAATGCCCCTAAAGCCATTGAAACCCCAAAGATGGCATAAGAACCATAAGCAATCGAAACTGCAGCAGCGACGACAGTCAGCGTAAATAGCTCTCTGGACCCTAAACGAGCAACAAATTGCATAATAATAGGCACAACGCGCTTGCCTACAATAAGCATAAAGGCAATAAAGCCAATCACCTTTAATAAGGTTATCCCAAGGGTTAACCAGATATTACCGTCTGCACCTGCCGGTGCTTTTCCACCGAGTAAAACAGCTGTAGCCGGAAGAAGTACTAAAACCAGTACCATCACTAAATCTTCGACTAACAGCCAACCCACAGCAATTTTGCCGTTAACTGAGTCTAAAAGACCTCGGTCTCCTAATGCTTTTAATAATACAACTGTACTCGCACACGATAGACTTAAGCCAAAAACGAGTGCAGACCCGAAACTCCATCCCCATAGCATTGAAACGCCAATACCAAGTAAGGTTGCCACAGCGATTTGTAAAATTGCGCCAGGCAAGGCAATACGACGAACCAGTAATAAGTCTTTTAATGAAAAGTGCATCCCTACACCAAACATCAGGAACATGACCCCGAGTTCTGCAAGCTGGTTGGCAAGGTGGATATCTGCTTCTATACCGGGTGTATTTGGGCTAATAATAATTCCGGCAATTAAATAGCCGATAAGAGGGGGGAGTCGTAATCGGGCTGCAATGTAGCCAAAAATGAGGGCAACGCCGAAACCAACAGCAAGTAAAATAATTAAATCTACGTCATGCGGCACTAAAAACTCCTTTTACGTGAGTTAGGCTAAAAACAAGCATAAAAAATGCCAAGGCGGAATGTAGAGAAAGTTTAACAAAAAGGTAGGTATAAAAAAAATGCAAAAAAAAACGACTTCATAAAGAAGTCGTTTTTTTCGAGGCTAAAATTATTTGATTTTAGCTTCTTTGAAAATCACGTGTTGACGGATTTTTGGATCAAATTTTTTGATTTCCATTTTTTCCGGCATAGTACGTTTGTTTTTAGTCGTGGTATAGAAGTAACCTGTACCAGCTGAAGAAACGAGGCGAATCTTATCACGCATTGCTCAGACTCCTTAGATCTTTTGACCTTGAGCACGAAGGTCTGCAACAACCTTTTCGATACCCAATTTGTCAATAATACGCATACCTTTAGTGGTTAAACGAAGACGTACAAAACGTTTTTCGCTTTCTAACCAGAAACGGTGGTGGTGCAGGTTCGGCTCGAACCGGCGCTTGGTTTTGTTGTTGGCGTGTGAGACGTTGTTACCAACGACTGGACGCTTGCCGGTAACTTGGCAAACCTTAGACATGGTGTAACTCCATTGATTCAGCCAACAGCAAATCTGTGGCCAGTCATACTAAATGTAAACGGATGAATTCATTCAAGGGGCGTTTTATACCAAAAATACGATTAAAAGACAAGCGAAATTGGTAAAAACGAGGCATGATTTAGTATAACAGATCATGCCTTGATCAGTTAGCGCAACAAGGTTTTCGAAATGAATCGATGAATCGGCTTATTGAACGGTGGAAGAATGTATTTAAGGCTATAAAGTTTTGAATTTGACATCACCGAACGCTCATGAGAAAGGCTAAAAAAGCCCTCTGGTCCGTGATATTTACCCATACCTGATGCGCCAATTCCGCCAAACGGTAAATCATCTTGTGCAACATGGGTAATCACCATGTTAATTCCAAAATGCCCTGAATGGGTGTGCTGTGCAATATAGTCAGCACGCGCTTGATCATAGTCAAAATAATACATCGCTAAAGGACGTGGACGACTATTAATGAATTCGATGACTTCTTCTATTTGGTCATATTCTAAAATCGGTAAAATAGGCCCAAAGATTTCATTTTGCATAATATCCATTGCGGTCGTCACGCCAGTGACTAAAGTCGGTGCAATTTTACGGACATCATCTAAAATTTCATTTTGCGGATTAATTTCAACAATACGTGCGCCTTGATCACGGGCATTTTCAAGATAACCCTGAATGCGGTTGTACTGTTTATCATTAATAATAGAAGTGTAGTCTTGGTTGTTTCGGAAATGAGGATACATTCCAGCTACAATCAATTTAAAGTTTTCGATGAACTCGGCAGTTTTGCCGCGTGGTAAGAAAATATGATCAGGTGCAACACAAGTTTGTCCTGCATTCCACAATTTACCTACAGCAATACGTTGAGCCACATCTTTCATATCCATAGATGCATGCACAAGGGCAGGAGATTTTCCGCCTAACTCGAGAATTATTGGAACTAGGTTTTGAGCTGCGGCTGCCATCACTGTTTTACCAACAGAAGTTGAGCCTGTGAAAATCATTTTGTCAAAAGGCAAATGACTAAACGCATCTGAAATAACGCCACCACCATTTACCACAGCAACTAATTCTTGTGGAAATGCTTCTGCCAATGCACTTTCAAGGACTCGGCCAAAGTTTGGTGAGGCGCTAGAAATTTTGATCATTGCATGATTGCCCGCAGCTAATGCACAGATCAGAGGTCCAACCGAAAGTAATAATGGATAATTCCATGGTGTAATAATACCAATCACACCCATAGGCTGATATTGTACCCAACCTTTTGCTGGCTGATGTAATACACTGATATGGCGTTTTGATGGTTTCATCCATGCAGTCAGATGTTTACTGTAATATTTGATTTGTTCCAAACTCGTGAGTAGTTCACCAATTTTTGTTTCCATAACTGCACGATTGCCATAATCAAGGTTAATTGCTTCGGCAATCTGATCTTGATATTTTACCAAGACTCTTTTAAGACGAGCTAAACGATCAATACGCTCTTTAGCAGTGGGTACCGGATGACGTAAATAAGCAAGCTTTTGTTGTTCAAGCAAATCATGTAAATGCTTAACATCATAAGGAAGCTGAGTCTCTGGATTTGTTTTTGTTTGACTGTTCATCGGTACTTACCAAATATACTGATATACTTATTTTTTAGAGTAAATACTCTAAATAGTCAAGTCGGTTTATGTGTTTAAGTCTTAACCATGTGAATTATTAAAGGTTATTAAAATGTCTCTACCTAAAGCTCTGAAGACAAAAGACCGGATTTTACAAATCAGTTTGCAGCTTTTTAACGAGCGAGGTGAACGGTCGGTTACAACCAATCATATTGCGGCGGAGTTAGGTATTAGTCCTGGAAACTTGTATTACCATTTCCGGAATAAGCATGAAATTATTAAAGAATTAATGTACCAATATCAGGTTGAGACTTTGGAAATGCTTTCTTTACCTGAAGACAGACCACTAACGACCAATGATAAAATTAACTATTTTCAAGTATTAAGTGGTCAACTCTGGAGTTACCGTTTTATCCATCGTGATGTCTATCATTTAGTTGAAAGTAACGAAGACTTTAAAAAGATTTATCCACGGTTTGCTGGACAGGTCATGCAACAGGGGCAAAAGATTTATCAAGCCTTTGTCGATGCCGGCCTTATGAAAATGACGCCATCTGAAATTGAAGCGCTCATTATTAACTTATGGATTGTATTAACAAACTGGACAAACTTTTTATATATGTCTGGTCACATTAGTGACAATAACCACTTAGAAGAGAAATGGGTTTGGCAGGCATTACGTCAAATGGTTTTCCTTGAAGGTCCTTATCTTATGGGGGAAAGCCGAGCAACTTACGAGCAGTTGCTTGATTCACTGGGGCCTTCTGATCTATTCGCCAGCTTGTCGTCATTAAAAGATGAATAGTTGTACTTGCCTATTTAGAGCGCTAGAATACTCGGCTTATTAAAAATTTGACTCAATTAAGTGATATTAACCAAATGAATATGACCACTGCCAATACAGCCCGTTTACTGATTACTTGTGAAGACAAGCCTGGGATCGTACAGGCTGTATCGAGCTTTTTGTACCACCAAGGTGCAAACATTACCGCGCTTGACCAATATGCGACGGAAGCTCAGGGTGGACGTTATTTTATGCGTGTTGAGTTTGAACTTGATCATTTACAGTCACGTAAAGATGCATTAATTCAAACATTTGCTGCCAACGTTGCTGAGCGTTATGGCATGCAATGGCGTCTTGCTTTCGTAAATGAAATTAAAAAGGTTGGTATTTTAGTTTCTAAAGTCGACCATGCTTTACTTGAGTTATTGTGGCGTCATGCACGTGGGTCGTTACCTTGTGAAATTACGCATGTGATTTCAAATCATGAAGACTTACGTGAATCTGTTGAGAACTTCGGTATTCCATTTACTGTAATTAAAGTAACTAAAGATAATAAAGCTGAAGCTTATGCACAAATTGATGAAATGATGCAGGGCAATGACTTATTAGTTCTTGCACGTTACATGCAGATTTTAAGCGAAGATTTTGTTGCGAAATGGGAAATGAAAATCATCAATATTCACCATTCTTTCTTGCCAGCTTTCGTTGGTGCTAATCCATACAAACAAGCTTATGAAAAAGGTGTGAAGTTGATTGGTGCGACAGCTCACTATGTGACTGCTGATTTAGACCAAGGTCCAATTATTGAGCAAGACGTTGAGCGTGTAAGCCATGACTATAATGTTGAGCAACTTCGTGAGCTAGGTGAAGATGTTGAGCGTAATGTATTGGCTCGCGCAGTAAAATGGCATTTAGAAGACCGTATTATTGTTGATGGTAACAAGACGGTTGTTTTTTAAATAACGCTTATTTTAAAAAAGCACGCTTCATGCGTGTTTTTTTATATCAAAAAAAATATTGAAATGATATAACGTAACAATATTGAATGAATTTATGGTAGGATTCGATCTCTTCATAGTGAAATTAGCCTACCTATATAAGTTAGATTAAACACTTTGTGAACAAGAGATACGCGTTCATGTAACTATGAGAAAACAAAAGCAAAGACACTCAACTGATACAAATTAGTGATATTGAGCAAATGTTTTTCTCAAAAAATAGTTGCAAATGAAAACACTTCTCATTTATTATTGTGGCACTTTATTGTTCTATCCGATGTTTGAAATCGTTTCTACAAATAGAAATCTGAAATCATCATCCATTAGGTAATTAGATTCTTATGAGTCAATCTTCCGCAGCCTTAAACTCTCCCAATCCGATGAAAAAGAAAGTCATCACGGCACTAATTGCGGTTGCAATTGGTCATATCGGGGTCTTATGGGCGGTCAGCCATATTAAGCCTGCTGAATTAAAGCCAATCGAGAAGAAGCCTTTACAGGTACGTTTCGTAAAAATTCAAGAGCAACCAAAACCACTACCTCCTAAGCCAAAGGAACCGCCTAAAAAGCCGGAACCTAAGAAAGAGGTAAAAGAAGTTAAAGTTGTTGAAAAACCTGTGACACCACCTAAAAAAGTGGAAAAAATTCAACAGGTGAAAAAAGCTGAAACACCAAAAGAAACAGTAAAGACAGAACCTAAAGTTGAAACCAAAGTGGTAACGACAACTGTTACTGAAAAAGTTGTTGAAAAACCTAAGCCGGTAGTACAAGAAGCGCCTAAAGCTCAACCTGCCCCAGATCCATCACCGAAACGCGTTTCAATTGGGGGTTCGGGTGTACAGTGGAGCCGTTCACCACGTTTAACAGTTTCTTCAAAAGATTTACAAGGCGAAGCACGCTCTGTCATGGTACTTATTGAAGCCGATGAAAAAGGCAAAATTATTAATGTACGAGTGACTAGAAGTAGTGGTATTTCAAGTCTAGATGACAAAGTAGTCCGTGCTGTTCGCGGTGCGAAATTTAAACCTTATATGGAAAATGGTGTTGCTTATCCAATTAAAGCAGAGCAACCCTTTGATTTAACCCCTTAAATGAATTTGAGTCCCAACGGCTAACCTTAATCAGGAGTTCAATATGAACTTTTCAATCTATTGGCAACATGCAGATGCAGTGAGTAAAACCCTGTATTTCATCTTATTGGCAATGTCGATTGCTACCTGGACAGTTTTCATCTTACGTTTGATGGGGACTCGCCAGCTAAAACAACAAGCTTATGCTCAACTTTCTCAGGCTATCACTTCGTTAAAAGCAAAGTTACAACCTTTGAGTTTTGAACAGCGTAAAGCGGTTGCAGAGCAGGCATTACTTCGTCAGATTTCTGCTGAAAAGGCCAATGCTGATAAAGGTATTTCTGTTTTAGGAACGATTGCTTCAATTGCACCATTCGTAGGTTTGTTTGGTACAGTTTGGGGTATTTTCCATGCGCTTGTTGCGGTAGGTAAAAGCGGACAAGCAGGTTTGGCTCAAGTGGCTACACCAGTAGGTGAAGCGCTTATTATGACGGGTCTTGGTCTTGCAGTTGCGATTCCAGCGGTATTGGCTTATAACATTTGTGTACGTGCAAACCGTGGTCTTGCTCATGACTTACAAGATCAAGCGCACAGCTTGTTAATTGACACGATGTTGCAGCAAGACTCAACTGTAAAGTCTGATGTTAAAACTGCACAGCAAAGTTACGTTGGAGGTCAAGCTTAATGGCTTTTCAATTGGGTGAAGACCACGATAGTGGCATGAATGAGATGAATCTCATTCCGCTAATCGACATTATGTTGGTGTTAATGATCATCTTTTTGGTCACAGCAACAGTTGCCAACCCATCGATTCCATTAACGCTTCCTAAAACAACTGCTGAAATTATTGATCCACCACCAAAAGCTATTACGATTAGTATCAATGCAAATGGTGAAGTGGCTTGGGATACTCAAGTAATTAGCCTAGATGAGCTTCAAAAACGTTTTCAAGAAGCAGGTCAAGGTGATGTTAAACCAACAGTTCAACTTCGTGCTGATAAAGAGTCGAAGTACGATACTGTTGCTCAGGTAATGTCTCGCGCCAGTGAAGCCGGACTGAGCGATATTGCCTTTGTAAGTGAAAACTAAAATTTAGTTTACTCAATAAAAAAGCAACCAAACTGGTTGCTTTTTTATTGCTCTGATTTATTGCTCTTTCATCAGATGCTGGAATTTACTATATAGCTTGAGCAGCTTTGGTGGAATCGCAAAGTTGCAATAACCTTGTGAAGGATTCTTTGCATAGTAATTCTGATGATATTCTTCTGCCGGATAGAACGTCGGAACAGGGGACAGCTCAGTCACAATATCAAGATCGTCATTTTTTAGAGTCCGAATCGTGTGTTCCGCTGCCTGCTTTTGCTCTTCATTATAATAGTAAATAACAGAGCGGTATTGCGTGCCAATATCATTACCTTGGCGATTTAAAGTCGTTGGATCATGAGTCGCAAAGAACACGTCGAGTAACTGGGAGTAAGTTACTTGCTCTTCATCAAAGTCGACTAAGATCACCTCAGCGTGCTGGGTGTCTCCTTGACATACTTGCTCGTAGGTAGGGTTAGTGGTGTGTCCACCTGCATAACCACTCGTTACTTTTTCTACACCGCGTATTTGTAAAAATACAGCTTCGACGCACCAAAAACAGCCGCCGCCAAATAATGCCTGTTGCATTGTTTTTCCCTCTATTTCCTGCCTATTACAATAGGGTTTATGTATTTAAAATACAAAGTAAAGCATGTATAAAAAAGTAAAGAAAAGTGCATTACTTATTTCATTTAGCTTTAGGTAAACCTTGTCGAACGATTTGAGAGAAGTGTTGACTACTCTGATCTGAAAGTTGTTCAAAATTCTCAGTACGTGGGTTGATATGCGCAATTTGATACCACTGTTTTAAACTGATATTTTGATTAAGTGCTTTAAGATCATATAAATAATTAGGTAAGTAACCTGAAGCGATTAGACGATAATCTTTAGGAAGCTGATAGGGGTTAATCGCTTGAACCATATCAAAAATTAAGGTTGTACAGTTACTGGTTAAAGTGTTGTACCATTTTGGTTCTGCACGAAGTTCATCGGATTTCTTTAGATATTCTAAAAATAAAGCCTTTTGCTCACTACGAGGCATGTTAACAGGAAAATTATAAACTTGCTCTTTGCGGATGTTACTGCGTGTGTAAACAATATCTTTTTCATCAGAAGCAATTAAGCTCAGTTCATATTTCCTAAAAAATCCGCCAATTGCCGAAAACTCTTCACTCTTTTCTTTGCGAATTTCAATTGAAAAGACTAAAGGTTGTTGGTGAGCAAATTCGAAACTTACCAGTGTATGGGCAATTTGTGGCCCCATCCAGTAAGAGGCAATGATATTTATACCATTCAACTGGTTTAGATCAAAAGTTCGGGTTTCCCAGCGGACATCATAGGTTCCGTCAGGATGCCAGTTGAAGTTACGAACATTGTGTAAAGTAACTACATCGCCATGCTTTTCGTAACTCAGCATATTGGCAACTTCTGGGTTCCAATCACGATCTTGACGTGCAGTAATCGAAAAATACCAGACTAGTGAACAAGCAAAGGCAGCAAGGTAAATCAGGATATCGGTACGGCGGCTAATAAGATGACCTTCAACATATAAGCCAGCCATACTGAGTGCAAAAGCAATCCAGATGCCAATAAGTATGCGACTACCTAACCAGCCAAAAGGTTGTTGAACCCAGAGCGCTACGCATACCCAAATGCTAGAGAACACAATAAACAGCGTGAATAGACTATGTAGCAGCCCAAAAAGTAGAGCAATAATAAATTCACGTGTTCCGATATTGTGCATAGGCATCCATAAAATTATTTTTTATAAGTCGCAAACTCGAATGAAGTTCCTGATTTTTCATCAACTTGCTGTTCACTCGCAATTTTATGAAATTCACTCGGTATTGTTGGATAATGTGCATCACCTTGCACATCTAAGTCAACATGAGTAAGTTCAAGACGGTCTGCAATCGACAAGGTTTGCTTAAAGATTTCACCACCACCAATAATGAACAAAGCTTGTTTTTCGGTATTCTTTACATCTTCTAAAGCTGCATTTAAAGCATCTTCAATTGAATACGCAACTTTAACGCCATCAAATTGCCAGTTAATGTCACGGGTAATTACCCAGTTCACACGGTTTGGTAGAGCACGGCCCATAGACTCAAGGGTTTTACGACCCATCACGACCACGCCACCTTGTGTGATTTCTTTAAAGTGTTTTAAGTCGGCAGAAATATGCCATGGCAACGCATTGCCTTTACCAATACAATGATTTTTGTCCATTGCCACAACGTGGACAACTTCTACATTTTGCCATGCCATAATCTTATTCTCTAAACCGTAATCTAATGAAATTTAAGCCGTCGTTATACTGCAACTGGTGCTTTAATTGCAGGGTGTGATTCATAACCTACAATTTCAATATCTTCAAATTTGAAATCAAATAAATCGGTTATTTCTGGATTTAGTTTCAATTGGCATAGCGGTAAAGGCTCACGGGTCAATTGAAGTTTAGCTTGTTCAAAATGGTTGGCATAAAGATGCGTATCACCACCAGTCCAGACAAAATCACCTACACCTAAACCGCAAACTTGAGCAATCATATGGGTGAGTAGGGCATAACTCGCGATATTAAAAGGTACGCCTAAAAACACATCGGCACTACGTTGATAAAGCTGACATGACAATTTGTTATCTTGTACGAAAAATTGGAAGAGCGTATGGCAAGGCGGTAAAGCAACTTGTCCAGCTTCATTCGGGTTCCAGCCAGAAACAATTAAACGGCGTGAATTTGGATTGGTTTTAATTTCATTAATTAACCATTTAATCTGGTCGAAACCATCTTGGTTATAAGAGCCGTCTGCATTTTTGGTTGCGCCGAAATTACGCCATTGATGACCATAGACTGGTCCAAGTTCATGCTCTGGACGGCCAAAGCGAGCTGTTTGTTCTGCGGTTGCCCATTCATCCCAAATTGAAACTTTATTGTCTTTTAGATATTGGACGTTGGTGTCACCTTTTAAAAACCAAAGTAACTCAATCACAATCGAGCGGAAATGAACTTTTTTTGTGGTGAGTAAAGGAAAACCTTTAGAGAGATCAAAACGCATTTGATGACCAAATACAGAACGGGTTCCTGTGCCTGTACGGTCGCCTTTGTCACCGCCATTATCAAGGATATGTTGTAGTAGGTCTAAATATGCACGCATAACACTCTCGAGTTCGGATTAATTCCATAAAATAGAAGGAAGAAGGTTCATGGATCAATAAACCGTGAAAGATAATAGCATGGTTTGAGAATAGTAAAAACGCGCTAAGTTTTATGCTTAAAATCGTTTAGCGCGATTTTGATAAATTGATACAAGGAAAAAGCCAACTAGTACAAAGCCTAAAGCTTGTATGAGGTGAATCCATTTATGCTGAATAGGGAGCAAATACATCAAAATAATAATGATCAAAATAGGATAGATTTTGATTAAAACTCCCAAGCTCGATTTGCATGATGTGTTGTTTGAAAATTTGGTATTCAAGTCATGCCCAATATGCAAACCAAATCCAAAAATAAGGCTAAGTATTGTATAAATAGGAGATAAGGGCTGAACTTGATTGGCTGCATAAACTGCAACACAAACAACAATAATGAATATAAGTTTGATATGACGTGGTGCGTTGTACCAATAAGCCAGCATATATTGAGCCTATTTATTAAAAAGTGATTGAGGTGAAAAAATAAAAGCAGCAAGCGCCATAAAAGCGATTCCTTGCACACCCCAGATCAGCAAGTTCGGCATTGTTTTTACAAAAATAAGTGCAAATAAAAGAGCGATAGGAATCCAAGTCAGCAGGCGGTAAAGTAGGCCAGTTGGATTTTTCTGAGCAAAATGTAATTTAAAATAGCGGCAGATTAAAAAGATAACACCCGTGCCAGTAAACATTAAAATCGTATCTAAGGGCAAAGGCTGGTATTGATATAGCCCAATACAAATAGCCAAAGTAATAATTAAAATCACTAATTTTTTAAATGTCGGGACTTGTGTGTCAAACCAGAATTCCAGCATGGCATATCTTCATTTTTAGGAGAGTAAAAACTGTAGCATAAAAAAGAAAAGAGGAGCCGAAACTCCTCTGATTTATCATATTAACTGTTCTTTTGTGGACCCCAGTCATAAATTTTCTTTTGGTAGGCATACCACATCATCCAAAGGCCAATCAGCAACATTGGAACGGTAAGGATCTGACCTTTAGTCATCCAGCCAAAAAGAATAAAACCTTGATCGGCATCTGGTTGACGGAAGAATTCCATTACAAAACGTGCAACGCCGTAGCCCATTAAAAATAGAGCAGAAACAGCCATACGTGGACGTGGTCTTGAACTAAACCACCACAAGACAATAAATAGGATTAAGCCTTCACAAATTGCTTGATAAATTTGTGATGGATGGCGTACCAGTTGTAATGGATCAGTTGGGAAGATCATACCAAATGGATAATTTGGGTCAGTTACTGCACGACCATATAACTCCCCACCAATGAAGTTACCAAATCGCCCAAACATTAAGCCAGTCGGTACACATGGGGCAATAAAGTCGAGGGTTTGGAACCATGTTTTTTGGTATTTTTTACACCAAAATAACATCGCAATCATGACGCCTAAAAAGCCGCCGTGGAAACTCATGCCGCCTGTCCAGACTTGAAATAGCCAAATCGGGTTTTCGAGAAATTTATCAAACTCATAGAACAGGACATAGCCGATACGACCGCCCAGAACGACACCTAAAGCACCGTAAAACACCAGATCGGAAACCATGTCCGATGTCCAGCCATCACGCTGTTTGGCACGGTAGGAGGCAAGTCCCCAAGCGCATAAAAATGCCAATAAATACATGAGTCCATACCAATGGACTTGAAGAGGTCCTAGATGTATTGCGACCGGATCGATATTAGGATAGGTCAGCATTGCTGCTCCTTGATCTTACGTTTTGACAGATTGTAGCGGAATGATGTGAAAAATGTTGTACATTCAATGTGTAAAGATAGGGAATAAGAAAAGATGTGTATTGTGGCTTTAGCATGGCATGTTCTGGATGATATGCCCTTATGTCTTATGTCAAATCGGGATGAGTTCTATCATCGACCAACAGCTTTATTACATCAGTGGCAACACACACCGATTATTGCTGGCCAAGATTTACAGTCGGGTGGTACTTGGATGGGCGTAACACCTCAAGGTCGATGGGCTGTGTTAACCAATTTTAGGGATGGGCGAGATCAAAAAACATATGAAACTTCTCGAGGGCACTTAGTTCAGGCTTTTTTAGAGTCTGATTTATTGCCGATTCGATTTGCTCAGCAATTAGAACAGCAGCAACAGAACTTCGCTGGCTTTAACCTGTTTATGGGAAATGCTGATCAAGCAGTTTATATGAGTAATCGTGGTGAAGCACCGCAAGTATTAGCCAATGGTGTTTATGTGGTTTCGAATGGCTTAATGTCTGAACATTGGGAAAAAACCAGACATTTAAGAACACGTTTTACGCAAGAGTTTTTGCCTATGCTTCAGCACCAGACGGAAGAGTTAACTTTGCAACACGCTGCATGGGATATTCTTGAAGATGAACGTAAGGTCACAACTGCATTATTACCCAATACGGGCATTCAGCCAGAAATGGAAGAGTTATTGTCATCGACTTTTATTCAAAGCCCTGTGTATGGCACACGTTGTTCAAACTTTCTAAGAATGACCAATAATGAATGGCTTTGGCTGGAAAAGACTCAGCAAGGCGAGCATAGTGGGCAAATTGTTCAGCAGCAGGTTCTCTTAAATCGATGATAATAAAAATGCCGATCAATCGACCGGCATTTTCATAGTTATAAACGAATTAGCCCGCGATCACACCGCCATCTTTACGGGTAATCACAACAGTTGCTGAGCGTGGGCGCGCAGTTTTGTTGTTTGGATCTTTCTGGGTTGCTGGCCAGTTACTTGTTGGGGCATCATATTTTTTAGACTTTTCCCCAGGGTGTTGAACATTAATGAAAATTGCTTTGTGGTCTGGAGTCATCGCAATACCTGTAATTTCACACTCTTTGGGCCCAACAAGGAAGCGACGTAGCGTTTCATCTGTTACTTTAGCACCCACTAAAGTTTGCTGACCATTTGACGTAGTTGCAGTAGCACCATCTCCAATCTGGCCTGGTAACGCAGCAAGCATCATACAGTTAGTGACATCAGTGTATGCGCCATCATCTGTTTGAATCCAAAGTACGCCACGTGGGTCAAACCACATACCATCTGGAGATGACAAATCATTGTTGTCTGTCAGACCCGATAAGTTAATGTTTGAAGCCATAGATGCTTCTGCACCAAACAGATAGATATCCCATTTGAAGGTTTCAGCAGTGGTTTTGTCATCAGTTTCTTTAAAACGGATGATATGACCGTTTACATTACCTTTTTGTTGCTCTTCTTTACCTTTGATATCTGTGTAATTACGTGGGTTAGCTGCATCGGTTGGGTAGCTTGAACCACGATTCGAGTTGTTAGTTAGAGTGACATAAATTTCGCCGTTCACTGGATTAACTGTACACCATTCTGGGCGATCCATTTTTGTAGCGCCGACGGCGTCACCCGCCAAACGTGCAAATGTCACAACATCCGCTTGAGATTTAAATGGGTAGGTGGTGTTGCTTTCATTTAAACCATTTTTGCCATAAGCAAGTTCAATCCATTGACCTGACCCATCATTATTAAATTTGGCAACATACAGCTTACCTGCGTTCATATATTTGTCACCAATCGTATAACCACCATTTATATCCTTAGCATCCCAAGCAGCCGTTGATACAAATTTATAGATATACTCGCCAGTTGAGTCATCGCCCATATAAAATGCTAATGGTTGACCTACTACGGCACGACAAGCACTGTCTTCATGTGCAAAACGACCAAGTGAAGTACGTTTAACTGGATTTTGACGTCTATCAAATGGATCAATCTCGACCATCCACCCGAATGTATTTGGACCGTTACGATAGTCTTGGGTAGCTTGTGCAGCATTTACGTCGGCATTCCAGCGGTCATATAAGTCTTGTGACTCTACTTGACCAATTGCTGTTTCCCAGCCGTAACGTGAACCAGATCCTGCTTTTAAGCCATAGCGTTTCAGTGCAATAATTTCTTCTGGAGTACGTAACGCGTCATCAGTCGCACTACGCGCAAAGTAACCAATAAAGTTTTCTTCGGTAGTTAAGTATGTGCCCCAAGGTGTATAACCATTACCGCAGTTATTATGGGTACCACGTGTTTTACGGGCAGTCGGTGAGAATCGAGTTGCAAGCAAGCTAGAACCAGCTGCTGCACCTGCAAAATTCATTTCTGTTGATGCTGTAATACGGCGGTTAAAAACAGAACTTTTATCAATTACTACTTTTTGAGTTATTGGATCTTTTTTAATGTGAACAATAGATACGCCATGTGCATTTGTTTCACGAATCACTTCATCTTCAGGACGGCGTCCATCAACTTTTGTTGGACCTTTGGGGTGAAGGAAGGTCTGGTTGATATATTCGTGATTCATCACCAATAAGCCTTCAGCTGAAACATTCCCATCAAATTTGTCTGTTGAAGTATTTAAACCAAAGAAATGCATGCCGTCATGGCAGTCACCAGAACGTAAAAGGAAGCTTGGGCCAAATGGAATATTGTTGTCATCCCATTCGCCAATATCAGGGTTGATTGAATCACCTAAAGCATAAATGACATTGGCTTCATAACCTTCAGGCACTGTCACAATATCATGTAAATTTTTAGCAACTGGGGTAAATGTGAGTTTTTCTGGTTTTTTATTTGGATCTACAGGTGTAGTTCCGCCATTGTTTGAACCTGAATCATCATCGCTATCATTACAGCCTGTTAAGGTAGAGGCTAAAGTTAGCGCTACAGCACCACTTGCTACTTTAGTAATTAAACTACGGCGACTGATGTGTTGTTCTAAGATGTCGCGGAAGTGGATATTGTCAGAAGTATTATTATCCAATTCTTGGTCTTCATGATATGGCGTCAGCTCTGTCATGGGAAATTCCTAAGTAAATAAAGAGATTGTTCTAGAATTCTTCATGAGCTTAGTTTGTGAATGTGACGAGGCGTTGACGTTTTGATGATAAGTTAATGAAAAGTTCTGTAATTTTTCATTTAATTTTCATAAAAAATAAAAGCTGAATGTAAAAACATTAAAGCTGACCTTAGCCAGCTTTAATGTTTGGAGCATATTAAAAATTATTTAGTTGTGACAGAAGGGGCTATTGGGTCTGCTGTAATATAGCCCACGTTAGCACTATAACCATTATTGTAATTTTGGTTAATTAATGCCTTAACATCCTCAGGTACACTGCTGCTATCGCCTGGATGTTGGAAGTTGCTCATGATGTAAGTCCAACCGTTGATTGAATCTACAGCATGTAAACCTGTTGACTCTGCACCTGCTGGTGTAGAAAGTAAACGTGTTAACTCTTTGGTATCTACATTGTATGCCCACAAGAAGTTGTTCACGTGGTTACCTGAGTCTTCACCAATGAATAATGTGCGTAAAGTTTCAGAGAACTTCAGATTGTCTGGGCTAGCAATTTTGTCTGGGTTCGCTGTATTACCTAACTTATCTGCTGTAGCAAGATCTTCACCCATTAGTAGCATATATGAGTAAAGTGGAACCCACTCACTATTGATTGCGCTACCTTCATTGTCTGTAAAGCTATTACCTAATTTGTGTGCAAGCACGCCACCAGCAGTAATTTTTTTAGAGAACGCAACATTATGTCCAGCCACATAACCCTTACCGCCAATGACCATTGAATCTTGAATATTAGCTAAAGCAGAGTACGCAATTTTATCTTTAATATTTACGTTAGTACCTTCCATCTTGGTGAACGCCATACTTGCACCTTTTAGTGCTGCATAACGATGTGTTTCCAAGAAAGCGGCCGCTTTTTCCATACCTGGTTTAAGTTTTACCCAAAGCTGTTTCTTTGCCAAAGTGATTTCAGTATAGCTGGCATCATTTGGATTGGTTGTTAAACTTTCCATGATGTCAGTTGACTTAATCCCACCAGCAACTAAATCCTCAATTTCTTTACTTGTCGCATGGCCAAGTTTGATCCATTGAATGCTAGCAGTTGAGGTTTCAGTTAGGGTATTAATGTATTTAGCAACATAGAGTGTCCCTGCTGATAAATCTTTTTCTTTATCTGCAACGAACATGAAGAAACCACCGTTAGTGTAGTCATCTCCCATAAGCGCTGTGCGGTTGTCTGGCATAACATGGATAAGTTCGTGAGAAATACGACCTAAACAATAGTGCTTTTTAATGCTACCTGTACCATCAAGGTTAACTGTTACTTCTGGCAAATGACCGTAGTTATATGGATTTGCTTTAGTTTCATCACCAAAGAAGTATTTACCAAGATATTTTGGATCTGTACCGCCAATGCCTTGATTGAATGCATCTGGTTCATATTCCTCACTTGATAAGTGAGTGTTCCAAGGCGATAAGCTAGCACCGCAAGTAATCCATAAACCGTGTACTGGTGCAGTATCAACGTTGAAGTATTTTTTAAGTTCTAGGTGACCTGTTTTTTGGTCTTGATCCAACGTTAAAATTGCGATTGGAGATGGTAGTTGACCGTAAGTATCGCCACCTGCTTGGTCTTTAGAGTTGTATTCAAATTGAACAACGTGAAACACTGGGTTTGCTACGCCTTCAACTTTCGCACCTTCTAATTGAATTAGAGATGAACCATCTGGACAGTCTGAAAAGAATTGACGTTCTTTGCCAGCAACTGATTTATCCATAATTGGATTGCCATTAACATCAAAATAACCACCTGCGATAATCGTTCCACCACCAAGTTTTGGTACGCTATCACCAGTTTTAAAGAAAGGCTTATATGCTAATTGATATGGAGTAGGTGTTGAGTCTTCCCATTCAATTACTAATTTAGAGTTCACTAAGGTTGTGGCACGGTCTGCTGCAGTTGTTGGCGCTGGCATTGTTGTGAATTTTGCATTTTTAAATTTGCTTGGTTGTGGTGTTGGAGTGATTACTGAACTGTCATCACTATCATTACAACCTGCTAACGTTGCTGCCGTAGCCATCGCACCTAATGGTAGAAAAGGAATCCCCGAAAACCATTTTAAAATTTCGCGACGCGTTGGTTGAGTAGAAGCAGTTGTCATAAGAAATCCGTAAATTTTGTGGGTATATTTGTTGAGTTGATTTTATGGACTGAAAATGACACTTTTCTTACATTTTCAAGTCACTTTGAAGACAGTTTATTGCTTTGTAGAATAAAAAGTGTTCTACATAAAAAAAGCCTGAACTTCGAGGTTCAGGCTTTTTCTTAAAAATCATTTTATTCAGCAGAATGGACTTTTCTTTTCTCAAGAATTTTACCAAAGAGTAGGCCAAGTTCGAAAAGCAACCACATTGGAATTGCTAACATTACCATTGAAATTGCATCTGGTGGTGTAATAAACATCGCTACAAAAAAGCATCCAACAATGATAAAACGTCGCTTTTCAGCAAGGCTTTTTGTATTTACCACACCGATTAAAATAAGGAGTAGCGTCGCGATTGGAATCTCAAAAGTCAGTCCAAAAACTAAAAATAGCTTTAAGCAAAAGCTTAGGTAGCTATTAATATCTGTCATTGGTGCGACAGTTTCAGGCGATACACTAATAAAGAAATGCAAAATTGCCGGAAGGGTAATGTAATATGCAAAAGCAACGCCCGCATAAAACAAGACAATACTACCGATGAGTAATGGCAGTGCTAAATGACGTTCTTTTTGATAGAGCGCTGGACGAACAAATGACCAGATTTCATACAGAATAAATGGCATTGCCAGCACAAGTGCGACAAATAAATTGAGTTTAAAAGGCGCCATGAATGTTGCAGTGACATCGGTTGCAATCATTGATGAGGAGGTTGGAAGTTGCAGCCTTAAAGGTTCAGATAGTAATTGGTAAGTATTATTTCTAAAAGGTAATAAGCAAAAAAATAAAAATAAGGTTACTCCGACAATCCTAAATAAATGACGTCGTAAAACGACCAAATGGCTCATGATTGGCATTTGGTCTAAATTTTCCTGATTATTTACAGTGGTTGAAGGCAGTTGGTTCATACGGCAATCTTCAATTTAACAGGTGATGTCTCTGAAATATCAGTTGATGATGCTAAAGGCATAAATTTTCTAATGTATGGGATTTTATAATGGCCTGATATAGGAAGACATATCCGAATAGGTTGGGGCACTGATTTGGTTGCCTCGGCCTTATCTATATTTTCAGAAATATTCTGCTTTTGAATTTCTTCAAGCTGTTGTTGTACTTTACGTTCTAGTGCTTCAATGCGGTTGAGTTCTTCTTGCATTTCTTTTCGAAACTCAGAAAGACGCAACTCTTGATCAATCTCATTTTGCAAATTAGTAATATAACGTTTTAGGCGAACATACCAACGACCAGCAAAGCGTGCAGCTTCTGGAAGTTTATCCGGGCCTAAAACTAAAATTGCAATAATTGCAAAACAGAGTAGCTCTGTCATTCCTACATCAAGCATGGTCGAAAACCTTTAGCTTTTTACTGATGTGCTGTCAGGTGTTTTGACTTGGGCATCAATTGTACGTGGAGTATTAAGAGCAGTAGTCTCATCTTCTTCACGAACTGATTTTTTAAAGTCTTTTACTGCACCGCCTACGTCTTTACCGATATTTTTTAATTTCGACGTACCGAATAATAAAATAACGACAATTGCAAAAATAACGACATGCCAAATAGATAAACCGGCCATGATCTTATACCTCTTTTCAGTTTGCTTTATATCAACAGGTTGCCATGACAAGAATGTGACATTTATATGTCATTTTTAAGACAATGAATGGCTGCCAAAATCTAAAAAGTTAATTTTATAAACAGCATATCTCCTTTTTTTATTTATACATAGTTTGAAAAGAGTCACTTAAATTACTTGAAATGGAGAGTACATTTCATTTTGAAAAGGTGTAGCATAGCAAGCTGGTTTTGATGAGCAAGAGGAGAGAGCGTGGCGCTACTACTGCCTGTATTGGCATTTATCACAGGACTTCTACTTGCTCAGACTTCCATTGCAGAAACCATAAAACCTATTCTTTCAGCTTGGCTTGCCCGCTTACTGATTCCAATTGTTATTATTTACAACATGGTATTTTATCAGTCAGGTAGTTTGAGTTTAATGCTGTTTAGTTTCGGTTCAGCATTTCTTATTTTCTTTGCCTATTTAGCTCTATTTAAAGACAGGTTATTAGCGCTTTGCGTGAGTTATACCAACATGGGGTGGCTTGGCTTTCCCTTTGCCATGGCTTTATTTGGCCCTGATGCTACGGCTCCTATTGTGGCCTTATATATTGGTATGTCTCTTTTTGGAAATGCATGGGCTGTTACGGCAGTCACCACTGCACCACAAAGTAAGCTCAACATATTAAAAAAGGTTTTAACTTCTCCACCATGTATTTCAATATTTTGTGCACTTTTACTTAGGTCGTTAGGTGCTCAACATATCGAGCATCCTGTTATACATTGGGTATATGAAGTTGCCAAGTTTGTCATGACTTTTGCTGGTATGTGTGTGCTGGGAATGTGGCTACGCCGTACCCGAGTGCATTTAAAAGACTTAATTTACAGTACTAAAGCTCAAGCATTTAAAGTAGTGTGCGGATTTATTCTCTGTGGCTTAACTTATAGATTTTTACCCATTCCCAATATCAGCCAGCAAATTGGAGTGATGTTTTTAATGTTTTGTTTGCCGCCAGCAGCCAATATTGTAGCACTAGAAACACATTACCAAGGGACGGGAAGATCTGCGGCTTATATTGCTTCGGGGACGATTGTGAGTTGTGTGTGTATTGCGATTTATGCTGTGTTTTTACACTTGTTCGTTTAATCTTTATTTAATTCTAAGTTTCCTAAACTTGCTTGTGCGAAGGCGGCATGGATACCGCCAGTTAGACTGTGGCACAAGGATGTGCCATCAGTCTAACAAAAGATTTTTGCTTACTTTTCATCTTTGAAAAGTAAGGGGTGCCTATACAAAGCTGAATACTCTCTAACGTGGTATTCAAAGGCTATATGGAAAAAAATTATACTAAACTTTCTCTAAATAACTGCATCGCTTGTCCACGATGACTAATCTTATTCTTGTCTTCTTTAGACAATTCAGCGCTAGACACTTGTAGCTCAGGCAACCAGAACAATGGGTCATAGCCGAAGCCATTTTCGCCACGTGGCGCTTCTAAAATTTCGCCGTACCAGATGCCTTGGAAAATTTGTGGTAATGGGTCTTCCGCATGAGTGACTAAAGCAAGTACACATACAAACATACCTTCAATCGCTTCACCATTTTTACGAAATGGCAAAAGGTCATTTAATAATTTGGCATTGTTAGCTGCATCGTCACCATGCTCTCCAGCATAGCGTGCTGAGTAAATACCAGGTGCGCCGCCTAAGACTGGTACACAAATACCAGAGTCGTCAGCCATAGCAGGTTTACCTGAAATTTTAGAAGCATGACGCGCTTTAATAATGGCATTTTCAATAAAGCTTAAACCATCTTCAATTGCATCAGGAATATTAAGGCGACCTTGAGGAATAATTTCTACTGGTAACTTAAGCTGTTCAAAAAGTTTTTCAAACTCTGCGACTTTACCTTTATTATTGCTGGCAAGAACTAAACTGCCCTGATCAAACCAATGTGGGGTAGACATAATAAAACCAAACTTTATAGCTAATATCGAACAGCAGTTATGTTACGTGTTTTTTGGAAGGGGATATAGAGGAAAACAAATAGAATATAAAATGGGATAACCTAAACTAAAGCCACCTTGTACAGCATACAAGGTGGCTTTAGTCGAATAAGGTTTTTTACGGATGAACCGTTATTATTGTGCTTGAATCCATTTGTCCGCACGGTCACGAGCTGTACGGATTTGTTCTTGAGTTAAGTTCGCTGCTAGAGCAGTTTTCTTACCTTCAGATAGGCTAATCACTTTATTGTCGAGCATGCCATCACGAGTTGAAAGCTCATACCATTGGTAAGCACCAACGTAGTTTTTCTTTTGCTCTTCCATCATCGCAAGGTTATAGCTTGCACGATTATCACCATTGCTTGCTGCTTTTTCAAAGTATTTACGAGCCATAGACTCATCTTTTTTAACACCAATACCGTCCGCATACATGCGGCCTACGTTTAATTGTGCTGGTGATAAACCTTGATCGGCTGCTGCTTTAAACCATGCGAAAGCTTGTTTATCGTCTTTTGCTACATCTTTACCATATTGGTAATGGGTACCAAGGTAAAACTGTGCGCCTGCTTGACCAGCTTTTGCCGCTTTCTGAAGATCGTTAATCCCCATTGTTGAAAAGCGTGCGGCCTGACTCGCAACCGATTGTGGCTGGGCGATATAATCTGCATGAGCCTGCATACTTAGCAGTCCTGCAAATAGTGTGCTAAATAATGTCTTTTTCATAGTGCACTCACTCGATAAATAGCGACTTCACCAAACAAATTTGGAACATGTTTGCTTAACAGGCTTCCCTGCTGATTTCCATTGACGGCGAGTCGATTAATAATTTGTATCTGATTTTCAGCACATAGTGCTTCGAAATCTTTAAATGTACATAAATGAATGTTGGGGGTGTTATACCACATATATGGTAGAGCATCCGATACAGGCATCATTCCTTTTAATGCAAGAAAAGAGCGAGTCTTCCAATGTGCAAAGTTTGGAAATGTAATAATTGCCTGTTTACCCACACGCACCATGTCTCTTAATAAAACATCGGGTGCATCTACGGCTTGCAAAGCTTGTGCCATAACCACATAGTCAAAGGACTGGTCTGCAAAGCGGCTTAAGCCGAGATTCAAATCTTGTTGAATAATATTTAACCCGCGACTGACGGCAATTGCAATCTTTTCTTGATCAATTTCTAAACCATAAGCACGAATTTGATGCTTTTGACTCATATGAGCGAGTAATTCACCGTCACCACACCCTAAATCGAGTACGCTTGAGCCGGGTTTAATCCACTTTTCTGCCAGTTGTTGATCAATACGCATTAGCTTGCCTCCAGTGATGTCGATTTTAAGTGTTCTTCACCGCCTAAGAAAGCGCGCATGGTTTTGACATACAGTGGAATAGGAAATAAGAACGAGTCATGCCCTTGTTCAGCATCAATGTCGAGATAACTTACAGGCTTATGATTGGTAATAAGCGCATCTACAATTTCTTGTGAGCGACTTGGTGCAAAACGCCAGTCAGTTGTGAACGAGACAATAAGGAACTGACATTTAGTTTTGCCCATTGCTTCAGTTAAAGAATGGCCGTATTCACGAGATGGGTCAAAGTAATCTAAAGCTTTAGTCATGATGAGATAGGTATTGGCATCAAAGTTACGGCTGAACTGTTCACCTTGATAACGTAGATAGCTTTCGACCTGAAACTCGACATCAAAACCGTACATAAATTTGCCAGATTTTAAATCACGGCCAAATTTTTGTTTCATGGCTTCTTCTGAAAGATAGGTGATATGACCTACCATGCGAGCCAGAATTAGTCCGCGTTTTGGGTAACTATCATTTTCTAAATAACGGCCATGATGGAAATCTGGATCAGATAAGATTGACTGACGAGCAACCTCATTAAATGCAATATTCTGTGCTGAAAGCTTTGGTGCACTGGCAATAATCACACATTTTTGTAGGCGGTCAGGGTAGTCTACGGACCATTGTAGTGCTTGCATGCCTCCTAATGATCCACCGACCACTGCATACCAGACATCTACACCTAGACGGTCCGAAAGCATGGCTTGTGTTTTAACCCAGTCACGTACCGTTACTAATGGAAAATCAGGTCCGTAAGGACGGTTGTCGTTTTCAGGATTTGGTGAGGTCGGGCCAGTTGAGCCATTACAGCCACCAATATTATTTAGCGAAACTACAAAAAACTTATTCGTATCAATTGCCTTACCCGGGCCAATACAGCTATCCCACCATCCAGCTTTTTTATCATCTTCGTGGTGATAACCCGCTGCATGATGATGTCCGGAAAGAGCGTGACAGATTAAAATTGCATTTGATTTATCAGCATTTAAAGTGCCGTAAGTTTCGACCATTAGTTCAAAACGTGGCAAAACACGATCACATTCAAGGTGTAATGGTTCTTCAAATTGGAACTTTTGCGGAGTGACTAACCCCACTGAATCAGCTGGAAAAGACACGGGAACATTTCGCCTTTTAAATCTTTCAGGAATAAAAAGAAAGGATACCAAGCTAGGTATCCTTTCCAAAGTCTTTTTTTTAATTAAACAGCGGCGGCAACAACCTGATCTGTACTTAAAACACCTTGATCAATCAAACGGTTGGTACACGCAATAATTGCTTCAATGGATGAGGTGACTGTATTGTCATGAACACCAGCACCAAATGAACCTTTACCTGTACCTTTTACTTGAAGCTCAATTAAGGTTAATGCTTTCGCATTTGCACCTGAACTAATACTACGTTCTTCATAATTCAATACGTCAATTGGTAATTGAAGAGCATTTAAGAATGCAGAGATTGGCCCGTTACCTTCACCACGAAGTTGTTGTGTTTCACCTTCGACATCAATATCAAGTTCGATAATCTGAGTACCGTTAATGTCAGATAATTTGTAGTGTTTGACTGTGTAATGATGATTCTTCACATCAACATAAGTGTCTTTAAATAAGGTCCAGATTTCTTTAGCATTAATTTCTGTACCGTTCTCATCAGCATATTGTTGAACAACCTGACTGAATTCGATTTGCAAACGACGTGGTAATACAACGTTGTAGTTTGATTCTAATAAATAAGCGATACCACCTTTACCAGACTGACTATTTACACGAATAACTGCGTCATAGTCGCGGCCCAAATCTTTCGGGTCGATTGGTAAGTAAGGCATATCCCAGATTTCTTCGTTTTTCTGGTATTCGAAGCCTTTTTTGATCGCATCCTGATGTGAACCGGAGAATGCAGTAAATACCAAGTCACCTGCATATGGATGACGAGGGTGTACAGGTAAACCAGTACATTCTTCAACCGTTGCAATCACTTCATTAATATTAGAAAAATCTAACTCTGGTGCTACACCTTGGGTATACATGTTCAATGCAATTGCTGCAACGTCAACGTTACCTGTACGTTCACCATTACCAAACACACAGCCTTCAACACGGTCAGCACCCGCCATAATGGCAAGTTCTGATGCAGCAATACCACAGCCGCGGTCATTGTGGCAGTGAACAGAAATGATTACGCCATCACGACGTGCCAAATTACGATGCATCCATTCAATTTGGTCTGCATAAACATTTGGTGTAGAAACCTCGACAGTCGCTGGCAAGTTTAAAATAACTTTATGATCTGGACGTGCATCCCAGATTTCTGTGACGGCATCACAGACATCTTTAGCGACTTCTAATTCAGTTGCAGAGAAACATTCTGGGCTGTATTGGAAAATCCAGTCTGTTTGAGGATATTGAGCCGCATACTCTTTAACTTTTTGAGCAGCATTAATTGCTAATTGTTTTGCGCCATCAACATCTACATTCAACACCTTTTGACGGAAGGTTGGAGAGTTCGAGTTATAAATATGTACAATCGCTCGTTTAGCACCTGCCAAAGATTCAAAAGTACGTTCAATTAAATGGTCACGTGCTTGAACCAAAACCTCAATGTATACGTCATCAGGAATATGATTTTCTTCGATTAACATGCGAGTAAAATCGAAATCAATTTGAGATGCTGAAGGGAAACCGATTTCAATATGCTTAAAACCAATTTTCACAAGCATTTTGAACATTTTGAATTTTTGTTCCATGTTCATTGGTTCAAAAATTGCTTGGTTACCGTCACGTAAATCTGTACTCATCCAGATTGGCGCTTTTGTAATTTCTTTATTTGGCCATTGGCGATCTGGTAAATCCACACGCTGGTACATACGGCGGTATTTTTTGCTAGGGTCAGCCAACATCATGAGAAAACTCCTTGTCTCGTAGCGCGGTTGCTCTGGATATATTTAAAAGGCAACATCTACAGTTATATATGGTATCTAATTCAGAAAAATTAAAGGTAATTTTGAAGTGCTGCTTTAAAAAGCAGACAAAATTTTTATACGCGCGCTTGGCGCAGCATCAGGAGTTGCAGATGATGTCTTGCTTGAGTAGGCTGGGCAAACAAGTAATTCGTTTTCATCTCTAGACCGTGAAATAATAAGTTTGGTGGTTTGCAAGTAATCTTGTTATTTAGATATATCATATCTAAACAATGATTACACCTTGTGCAAAATTCTTATCATAATTTTAGTTAAGTTGTTTAGAAAATAATTTTCTAATTTTGCGCCATTTTGTTTTTTGTGGGAAATAATTTTCATATTTTTGCCTTCTTAAGGTAAAAAAGATTAGCTGGTCTTAAAAAGGCAAAAATAAATATAGTTACAGTTCTGACCACATACGAATTAAATTATGATAAATGTTAGTGAGCTTCATGACTTCTGAATAGTTATCGCCGTGTGCTTTACGTAGTTCTCGAATGCTCTCATCAAGATTAAATAAAAGGTGGCGTTTACTATCGTCACGGACCAAACTTTGTACCCAGAAAAAAGAAGCAAAACGAGTACCTGAGGTAATACTACTGACTTCGTGCAGGCTAGTAGACGGGTAGAGTACGACATCACCTGCTGGTAATTTAACTTCGTGATAACCATAAGTGTCTTCAATAACGAGGTCACCACCTTCATATTCATCGGGTTCACTTAAAAATAATGTACAAGATAAATCAGTGCGTAGCTGTTCTGAAGTTCCACGGATAAGGCGAATTGAGTTGTCTACATGGAAACCGAAGCTTTCATGTTCATCATAACGATTAAAAAGCGGTGGAATAATTTTGTGGGGTAGGGCTGCAGCCTGAAACACTGGATTTTGCCAAATTGCTTTGATGACAAGATCACTTAAACGATGAGTAAGCGGGTCTTGTTCTGAGAGTTGCTGATTTCTTTTCACCGAAGCAGACAAGGTGCCGGCAGTCACTTTCCCACCTACCCAATTGGCGTCTTGCATGAGCTTACGAAACTCGGCAACTTGCTCTTTGCTTAAAACATTGGGGATATGATGAATCACGGCAAACACCCTTTAAATAGATACTTCATTTGTAAAAATAGCCTCATGACGAGGCTATTTTATATGAACTTCAATTAATTCCATAAATAAATTATGGAATTTAACCTTAGTACTTAAAGTTAATCGCTAAGACAGCATTACGACCATTGCCTTCAAATGCGTAGTGAGCTGCATGTGCACTAGTGAAATAACGCTTATCAGAGATATTGTTGATGTTAAGCTGCAAATTCACATTCTTATTCACATCATATTTAGCCATAGCATTGTAAATGGTATAAGTTGGCAAATATTTAGGTGCAGTTGTGTTCACAAAAACTTGATCACGATATTCAACACCAGCGCCTAAAGTTAACTGAGGTACCACTTTATACGTAGACCATAAAGTCGCGCTGTTTTTCGCTACAAATGGTAATGGTTTACCTTCTTGAGCAACCGCATTGTATGCCGCTTCAGTGATTTCGCTATCTAAATAGCTATAGCCTGTAGAAACATCCCATTTGTCAGTAATTTTGCCGTTCAAACTAATTTCAAATCCATCAACTTTACTTTTACCTGCATTGGCAGTCGTATTCGGATCGATCTGGATGCGAGTATTTTGCTTTTCAGTACGGAAAACTGCTGCTGTTAAATTAGCACGGTTATTAAATAGATCCCATTTAGTTCCTAACTCGAAAGTACGAGCTTCTTCTGGTTTTAGATCATTTGCACTCGCACTTGCAGCACCTGAGTCGCTAATAGAATCTGAACCTGTGTCACCCTCAGCAAGCACACCTACTGGGTTTGCTGACGTAGCATAGCTTAAATAAATACTACCATCTTCTGTTGGTTTAAAAACTAAACCAGCCTGATAAGAGAAATAATCGGTATCACTTTCTAGCTTATCACCAGCTTTATGAGGAGTACGCCCACCTACATCCTTATTATATTTTTTCTCAGTTTCAAATTTATCCCAACGAACACCTAGGTTAAGTAACCATTGTGGATTAAATTCAATACTATCTAAAGCGTAGACTCCTACATTGTGACTACGTGTCGTAGATTGTGCTTTAATAGATCCACGTTTATCTGTAAATGCACCATTTCCTGGATTATTTAAACTCGTACACCAACCATTTGCCGCCGCAGCTTCTGAAGTACAATTTTTAATATTGCTGTCTAAAATAGTAGATGTGGTTTCACCTGCAGCATTAGTAAATGTATATACACCTTGGTCGGTCTCTTGGAAGCTCCATTCAGTTCCGACATTAAAAGAATGTATTAATGAACCAGTATTAAATTTACCTCTCAAAGAAAGCTGATCGCTATAAGCATCGCTATCTAAGATACGGCTTAAAGCGCGGCGAGCGATTGTGCCTCTGTAAATGTTACCTTTAGAGTCATCAGCATTCGTATAAACATAATCAGATTTAGATTTGTTGTAAGTTGCTACATTCGATAAGGTAAGATTTTCATTAAAGTCATGTTCTAACTTAAACGTGCCAATATGGTTTTCACGTTTATCAAAATCACGTGCTTTCCAACCATAGTAGGTTCCTGCTTTTACATCAACAGGTTTACCATCACCAGGTGTTACTGTCACTCCTGGAGGAGGAGTTGTTGGATTTGCATTGTTAAATGGGATACCGGCATCAGGTTCATCATTACTACGTAAATAGTAGTAGCTCAGTGTTCCGCGAGTTGCCGTATCTAAACCAAATGCAAGACTTGAGGCAATACCGGCACGAGCATATTCAGCGCCGTTACTCTGACCAGCTTTTTCATTTTCGTGACCCATGATAACTACACGACCAGCAATGCCATTTCCAAAGTCTTTGTTGGCATCAAGTTGGATATGACGATAGTTATCAGTACCACCTTGAACACTTCCTTGATAAACGTCACCTTCATGAGCAACTTTAGGAATTAAGTTAATACTTCCGCCAACGCTACCACCACCACCAAGAGCAGAAGAAGAGCCTTTGATGACTTCTACTTGTTCAATGGCAAACATATCGCGATTTTGAGACGTTGTATTACGAACACCATCAACATAAATAGAAGATTGACCGCTATAACCACGAATGTAAGGCATATCTGTAAACGGGGTACCACCTTCACCAGCACCTAACGTAATACCAGGTTCATAGCGTAACGCTTCGAGTAGGGTATTAGAGTTTGTATCTTTAATTAATTTTTGAGAAAGAATAGAGACTGATTTTGGTGTGTCTTTGAGAGGAGCTACGAATTTAGAGTTTGCAGACTGATCTACTTTTAAAGATTCTTCTTGAGTCGCTTTAGTATGAATTGTTGGTAATTGTGAAACTGTTTCTTGCGCGATGGCTGTTGTTGCAATCATTGATAGCGATGAAGCTATTGCAGAAGAAACAATTTTTTTACGTGTTCTAATCAAAGACATAACTTCAGGACTCTAAAACTAAAAGGTTATGCGAATAATAATAATTCTTATTTATATGTACAGTTTGTGTTAATTGGATTTGCCAATTGAATTATGAAGAGAAAATGAATAATTGAATGGTAAATTGTACTTTTATGTAGCTAATCTACTGATTATTGGTAATTGTTTATTAAAGCGATTAAATTCAAAGTTTAATTGTAATTTTAGATTTATAAAGAATAACTAAAAAATTAGTTTTACTTAAGTACTTATGAAAAATATTTAAAGAATCATAAAATTACTGTGAAATTTACTAGAATAATGTCCTTCACTTACATGAAGTGATCGGTTAATTTTGTATATCTTGAAAGTTGTCATATAATACAGCACTTTTTTAAAAACTGTTCCTACTAACTAATTTTTATCGAGGAAGCCATGCAAGTAACGACTGAAGCGGTTTCGGGCGTTGCCCGTCGTTTAAATGTGTCTGTACCGACGAGCCGTATTAACGAGCAATTTGAAGCTCGTTTGAAGCGCACTGCCAAAACTGTGAAGATCAACGGCTTCCGTCCAGGTAAAGTACCTGAAAACGTTGTTCGTCGCGAATACGGTGCAAGCATTTATCAAGAAGTTGTAAATGACATCATTCGTGATAGCGTTTTTGAAGCAATTCAACAAGAAAAAATCAATGCGGTAGGTATGCCGAACATTGAGAAAGTTGAACATAAAGAAGACGCTTTAGTTTTTGAAGCAACTGTAGAAGTTTATCCAGAAGTTGAAGTAAAAGCATTTGACGGCTTAGAAGTTGAACGTAAATCAGCTGAAATCAAAGACGCTGACGTTGACGCTATGATCGAAAACTTGCAAAAACAACGTCAAACTTGGGCTGTAACCAAGGGTATGGCGAAAAAAGACATGCAAGTGACTTTTGACTTTGAAGGCACTATCGATGGTGAGAAGTTTGAAGGCGGTTCTGCTGAAGACTTTAAACTTGTGTTAGGTTCAGGTCGTATGATCCCTGGCTTCGAAGATGGCATCATTGGCATGAAAGCTGGTGAAGAGAAAGTAATTGACGTTACTTTCCCTGAAGATTACCAAGCTGAAAACTTGGCTGGTAAAGCAGCTCAGTTCAAAATCACTGTGAAGCAAGTTGAAAAATCTAAACTTCCAGAAATTGATGCTGAATTCTTAAAAATCTTCGGTGTAACTGAAGAAGAAGGCGTTGAGAAGTTAAAAGCTGACGTTCGTAAGAATATGGAACGTGAAGTTCGCAATGGTTTACGTAACCAAGTTAAACAAGCTGCTTTTGATGCTCTTGTTGCTGCGAATGAAGTTGAAGTTCCAACTGCAATGGTTGCTCAAGAAATTGACCGTCAACGTCAACAAATGGTTCAACAGTTCACTCAACAATTTGGTGGTGCAGGCGCGCAATCTTTTGACAAGAGCATGCTTCCTGACGAATTGTTCAAAGAACAAGCAGAGCGTTCTGTTAAGCTTGGCGTATTGGTAAGCAAAGTTTTAGCTGATGCTAAACTTGAAGTTGATCAAGCTCGCGTTGATGCTTACATTGACGACATGGCTTCTTCTTACGAAGATCCAACTGAAGTGATTGAATACTTCAAAAATGATGCTCAACAACGTGCTCAAATCGAAGCAGTTGTATTAGAAGATCAAGTTGTTGATCACATCTTAGCTGGTGCTAAAGTGACTGACAAAGCTGTATCTTATGATGACTTATTGAAAGAACAACAAGCTCGCCGTATGGGTTAATCTTTTAAGAAGTCAGGAAAAGGCGCCGAAGGCGCCTTTTTTGTTTTTCATTATGTGGTCAATTTGAGTGCGGCATTAAGTACTTAGGTATAAATAATATAATATTTCAGTGCGAACCTTTTGCAATTTGAGAAATTATCCCGCATATTGTTGCCATAGGTTAAGTCACAAAAAATTTAGGAATAAATAACGTATGTATGTTCCAACAATTGAAAATGCTTTAGTTCCTGTTGTGGTTGAACAATCTTCTCGCGGCGAACGTTCTTTTGATATTTATTCACGACTTTTACGTGAGCGCGTCATTTTTTTGACAGGTGAAGTTGAAGATAACATGGCAAATTTGATCGTTGCCCAAATGTTGTTTTTAGAAGCTGAAAATCCTGATAAAGATATCCACCTTTATATTAACTCTCCAGGTGGATCTGTGACAGCGGGTATGGCCATTTATGACACGATGCAGTTTATTAAGCCTGATGTCGTGACATATTGTATGGGGCAAGCTGCTTCAATGGGGGCATTCTTATTAAATGCGGGTGCTAAAGGCAAACGCTATTGTTTAGAAAATGCCCGTGTCATGATTCATCAACCATTGGGTGGTTTCCGTGGTCAAGCATCGGATATTGAAATCCATGCGCGTGAAATTCTCTTTATTAAAGAGCGCTTGAACCGCTTAATGGCAGAGCATAGTGGTCAAGACTATGAAACCGTTGCTCGTGATACTGACCGTGATAACTTTATGACAGCCCAAGCTGCTAAAGAATATGGTCTGGTAGATCAGGTGTTAAGTAAGCGTCCATAAGGACCTTCTTATATAAATAACTTGAGATGTTGAAAAAGATCTCCATTTAGTTATTTATGCAGTGCATCTTGCCCTAATATTTAAGATTCTATTTGTGGAGTGAATATGTCCGAACATCCTCAAGGACAAAAACATTGTTCATTTTGCGGTAAAACGCAGTCTGAAGTCGGGAAACTGATTGCAGGTGAGGACGCATATATTTGTAATGAATGTGTGGATGTCTGCTTAGACCTTGTACAAACCAGCCAACAGGTTGAAGCAGGTGACTGGGCGAGTAAGGCATTGCCAAAACCACATGAAATACGTGCTGCGCTTGATCAATATGTTATTGGTCAAGATCTTGCCAAAAAGACATTATCTGTTGCGGTTTATAACCATTATAAACGCTTAAAAGTTGGTCATAATGGCCATGTGTCTAAAGAAGTAGAAATTGCTAAAAGTAATATCTTACTGATTGGACCTACTGGCTCAGGTAAAACTTTACTTGCGCAAACATTAGCTCGCCTTTTAGATGTTCCATTTGCTATGGCAGATGCAACAACATTAACCGAAGCTGGTTATGTGGGTGAGGATGTTGAAAATATTGTGCAAAAGCTTTTGCAAAAAGCAGACTACGATGTAGAGAAGGCTCAGAAGGGCATTATCTATATTGATGAGATTGATAAGATTACTCGTAAATCTGAAAATCCATCAATTACGCGTGATGTGTCTGGTGAAGGTGTACAACAAGCATTATTAAAAATGATTGAAGGTACAGTTGCTTCGATTCCGCCTCAAGGTGGTCGTAAGCATCCACAGCAAGAGTTTATCCAAATTGACACCTCAAATATCTTATTTATTTGTGGTGGTGCATTTTCTGGTTTGGAAAAAATTGTACAACAGCGTCAAGAGAAAGGCGGTATTGGTTTTACAGCTGATGTTAAAAACAAAGATGAAACCAAAAAGCTTGCTGAATTGTTCCGTCAGGTTGAGCCAACTGACTTAGTGAAATTTGGTTTGATTCCAGAATTCATTGGTCGTTTACCAGTGATTGCTACACTTGAAGAGCTAGACGAAGAAGCTTTAATGCAAATTTTGACTGAGCCAAAAAATGCATTAACACGCCAATATCAATATCTTTTCACTATGGAAAATGTTGATCTGATCTTTGAAGACTCTGCATTACGTGCTGTTGCTAAAAAAGCGCTTGAACGTAATACGGGGGCGCGTGGTCTACGTTCTATTATGGAAAACGTACTGCTTGAAACTATGTATGATTTACCAAGTCGTACAGATGTTGGAACAGTCATTATTAATGAAGCAGTTATTAATGGTGAAGCAGAACCTGTTTATCAGGCTGAACGTCAACCTAAAGAAGCTGCAACGCATGAAAGTGTTGCTAAGGCAGATTTAAAGGTTATTGATTCGAAGTCTGCATAGATTTCATTCATCTAAAAAGCATGAATCGCGTTAGTGATTCATGCTTTTTTTGTTTTCAATTTATATGGGTAGTGTTAATCTTAAAATACAAAATACGCATAGTTTTGCGGTGTAAAAAATAAATCAAAAACAAAACGCTTTGAGGGATGCCATGCGTTATTTAATCGTATCTTTGTGCTGTGCCGGACTATTTGTGGGCTGTCAAAGTTCATCTCATTTAGAAAAAAATCCGAGTGAATTGACCGCGACTCTACCTAAAGTTGATGTTGAAAAAGAACCTGGTTTATTAGATCAATATCATTTAGGCGGTTTTACTGTGGGAGGGTGGGTCAACCAAAAATTGGGTCAGACTTTTGCTCCAATCAAACCACAAAATGAACAGGCTGCTGTAGTTTATCTATATCGACCGGACACAAAATGGAATCGTCAGGAAATTGCAGCTATTAATCTCTTTGTGAATGGTAAGCGCATTCCGAGTCTATTACATAATCATTATTACTGGATTGAGCTACCAGCAGGAACGTATCGTCTTTCAGCAAGTCGCCCTTTACTTGGTATCCATTTTCAAGAACCAAAATATATTGATATCAATGTTGAGGCAGGAACGTCTTATTATTTGAAATATGATGAAGAAAATAAAATGGACCGAAGTGAACATACTGGTCCATTTATGTTAATGCAAGACAATATTGGACGTAGAGAGATAGCATTTACCGAGTTGAAATCCTCTAGCTATAATTTTGTTGCTGAAGATACTTCAGGAAAGATCCGTCATAAACCACAAGAATTAAAGCCAGCCAAATATGATGAAAAATCAGATGTACATCTGATTAAACCATTTAAATTATGGAATCCTTTAACTTGGTAATGAGCTGCAAAAGATAAAGAAAAGTTAAGACTTTTCTTTATCTTTCATGAGTGGTGCAAGAATTTTAAGCATTTCTTCTTGCATATGATCTCGTGCTTTAGGGTCATTAAACGTTTGCTGTCCCAACTCCATCATATATTCTGAAATTTGTCCCATAATCTGTACGTTCTTGCGTGTAATTGATTGGCCTTCTGGGGTTTTTAAAAATTTCAGATTAGCCTGAATTTCCTCTTCAGTATAAGTCTTTAGGTAAATATCCTGTAAGGCTTGGGTGGTTTTTGGGTTGCTAATGAGCTGATTGCTCGAATCTTTTAAGAGAGAACCTAACTTCTTCGCGGCCTCTTTTTCTTTTGGACCTAAAGTTTTGATACCCGTGATATTACTAACGATCTGTTCTGCCTGTTGATCATAGTAAGGCGTTAATTCATCAATTGATTCTTTAAGCAGGTAATCAATTTGGCTCATTTGCATGAGTTCTTTAACTGAACTTAACTTGGCAGGAGAGGCAAACAAGCTTGTGGTAATACAGCTTAGACAAAGGCTGATTGAGAGATTTTTAAGAATAGGGCGAATAGTCATGAAATGACCTATATTCAATATTTGGCGAGAGGGTGCTTTCATTAATAGCATAGATTGACGAACTAATTGTTACAATTTTTTTCAGATTTTAAAATAAAAAAAGAATGCATAAAAAAAGCACCGAATTCGGTGCTTTTCTTGATTAGCCAGCTGCTGCATCGACTACTGGAATTTTTCCAATTTTCGCTTGCCAGATTTTTGGAGCTACTGCGTGAATTGAAGTACCATTTACGTCAACTGCAACAGAAACAGGCATATCTTCAACTACGAATTTGTAGATAGCTTCCATACCTAAGTCTGCAAACGCAACAACTTCAGCTTCGCGAACAGCTTTAGATACGAGGTAAGCTGCACCACCAACTGCCATTAAGTAAGTTGCTTTGTTGTCTTTGATTGCTTCAATTGCTGTAGGACCACGATCAGCTTTACCAATCATACCGAATAGGCCAGTATGTTCTAATACTTTACGTGTGAATTTATCCATACGTGTTGCAGTTGTAGGACCAGCAGGACCAACGACTTCATCACCCACTGGATCAACAGGGCCAACGTAGTAAATAAATTTACCTTTAAGATCAACTGGTAATTCTTCACCATTGTCGATCATTTCAACCATGCGTTTGTGCGCAGCATCACGACCTGTGTACATTGTTCCGCTAAGAAGTAATGTGTCACCTGGTTTCCAAGAATCCATTTCTTCTTGAGTAATGGTATCAAGGTTTACGCGTTTAGACTGTGAAGAGTCCCAAGTTACAGATGGGTAGTCTTCAAGTTTTGGTGCTTGAATATGAGCTACACCTGTACCATCAAGCTGGAAGTGAGCATGACGAGTAGCAGCACAGTTAGGAATCATACCTACTGGTTTACCAGCAGCATGACATGGGTAATCTTTAATCTTAATATCAAGAACAGTCGTTAAACCGCCAAGACCTTGTGCACCAATACCAAGTGCGTTTACTTTTTCAAAGATTTCGATACGAAGCTCTTCGATTTTGTTCTCTGGTCCACGGCGAAGTAATTCATCCATATTGATTTCTTCCATGAGTGCTTCTTTAGCAAGCATCATGGCTTTTTCAGCAGTACCACCAATACCAATACCGAGCATACCAGGAGGACACCAGCCTGCACCCATAGTTGGAACGGTTTTAAGTACCCAGTCAACAATCGAGTCAGATGGGTTAAGCATCGCAAGTTTAGATTTGTTTTCTGAACCGCCACCTTTAGCAGCAACTGTAATATCTACTTTATTACCCGGAACGAGTTTGTAGTGAATTACAGCAGGGGTATTATCTTTTGTGTTTTTACGACCAAATGCAGGGTCAGCAAGTACAGATGCACGAAGAACGTTACTGTTTTCAAGGTAACCTTGGCGAACACCTTCATTTACTGCATCGTCTAAGCTCATCGTTAAATCAAATTTAACATCTAAGCCCACTTCAAGGAAAACGTTAACAATACCAGTATCTTGGCAAATTGGACGATGACCTTCCGCACACATGCGAGAGTTAATTAGAATCTGTGCAATTGCATCCTTTGCGGCTTTGTTTTCTTCGCGATCATAAGCACGGCTCATCGCTTGGATAAAGTCTTGCGGGTGATAGTACGAAATAAACTGTAGGGCGTCCTTGATCGATGTAATCAAGTCATCTTGTTTGATAATCGTTGTCATACCAGAAAATCTCTTGAGCGGGCTGTTAGCTAGCGGGCTAAATTATATGACAAAAAGACAGTGTTGTGGGAGATTGGTTGATCTTTTGACCGAAAGTCGCATAAGAACATATTGATGTGATTTAAAAGAGATAGATCGGAAAATTATTTATTTTTGAATGACTAAAATAAAAAAAGCCATTTGAGCGGACATCAAATGGCGAGAGGTAGTAAAGGTGAATTTATTAATTATTTGGCGGCGGCTTGCTGTTCTGCCTGAATTGCCGTTAACGCAATGGTAAAGACGATGTCATCTACCAATGCTCCACGAGACAAGTCATTGACTGGTTTGTTGAGGCCTTGCAGCATTGGACCTACACTGACTACATTTGCAGCACGTTGTACCGCCTTATAAGTTGTGTTGCCTGTATTTAAGTCTGGGAAAATAAATACATTTGCGCGGCCAGCAACGCGTGAGTCTGGTGCCTTTTGACGTCCTACGCTTTCAACTGAAGCTGCATCGTATTGAAGTGGACCATCAATCAGTAAGTCAGGACGACGTTGTTGAGCAATTTGAGTTGCTTGCTGTACTTTTTCAACATCAGCGCCTGTTCCGGAAGTACCAGTTGAGTAGCTGATCATGGCAATACGCGGGTCAATTCCAAAAGCTTTCGCTGAGTCAGCAGACTGAATTGCAATTTCAGCAAGTTGCTCTGCTGTCGGGTCTGGGTTAATTGCACAGTCGCCATATACATAAACTTCATCTGGTAAAAGCATAAAGAATATAGATGAAACTAGTGAATATTCAGGTGCTGTCTTGATGAGTTGGAATGCTGGGCGAACCGTATTTGCAGTGGTGTGTACCGCACCAGAAACTAAGCCATCGACTTGATCTAAGGCTAACATCATGGTGCCAAGCACTACGGTATCTTGAAGCTGTTCTTTCGCTTGAAGCTCGTTGAGTTTACCTTTACGTAGCTCAACCATTGGTGCAACGTATTGGTTACGAATACTATCAGGGTCGACAATTGCCAATTCAGCAGGTAATTCAATACCGCGTGCTTTTGCAACATCGTGCACAGCATCTGGTTTAGCTAACAAAATACAGTCAGCAATACCACGTGCCTGACAAATTGCCGCAGCTTGAATGGTGCGTGGTTCATCACCTTCAGGTAGTACAATCCGTTTTTTAGCTGCAATTGATTTTTGCACCAATTCATGACGGAAAGCCGATGGCGACAGGCGAGGGGTAGCGGCATTGTTGCTGTGCTGTTTAAGCCATACAACATCAATATGACTTGAAACAAATCGGGTCACTTGTTCGGCACGCTCAGTGTCATCGGTTGGAATCTCATTACCAAAATTAGATAAACGCTGAGCAGTTTCAAGTGTGTTTAAACGGGTATGTAAAATCGGTAACCCTTGTTTAATTGCACTTTGACAAAAGTCTAAAAGCTCTGGTGCTGGCGCTTCTCTTTCGGTAAGTACCAAACCTGCAAGAGGAATACCATTGCTGGTTGCCAAACTACTTGCAAGTAAAACGTCGGTACGCTCAGATGCGCTAATAATCAATTCGCCTGCAATAAATTTATTCAGTTCGTATTCAATGCTTGAAGCAATTAAACTTGAATGCAAAATACGACGTGTTTTAGCTTCACCTTGATGTACCCATTGCCCATCAATGACATTTGCAATATCAAGTGTTCTAGGTACACTTAGCGTGTTACTAAATGGAACCAGCCCAATAATCGGTAAATCACTAGAACCAAAATAACGATTATATTTTTGCAGTTCAGTCGTAAATTTTGCGATTTCTTCAGTCGGTCGTAACGATGGATCAAACGCAACAGGAATTTGAGCTGTTTCTTCGGTTAATCCACGGGTACGCATAAACAGTACACCAGCAGTACGATTTGATGTTGCACCGCCAAACTGGCGTAAATGAGCATCTACTTTTTCTGCGGCTTTTTTCGGGTTTTGAATATCTGCTGTACTAACTAATACAACTTCTGCATCAAGCGCTTGTGCAAGACTTGCGTTGAGCTCACTGGCGAAGTGGTCTTGTCCGTTTGGTAATAAGCCTTCCACAATAATGACATCATGGTCTGCTGCAACACTACGATGAAGGCTAACCGCTTCTTCAAGTAATTCATCTACTTCCCCAGCGGCAATAAGCTGAGTTAATTTTTCATGCGAAATAGATTGAACAGTTTTACTTTGAAATAAATGACCAAATAATGAAGTGGTTCGGTCAAGATGCTCTTGGTCTTCTTGAGAAAATGGTTTTAAAAAGCCTGCTTTAATGCCGTTGCAATCAAGAGCGTAAATCATACCTAAGCAGGCAGAGGTTAAGCCAACCCCTTCACCTGTAGGAATCAATAAAATTGTATTCATATAAACCTATAAATAAACGAATATCTAGTTTTCGCTAAGCTCTAATTAAGCAAGGCTTGCTACAGATGCTGTATTTTCTGCTGCTTCAACAACTTGACGAGTTTCTTTGGCAATACGGCCTTCTTCATCTGTAGGAATGACCCAAATTTGAGGTCCTGTTCCGTTGTCGATTCGGCCTTCAGTGCCACGTTTTAGGTTGTTGTTTTGATCTTTATCAAGCTGCAAACCAAAATGAGGTAAATACGCTAAGGTTTTTTCACGAATATAAGCTGAGTTCTCGCCAATACCGCCCGTGAAGATTAAGCCGTCTAAAGTTGGCAAACCACAGCTTAATGCAGCAAGTGATTTTGCTAGGCGATAGCTAAACACTTCAATTGCAAGACTAGCATCTTCGTTGCCATTTTCAGCAGCTTCAATGACTGTACGCATGTCGTTAGAGAGTTGTGATAAGCCTAGTAAGCCACTTTCGTTATTTAAAACTTTATCAATTTTAGCCAAGTCCCAACCGAGGTTTTTGGCAAGGAAGCTGTGTAAGCTTGGATCAACGTCACCACTACGTGTTCCCATCACTACACCTTCAAGTGGAGTAAGACCCATAGAAGTATCAACACTTTGTCCATTCCATACTGCGCAAGTTGAACTGCCGTTTCCTAAGTGGGCTGTTAACCATCCACCTTTTTTCAGGTTACCTGCCAGCTCACTCGCTTTATCAGACACATACGCATGGCTTGTACCATGGAAGCCATAACGGCGGACGTTGTGGTCAGTATATAAAAATTTAGGAATTGCATAACGGTATGCATGCGGTGGCATGGTTTGGTGGAATGCAGTGTCGAATACGGCAACTTGAGGTAATTCAGGGAATAGACGTACGGTTGCGTCAATACCAATTAAATGTGCTGGGTTATGAAGTGGGGCTAAAGGTGTCGCAGCACGAATACGGTCAATAATTTCAGGAGTGAGTAATTCTGCTTTGGTTAAACTACCACCGTGTACAACACGATGTCCGATTGCTTGCGGTTTGTAGTTGGCAAGACGTGCAAGTAAAGTTTCTAAAGCTTTGGCATGGTCAGCATAAGGGATTGAAAGTTCAAGTGGTTCACCACCTACTGTAATTCCCTTAATACGAGCATCAGCTGCCCCCAAGTTTTCTGCTAAACCGTAAATACGATCTTCACGACGCTCTGAAACCAGTGCGTATTTAATTGATGAAGAGCCGCAATTGATAACTAATACTGATGTAGCCACGTTGAAATACCCAAGTCCTGATTTAAAATAGTTTTCCTAACTTCCTGTTCAACATGTATTATTTTTCGATACAGATTGAACGGGTTGTCATGTTTTAACATGTGTTGTTTTTCTGTCCAAGATAGACTTTAGCCCATTAGACTTAAGCACTATCGACCATCAAATTATTTGTAACTAACATTTGTACAGTATAAAGCTTAACCACTGTATTCCTTGTTTTTTTATACGTGTAGAAACGAGTTTTTTGTATATATTTATGAAAGGTAAATTTCTATTTAATGTATTTTTCAAATATTTGGTATAGATTTTTTAAGAAAAAAGAAGTGATGTTATTTTAATCAAACTATAGGGGAGTATTACAAATAATATACGTAAATGAAATTAAATTTTAATCGTTTATATATAGGTTAAAATATATAAATCATAAACATTTTTAATATAAAACTTAGTATAAAAAAGCCGATATCAATACATTTATAAGAATATTTTATTGCTTTGATATTATGAGAATTTTCTCGTAGTTATTAGAAGCTAATATACCAGTAAATATAGTCAAAAATAAAACCAGCTTCTTGTTTAAAACTTAAACATAATTTGTATTTAATACCCATGCTCCGGTATTACCGTAAAATTTACTAGGGCTTGCATGTCGCTTTTTGCCTTAATAATATTGTTCCTTCCCCTTATCAAATGATGATGAAATATATCATTTGGTCTATTTTTATGTTCCGGCTTATCCGGTTGTACAGGAGCGTCCAGCATGGACTTGCCGAATCCAGTATTGGCAAAAGTGACCGAGCGTGTAATCGCACGTAGTCAAAAAACTCGTTCTGCATATTTACAACGTATTGAACATGCACAAGGCAAATTTCCTGCTCGTGGAGCACTTTCATGTGCCAATCTGGCTCATGGTTTTGCCAGTATGGACGATAATGAAAAATTAATTATTAAAGTAGGCCGTGAACCAAATATTGGCATCGTATCTTCATACAACGAAATGCTGTCGGCTCACGCACCGTATAAAACATTTCCAGATTTAATTAAAACAGCCGCTCGTGAGAATGGCGGCGTGGCACAGTTTGCAGGTGGTGTTCCTGCGATGTGTGATGGTATTACCCAAGGTAATGCTGGCATGGAACTGTCATTGTTCTCTCGTGAAACCATTGCGATGAGTACAGCGATTGCATTGTCTCATAACATGTTTGACGCAGCTTTATGTCTTGGTGTTTGTGACAAGATCGTGCCAGGCTTGCTCATTGGTGCTTTGCAGTTTGGCTATTTACCTACTATTTTTGTGCCAGCTGGCCCAATGACCAGTGGTTTATCTAACGATGAGAAAGCCAAAATTCGTCAGCAATTTGCAACGGGTCAGGTTGGTCGAGATGCTTTGCTAGAAGCTGAGTCAGCTGCTTATCACGGTCAAGGGACTTGTACTTTTTATGGTACAGCCAACAGTAACCAGATGCTGATGGAAGTTATGGGCTTACATTTGCCAAGTGCCGCATTTGTTCATCCTCATACACCATTACGTGATGCACTCACCGCAGAAGCGGCGATTCGTGTACTTGATTTAACAGTTGAGCGTGGAAACTACACGCCAATTGGTCATGTTGTCGATGAAAAAGCAATTATAAACGGTATTGTGGCGTTACTCGCTACAGGTGGTTCAACCAACCACACTCTACATCTTATTGCGATTGCTCGTGCGGCTGGCATCTTGATTGACTGGGATGACTTTGATGAGTTATCGGCTGTTGTTCCATTGCTCGCAAAAATCTATCCAAATGGTAAAGCTGATGTAAACCATTTCCAAGCTGCGGGTGGGGTCGCTTTCCTCATTCGTAATCTACTTGAAGCTGGTTTGTTGCATAACGACGTAACGACTGTGGCTGGGAAAGGTTTACAGCACTACACCAAAGAACCAAAACTGATTGATGGCAAGCTCACTTGGGTTGACGGTGTGGTTCAAAGCCTTGATGACAAAGTTCTACGTAGCATTGATGCGCCGTTTCAACCAGATGGTGGCTTGCGTTTAATGCAAGGTCGCCTTGGCCGTGGCGTAATCAAGATTTCTGCTGTTGCGCCAGAACACCGTAAAGTTAAAGCTCCAGCAATTGTGTTTGATTCGCAAGAAGCAGTGCAAGCTGCGTTTGATCGTGGTGAGTTACACCGAGACTTTATTGCAGTTGTTCGTTTCCAAGGTGCGCGTGCTAACGGTATGCCTGAATTGCATCGTTTGACGCCTGTGTTGGGTGTTTTACAAGATCAAGGTTTCCACGTTGCTTTAGTCACTGATGGGCGTATGTCTGGTGCTTCAGGTAAAGTTCCTGCGGTGATTCATTTATCTCCAGAAGCCTTACTAAATGGGCCGATTGCTAAAGTTCAAACAGGCGATATGTTAATCATTGATGCCGAAGCTGGCGTACTCGATGTTGAAATAGAGGACGGTGTATGGCAGTCGCGCCCTGTTGCACAGCCAGAACATCAGGCAGAAAACGAAGTTGGCTTTGGCCGTGAATTATTTGGTGTTTTCCGTGCTGCTGCTGCGCCAGCTGAACATGGGGCATCTGTATTTGGTGCATTAGTTGGTGAAAATTCACCAGAGCAGATTTGAGTCAAAGGAACTGAAAAATAATGATTAAAATTGAAGATATCGTCAAATTAGGCCCAGTTATCCCTGTATTGGCATTTGATTCTGCTGAGCAAGGTGAGGATGTATCACGTGCTTTACATGCAGGTGGCGTGAAAGTTCTTGAGATTACATTGCGTACCGCTGCTGGTCTTGCTGCTATTGAGCGTGCTAGCCAATTAGCTGATGACATTGTGGTGGGTGTAGGTACGATTACCAAGCCAGAACACTGTGCTCAAGCTAAAAAAGCAGGTGCTCAATTTGGGGTATCTCCTGGTTTGACTAAAGACCTACATTTGGCTGCGCAAGATGCTGGTTTACCTCTATTGCCTGGTGTGATGACACCAAGTGACCTGATTCAAGCGATTGAATTGGGTTATGACATTGTGAAGTTCTTTCCAGCTCAACAGGCAGGTGGTGTTGAGATGCTAAAAGCATTTTATGGTCCATTTCCAAACTTGCGCTTTTGTCCGACTGGTGGAATTACGGCAGAGTCAGCGCCAGACTTCTTAAAACAACCTAACGTGGTTTGTGTAGGTGGTTCATGGTTAACACCTAAAGCTACAGTAGCTGCCCAAGACTGGGCTGAAATTACTCGCTTGGCACAAATTGCGAGTCAGTTGAGAGCATTGTAAATGTAGACAATATTTATAAAAAATGAAGTGCATTTTATGTGCTTTAAAGGCTGTATTGATGTGACCAGTTTTTGCTGGTCACACCTAAATATAAAAATTTAATGTCTTAACAGTAGGAATTACTGTGGTTGAAGACCCTTGTTTAGGCAGTGTGCCTAAATAATTATTCCAAGGAGAAGTGTCCCATGGAGACGGTTCAGGGTGGCATGTTACTGATCTACACTGTAATCGCGATTATTGCATTGGTTGTCATGATCGCGAAGTTTAGAATTTATCCATTTTTAGTTCTCATTATTGTTTCACTCGGTTTAGCCTTGGCTGTTGGCATGCCAATGGGTGATATTGTTAAGTCATATGAAGCAGGTACAGGTAAAACCTTAGGTCACCTCGCGATTGTAATCGCACTAGGAACGATGCTCGGTAAAATGATGGCCGAGTCTGGTGGCGCAGAGCGAATAGCAATTACTTTAATTAAGTGGTTTGGTGAGAAAAATATTCACTGGGCCATGATGTTTATTGCCCTTATTGTTGGACTTCCCGTATTTTTCGAAGTAGGTTTCGTTCTACTCATTCCAATTGCATTCAACATTGCGAAGCGAACAGGTAAATCCTTACTGGTTGTGGGCTTGCCAATGGTTGCAGGTTTGTCAGTTGTGCATGGCTTAATTCCACCACATCCAGCAGCACTGTTGGCAGTACAGGCTTATCATGCTGATATTGGTAAAACGATTGCTTATAGTCTGATAGTGGGTGTGCCAACGGCAATTGTTGCTGGACCACTGTATGCACTGTGGATCAACAAATACGTCAAATTGCCTGAGAATAACCCGTTAGCGAAGCAGTTTATTGAAGCAGATACCAATAGAACTCGTGAGCTACCAAGCTTTGGGATTACCTTATTCACAATCATGCTGCCTGTAGTATTAATGTTGGTTGGTAGCTGGGCTGATCTGTTCTTTGCACCACAAACTTTCGCAAACGATTTGCTACGTTTCATTGGTACTTCTGATATCGCATTACTCATTGCCGTGCTGGTCAGCTTTATTACCTTTGGTACGATGCAGGGCTTTAACCGTGAACAAATTGAAAAATTCTGCGGCGGATGTTTAGCTTCTATTGCTGGGATTATGTTGATTGTAGGTGCTGGTGGTGGTTTTGGCGGCATTTTGCGTGACACTGGTATTTCTAATGAGATTGTTTCTACAGCGTTGAAGGCAAACCTGTCGCCGTTATTGTTAGGCTGGTTTGTTGCAGCATTAATTCGTTTGGCAACAGGATCGGCAACGGTTGCTATGGCTACAGCGTGTAGTATTGTCGCTCCAATTGCAGCTACGGCGGGTGTCGCAGTTAGACCAGAACTTTTAGTACTTGCCACAGGTTCAGGTTCATTAGTTTTCTCACATGTAAATGACGCAGGATTCTGGTTAATCAAAGAATATTTCGGGATGACAGTAGGGCAGACGCTCAAGACTTGGTCGGTATTAGAAACGATCATTTCAGTGTTGGGTTTATCTTTCACGCTACTGCTTAGCACAATTTTATAATTAAAGGTGAGTAATCCATGATTGTGATTGCAATGGGTGTCTGTGGAACAGGTAAAACCCTAATTGGTGAATTGTTATCAGAGCGTTTGGCTTGTGAGTTCCTTGATGGCGATACGCTTCATTCTGCTGCAAATAAAAGTAAGATGAGTCAAGGTATCCCTTTAACTGATGAAGACCGCTTGCCATGGTTACAAGCAATTCGTCAGGCCATTGAAACCAAACAAAGAGACGGTGAAACGGCTGTATTTACATGCTCATCTTTAAAGCGGATGTATCGCGATATTTTAAGAGGGCAAGACCAGAATGTTAAGTTTGTATACCTAAAAGGTTCTTATGAGTTATTACAGCAAAGACTTGCAGAAAGATCTGGTCATTTTTTTGATCCGGCATTGTTACAAACCCAGCTAGATACATTAGAGGAACCTGATGTGAATGAAGCAATTGCTATTGATATTGCTCTCACACCAGAACAGATTATTGAACAAGTTATCCAGAAGCTAGGGGTAACTGATAATGTGTGTCGGGGGTAAATTCATCTAGAAAATATCGAAACTATCAATGCTTTAAGAATTCACCTTGTGGTTTACGGTTCAAGCAAGGTGAGTACGGATAATAATAGTGATATTGACCCGAATAAAACCTGATTACAGTGGCGAGTTCGGGGATATATAAAAGACATACGAATAATAAGGTATTAAGAAGAATGAATCAGTTAAATAATTTACAGCATAAATTCCCAGTAGAGGACAGTATTCCTGAAAGTGTGCGTCTGCCCTCTCAAATTCATCAGCGTGTTTCACTCGTGGATGGTGAGTTGAGGTTGTGGGCTGGTGCAACCAAGAAAACATTATCTCCAATCTGGATTCAGCAGCCTGACGGTAGCCTACAGCAAGTTGAACTTGGTAGTTATCCAGTCATGGGTGAAAAAGAAAGTGATGAAGCGTTAGAGGCAGCGGTACGAGCTTACAACAATGGTCGTGGCGAATGGCCAATGATGAAGGTTAGTGAGCGCATTGCCTGTATGCAAAATTTTATTCAGCGCATGGTGGAGCAGCGAGATCTGATCATTAAGCTGATCATGTGGGAAATTGGTAAAAGCTTGGCTGATTCAGAGAAAGAGTTTGACCGTACGATTACCTATATGCGTCAAACGATAGATGCTCTGAAAGATCTGGATAATGCTAACTCTCGCTTTGTCATGGCTGAAGGTACGATTGGTCAAATTCGTCGTACTCCACTAGGTGTCGTGTTGTGTATGGGGCCATACAACTACCCACTGAATGAAACTTTTGCGACTCTGATCCCAGCCATGCTGATGGGTAATACCATCATTTTTAAACCACCTCAATTTGGGACCTTGTTGTTTGAACCGTTACTAGAAGCGTTTCGTGACTCATTTCCAAAAGGTGTGATCAATACCATTTATGCACCAGGTTCTTTAGTGGTGCCGCATTTGCTGGCATCTGGGCAAATTAATGTGCTGGCACTGATTGGTTCTAGTAAAGTAGCTGATCACTTGAAGAAGCAACATCCTAAATCTCACCGTCTGCGTGCAATTTTGGGGCTAGATGCGAAGAATGCAGCTATTATTCTGCCGGATGCCGACTTGGATCTGACAGTGAAAGAGTGTCTGCTGGGTGCATTGTCGTTTAATGGTCAGCGTTGTACCGCGCTCAAAATGCTGATGGTACATCGCTCGATAGCCGATGAATTTGTTAACCGCTTAACGACTGAACTAGCTAAACTGAAAGTGGGTATGCCATGGGAAAAGGGTGTATTTATTACGCCGCTACCAGGTATGCACCGTACAGCCTACATGACTGACGTCATTGAAGATGCCGTGGCTAAAGGGGCTCAAGTAGTTAATCTGGAAGGTGGTGAATTCTGCAAAACAATGTTCTATCCTGCCGTAGTTTATCCAGTGACTGAGGGGATGAGACTGTATCGTGAAGAACAGTTCGGTCCAGTGATACCAGTCTCTGTTTATGATGACATTGAAACTGTGCTGGACTATGTCACTACTTCTGATCATGGGCAGCAGGTGAGTATTTTTGGTAGCGACCCTGAGCAAATTGGTCATTTAGTTGATCCGTTGGTCCATCAGGTCTGTCGTGTAAACATCAATTGTCAATGTCAGCGTGGCCCTGATGTATTCCCGTTTGGTGGTCGTAAAGATTCTGCGGAAGGCACACTGTCTGTACATGATGCACTTCGAGCATTTTCTATTCGTTCTATGATTGCTGCTAAACAGACAGATGACAGCAAAGGCATGTTGGCCTCTATGGTGTCTGAACACTACTCTAAATTTGTGAATACTGACTTTATTTTCTAATAAATATACGATTAAGAAAAACCAGCCTTCGGGTTGGTTTTTTTATAGTGACTCATAACTTGAATAATAAAAAACGCCTGATCAAGATTAGGCGTTTTTGTTTAAACCAATAGATTAATTATTGACGAATTTGACCGTCACCTAACACAATCCATTTTTGAGAAGTTAAGCCTTCTAAACCAACTGGACCACGAGCATGAATTTTATCTGTAGAGATACCAATTTCTGCCCCTAAGCCATATTCGAAACCGTCAGCAAAACGAGTTGAAGCATTAATCACAACTGAGCTTGAATCTACACGAGCTAAGAATTGACGAGCTAAAGTGTAGTTTTCAGTCACAATTGCATCGGTGTGATGTGAACCATATTTGTTGATATGGTCAATTGCTTCATCAATACCGCTAACCACTTTAACAGCAAGAATTGGCCCTAAATATTCGGTATACCAATCTTCTTCTGTCGCAGGTTTTACAGAGGCACCTAAAATACGGCGTGTTTCTGGGCAACCACGTAATTCTACTTGTTTTTCAGCATATAGTTCAGCAATGTGTGGTAAGAAAACGTCTGCAATTTTCTCGTCAACCAGCAAAGTTTCCATCGCATTACAAACACCATAGCGATGTGTTTTTGCATTTAATGTAATTGGTAAAGCTTTTTGCAAATCTGCTTGTGCTTCTACAAATACATGGCAGTTACCATCAAGATGTTTAATCACCGGAATACGCGCTTCGTTGGTTACACGCTCAATCAAGCTTTTACCGCCACGTGGAACGATTACATCTACATATTCAGCCATTGTAATAAGATGACCAACAGCTGCACGGTCAGAAGTTTCAATGACTTGTACTGAATGCTCAGGTAAACCAGCGACTTTTAAACCATGCTTAATTGCTTCTGCGATTGCTTTATTTGACTCGAGTGCTTCTGAACCACCACGTAAAATAATGGCATTGCCCGATTTAATTGCTAAAGATGCAGCTTCAAGGGTAACGTTTGGACGTGATTCGTAAATCATACCAACGACACCTAAAGGTACACGCATTTTTCCAATTTGAATGCCTGTGGGGCGATATGCAAGATCAGTAATTTCCCCAATAGGATCGACAAGTGCAATCACGTCTTTTAAACCTTGCAACATGCCTTTAATACGTGCAGGTGTAAGCTCAAGACGATCAAGCAGGGCGCTGTCGAGCTGGTTGCTACGACCTTTATCCATGTCGATTTGATTCGCTGCCAAAATAGCTGCCTGATTATTTTCTAAAGCAGTATAAATAGCAGAGAGCGCATGATTTTTTAGTGAGGTAGAAGCACTTGTGAGGACACGAGAAGCCTCGCGTGCTTGTTGCCCAACTTTTTGCATATATTGTTCAATTGAATCTTGCATAGCATTTTTTAATCATTTACCAATGACTACGATAGTAGCAGTCAAATGCGGAACAATGAATGGCTTTTTTCAAAAATGTGACCATCATAAAAAAACATTTAAATATTTTGCAAACTATTAGCGGCTTAAACAAGATGAGCGGTCATTTCAGCGATTGCGTATATTTCAGACAATTGTTTAGAATGTTATTGTGCAATACAAACTAATACAAATTTTAAAGATTTGTGCATAAAAGATTACGTGTTCAAGAAGGAACTCTTGCAGCATAAAAAAATTACAGCAAGGAGGAAGCAAGGATATGAATTCCATTATTCAAATGGATTCGGAGATCAACCAAGCTTATGCCGGTTTTGGCTTTTTCGATATCTACCATAGAGATAGTTTTAAGCAACCTGCTCGTACAACATGGATTGACGGTTGGAAAATTGAATATATGGCAATTGCCGATCCAAAAACGATTCACAAAACACCGATTGTGATTGTTGGTGGTGCTTTCCAGAATTTTAATTCTTATAAATATTGTGTTGAACAGTTGTTTGAAAGTGGTCCTGTTATTTTAATCGATTTACCTTCGATGGGTGCAAATCAGCAAATTACTAATCGCGATACAGGAGTATCTGCGGGAACTTTAGAATTACCTGATTTATCTGAAATGTTAGGACGTTGGTTAGATATCGTTGGAATACAAAAAGTTTCTGTGATGGGAATGTCTTTAGGGTCCGTGATTGCCTCTTGTTTTGCTCATCATCGTCCCGACCTGATGGATCGTATGATCTTGATGGGGGTTATGCAAAAGACTCGTAAAAGTTGGCGCATGATTTTGGAAGAGTCGCTCAAACTCATGCAAGAAAACCGCATGGAAGAGTTTGGGCAAGCTGTTATTTTGTATTTAGTTAATCATGCAAAATTAGATAAAACACGTATGTCACCAACCGCTAAAAAATTATTTTTTAGACAAATGGCTGAATTTACGGGTACTGAGCGAGAACGTTATGAAATTAACTGTAATCGTCTTTTGCGTTTAACAGATGTACCTATTCCAGAGTGCAAAACATTGGTTGCAGCAGGGCAATACGACAGCTTTACTTTGCCTCATGAAAATGCGAACTTTGCGTTGCAATGTCCTGATATGGAATTTGCACTTATTGCAAACGCTGATCATGTACCGCAGCTCCAGCGTCGTAAAGAAACTATGAGTTTGTTCACTTCATTCTTGAAGGGTGAATCTATCCAAAATTTGGATGGCATTATTCCTATGACACGTGAACAAATGCAAAACATGGAGCGCCGTGGTGAGGAGCGAGTTCCAGTTTTGCAACCTAAAACTAAACTGAGCCACCGTGAATATAAAACAGAAGTGCCAGTGACGATTGTTGATGTGACTTTCTTTGGTATGTATTTAAAAATGGATGATGTTTCGCAGCTTGATTTTGTGAATGATCATCCACGTGATTTGGCACTGCATTTAGAAGATGAAGAAGGTCGTTTTGCAATTGAGTGCTTAATTTTTGAAAGTACAGCGCAGGGTATTCGAGCTTTATTTAAACATGGTAGTTTTGAGCTTGCTGATCGGTTAAGCCGTTTTATTGCTCGTCAAAAACAAGCAGCTTAATAATATAGTTATAGATGGAAACTCGTTTATTTCGAGCTTCCATTTTTTATATTTATTATTTTATTTGCGCGTGAATAGTCCAGACTAAATCGCCTAAATGCTCTTCATGGCTATCTTGAGAAACTTGCCCAAAGAATATTTGAGGTTGTTCCACATTCACCTGCTGAAACTCCGTGTCTTTAAAAAAGTCCTTAACCTCTTGTGGACTTTTGAAGTGAAAACTAAACGAGCTTCGAGACATTAATTTCAATAATTTACTGCTATTCCAGATAATACTGGCAAGTTTGTTTTTTACTGGTTCAGGGTAGAGATCAGTTAAATAGTGAAAATTTTTAAAAGACGAACCATGGTGCGCAATTGACTGAATCAGTTGTTTTAATAAATCTTTATCAAAATAGTTAATCAAGCCTTCACTGATTACAACCAGTGGACGGTTCGGGTCAAACACTTCAAATGCCTGAGCAAAAGCTTCTGTAAATAAATCAACTGATAAGATTTCAGGTGCATTTTTTTCAATTTGCTGTAACGCATTTTGTTTGGTTTGTGCCATATCGGGCAAATCAAGCTCCCGATAGGTAATCGAAGGGTAATGTTGCCTAAACCACCAGCCACGTGGCGATAATCCGCATGCTATTTCTAAAACTTGTAAATCAGGATTTTCTTGAATGAGTTGTTCTAAATGATGATCAAGCATGGTGTGGCGCTGTTTGAGCGTCGTGCGCATGCTACCGCCGACATACTTCTCTGCCCAAGACTCTATCGGATGAACCAAATATGCCAGTGATTTGCCTTTAGTTGTGGCAAGTGCTTCATGAGAGATCCCCATTTGATACCAGATATAACCCGTATAGTGGGCTGTAAAAGAGATATGGCGGTGTTTTGAAAGTTGTTGTGTCATTCGTCCTGAACTCGATTTATTGTTTTTGTGTGATCTTCATTATTTATAAAAATGAAGAATTTTTACTGCATTGATGTTGAATGAACCTGCATGACGGAGTCCTGTGAATTAGGTTAGCATTTTGGGATGAACTTTCAGTTGGAGTTACTTTTCTTTCGGGAAAAGTAACCAAAACCATTGTCATACGCAAAACCTGTTCACTTTCTGAATCTATCAAATATATTGAAGCAATCAATATCCTTCAGCAGATGAGCAGGTTGCGTATGACTTAACCGCGTATCAGATAGTGAATAGGTTTTTGTAGCCAATTAAAATTTTTACTAACTTAAATCGAATTTTTAAACTCTTCAATGGCTGTTTTGACAGCTTGCCACTCGTTTCCAAGCGATAAGGTTTCACCGATCTGAATTTGTGGAATTTGGCCGCGCATGCGTTCTAAACGCTCTTGGTTTGGTAGCTCTAAATCTGTAATACCTTCAAGTGCTGTACAGGCTGCACTTCGGTCATTACACACCAGCCCCATGTCGCAACCAGCTGATAGAGCTGCTTGAATACGTGTATCTGCACCACCTGCTACGCAAGCAGCCTGCATGCTTAAGTCATCAGAGAAAAGCACGCCATTAAACTTCAGGCGATTACGGAGAACTTCTTGAATCCAGAAAGGTGAAAAACCTGCTGGATTTGGATCAACTTGATCATAAATCACATGTGCAGGCATGAGCGCATCTAGCTGAGGCATAAGCTTAATGAAGCTCTGCATATCATGGTTGTAAATTTCGTCATAGCTACGACTGTCGATTGCGGCCGCAACATGCGAGTCAGCTTTTACTGAACCGTGACCCGGGAAGTGCTTGCCTGTATTTGCCATGCCGGCTTTTTTCATACCTTGCATAAATGCGCCTGCAAGCGGGGCAATATTATCAATATTTTTAGAGAAGCCACGGTCGCCAATCACATCACTAATTGCATTAAGATCTAAAACTGGTGCAAAACTAAAATCGATGCCGACAGCAAGCACTTCGGTTGCCATGAGCCAACCGCATTGCTCAGCCAGCTCAAGTGCTTTTTGAGGTTGAGTTAAATATAACTCCCCAAAACGACCCATGGCTGGTAATAGGGTAAAACCTGATCTTAGGCGCTGAACTCGACCACCTTCTTGATCGACAGCAATCAAAATATCTGGACGAATTTGACGCATATGGTCGGTTAAAGCACGCACTTGTTGTGGAGATTCAATATTTCGTGCAAATAAAATCATGCCACCGACTTGCGGAGCGCGTAATAGTTCAATATCTTCTTGAGTAAGTTCTGTGCCGGCGATGTCCAGCATCAATGCGCCAATCATATTGGTTCCATTTGAATTTTGATTGAAAAACAATAAGCGAATTTTGCAATGTTTTGCTACATTTTGTCAGTACAGAATATGATAAAACTACACGGTATAAACAATTTAGTTGGTTAAGATTTTGAATCTGCTTAGTTCATATCGAAAACAGAGCGTGTAAGATAGGAACACCCAAGGAAGTATTAAAAATTTATGAAACTTCAAACTATAGCTTGTGCAGTAGCGATCGCGACTGGCGGTTTATTCTTCTCTCATACGATGAATGAAGCGAGAGCAGCAACCAATACTGCTGCGGTTTCTCAATCAATCCAGCCAACGCAAGAACAGGCTTTGGTGGCTCGCCAACTGGCAACTTTAGTTGATCGTCAACATTATTTAAATATGCGTCTAGATGCGACCACATCAAATCGTATTCTGGATATGTATTTAGATAGTCTTGATCCAGATCACTCACTATTTTTAGACGCTGAAGTTCAAAATTATAAAAAACTATATGGTTCAAATTTTGGTGCTTCATTAAAAGCGGGGAATTTAACTGGACCGTTTGCAATTCATCAGCAATATCGTGAACGCTTAAAACAATTTTATGAGTTCATGTTAGCTGAGTTAAAACAACAGCAAAATTTAAAGCAGCCAAATAGTTATATTGAAGTTGATCGTGAAAAAGCACCGTATTTTAAAACGACTGCTGAGCAACAAAATCACTGGCGTAAAATGTTGGTTTCTCAGTTAATTAACTTAACCATTAGCCGTGAAGAAGAGCAGGCGAAACAAAAAGCACTTAAAGAAAATCCTTCACTTGCTGATGGTCAAGACTTAACTGGTCCAGAAGATTTAACGCCAGCTCAAACGTTAACTAAACGCTATACACGTCAGCTTGAAAGAATTAGTCGTGTAAAAAGCGATGACGTCTTGGACAAAACATTAAATGCAATGTTGGCGACCTATGATCCACATAGTAACTATTACCCGCCAATTGATGCGATAGAACTTAATCGCCAAACTACCTTGCAACTCGAAGGTATTGGGGTGTCGATTCGTCCAGAACGTGGCAACGAAGATTACACAAAGATTGAAACCATTGTAGAAGGTGGTCCTGCAAGTAAGTCTGGTCAAGTGAAATCAGGAGATCGAATCATTGGTGTCGCCCAAGAAGGCGAGAAAATGGTTGATGTAATCGGTTGGACAAGTTCTGAAATTGTTGGGCTTATTCGTGGTAAACGCGGAACAAAAGTCACATTAAAACTTCTTGGTGCTGGTGCATCAATGAGTCAGGCACGTAATGTGACTTTAGTACGTGATGTTATTCAAGAAGAAGATGCTGGTGTTCGTTCGCGCACAGTTGAAGTGACACGTGATGGCAAAAAGCATGTGTTGGGCGTAATTGAAATTCCATCATTCTATTTTGACTATCGTTCACGTCGTGCAGGTCAACAATACCGTTCGGTTTCTGAAGATACTGCAAATGCTTTTGAAGCGCTAAAAGCGAAGAAAGTAGAAGGTATTATTATTGACTTACGTAATGACCCGGGTGGCTCATTAGAAGAAGTTGCACGTATGTTGGGGCAGGTGATTAAGTCTGGTCCGGTGGTACAAATTCGTGATGGTAATGGCAACGTAAGCGTGTTTGAAGATAACGATGGCGGCCAGCAAATCTATACAGGCCCACTCGCGGTATTAGTGAACTTGGCATCTGCATCGGCAAGTGAGATTTACTCTGCTGCAATTCAAGATTATGAGCGCGGTATTATTATTGGTAGTACAACAACTGGTAAGGGTACAGCTCAGGTACAACTTGATACTCTGGCATATGGTCAAGCGACTTTAACTCAGCGTAAGTTCTATCGTATTACTGGTGGTAGTACACAAAATAAAGGTGTAGTGCCAGACATTAAACTCGTCGATATCTATAACGAAGAGTTTGGTGAACGTAAATCGAAGAATGCGTTGAAGTGGGACACAATTCCTACCGCACCATTTAAACGTGAAGGTTCTGTTCAGCCTTATGTGACAAAGTTGTCTCAATTCTCTGAACAACGTGTTGGCAATGATGCTCAGTTTAAATATCTAAATAAACGTACTGCGATTGCTAAGGTGACGAGTGATCAAAAACAAGTGGTACTTGATATTGATAAGCGCCGTGCTGAATTACTTGGTTTAGAGAAACAAACTTTAGATGCAGAAAATGAACGCCGTGCTGCAACGGGTCAAAAGCCTTTTGCAAACTGGGAAAGCTATCAAGCTTCATTAGATGCTCTAGCTGAATCTCGCGCTAAAATGAAAGCATCGCAACGTCCAGCGTTACCAGAAGAGGAAACTTTTGTGACTGAAGCTGCTAATGTACTCATGGATTATGCAAAATTGCAAAATCGCTAAGAGTTACTAGAATTTAAGAAAAAGCATGCTGTCATCAGTGTGCTTTTTTTATTTTTCATGTCAGTAAACTGTCATGCATTTATCATCAAAATGTCAAAAAAACTGCTTAATCTTTAAGCATGAAAATAAATACATTGATGGATGGCGCTATGCAAAGTTCATATGCGACAGCACTATTAAAACAACAGCAACTTCCTGAAAGCTTCCAATTCTTTTTTAAACAAAAGCAGCAGCTATCTAATGCACATTCATTGCATGATTTGGTGCGTCCACGTTTAAAAATTGCGATTGTGACGGAAACTTGGCCACCCGAAATCAATGGTGTGGCACTTTCATTATTACAGTTATGCCAAGGTTTACAAAAACAGGGGCATAAGATTTTACTGATTCGCCCAGAGCAAAAAGCGAAATGTCATGACTTTACGCCAGAGCAAGAATGTCTGGTGATGTCACAAGCTATTCCAAAATATCCAACTTTACAATTTGGTTGGCCACAATATTTAAAAGTATCGAAAGCTTTTGAAAAGTTTGTGCCAGATGTTGTGCACATTGTGACTGAAGGGCCGTTAGGTTTAACCGCCATGCAGGCTGCTAAGGCAAAAGCTATTCCTGTTTCGAGCGGCTTTCATTCGCCATTTCAAGACTTTAGTCGTTTCTTCGATTTGGCTTTTTTAGTCAAACCGATTCAAAAATACCTGTGCTGGTTTCACAATAACACTCAAGTAACTTGTGTGCCGAGTAAAGATACTCAAGAAGCATTACGCGGTTTTGGTATTACTTGTCCACTGGTTGTCGTTGGGCGTGGCGTAGATACAACCAGATTTTCACCGAAGTATCGCTCTGAAAATTTGCGAAAACAATGGGATGCTGATGAGAATACACGCGTTATGCTTTATGTGGGGCGTTTGTCTCCCGAAAAAGAAGTACAAGTTCTCATTGAAAGTTATGCGAACCTGCAAACCATTCAGCCAAATAAAACTAAATTGGTTATTGTAGGAGATGGCCCAGATTTTGCTCGTTTAAAGTCACTACCTGAAGCGAAGGGTGTTATCTTTACCGGAAGTCTGAGAGGTCAAGATTTGGCGGCTGCCTATGCGAGTGCAGATGTATTCGTATTTGCGAGTCAAGTTGAAACGTTTGGTAACGTAGTTTTAGAGGCAATGGCAAGCGGTTTACCAGTTATAGCGTATGATTATGCATGTGCACATCAATACTTAACACATGGTGTGAATGGCTGGTTAAGCCCACTTGGACAAAAAAACCACTTTATACAACAAATTTATCAGCTTCCTTCAGTACAACAACTTAGAGAAATGGGCGTACAAGCCTGTCATAAAGTACAGCAAAGCGGTTGGCAACTTCCGGTTCAGCAATTGGAGCAGGCATTTTATCAGGTAGTGAAGGAGCCCTCGTTGGACTTCACCTAAGTATCCTAAGATAGGAGAATGACCATGAAATTTAAGAATGCAAAAATAAAAATACTCGATTTAGATTTGAGAGGCTGTTTATATCTGAACAATTTCTCTCACTCACAACGTGTTGCCCTTTTTTTCAAAATTATCAGTCGTGTTGGTGATGGTCCATTTTGGTATCTAATGCTGGCAATCGTGTGGGGTATGCAAGGCATTACCTATAGCTTGCAAATCATCTACTTGTTGCTAGGTGGTTCTGTTGGCACAGCAATCTATAAATTTTTAAAACATAAAACAACGCGGCCACGTCCTTATCAGGTGCATCAGGTAATTGTACTTGGTGAAAGACCGCTTGATCACTTTAGTTTTCCATCAGGTCACACGCTGCATGCGGTCATGGTGACAATTGTATTGGGTTACATCCAGCCAGTTTTGCTTGCTGCCATGTTCCCATTTATGGTGCTTGTCGCTTTGTCTCGTATGGTACTGGGTCTTCATTACCCAAGTGATGTGATTGTTGGTGCGCTAATTGGTGCAGCGGTCGCGGCTACGATTATTTTTGTGGCGCCATTATTGAACATCGCTTTATAAGCATCGGTAATTTTTATCAGCTTAAGCTATCGATTAGGTTTGTGGATTTGCTAAAGTACACAGTTCGTGATTTAGCAGATTAAACAGATAGGAGCCGCTATGGGCTTACGTTGGACAGATACGATTGATATTGCCATTGAATTGTCAGAAGCACATCCAGAAGTTGATCCGCAATGGATCCGTTTTACCGATTTACATGCATGGGTGTGCGCATTGCCAGACTTCAGTGATGACCCAAATAAATCGACAGAAGGATTGCTAGAAGGCATTCAGATGGCCTGGATAGACGAAGTTCGCTAAAAACAGTAGAAAAAATCGCAACTTTTACACATTCAAAGCTGATTATTGCCTATGACATCGGTATAATGCGGCAAATTTTTTAAAGTTTAAATCTTAAAATAAAGGAGCCACTCATGGCTATTGAACGTACTTTGTCTATCGTAAAACCTGATGCAGTGTCTAAAAACCACATCGGTGAAATTTTTGCTCGTTTTGAAAAAGCGGGTTTAAAAATTGTTGCGACTAAAATGAAACACCTTTCTCAAGCTGATGCTGAAGGTTTCTATGCTGAGCATAAAGAACGTGGTTTCTTTGGTGACTTAGTTGCATTCATGACTTCTGGTCCAGTTGTAGTATCTGTTCTTGAAGGCGAAAATGCAGTTCTTGCACACCGTGAAATCTTAGGTGCTACAAACCCTAAAGAAGCTGCTCCTGGCACTATCCGTGCTGACTTCGCTGTAAGCATCGACGAAAACGCTGCTCACGGTTCTGACTCAGTTGCTTCTGCAGAGCGTGAAATTGCTTACTTCTTTGCTGACAACGAGATCTGCCCACGCACTCGTTAATCGAAAGCATTCAAACCAGATAAGTGGTATACTACTTATCTGGTTTTTTTATTCTCTTAAGAGAATATTGTTTGATTCTTGAACAATATCTTCAGTTTTTTGACATGGTTTAGGTAAATACACATGAGTTCTGCAGTGGTCGTTTCATCTGAAAATCTTGATGGACAGCAGCAATCTTCGTCCACGCCGGTAATCCCTGCTGCCGAAAATAAAGTGAATTTACTCGGCATGTCTCGTCCTGAGTTAGAAAAATTCTTTGAAGATATTGGTGAGAAGAAGTTTCGTGCCGGACAGGTCATGAAATGGATACATCAATACTTTGTTACTGACTTTGCTGAAATGACCAATATTTCAGGCAAATTACGTGCGAAGCTTGAACAGATTTGTGAAATTAAAGCACCTGAAGTGGTTCACCGTCATTACTCAAAAGATGGCACACGTAAGTGGGTGTTTCGCGTAGGTGAGGGTGCAGGTTCTTTAGTTGAAACTGTATTAATTCCTGCCGAAGATAAAACTGGATTACGTAAAACGCTTTGTATTTCCTCTCAAGTGGGCTGCGCATTAGACTGCTCATTTTGTTCAACAGGTAAACAAGGTTTCCAACGTGATTTAACACCAGATGAAATTATTGGGCAACTCTGGATGGCAAACTATTCTTATATGGAAGAAGTGCCTGTTGCCGAGCGCGAACGTTCAGTGACCAATGTTGTGATGATGGGCATGGGTGAGCCATTGCTCAACTATGATGCCGTATTAAGCTCAATGCAGATAATGCTTGATGACTTTGCTTATGGCATGTCAAAACGTCGTGTGACTTTATCAACGTCAGGTGTTGTACCAAAAATTGACCAGCTTGCGAAAGACATTGATGTGGCTTTAGCCATTTCTTTACATGCGCCAAACGATGAATTACGTAACGAATTAGTACCTATTAATAAAAAATATCCATTGGCTCAATTAATTGCAGCATGTCAGCGTTATATTGCCAAAGATGGTAATGAAAGTACGCGTAAACATGTGACGATTGAATATGTGATGTTAGAAGGCGTGAATGATCAGCCTGAACATGCACAGCAAATGATTAAATTATTAAAAAATTTACCAAGTAAAATTAACTTGATTCCGTTTAACCCGTTCCCTCATGCGCCATATGGTCGCTCAAGCCGAAATCGTATTATCTCGTTCCAAAAAACTTTGTCTGATGCGGGATTTGTGTGTACGATTCGTCAAACACGTGGTGATGATATTGATGCTGCATGTGGGCAGTTAGTAGGTCAGGTGGCTGATAGAACCCGCCGTGCTGAACAGTGGCAGAAAAAAGTCACACAGCGTCAAGAGATTTTGCGTACACAAGGATAAATTGAGGGCAGGCTTTGAGTATTCCAAAGTTAAAAACGGTCTTATGTATGGGGATTGCAGCTGCATTTCTGGTAAGTGGTTGCCAGACAACGCATACGCAAAAAAAAGACCCAGAGAAAGCGGTAAAGGTGCGTACACAACTTGCTGCTGAACATATCCGTTCAGGTGACTTGGACTCAGCAAAGCGAGCTCTTGATCAAGCTTTAAGTGTAGATAGCCGCGATGCTACTGCAAATATGATGATGGGTATTTTGCTACAGCAAGAAGGTAGCCAACCCAATTTAGAAAAAGCAGAACATTATTTTAAAAGAGCAATTTCATCTGAACCGGATAATGCTCAAGCACATAATAATTATGGTACTTATTTATATCAAATGGAGCGTTATAATGATGCGGTTGAGCAATTTCGTATTGCTGGCGCAACATTAGGTTATGACCAACGCTATCAGGCATTAGAAAATCTGGGGCGTATTTATTTAAAATTGGGTGATGTTGCGAATGCTGAAAAAACATTCAAACAAGCACTCCTTGCTAACCGCGACTCTTATATTTCAATGTTAGAGTTAGCGGAAATTTTTTATTTGCAGCAGCAGATTCCGGCTGCTACACAAATGTATGAGCAATATGTTCGTACAGTGGGGCAGAAAAATCAGGGTGCAAGAGCACTTTGGATTGGTGTAAGAGTGGCTCGAGCCAATGCGGATAAAATGGGAATGCAAGTGTTAGTAAACCAGTTACGTGCTTTGTTCCCGGAAAGTCCAGAATATCAACGTTATTTGCAATTACAGTATAGTACTGAGGCCGTATGGAAATAAATCCTAATTCACAGCAGCCAACTGGCTCAAGCTTACCGACTTCTGCTTTAGGAAATATTCAACGTCCTGGTGAGTATTTACGTCAAATTCGAGTTGCTCAGAATAAAGAGTTAGGGCAAGTTTCTTCAGATTTAAATATGCCGGTTAAGACCTTGACCGCTTTAGAGCAAGATGACTATAAATCATTGCCGGAAGCGACTTTCATTAAGGGTTATTACCGTTCATATGCAAAATATTTAAATACGGACGCGACGGCAATTATTCAGCGTTTCGATGAGATTTATGCAAATGATACTGGGCTGTTACCAAATCATGCCTTAAATAATTCGCCAATTAAAATCATGGGTAAACTCCCGGGTTCTAATAGTGATCGTAATAAGAAATGGTTAAAGCGCGCACTTCTTGCTGTTGTAATTCTTGCTGTTGTGTCATTGCTTGTTATGGGTGTCCAAAAATGGACTTCAAAGAAAGAAGATGCTGATTTACCTAAAGTAAATCAATCGAATGTTGAAGTTTTACCTATGCAAGGGGCTACCACCTCAACCGTGGGTGACCAATTGGTGTTAAACTTTAACCGACCAACTTCTGTTCATATTGTTGATGCAACAGGTAAAGTTTTGGCGACAGGTCGTCAGTCATCAACTTTAAGTTTAAATGGTGAGTCTCCATTTCAGATTCGTCTTGATGATGCAACGGCTGTGTCATTAAGTCTAAACCAAGAACAGATTTCATTGTCTCCATATACGGTAAACGGTAAAGCAGAATTCCGTTTATCCCGCTAATACCATGAGTTGAGCGATACAATGATAGAGAACCCAATTAAACGTCGACCAACACGTAAAATTCGTGTTGGTTCGGTGTATGTCGGTGGCGATGCACCTATTAGTGTGCAAAGTATGACAAATACCGAAACTTGCGATGTCGATGCAACCGTTGCTCAAATCGAGCGTTGCGTTGATGCAGGTGCTGATATTATGCGTGTTTCGGTCCCATCTATGGAGGCTGCTGAGGCATTTGGTGCGATCCGTAAACGTGTTTCAGTTCCATTGGTGGCTGATATTCACTTTGACCATAGAATTGCTCTGGCAGTTGCAGACTATGGTGCAGACTGTTTACGTATTAACCCAGGTAATATCGGCTCAGATCAGAAAGTGCGTGAAGTCGTTGCTGCGGCACGTCATCATGGCATTTCTATGCGTATTGGGGTCAATGCAGGTTCTCTAGAAAAAGATTTACAAAAGAAATATGGCGAGCCTACAGGTGAGGCGTTGCTTGAATCAGCTTTACGTCACATTGATATTTTAGACCGCCTTGATTTCCATGAGTTTAAAGTTAGCGTAAAAGCCTCAAATGTGTTTTTAACCATGGATGCTTATCGTTTACTTTCAAAGCAAATTGATAACCCATTACATCTTGGTGTGACTGAAGCTGGTATTTACCGTACAGGTACTGTGAAGTCAGCGATTGCTCTTGGTGGATTGTTGATGGAAGGTATTGGCGATACGATGCGTATTTCGCTTGCCGCCGAACCGGAAGATGAAATCAAGATTGGTTTTGATATTTTAAAATCACTTGGGCTTCGTTCTAACGGAATTAACTTTATTGCTTGCCCGAGTTGTTCACGCCAAGAATTTAACGTTATTCAGGTGATGCAAGCGTTGGAAGAACGTTTAGAAGATATTCGTACTCCAATGGATGTGTCGGTAATTGGTTGTAAGGTAAACGGTCCGGGTGAAGCAAAAGAAGCTGATATCGGGGTTGTTGGGGCTGCGCCTCGCTCATTGGTTTATCGTAATGGTGAAAAAAGCCATTTAATCGATACCGATCAATTGGTTGATGAAATCGAAACTATGGTTCGTCAACGTGTCCAAGAGCTTGAAGAAGCTAAATCTAAAGAAATTATTCGTAGTTCATCATGAGTTCAATCGTCGCAATCAAAGGTTTTAATGACATCTTGCCAACGCAAACAGTAGCGTGGAGACGTCTCGAGCAACATTTAGCATCTTTAATGGATGCTTATGGATATCAACAAATTCGTTTGCCGATCGTTGAACAAACGGGCTTGTTTAAACGTACTATTGGTGATGCTACCGATATTGTTGAAAAAGAAATGTATACCTTTTTTGACAAAGGCAATCCACCAGAGTCATTAACCTTACGCCCAGAAGGTACAGCAGGTTGTGTTCGTGCATTGGTTGAACATAATTTGTTGCGCGGTGCTACGCCACGTGTGTGGTATATGGGACCTATGTTCCGTTATGAGAAGCCACAAAAAGGACGTTACCGCCAGTTCCACCAGTTTGGCGTGGAAACTTTCGGTGTTGCGACTCCTGATATTGATGCTGAATTGATTATGTTGACCGCTCGTTTATGGAAACGTATGGGCGTTGCTGATAAGGTTCAGCTTGAGTTAAATACTTTGGGCGAAACTGATGAGCGTACAGAGTATCGTAATGCTTTAGTTGCGTTTTTAAACGAGCATAAAGATGCGTTGGATGAAGACTCACAGCGTCGTTTAACAACGAATCCATTACGTATTTTGGATTCTAAAATTGAATCTACTCAGAAAATTTTAGAAAATGCGCCAAAATTACATGACTTCTTGAAAGAAGAAAGTTTGGATCATTTTAAGCAGTTACAAGATTATTTGACAGCTGCTGGTATCCAATTTGTCATTAATCAAAAATTGGTGCGTGGTCTGGATTACTACAATAAAACCGTTTTTGAATGGACAACTACCGCTTTAGGTTCGCAAGGTACTGTATGTGCTGGCGGTCGCTACGACGGTTTAGTTGGTCAGTTAAAAGGTAAGCCAGATCAATCTGTTCCTGCTGTTGGTTTTGCGATGGGTATGGAGCGTTTATTGCTTCTACTTGAGCAGGTTGAACAGGCTCAAGTTATACGTGATTGTGAAGTCTTCTTGGTTGCAGAACCTGCTTATCAAACTAAAGCTTTGATTTTAGCGGAGCAATTACGTGACCAGTTAGAAGCTGCAAATAGCAGTATTCGAATCAAAACAGGTTCACAAGGCAGTATGAAGAGTCAGATGAAAAAAGCTGATCAGGCTGGGGCTGTTTACGCCATGATTTTAGGTGAGCGTGAATGGGAAGCACAGCAGCTTGCTATCAAAGAGTTAGCAACAGCTGAGCAGTCACAAGTTGCGCTGGCTGAGCTTGTACCATTCTTAATCGAAAAATTTACAAAATAAACTGAAACATCTGGAAAAGGACAATCACATGAGTGTAAGTGATGAAGAACAATTCGACAGCTTAAAGTCGTTCGCCAAAAAATATGGTTCTGCCATGATTAGCGGGATTCTCATTGCATTGATTGCCTTTTTTGGGTGGGAATATTGGCAAAAAAGAAATCTTGCGAGCAGCCAGACAGAAACTGCAAAAGTACAGCAGTTAATGGATGAGGCAAATGCAAGTGCTGATAATCCTAATGCTTTAACTTCGGTCACTGCATCGGCAGATAAAATCGTAAAAGATGATATCGATTCTGTTCAGGCGATACAGACTCAGTTTGTATTAGCAAAATTAGCCTATGAAAAACAAGACTATGCTGCTGCTGAAAAAGCATTGAAGAAAGTCGAAAATTCAAAAGTAAAAGATGAAGGTTTGATTCAGGTTGTAAAATTGCGTTTAGCAGATGCACAATTGGCGCAAAACAAATATGATGAAGCACTAAAAACCTTGTCTGGTAACGTCGATCCTGCATTTAAAGCAACAGTAGAAGAGTTACGTGGTGATATCTTTGTTGCTAAGAAAGATATTGATTCTGCTAAAAAAGCGTATCAGGCAGCATGGGATTCGTTACTGGAACGTAAACAAGAACGACAAATTTTACAAATTAAACTCGAAAGTGTTGGCGTTTTAGTTGAAGATCCACAGATTGAGCGCCCAATTTTGGAAACACAGGTGGAAGAGTCTTAATGAATCAGAAATTCAAACTGCCTTTGGCAATTGCAATCGCATCAGCTGTACTGGTGGGATGTTCTAGCAACAAAGTAAAAGAAGCAAAACCAAATCCACTACCGAAATTGACTGAGTCGAAAAAGACTCTAGTACCCGTGTTTTCGCGCAGTGTTTCTTCTACTGATAAGGCAGATCCGTTACGTTTGCAGCTTGATGCAAGTGAGGGCGTGGTCTTTACGCTTGACCCAAAAGGTGAAGTCGCTGCATATCGTGGTAAGCAGCGTCTTTGGGAGAAAAAAGTCAGCAAATTAGGCTTGAGCTCTGGTGTTGAAGCTGCTGAAGGAATTGTTGTTGTTGGTAATAGTAAAGGTCAACTTTTTGCTTTAGATCAGGCAACAGGTGAACAAAAGTGGACTGCGCAGTTATCTGGTGCACTATTAAGTCCTTCTTTAGTTCAGTCTGGACGCGTTATTACCATTGCTAATGATGGTACTGTATTTGCGCATGATGCTGGTTCAGGCCAACAAGTTTGGGCTTATAAATTACCAAATGTCCAATTTAGTTTACGTGGTCAGGCGTCACCGGTGAGTCTTGACCCGCGTACCGTATTAATCGCATCTGCGAATGCGTATGTTTATGCAATTGATACGATTAGTGGTATTCCACGTTTCCAACGTCGTGTTGCGGTAAGTGAAGGTCGTTCTGATATTCAACGTTTGATTGATATCGATGGTGATCCTACTGTTGCTGGACAGTTTATGGTAACTACAAGTTTCCAAGGGCAAGTGACTGTAACTGATCTAGCTTCGCAACGTGTAGTTTGGAGTGAAGACTCAAGCAGCACGAAGCGTCCAGAAGTTTATGACAATAAAGTATTTGTTTCATCAACTGATGGTAAGTTAACTGCTTATGATTTAACGACAGGCGAACAAGTTTGGCAAAATGATAGTTTATTAAACCGTCATTTAAGTAACCCTGTTGTGTTGGGATCGGACCTTATTGTTGGTGATTTAGATGGCGTATTACATCTTGTTGACCCTGCAACAGGTAAGTTGATTGGTCGTTCAAAAACAAGTGGTGAGGTCAATACATTACGTGTTATTGAGAACCAACTTTACGTTTCGACCAGAAAAGGCGATTTAAGTATTTGGCAGAATCGTTAATTTCGTTTGCTTGTGCTAAAATAGCCGCTTAACAAATTACGCTGTTAAAAAAATATCGGGGTGTTTGAATTAAATCAGTTCAAAGCCCCGTCTTTTATTATGGTCATATCTGACCTTAAAATATATCTCCTGTATTGTTTCTAATGCTCATGCCATGAGATATGGCTGGGCTTGAATTAAGGTTATTGTATGAAACCCGTTATTGCGCTCATTGGTCGTCCGAATGTCGGAAAATCAACGTTATTTAACCAGATTACCAAGAGTCGTGATGCACTTGTAGCCGACTTCGCGGGTCTGACTCGTGACCGTAAATATGGTGATGCGACTTATCAAAATAAGTCTTTCATTGTTGTTGATACTGGTGGTATCGGTGAGAGCGAAGGCGGTATCGATAACTACATGGCCGAGCAGTCAAAAACAGCGATCAATGAAGCAGATATTATTATTTTTGTGGTTGATGCTCGTGCGGGATTGTTAGCTTCTGATGAGCAAATTGCTCGTGAACTACGTACTTTAGGCAAGAAAATTTATCTTGTTGCGAACAAGGTAGATGGTGTTCATGCTGAAGCAGCTTTGGTTGAGTTCTATAAACTTGGTATGGGTGAACCATTACAAGTTGCCGCTAGCCATGGTCGTGGCGTACAGCAAATGCTGGAAGATGTACTTGCGGAAGTTCCAGAAGATGAAAATCCTGAAGAACATGACAAAGATACTGGCTTACGTTTAGCAATTATTGGTCGTCCTAACGTTGGTAAGTCAACACTGGTCAACCGTTTGCTTGGTGAAGACCGTGTGGTGGCATTTGACCAACCAGGTACAACGCGTGACTCGATTTACATTCCTTTTGAGCGTGAAGGCCGTAAATACACTTTAATTGATACAGCAGGTGTGCGTCGTAAAGGTAAGGTTGATGAAATGATTGAGAAGTTCTCAATTGTTAAAACTTTGCAAGCAATGAAAGATGCACATGTTGTCGTAGTTGTAGTCGATGCGCGTGAAGGTATTGTTGAGCAAGACTTGCATTTAATTGGCTATGCGCTTGAAGCTGGTCGTGCCATGGTTATTGCCATCAACAAATGGGATAACATGTCTGAATATGACCGCAAGCAATGTAAGCTTGATGTTGAGCGTCGTTTTGACTTTATTCCATGGGCAAAAATCCATTTAATTTCTGCTTTACATGGAACTGGGGTAGGTGATTTATATCCTTCTATCCACCGTGCTTATGAGTCTGCGAACTTAAAAGTATCACCAGCTAAATTGACTCAAATTTTGAGTGATGCGACAGAAGCCCATCAACCACCAATGATTAGCGGTCGTCGTATTAAAATGCGTTATGCACATATGGGTGGTCAGAATCCACCGACTATTGTGATTCATGGTAATAAGGTTGATAAGACACCTGCCGATTATCGCCGTTATTTAGAAAACGTGTTCCGTAAAGTGTATAAACTCGAAGGTACACCAGTTCGTATTGACTTTAAAACTTCTGAAAACCCGTTTGAAGGTCGTAAGAGTCAGGTTGATGAACGTACTGCTGCACGTCGCCGTCGTTATATTCAGAAATTTAAGAAAGCAGAGAAAAAATTTAACCGTTAAGTTTTTTACTGTTCAAAAACCCAAAGTTTTCTTTGGGTTTTTTTTGCAAATAAATGAGCTACTCCGAAGAGTTATGAAAAAGTGTGAGTGATAAACGTAATTTTTTGTAAATTTTATAACGAATGCTATAATCAGCATCTTTATAAAATAATTTATATTTCGACAGAATAATGCGGCTTAGGGTTCATTTTTTAGCATGGTAACATTACATCTTGCTCAGCTTATATTTACACATGCTCAGCCTTCCTATGCGGCTCTCGACTGCATCCCAGCTATGCAGCGTAGACGTTTATCACCATTGGCCAAACTTGCTTTAAATAGTACGATCGGTGCATTAGAAGATAGTAAGGCCGATTATATTGTTTGGGTATCAAAATATGGTGATGAGGCAAAAACGTTAAATATCTTGCAAGACGTTTTAAATGATCAAACTCCATCGCCAACACAATTTTCAACGTCTGTTCATAATGCAATTTCGGGCCTCTACTCGATTTTATGTCAGGATGATACTCCCTCTACAAGCTTAAGCTGTTCATGGACTGAAGGTTTGATTGAGGCTTATGCACTTTTAAAGTCAATGCCTGAGATTAAGCGGGTCTTAGTCGTCGCTTATGATGAGCCATTACCTAATATTTATGCTGAGGCAGTCGATTTTTCTGCCTATGCGATGGCTGCTGTCGTTACTTTAGAGCAACCTAATTTACAAATTACTGCGTGGACGCATATAGATGAAGCAGATGCTCCTGCTTTTGCTCATTTTTGGCAGGATGCTGACCAGTTAACATCTGCATTTGGGTGGAACAAATGCTAAATCTTAAAAATCTCAAGCAAAAAAGTAATTATTGCTGGCGTGTGGCTGCTACTGGCTTTAGTTTTGCCAGTTTTGGGCTGGGTGGTATGGCAATTGCCTCAGTGATTGCACCCGTACTCAATGCAACCACTTCTGATCCGCAAAAGCGGCAGCAACGTGCGCAAAATGTGATTAAACATAGTTTTAAAGGCTTTACCGACATGATGGTCAAACTCGGCATCATGACTTATTCGGTAGAGGGGCTAGAAAAACTACAAAATAGTCGCCAAGAGCTGGTGATTGCCAATCATCCGACTTTGATTGATGTTGTAGTACTAATTGGTATGATGCAGCAGGCTAATTGCGTCGTGAAGCAGTCTCTTTGGTCGAACCCATTTACCAAAGGACCCGTACAAAGCGCAGGTTATATTTTAAATGCAGGTTCTCAGCAGTTTGTTGAAGACTGTGTAAAGCGTCTAAAAGAAAATAATGCGGCTTCTCTTTTAATTTTTCCAGAAGGAACGCGCACTGAAAAAGGGATGACCTTAAACGAGTTTCAGCGAGGCGCAGCCAATATTGCCATTCGTGCAAATGTACCAATTCGCCCAGTAATTATTACTTGTACACCATCAACTTTAACCAAGAATGAAAAATGGTACCACGTACCATCTCAACCATTTCATATCGAGGTCAAGGTATTAGATGCTGTGCAAGTATCAGATCTGTTAGATGATTTAACAGTAGGACCTAAACAAGTTCGTCAGTTAAGTCGTAGTTTTTATAAAATTTTTGATGAAGAGTTATCTTGAAATGAGCAATCTTGCTGATGAACTAAAGCAAATGATTATTGATGTTCTAGCACTAGAAGATATTACTATTGCCGATATTGATACAGAAGCTCCATTATTTGGAGAAGGTTTAGGATTAGACTCGATTGATGCACTTGAGTTGGGACTGGCTTTGAAAAAGCGTTACAACATTCATTTAAATGCAGAATCGGATGAAACCAAACAGCATTTTAAGTCAATCCAGAGCTTGGTTGCTTTAGTTGAAGCACAACAGAAGTCATAAGGAGCATGATGATGTTATCTCAAGAGCAAGTACTAACTAAACTCCGCGAATGGATGGAAGATTTGTTTGAAATTGAACCGGAGACTGTTCAACTCGATTCGAACCTTTATTCAGACCTTGATGTCGACAGTATTGATGCGGTTGATTTAGTTGTAAAAATTAAAGAGTTAACAGGTAAGCAAGTAAAGCCTGAAGACTTTAAAAATGTGAGAACCGTACTTGATGTGGTGACGGTTATTCAAAACATGACTGCTGAATGAAGTTTATTCTTAAAGGGATAATGACGGCACTTTTTGTGCTATATCCCTTTATTGTGGGTTGGAGTTTGAGTCACGGCCAATTTGTCTGGGTGAGTGCTTTACTCATCGGGTTGGGTGTCATCAGACTTTTTAGCAAAGGCAACTCGTTATTATGGCCATTAACGGGTTTTGCCATCGTTTGCGGTAGCCTTAGTTTATTGTCACATGATCATGCTTGGCTAAAGCTATATCCAGTGGGTATGAGTTTAGGTGCATTAATTATTTTTGCGCTGACGCTCATTAAGCCGCCGTCTATGATTGAGCGCTTTGCCCGACTCGTTGAACCTGATTTACCTGCTTCTGGCGTACAGTGGACCAGACAGGTCACTAAAGTTTGGTGTGTTTTCTTTTTTTGTAATGCACTGATTGCTTTAAGCACTGTGCTTTTTACCTCAACTCAGGTTTGGGTCATTTATAATGGCTTTATTTCTTATGTGCTGATGGGCATCTTGTTCCTTGGTGAATTTATTTTACGTAAGCGACATCAGCGTTTACATTCTTCAAATCATTAATTAAAAACTATGTATTGCCATTTTCAGAAATTCATCGATTCATCTCAGCCACTTTGTATAGACGGTACTCTAAACTCGACCAGTTTTAATCAATTTTGGCAAGATGTGGCGGTACAAGCTGCTGCAATTGCTCAAATGGAAAATCTAACTTGGGCTTTATGGGAAGCAGATAGTTATGAATTTCTGGTTTTATTCTTTGCTGCTTTGTTAGCGAAAAAGCAAATACTTTTGCCACCCAATCGAGTGCGTGAATTAGAACAGGATTTTTCAGCACAGCAGATCTATTTTTTAAAGCGTCAAGAAATTGGAGAGGTTGTTCCTTTATCTTTAATGTTAGACGATACTTTTTTAGAGCAGGCTCAACTCTATTTTTATACTTCGGGTTCAACTGGGGAACCTAAAAAAATTCCAAGAACACTTAGACAATTACTTAACGAAGTCCAAGGGTTGAGTCAGAGTTTTAGCTTTGATGAACATGCAACTGCGATTGCAACAGTTAGTCATCAACATATTTATGGATTACTGTTTAAATTACTACTACCACTTGCTACAGGTCGAAGTTTTTATAATCCTCAAATGGCATTCCCTGAAGATGTGGTACAAGCCCAAAAACAATTAGAAACAATGGGGTTAAGCAATTATTTGATCTCAAGTCCTGCTTTATTAAAACGCTGGACAACCGATGTTATTTTACAACACTGCCAGATGGTCTTTAGTTCCGGGGGCAAGCTAGAAAGTGGTGTTCGCCCTTTACTAAATCGTCCGATTATTGAAGTTTTGGGAAGTTCGGAAACTGGTGGTATTGCCCATCGCGCTAAAGATGAAGATGCTTGGACTGCATTTAGTAATGTGGCTATTCGTATTGAAGATCAACAGCTTATGGTCAAGAGTAATCATGCCTTCGAGAATGATTGGATTACCACAGGTGACGGTGCGGCATGGACAGATGCAACATGTCAGATCTTTAAGCTGCTGGGGCGTACAGATCGAATTGTAAAACTTGAAGAAAAGCGTTTAAGTCTAGATGCGATCGAGCAAAGTATCCAAGCTTTAGATGTCGTAAAGCAATGCCATGTATTGGTATTTGAACATGAGCAACGCCAAATGTTGGGTTGTATTGTCGTTCTAACAGAACAAGCTCATGAACAATTACAGCAACAGGGTAAGTCCGCTTTTGTCAGCCATTTAAAACAACAGTTAAAAGACAGCTTGGAAACGATCGCAATTCCTCGTCAATGGCGTTTCCTCAGTCAGTTACCACAAAATACTCAGTCCAAACTCAATAAAAACTATTTGAAAACTCTATTTAAGCCTATGTTACAACCCGTGGTGCTGTCACAGTCTCAAAATTCAGATAATCACATTTGGGAGTTAGAATTTCCACCTGAGTTGGCTTGTTTTAAAGGGCATTTCCCAACACAGCCCATTTATCCTGGGGTTGGGCAAATAGGGTTTTTACAACAATTTGCTAAATCAATTTGGTCTGATTTGAGCTGGTGTCAGGGGTATGAGCAGTTAAAATTTCAAAACCTAATTCGTCCGTATGCCGTGGTACAACTCAAGCTTGCTCGAAAAGAGCATAAAGTGAGTTTTGAACTACGTGTTTCAGAACAGATTCTGGCTTCAGGCCGATTATTATTTGCCTTGCAAATAGAGGTAGAGGATTAAAAATGCAGTCCAATTACGGCTTTGTTGTTCCGGTTTATAATCATCCACATTATTTAGCAGATTTAATTTCTTATCTGGACAGTTTTGATCTACCGATTGTGTTGGTCAATGATGGAAGTGATGATGCTTGTAGCCAAATTTTAAAAGCATTGGCAGAGCAATATTCTCAAATTCATTTTATTGAACAGGAGGTAAATAAGGGGAAGGGAAAAGCCGTAATGACTGGTTTACGTGCAGCCTATGAGCTTGGTTTAAGCCATGCATTACAACTCGATTCAGATGGTCAACACTGCTGGGATGACATTCCAAAATTTATTGAGCAGTCTCGACAACATCCAGATGCGATGGTAATTGGTCAGCCATACTTTGATGCCTCTATTCCTAAAAAGCGCTTATATGGCCGTTACATCACCCATTTTTGGGTCTGGTTAAACAGTTTGTCTTTTGAAATTAAAGACAGCATGTGCGGGTTTCGCGTGTATCCGCTTGAGAGCACAATAAATGTTTTAAATAGTGCTAAATTTCAGCCACGTATGGGCTTTGATAGTGAAATTTTAGTACGTTTAAAATGGGAAAATACTCCTTTCATTAATGTACCAACACCTGTGGTTTATCCAGAGCAGGGTATTTCTCATTTTCATGCTTGGCGAGATAACTTAGGGCTAAGTAAAGCGCATGCAACCTTGTTTATGGGGATGCTGGTTCGCTTACCAAAGCTATTAAAACAAAAGCTGCAAGGTTAATTATGACAAATTCAGCTTCACCAAAATGGAACGACATTAAAGAGCGAGGCGGTATGTTGCCCCTCATGCTGATGTTGTGGTTTTACCGTTTTGGTGGACGTTGGTTATGCAAGTTTGTGATGTACTTCGTCATCATGTGGTACTGGTTATTTGCTGTCGCAGCAAGACAGGCCTCCTTACTTTATTTACAAAAACTGCATCATTTTGCTGGATCGCAGTCTCCCTTTAGCCTCCAACCAAATTGGACAAATAGCTATGCGCATTTCATGCAATTTGGCGAATGTATTTTAGATAAGATTGAGGGCTGGCTAGGTAATATTCCCGAACAGGAACTGCAAGTTTTTGGACATGAAAACTTCTCTCAGCATTATCAAAAAGGTGCTCTGATTATTGTCTCTCACTTTGGCAATATTGAGTTGCTTCGAGCTATTAAGTCAGAGCATCCGCAGAAAATTAATGTGTTGGTTTACCAAAAGCACGCGACAAAATTTAATGAGTTTTTGAAAAAGATAAATGATAAGGCAGATGTCTGTCTTTTATCAGTTGATGAGCTGGGTATTGAAACTGCAATGCTGCTGCAAGACAAAATGCAGCAAGGTGAGTGGGTCATTGTGGCGGCAGATCGAGTACCTGTGCAGTCAGATCGCGTACAGCATGTTGATTTTTTAGGGGAGTCAGCAGCTTTCCCACAAGGTGCATGGATTTTAGCAAATTTACTCAAAGTGCCTGTTATTGCGGTATTTTGCTATCGAGTACAGCAGCAGTTTCAAGTGCATATTCACTCAATTGCTGAGCAGATAAATTTACCTCGTGCTAACCGTATTGAAAGTATGCAAACCATCACTAAAACATACGTTGCCGTACTAGAACAGCATTGTCTGCGTGCCCCTTATCAATGGTTTAATTTTTATAATTTTTGGACGAAATAACATGCGTGTGTTAACCGTAGGTGAACAGCCACTGAGTATTGAAGATGTTGTTTCTGTAGCCAGAGGCGAATGTCAGGTTGCTTTACCTGAAACGTCTGAGTGGCGTGAACTAATTCAGAAAGGCGCTGATTTTCTCGATCAACTCCTTGAAGAAGAAGGCGTGATCTACGGTGTGACTACGGGTTATGGTGACTCATGTTTGGTTGAAGTGCCATTGCATCAGGTTAATGAATTACCGCTGCATCTTTCACGTTTTCATGGTTGTGGTTTAGGTGAAAATTTAGATGTCATCACTGCTCGTGCAGTAGTTGTGACGCGTCTATGTTCATTGGCTCGTGGTTATTCTGGTGTGTCGATAGCACTACTTGAACGTTTGGTTTGGTTGCTGAACGAAAATGTAATTCCAGTCATTCCCTCTGAAGGTTCAGTCGGGGCAAGCGGGGACTTAACGCCTTTGTCTTACATTGCGGGAACTTTAGTCGGTGAGCGTGATGTGTATGTTGATGGGAATATTGTTCCAGTTGCTCAGGTGTATGCTGAAAAAGGCTTGCAGCCTTTAACGCTCAGACCAAAAGAAGGTTTGGCGCTTATGAACGGCACTGCGGTGATGACAGCAATTGCGTGCTTAAACTATAAAAAAGCAGAGCAGATTGCTCTTGCAAGTACCTTAATTACCGCGCTGAACGTGTTGGCTTTGGAAGGAAATCCAAGTCATTTTGATGAAGTGCTATTTGCCCAAAAACCACATCCGGGGCAGCAACAGATCGCCAAGCAATTACGTGAATGGCTGAACAGTGAAGTACAAACAGCACATCAAAGCCCACGTTTGCAAGACCGTTATTCGCTTCGTTGTGCACCGCATATTATTGGTGTGTTTGAAGACTCAAAAGTATGGTTGCGTCAGTTTATTGAAAATGAGCTGAATTCAAGTAATGACAATCCACTGATTGATCCAGTCGGTATGCGTGTATTACATGGCGGTCATTTTTACGGTGGGCACATTGCACAAGCAATGGATAGCTTAAAAATTATGATCGCTAATATTGCTGACTTGATGGATAGACAGATTGCACAGCTAGTCGACCATAAAATGAATCATGGTTTACCGCGTAATTTAACAGGTGCAACGGCTGAACGTTTGCCGCTAAATCATGGTTTTAAAGCGGTACAAATCGGAGTATCAGCGTGGACAGCTGAAGCTTTGAAAAATACTTTAGCAGCTTCAATTTTTTCACGTTCAACCGAATGTCATAACCAAGACAAAGTGAGTATGGGTACCATTGCTGCGCGTGATGCGAGCCGTGTGATTACCTTGACACAGCAAGTCATTGCAGCACTTTGCTGCGCGAGTGTGCAGGCGATTCATTTAAAAGGTTTAACGGCACAGTTAAGTCCAACATTGCAAACGTTTATGCAATGGACCTTACAAAGCTTTGCATTTGTCGAAGAAGACCGACCATTACAAACCGAATTACAACAGATTGTTGATCGTTTAGACCAACTTGAATTGTTTAATCAACCAGAATTTATGGGATAAGGTGAGCCAATGCATGCAGATGTAATCATTGAAATTCCATTTCATGATGTCGATACCATGAATGTGGTTTGGCATGGACACTATTTAAAATATTTTGAGATTGCGCGCTGCAAATTGCTCGATCAATTTCATTACAACTATATGCAGATGAAAGAATCAGGCTATGCATGGCCTGTGATTGAAAGCCATGTTCGCTATGCATACGGTATTGAGTTTGAACAAAAGATTCGGGTTCGGGCCATTTTAAAAGAATGGGAAAACCGTTTGAAAATTGATTATTTGATTTTTGATGCTGAGTCAGGAAAACGTTTAACCAAGGGTTATACCACACAGGTGGCGGTGAATATTGAAGCTCGTGAAATGTGTTTTCAATCGCCACAGGTTTTGTTTGATCGCTTGAATGCATGGTCTGAGTTTCAACCGAAGAGGAATGCGTGATGTCTCAATTCATCAAAACTTTAGGTTTAGGTGCTGCTGTTTGGATGAGCAGTTTAAGTGCGGTCTATGCAGCGCCAACACAGATCACTCAAATTTTTCAGCAATTGTCACAATCTCCTACGGTTCGTGCTGATTTCGAACAGCAAAAAAAATTGCCATCGTTGAATAAAACTTTTGTATCGAACGGCTCTTTGTTGTTCTCAAAATCTTATGGTGTAGCGTGGCAAATCAAACGACCTGTGCAAGCAGATTTGATCGTTACCCCAACCAAATTGATACAGAAAACTCAGCGTACATTTAGCCAAATACAAGTTGATCAATCGCCATATAGTTCGGTCGCGACTTTATTCTTACAGCTCATGTCTGGTAATGAACAGGCTTTGGCAAAGAATTTTAATGTGGTAAGTGCGAATTATAGTCCAGCGGGTTGGAGTATGAGCTTAACTCCGAAAAGTAGCTTGTTTAAAAAGTTATTTGTGCGTGTTGATGCTCAAGGTCAACAGTTCGTCAACCAAATGGTGATTACCGAGAAAGCGAATAATTTAACGACCATTCGCTTTAGTCACCAGACTTCTCAACCGACGACTCTAACGGCTGCTGAGCATGCGATTTTCCAACTGGCAAAATAAGTTCACCGCGCTTTGGTTAATTGCCCTGTTACTGATTGCTGCGGGGCTTGGCGTGACGTGGCTGAATAAAGATATTCATATTCAAACTAATATTTTTGCGTTATTGCCTAAAGTTCAGCAAGACCCAGAACTTGCACGTACTCAGCAGTACATGAATGAGCAACTCAACAATAAAGTATTTGTGGTGGTAGATGCCAAAGATGAAGCTGCGATACAACAAGCGACTCATTTCTTAACAGCGCAGGCCAAGCAAAGCCAGTTGTGGCAACCGCTGAAGCCACAACTTGATTTTGATCAATTTGCAAAACAGTTGTATCAACATCGCGCAGGATTGTTGAGTGCTCAAGATCAAGCCTTATTGCAAAAAAAGGATTATGCTGCGCTGACTGAACAAAGTCTGATGCAGATGATGAGTCCAGGTATGCCTGTCACTGCTGAGTCACTTAAGCAAGATCCGCTATTATTGTTCCCTCGTTATGCCATGCAGTTGGCAACCCCGTCACAACAAAATATTGAAATGGAGCAGGGTTTTGCCACGATTCATCATGAGCAAGGTATCTCTCGGCTTTTCGTATTACAGTTGACGCAAAGTCCATACAATATTGATTACCAAGAACAGACCTCTACTTGGATTGAACAAACTAAGCAAAAGCTAGCTGCAATGGGATTAAAATCTCATTGGACTGGAACTATTTTATTTTCAAATTTTGGGACGCAATCGGCTAAGCAGGAAATCTCAACAATTGGTGTTGGCTCGACACTGGGCTTAATTTTTCTGGTTTGGTTCGGCTTTCGCTCACTGCGACCTTTGGCAACCGAGTTTATTGCAGTTTCGACTGGAAGCTTTGTGGCGTTTGCGGTCACACATTGGGTGTTTGGTGAAATTCATCTGATGACATTGGTCTTTGGTGCAAGTCTGATTGGTGTCTGTGTCGACTTTTCATTTTATTTTATGGCGATGCAATCGCAGCATAGAAAGCTTGGTGGTTTTCAAATTTTAAAACCGCTATTACCAAGCTTGTTTATGGGCTTAATGACCACATTGGTTGCTTACATCTTTTTGAGTTTTACCCCATTCCCAGGATTTAAGCAGATTGCGGTCTTTTCAATTGTGGGATTAACTGCGGCGTGGATCAGTAGTGTACTGCTATTACCAAGATTACCTGCGCTCAATGCTCAGCCAGCAATAAAAGCTTTATCGTGGATTGGACAAGCACGCTTATGGTTTCAACAGCGTGCCAAAGTTCGTTATGGCTTGATTGCAGTCATTTTAGCAGTAGGGACAGTTAGTCTTTTCTATCTTAAAAGTAATGATGATATTCGTAACTTACAAGGTATGGACGCGAGGTTAAAGCAGCAAGACCAAGTGGTTCGTGAGCAATTTGGCCAGCAGCAAAGTAGTGATTATTTTGTGGTGCGTGCAGCATCTGCAAATGAAATGCAGCAACAAGAGCAGCAACTGATTGGACATTTGCAACAGTTACAGTCACAAGGGAAAATCAGTGCATTTCAAGCTTTAGGACAATGGATTCCACCATTAGCAGAGCAGCAAAGTAATCTACAATTATTAAGAAATATTCCAAAAGCGAGTTTGCAGCAATATGCACAAAGTATGGGCCTAAATGTCACTGATGTTTTACAGTGGCAACAGCAACTAGCGGCACAACCGTTATTAGATTTTTCAGTATTTAAAGATCACCCTTTAGCTTTTTTACAACCTCAAGCCAATGAGCGATTAGTGATGGTGACAGGGGTGAAACAACCTGACGCGTTAAAGCAACTACAGAATGATCACATACATTTTCAGCAACCGATTACTGCAATGTCGCAAATGTTTGCTGAACATCGGGTGCAGGCTCAACATCTTCTGACTTATGCCTTAATTGGTCTGGCAGTTGGTTTGGCGCTTATTTATGGATTAAGTTCGATTGTACCTTTGGTCTTGCCAGTCAGCTTGGCATTATTGAGCACTTTTGCTGTTCAGGCATGGTTAGGTGTCGAGATTAACCTGTTTAGTATTATGGCAACTTTTCTGATTATTGGGATTGGCGTCGACTATGCAATTTTCTACCGACATGGACATGACCATCCACAAGTAGTTGGAATGGCGTTATTTTTATGTATGATGTCGACCTTACTCGGCTTTGGATTACTTTCATTTAGCCATACTTATGCAATTCATTGTTTTGGTTTAACGGTTTTATTCGGGGTTATTTTCTCGTTTATCTATGCGACTTTGTTAACGCCCGCAGATGAAAAACATATTGTAAATTTACAAGACCATTCATAATTTGAATAAATTAAAAAGGAAGTTGTGCTATGAGCACTATAGAAAAAATTGATGTCGTGATTATTGGGGCTGGGCCATCAGGTAGTTCTGCTGCTGCACTTCTTCGAAAAAAGGGCTATACCGTTACGGTCATTGAAAAACAGTATTTCCCTCGTTTTTCGATTGGTGAGTCATTATTACCGCAGTCTATGGCGTTTTTAGAAGAGGCTGGCTTATTAGAAACAGTCCGTGAGCATGTTGAGCAATATGCTTTTCAATTTAAAAACGGGGCGGCTTTTTTACGTGGCAAACAGCGTAGTTTTTATGACTTTACAGAAAAATTTACGGATGGTCCGGGAACAACTTGGCAAGTTCGCCGTGCAGATTTTGACAACTTACTAGCAAAACAGGCTCAAGCTTATGGTGCTGATATACGCTTTGGGCATGAGGTTTTAGATGTTGATGTTGCATCTGAACAGCCTGTACTTACAGTAATTGATGAAGAACAACAGCGATATCAGATTCAAACTAAATTCTTGTTAGATGCGAGTGGCTTTGGACGAATTTTGCCAAAGTTATTAGATCTAGAAAGTCCATCAAATTTTCCGGTACGACGTGCGTTGTTTACCCATATTGAAGACGGAATTACGGATGATCCAGAATTTGACCGTAATAAAATTTTAATTACTGTCCATGAAAAAGATCATCGTGCATGGTATTGGTTGATTCCATTTGCAGATGGACGAGCTTCTTTCGGTGTCGTTGCAGAACAAGATTTTTTTGACAAATACACGGTCGAAAATGCTGAAGATAATGAGCCTGAGGCAATGTTTAAGCGTATTTTGGCTGATGAGCCAAGCTTGTCACATGTCTTGCGCCGTGCAAACTTTGATACACCAGTGCGCACCTTGGTTGGTTATTCAGCGAATGTAAGACACTTGGCAGACCGCAACTATGCGCTATTAGGTAATGCGGGTGAGTTTCTTGATCCAGTCTTTTCATCAGGTGTAACGATTGCTCTTAAATCTTCAAGTTTGGCTGTTCCTTTAGTTGAACGAGTTTTACAAGGTGAACAAGTCGACTGGTTAGAAGAATATGAAAAACCATTACGCCGTGGTATTCAGGTGTTTCGTGCCTATGTTGAATCATGGTACGAAGGTGAGTTCCAAGATGTGGTGTTTTCGCAAAATCAGAATGAAGGCATTCGCCGTATGATTTCTTCATTATTGGCTGGTTATGCGTGGGATGAAAAAAATCCAATCCATAAAAATGCCAAACGTAGACTCAGAACTTTGGCAGAATATTGTCGTGAAGGCTTGGCGCAAGAACAGGTACTTGAGGGATAACCATGCAACGCAAATGGGCAACGATATTACTCAGTAGCTTGATATTTTTAAATGGTTGTCAGGTTATGCCACATGCTAAAGGGCTGCAAAGTCCACTATGGCAGGCTCAGACTTATCAAAGGCAAGATCAGGTTGAGGTTCAGTGGAAGCAGCAAAGTTTTAGCTTCTTGCTATATCAACAGCAAAAGGGTGCTGTACTAGATATGGTTGCTTTGAGCCTGACAGGTCAACAATTATTTAAGTTACAGTTTGATGGGCATCGGGTTCATGTTGAACAACGTATTGATCAAATGCGTTTATTGCCTTTTGAGTTTGTAGTGCGTGACCTTTTGTTTGCGACATACCCTCAGTTTTCGCATTTAGGGCAGCAAGCTGTAGAGATGAAACAACAAGCAGACAAGCAGGTTGTTTATATTGAAAAGCAACCTGTGTTGCAGCTTAAACAGGGACAAGGAAGCATTGAATTGATTAATGAACAAGTCCCTTATACCATGACGCTGAGTTCGATTGAGAATACCTTACAGACAGAAGAAAGCCCTACGCCATGAAACATCTACCTTCAGAAAATGCAGCTCCAATGGCAGTAGGCATACAATTTAGTGTTGGTTTGTCAGCTTTAGGCTGCGAACTTAATCAAATTAAACAAGCATTACAGCAGCCGCAGCAAACCTTGAGTTTGCGTAATGATTTAATCGCTGATCGTGATGTTTGGGTGGGACAATATACGCATCCATTATGTTCGAGTGTACCTGCTGCTTTGCGGTCTGTAGATTCACGTAATTTACATTTTGCCTTAACCGCGTTATCTAAAATCGAAACAGAGTTAAAAGCTTATACAGCATCCTTTGAACATAAACGTTTGGCCATTGTGGTGGGCACATCGACTTCTGGTATTGCAGATAATGAATTATTACTTAAGCAATATTTTCAAGGGCAAACAGATCTATCGATATCACACTATCCTCAAGAAATGAGCTGTTTAGCGAAAGCATTGCAGCAGTACTTAGGATGGGAAGGACCTGCATATACGATTTCGACAGCTTGTTCTTCAAGCGCTAAAGCATTAGCTGCAGGGCAGAGATTACTTCACGCAGATTTAGCCGATGTTGTGCTGGTCGGTGGCGTTGATACCTTGTGTAAGTTGACCCTAAATGGATTTAATAGTCTAGAAAGTTTATCTGGACATATTTGCCAACCCTGCGGTGTAAGCCGTGATGGTATTAATATTGGTGAAGCTGCTGCGTTTTTTGTGCTGAGTAAAGAACAAGCACCAGTCATGTTAATGGGAGCGGGTGAATCTATGGATGCATGGCACATTTCAGCCCCGCATCCTGAAGGCAAAGGTGCCGCTTTAGCTATGCAACGTGCATTAGATATGGCACATATTTCAGCTCAAGAGGTGGGCTATATCAATTTGCATGGAACAGCAACTCCACAAAATGATGCAATGGAAATTAAGGCTGTAAGACAAGTTTTTGGGGATTACCCAGTGGCTTTAAGTAGTACAAAACATAAAACGGGACATTGTCTGGGTGCAGCGGGTGCCATAGAAGCTTTTGTTTGTGAGCAAGTTTTAAAAGATCAAAGTTGGTTGCCTTTACATCAAAGTGTTGAGGTTGATCCAGATTTGGCTGACCAAAACTATGTGCAAGAAGCTGAACTAAAACAATCCATTCGCTATGTCATGAGTAATTCTTTCGCTTTTGGGGGAAGTAATATTAGTCTTGTTTTTGGAGTAAAACCCTAATGAAACTAGATGCAATTCAATATATTCCTCATGAGCAACCGATGGTATTTATTGACCATTTAACGGATGTTGCAGAAGGGTGGGCGCAAGCAGAACTAATGATTACACCAGAGCTCATGTTTTGTGAAGCAGAAGGTTTGCCGACATGGGCAAGCATTGAAATTATGGCACAAACAATTAGTGCTTATTCAGGCTGGCAGGGTCAGCAGTCAAAACAAGCACCAAAAGTCGGTTTCTTATTGGGAACGCGTAAGTTAAATTTACCCATCCCTTATTTCGCCTTAGGTTCACGATTGATCATTCAAATAGAACAACAATATTTTCATGAAGGACTTGGGCAATTTTCCTGTGAAATTCAATATGCTGAGCACTGCATTCAGGCAACGTTAAGTGTATTTGAGCCAACAGAATCACCATTTGAATAACCACAAAGAATTAGGAATACATTGTGACAAGACGAATTTTAGTAACAGGTTCAAGTCGAGGAATTGGGAAAGCGATTGCATTACAACTAGCAAAGGCTGGTTTTGATGTAACTGTACACGCGCGTTCACGTCAGGCAGAGGCCGAGCAAGTTGTACAAGAGATTCGAGCTTTAGGACAAAATAGCCATTATTTAATGTTTGATGTAAATGAGCGCCAGACGGTTCAACAAATTCTAGAACAAGACGTAGAGCAGCATGGCGCTTTTTATGGTGTTGTATTGAATGCTGGTCTTACTCATGATGGGGCTTTTCCTGCTTTAACAGATCAAGATTGGGATGAAGTGATTTCGACCTCTTTAGATGGTTTCTATAATGTTTTAAAACCACTCATCATGCCAATGATTCACTTACGCAAAGGTGGCCGTATTGTCACTTTATCTTCTGTGTCTGGAATTATGGGTAACCGTGGTCAGGTTAACTATAGTGCTGCAAAAGCAGGTCTGATTGGTGCGACCAAAGCCTTAGCACTCGAATTGGCGAAGCGAAAAATTACTGTGAACTGTGTAGCTCCTGGACTGATCGAAACCGAAATGGTGACAGATGAAGTCAAAGAACATGCGCTTAAAATGATTCCGCTGCAGCGCATGGGACAGGTCGATGAAGTGGCAAGCGTGGTGAAATTCTTGTGTTCAGATGAAGCCTCTTATGTAACCCGACAGGTGATCTCTGTAAATGGAGGACTCATCTGATGAAACGTGTAGTTGTGACAGGAATGGCAGGCATTACCTCTTTAGGTGAAACTGCCGATGACATCTTTGCGCGATTTGAAGCTGCTAAAAGTGGTATTCGTTACATGCCGGAGTGGGAGCAATATGTTGATCTTCGGACCAAGCTTGCTGGCCCTGTGGAAACATTCCATGTTCCAAAACACTTTAACCGTAAGGTTACCCGTGGGATGGGGCGTGTAGCGCTCATGTCTGTGGTTTGTGCCGAAACTGCTTTACAAAATGCTGGGTTGCTTGGGCATGAAATTTTATCTAGTGGCGAAGCGGGTGTTGCCTTTGGGTCTTCTGCGGGTAGCGTAGACGCCGTGGGTGAGTTTGCAGGCATGTTGCTTCACCAGAGCATGAGTAAGATTAATGCCACCACTTATATTCGTATGATGGCCCACACCAGTGCGGTGAACATGACCGTATATTTTGGTCTAAAAGGATTAACTCTACCTACCTCAAGTGCATGTACCTCTGGTTCCATGGCAATTGGGCAAGCTTATGAAGCAATCAAATATGGCAAACAACAAGTCATGATTGCGGGTGGTGCAGAGGAACTCAGTGCGGCAGGTGCGGCAGTTTTTGATGTATTGTTCGCAACCAGTGGAATGAATGATCAACCTGAAAAAACACCACGACCATTTGATGCTAAACGAGATGGATTAGTGATTGGTGAAGGGGCAGGGTGTTTAATTCTCGAAGAATATGAACATGCCAAAGCACGAGGTGCTCATATTTATGCAGAAGTGATTGGCTATGGTAGCAATACCGATGGTCAACATGTAACTCGTCCTGAATCAGAAATGATGGGGCGCTGTATGGAGTTAGCGCTTAAAGATGCATCTGTAGAGGCTAAAGACATTGCCTATGTAAACGCGCATGGTACCTCAACTGATCAGGGCGATGTGGCAGAGAGCCAAGCCACTGCAAAAGTTTTAGGCTATAAACCAATCAGCTCTTTAAAGAGTTATTTTGGACATACGCTGGGGGCGTGTGGGGCTATTGAAGCTTGGTTAAGCATCGAAATGATGAATCGTGGCCGTTTTATTCCAACTTTAAATCTAGATGAAATCGACCCGCTATGTGGTGAACTAGATTATATCGTTCAGCAGCCGAGAAATTTGGATGCTGACATTATTATGAGCAATAACTTTGCTTTTGGCGGAATTAATACTTCGCTTATTTTTAAACGTGTTAAACAATAAGGAACACAACAATGTTAAATAAAAAACTTTTATTTGTAGCAATGCTAAGTGCGGGTTTTACTGCCACTGTTCAGGCTGGAGATGAAGTACATCAGTTAAATTTTAAAGAAGCTGTAGACCGTGCGGTTGCAGATGGGACTTTGGATGGTTCGGTAAAGTTTTATTTAAAGGGTACAAAGTCTGGTGGTAAAGTTATTCAAAAAGATGCTGTGACGAATAAAAAGACCAATGGTTTTGGTAAGTTGGCAGCAACTTCTTGTGACTGGGTTTTGCGTTCAGCACTAATCCAAATGCAAAACAATGCCAAAGCACAAGGGGCAAACGCCGTGACCAATATTGTGAGCTATTTTAAAGCTAATGAAACAACGAGTACGACAACTTACGATTGCTATAAAGGCACCATGATGGCGGGTGTTGCTTTAAAAGGCGATGTCGTTAAATTCTAATAATTTTAAGTAAGGTCGAGATAATGTCTAAGCGCAAAATTGAAGTCTATACACAGGCATTATCTCAGCTTCTTTTAAAGTCTAAACAAGATTTTCCAGACTTCCGTTCATTTAATCATTATAAAAAACAACAAATACAGAGTGTCAGAAATAGACTGATTGCAGAGAAACTACAAATCAATTCAATGGAATTGGAGTTTGCCAAGTATAAACATGGTAAACCTTATTTGTTGAATCACAATTTGCATTTTAATCACTCACATAGCCAACAATACTACGCTTTAGCCATGAGCGAACATGTTAAAGATATTGGTGTGGATGTTGAGGAACTTGATCGGAATGTACGCCTAGATGCTCTAGCAAAACATGCCTTTCATCCCGATGAATATAAAACATGGCTAAGCTTAGAACAAGATAGAGAATATTGGTTCAAAGTCTGGACCACGAAAGAAGCTGTTTTAAAAGCTTCAGGATTAGGCATACGTTTAGATTTAAATACGTTAAATACTCAGGCACATCCTACTGATCATGGTGGAGTCTGTTCTCATCCACTTAATGGAACATTTGCGTATCAGAATTTTATTATTGGCAATATGATATTAACCGTGGCATGGCGTTCAGAGTTATCTTGCCGTGGTTTTCAGTTTCCATCTATTCAGCTTCACTCGCTTGATCGTTAATAATATAAATAGCACACATAAAAAAACCGCGTATTACGCGGTTTTTTTATTAAAAGGGAAAGCTAAAATATTAAGCTTGACCTTCAACAGCAGCAGCTTGAGCACGTTGCATGTTAGCTTCGAACTCTGCATCAAAGTTGATTGGAGTAAGAAGTAACTGTGGGAAGCTACCTTTAGTTACTAAATCATTTACAGCTTCACGTAAGAACGGGAACAAAATATTCGGGCAGTATGCGCCTAAAATATAAGGTAAACGCTCTTCTTCAATGTTGTCGATCAAGAAAATACCTGATTGAGTTACATCTACAATGAACGCTGTTTCGTTGTCGTTATCAGCTTGTACCACAACTTTTAAAGAAACTTCAAAGTGAGTTGGGTCAATCTTTTCTGCAGCAGAAGACAGATTGATATTAAGTTCAGGTTGCCATTGTTTAGTAAAAACCTGCGCCCCAGGAACCTCAAAAGAAATATCTTTTGTATAAATACGCTCTAAAGCTAATTGTGGTTGAACTTGTTGTTCTTCGCTCATTGTTTTTTCCTTAATATGGATGCGATGTTAAGCCAATAATTCGTCGAGTTTACCTTCACGCTCTAAAGCATAAAGTTGGTCAAAACCACCGATAAACTGATCGTTAATGAAAATTTGTGGGACAGTACGATGATTTGTGCGTTGCATTAATTCAACACGTACTTCGGGTGCTTCAACAGAAAGATTTACTTCTTTATAAGCAACACCTTTACGCTCAAGTAACTGTTTAGCACGAACACAATACGGGCATACAGAAGTTGAGTAAACAATGACATTTGCAGCCATGATAATTCTCCTTAAGCTTTTGGTTTGCTTTTAACAAGAGGTAAGCCTTGTGCTTTCCAGTTACTAATACCACCATCAAGACGATAGCTATCGTGGTGAGCAACTTTTTGCAAAGCACTTCCAGCAACTTGCCCCAAGTTGCAAATAAATACCAGTGGACGGTCACTTGCTTTTAATTCGTCAGCATGACTTGCGATTTGGCTATACGGAATATTGCGACTGCCACTAATGTGACCTTCGCGGAAATCTTTGCTATCGCGTAAGTCAATCAAAAGAGCATTTTTCGCTTTCACTAAAATACCAAGCGACTGTGGAGAAATTTTACGACCATTACGTTGACCTTCAAAAATGAAGAACAACACGATCAAGACTCCGAGCGTACCAAACAAAATGGGGTGATTCCCCATAAACTCTAACCAGCGTTCCACAAGTCACCTAAAAAAATTAAAAAACAAAATTGACCTAGAGTATAGCGTATATAGATGGTGATCAAAATCACCACTTCAAGGGCAAATAGGGCAGAAAATCAGTTTTTTTGCTGCGCTTCTTGAATCTCATCGATTAAACGCAAAAAGCTATCTAAACGTCGTGGCAAAATTTCACCCGCTTCAACGGCCTGTTTAAGCCCACAATTCTTTTCATGAGTATGTGTGCAATTACGGAATTGGCAAGATCCTAGATGTGCGGCAATGTCAGGAAAGCCCATACGAATTTTTTCTAAATCGAGATGCCAAAGCCCAAACTCACGAATTCCCGGAGAATCAATTAAGGCACCATTTTTACCGAAGTTGATTAAGCGCGTAGAGGTTGTCGTGTGTTGTCCAAGTGCAGAATTTTCAGAAATAACATTGGTTTTTTGCTCTGCATCTGGAATGAGCACATTAATTAAAGAACTTTTTCCTACGCCTGATTGCCCTACAAATGCTACGGTTTCACCATCTAAACGCTCAGATAAAGCCGAGATATCTCCCTTCTTCGACTGACAAATCATCACCTCATAACCCAAGGTTTTATATTCTTCTAATAGGGTAAGAATTGGGTCATTTTCAGTGAGTAAATCAGACTTATTGAGGACCAAAAGAGCAGGAATATTTGCATCCGCACAAGCAACTAAATATCGATCGATTAACGTTGGAGCGGGTTCAGGAAGCGGTGAAAATACAATCACAATCAAACTGATATTCGCGGCCACTGGTTTAACTTTGTGATAGCGGTCAGGGCGGGTAAGTAAAGATGTACGTGGGTGAATGGCTGTAATAATGCCTAAACCCGTATTGGGGTCTGCCTGCCATTTAACACGATCACCAGTTACAAGTAACTCAAGATTAGTTCGAGTATGGCAACGCCAAACACTATCGAGCTCGATCGGCTTCCAGAATGGTTCTGGTTCTCCTTCGGCAACTTGTGGTTTTTCTGGATGATGCTCAGGTACAGAGAGGGCTTGTACTTCAAGTTGACGGCCATAGTGTTGTACAACGAGTCCATCTAGATCCTGTGAAGTATCGATCTCTTCTTGGCGAGTTTTATGCTGTTTTTCAATACGACGTTGCTGTTGTTCAGTTAAACGACGCTTACGAATTAAAGCCATTCATATCCCAAAAAAACCATTGTTTGAAGACCGCAAAAATAGCATGAAGCAGCTATAGAATTACAGCGCGGAAGCAAGAAATTTGCTACTATTGATGTTTTTACGGCATTTTAGAACGTACATTCATGAGCAGTACTTTAAATACACGATTAATTTGGATTGATCTGGAAATGACCGGATTAGATACCGATAATGACCAAATTATTGAAATCGCAACAATTATTACAGATGATCATTTAAATGTACTTGCCGAAGGTCCAGTTTTGGCTATTCATCAACCTGATCGTATTTTAAATGCAATGGATGAATGGAACACTCGTCAACATGGGCAGTCTGGTCTGATTGAACGAGTTCGTCGCAGTAAATTAACAGCCCGTGATGCTGAGTTACAAACTTTAGAATTCCTAAAAAAATGGGTGAATCCAAAAGTTTCACCAATGTGCGGCAATTCAATCTGTCAGGATCGCCGTTTCTTACACCGCCTTATGCCTGAACTTGAGCAGTATTTCCACTACCGTAATCTTGATGTGTCTACAGTAAAAGAGCTTTCAAAACGCTGGCGCCCTGAAATTATGAGTGGTCTGAAAAAGAATGCATCTCATTTGGCAATGGATGATATTCGTGACTCAATTTCAGAGTTGAAATACTACCGCGAATATTTCTTTATTATGAATACTGATGGTAAAGATTGATTACATTATAGACGTGATATGAAAGGAGGCTTAGGCCTCCTTTTTTTATTGCATAAAGGACATTGTTACAATAATGCCGATCGCCTGATTTGGCTTTCATATTCATTTTGCTTAAAATAATGTTTTAAATTTTTATTATAAAAAGAGAGCATTTATGCAAAGTAATAACCCGATACTGACGCGTGTTGAAACGGTCAGTGACTATAGTCAACCGATGACTGTGCAAGGTGCGATTCAAAAATCTGTTATGTTGACTGTCATTGCAGCTGCGGTGGGTGTCGCTTTATTTTTCTATGCAGCCTTTACTGCAAATGTTGGTATTGCTTACGCGGCTTCAATTGTGGGTGCAATTGGTGGCTTGGTTTTAGCTTTAATTACAACGTTTAAGCCAACGACTGTGCCAACATTGGCAATTCCGTATGCCTTATTTGAAGGGGCTTTTTTAGGTGGTATTTCGTTTACTTTCCAGTTGAAATACCCAGGTGTTCCACTTCAGGCTTTATTAGCAACCTTTGTCACCACTTTGGTGATGTTTGGTTTATATAAATTCCAAATTATCCGCGCAACTGAAAAGTTCAAGTCAGTTGTAATCTCTGCATCTTTGGCAATTTTTATTGTATTTATTGTGCAGATGATCATGCGTTTAGCATTTGGTTCAAGTGTTCCTTATATTTTTGAAAGTAACTGGTTAGGTATTGGTTTTGCTGCATTCGTCGCGGTCATTGCTTCGCTTAACCTAATTTTAGATTTTGATTTAATCGAAACTAATGCAGCTTATCGTGCACCAAAATTCATGGAATGGTTGTGTGGTATCGCATTACTTGCAACTTTAGTATGGATGTATATTTCTTTCTTACGCTTACTGGGTTTATTGTCTGACGACTAAGATTGAATTCATCTAGAAGTCGCTCCTCATCAGGAGCGATTTTTTTTTCGTGCGATTTTTGAAAAAAGATGCATTATGCAATTTCGAAAACCGCCGAATATTGGCATTATGCTTGAAATTGTTTTGAGTGAGATCGGCATGACACAAGGACTTTTAGCAGGTAAGCGCTTTTTGATTGCAGGCGTTGCTAGTAAATTATCAATTGCTTTTGGTATTGCACAAGCATTACACCGTGAAGGTGCAGAGCTTGCGTTTACTTATCCAAACGAAAAATTAAAAAAACGTGTGGATGAATTTGCTGAGCAATTCGGTTCTAAGCTTGTGTTTCCATGTGATGTTGCTGTTGATGCTGAAATTGATAATGCATTTGCAGAACTTGCAAAACATTGGGATGGTGTAGACGGTGTTGTACACTCAATTGGCTTCGCACCTGCACATACACTTGACGGTGACTTCACTGACGTGACTGACCGTGAAGGTTTTAAAGTTGCTCATGACATCAGTGCATACAGCTTTGTTGCAATGGCACGTGCTGCAAAACCTTTATTACAAGCTCGCCAAGGTTGTTTATTAACTTTGACTTACCAAGGTTCTGAGCGCGTTATGCCTAACTACAACGTAATGGGTATGGCAAAAGCTTCTTTAGAAGCTGGTGTTCGCTATTTAGCATCAAGCCTTGGCGTTGATGGTATTCGCGTAAATGCGATTTCTGCGGGTCCAATCCGTACTTTGGCTGCTTCTGGTATTAAATCTTTCCGTAAAATGTTAGATGCCAATGAAAAAGTTGCGCCGTTAAAACGTAACGTAACCATTGAAGAAGTAGGTAACGCAGCGTTATTCCTATGCTCACCTTGGGCTTCAGGTATTACTGGTGAAATTCTATATGTAGATGCTGGTTTCAATACTGTAGGTATGAGCCAATCTATGATGGATGATGAATAATTAGATTTATCTAATTTATATAACAAAGCCGCTTTAATAGCGGCTTTGTTTCTCAAAATTATAATGCCTTGCTTACCGATAAATTAGGAGCTCAGCGAGTAATTTATCCTTATTAACTGCCAACTAACGCCGGAGGGTTCAACAACCACACAATGACAAACACAGCTATCGCGCCTGTTGCCCTTATAGAAAACTTGTGAAACCTGGACTCTACATTTAGCAATCCAGGAATAATTGCTGCAATAGCGGCTAATGAAACAGCAAAAACCCCTCGAAAAACAAAAAATTGCGTTGGTGTCGGACTAGGAATAAATATAGCTGAAAGGAGTATTATTAACGCGAACAAGACGCCGACAACCAATCCTGTTACAAGCTGCCATTTAGGTGTTTCATTCAAATCATTTGCTCCCGCGTATTCAAACCCTGCAATTGGCAGGGAGTTATTTTTAAAAAGAAATTCCAATGTTTGCCATTGCTCCTTTGGGAGATACTCTTTAGTCATTCTTTGCATGTTTGCATAAGCTGCCGTATCGGGCTGCTCTAGAGATCCTTTAAGCATGTCAGAATGACTTCGGAGAAAATTCACATGAACCACAAAGGCCTTTAGGACACTGTGACAGTCTTCAGCAAAACCAGTAACCCATTTTCCATTTGCATGAGCGCCTAATAGTCCGCTATTGCCAACAAAATTTTCGATAAAATTAAAATACGTTGCACCTAATTTCTGGCAAGTTAATAAATCCTGAAGTGAAGGATCTTCTTGATGTTCATGGATTTTAATAACAATGGGAGTAAGATGTTCCATGTAGGCCTGCTTAAGCTTTTCAATTTCTGCCTCAGCTTGGAGAACAGCTTGCTCATTGGTCATCATTTTTTGGTCGTTTTCGTTGCCATTAGAAGTAATGTTGTCAAGTCGCTATTATCGACACCTTCCATTGTCACACATTCATATGAACCAACTACATCAAGGACTATTTTCTCAATATCAGTCTTTGACGTAGCACTACTTGAGCATTTAATTCGCCTTGCGATCTCATGAAGTTCACTTTCAGTAGGAGACCATTTAGTAATCAAAAGAGCCGCTTCAAGTTCCTTTTTTAAATTTTCTATACTCATGTCGAGTTTCCTATTTCTTAGTTGCTAATTGCAACAGGGTAATAAGGTCTGAAGTGTCTACACCTTTGTAAATGTAACTACCGGCATCAGGACAATATTTTTTAACAATATCTGCCCAGTCTTTTGCTGAAGGCGTAATCCCTTTAGCTACGAGAGCCTGTATGTCCTGCTTTATTTTCTCCAACTGATAAGAGGTAGGCTCACTTGGAGCGGTGCCGAACTTGATTTTTATGTAGTGCGCTAGCTTTTGATCGTTGGTATTCATATTTCTCGATTGTAAATTAATAGAAAAACTTAACTATAGTTATATTTCATAACTGCTATATAACCAAAATAAAATATTCTATAAATAATTGAATTTTATATGTCAATATTTAGATTAGCATATAAAACAGCAATATTTGCGTCAACATAAATGAGCGATCTATTGAAAAAATATCAATAAGTATAATTATCTATTTGTCCTCCTAACCTTTATATACTAATTAAGGCTAGTTTTTTTGTTGAATCGAAAATTCTAAAGAGAATGACGATAAACATATTTTTTTAGCTTTCGGGGTAGGTTAAAACGTGAAGAAAATAGTTGTTATTTTAGGATTAGTCACTCTTCTTTCACTTCAAGGTTGCGCCACGGAGATGACAAGTAACCCACCGTATAAAAAGAATATAGCAGTTTTAGAGGTGGGAAAACATCGAAATTATGTGATTTCAGAAGTGGACGCACCTCTCACTTCAGAAACCGTGAATGGTGAACGTAAAGAGATTTATACCTTCTAGCAAGACTACTCAAAAGCAGCCAGAATCAGCCGTACGCTATGGCACACGACTGTGGATATTGCCACCATTGGTCTACGGGAAGTGATAGGCTCTCCAACCGACATGTATTTCAATGGTCAGAAACTTCTCTATGAAGTTGTTTTTGATGATCAGGATAAGATTAAGAGTATTCACCAGATCCAGAATAATCCAGATCTGGTGAAAGAATAAATATGCTAAACAATACCGCTAGGGCAATTGTTTCGGCAGTTCTTTTACAGGTGAACCACCTAAAGCTTGCATGAGAGTGACATACGCGTTGTATTGGCTTTGCTTGGTTTCAACGAGGCTTAACCGTGCAGTACGTGTGGTTTGCTGAGCATCGAGAAGTGTTTTTAATGCGACAGCACCATAACGGTAACGGACTTCAGTTAAACGTTCAGTTTTTTCTGCAAGTTCAACATTACGTTCCTGTAACGCTACTTGTTTGTCGAGTTCGGTACGACTCGATAAAGCATTTTCTACATCAGCAAAAGCCTGATAAAGCGTTTGACGATATTGAATAATCGCTTTTTCATAATCTAGATTGCTAATCGCGATATCTTTCTTCATATCGTTATATTGCAAAAATGGTAAGCTCAAACTCGCCCCAAGTGTCAGAGCAGGGTTACGTAATAACTCAGTTAACGATGTGCTACTTGAACCCAAACTACTGGTTAAGCTAATTGATGGATAGTAACTCGCCTTAGTAGCATCTTTAGTGGCTAATGCTTTTCTTAAACGTAGCTCACTTGCTTGCAAATCAGGGCGGCGCGATAAAATGTCGGCAGGTAAGCCAGCACCAATTGCAGGTAGAGCAGTGCGTGGTAAACGCTTTGGCTCTTGAATATTTAATTGCTGCAATGGTTCATGCAATAACACCGCAATGGCTGTGCGAGTTTCAACCAGTTGTTGTTCAATCTGGCTTAAACTCGCTTTCTGGCTTTGTACTGATTGTTCTGCTTGAGTCAGATCTACACCTGAAACGGCACCAGCTTTATATTGAATCTGTACCAAGTCATAAAGCTTTTGAGAGGTTGCTAGACTTTGCTGGGCAGTTGTGTAGCGCTCATTTAAATAACCGAGTTGCCAATAGAGTTTGGCAGTGGTTGCAATTAAACTTTGCCCCGTGGCTTGTAAGTCTTGTTCAGTCGCTAAAGCTTCCCATTTACTTGCTTCGGTTTGGCGGGCAAGCTTGCCAAACAAATCAAGCTCATAGCTTACCCCAGCACTCATGGAAAGACCTTTAGCACTGTCATCTCCCAAATTTAAATCGAAAGAATGTCCTGTAGAAACACTAGAGCTCGTTCGCAAGCCTTGTTTGTTAGCGGTTAAGTCAGCTTGTAGACGGGCTTGCTTTAAGGTAATACCTGCAACAGCCAAATCGCTATTACGTTCTAATACGTTGTTTACGAGTTGGTTGAGCTGTGCGTCGTTAAAAAGCGTCCACCAACGATCAGAGTATTGATCGGCAGACATGTTTTTTGCTTTTGTTGTGTCATACTGAAAACTACCCGGAACTTGTACCGCAGGCGTTTCATAAGGTGTTTTTACTACAGCTGCACATCCTACAAGAGAACCTGTGAGAAGAAGTGCTGTGCTGAGTTTAGTCATAGAGAAAGACATGCAATTTTCCTTATTCTCGAGATAGTGCGGCAACAGGGTCAAGCTTCGCGGCATTCTTGGCTGGTAAGAAACCAAAAACGACCCCAATCAGTGTTGAACAGACAAAGGCTGCAATAATTGAGGTGCTTGAATAAGCCACACTAAAGTTACCACCAGCAAATTTATTAATAAGTTGCCCAAGGCCAAGCGATAGTAAGACGCCAAGCACACCACCAATTAAACACACCAAAATTGCTTCAATCAGGAATTGCTGCAAAATATCACTTTGACGCGCACCTACGGCCATACGTACACCAATTTCTTGAGTACGTTCAGTCACCGAAACCAACATAATATTCATTACCCCGATACCACCAACGACCAATGAAATTACGGCAATTGCTGAAACCAGAAGGGTCATTGTGCTGGTTGTTTTCTCGATGGTTTGGCGGATACTGTCACTGTTCATAGTGAAAATATCTTGTGCACCATGGCGCTGGGTTAATAAATTCACAATCGCATTTTCTGCGGCAGCAGTTGAATATTTGTCATTAATACGAACCACGATATTGCGAACATGGGTTTGCCCTAACATACGGCTCATCACGGTTGTATAAGGCATATAGACATTTAGCGTGTCATCTGAGCCCATACCGCTTGTTTGCGGTTCTACAATGCCAATAATACGAGCTGGTACACTACCGAGTAACACTACTTGACCGATAGGGTTGGTACCGTCACTAAAGAACTGTTTTTGAGTATTGGTATCAATGACTACATCCTGCGAGCGATCACGAACACTACGTTGATCAAAAGTTTGTCCATCTTTAAAGACCAAACCTTTCACATCGAAATAATCGTTACTTACACCATTAATGGTCGCGTTTGCTTCATTTTGTTGGTAACGCATGGTTTTGGATGTGCTGACGATTGGGCTGACTGCACTAACATACGGTTGAGTCATTAACGCATCGGCATCGGCAGGCACCAAGGTTTTAAAACTTGCAGTTTTAGAGTTGTCACCAAAACCACGGCCCTGAAATACCGTAATCGTATTTGTTCCCAGACTACTAATATTACTTAAAATTTGCTGTTGAGAGCCTTTACCTAATGCGACAACCGTAACAACCGATGCAATACCAATAATAATCCCCAGCATGGTTAAAAAAGTACGCATGCGGTGGGCATTCATAGACAGTAAAGCCATTTGGAAGGCTTCAGATAAACGGTCTAAAGTAGAACGCCATGCAGAAATACTTTTGCCTTTCTTCTGTTTACCTTGTAAAGCAGGAGCGGCATCAGGATCAGTCTTGATTGGTTCGGCTGCTTGATCTGGAACATTAGGGCGGTCACTAATAATCTCTCCGTCACTAATCTCAATAATACGAGTCGCATTTTTTGCAACTTGCATATCGTGGGTGACTAAAATAATAGTGTGACCTGCAGCATTGAGTTCACGCAAGATACGCATCACCTCAACACCACTATGAGAGTCGAGTGCCCCCGTCGGTTCATCTGCCAGAATAACGTCACCGCCATTCATCAGCGCACGGGCAATAGAAACACGTTGCTGCTGACCGCCAGAGAGCTGGCTGGGTCTATTAAGTGTTTTAGTACCTAAACCTAATTCAGTCAGTAGAGCCGTTGCGCGTTGTTTACGCTCAGAAGGTGTAACCCCTGCATAAACAGCTGGAACTTCTACGTTACCTTCGGCAGATAAGTCACCGAGTAAATGGTAGCGCTGGAAAATAAAACCAAAATATTCACGGCGTAGTCGAGCCAGCTGATCTGGCTCAAGTTTACCTGTTTCTTGTCCATTAACCTTATAACTACCACTCGTAGGTCGGTCCAAACACCCCAAAATATTCATGAGGGTCGATTTACCAGACCCAGACTGGCCGACAATAGCAACCAGTTCACCTTCATAAATGGTCAGGTCAATGCCTTTTAAAATTTGTATCGTGCTTTCGCCAGCAGGGAATTCCCGGACTAGATTGCTGACTTCAAGCAAAGCTTGTTTTGTCATGCTTACATTCCCATTGGGCCACTACGGCGACGGTTATTACTACTATTTGCTGATGCAGCAGAAGTATCGGCACTATCGGCAATGACAACTTGATCACCTTGTTTTAAGCCCGCAAGAACTTGCGCATTTACACGGTTGTTAATGCCTACCAAAATTTGAGTCGGTTTAGTTGTGCCGTCAGCTTGTAATACACGTACAACACTTAACGTTAATTTACCTTGTTCAACGAGTTGTTTTTGTTCAGCAGTCAAGTTTAGGCGTTGTAGACGAGCTCCGTTTCCTTGAGATTTTTTATCTGCTTCAGGTGAAGAACTTGATTTATCAGAGGATTGACCTGATTTTCTTTGACCTGAAAATTGTTTAGAACTCAGTGCTGATGAAGGAACGAGTAGAGCATTTTTAGCTGAATTTAAGACGATATAAACTTGTGCGGTCATATCAATACGCAATTTACCATCGGTATTTGGCACATCGAATAAAGCATTATAATAAACAGCCGAGCTTGTTGTTGAGCTTGTCGTACTTGTTGATTCGCTAGAAATTGAGTCGGGAGCAGGCTCAATTTGACGTAAAGTTGCGTAGCGTTTAGTTTCATCACCTAAGGTTGTAAAGTAAACCTGTTGTCCTTTTTCAACTTTCATAATGTCAGCTTCACTGACTTGCGCCTTAATCGTCATGTTTTGTAATTTTGCAATTTTGACAATTGTTGGCGCGCTTTGGTTCGCGTTTACGGTTTGACCTTCTTCAGTCACAATCGCGACAACCGTACCATCAGTTGGAGCAACAATACGTGTGTAACCAATATTGGTTTGTGCCGTAGATTTTGTGACTTTTGCAGATTCGATCTGTGCATCTAATGCTTTAATTTGTGCCTGAGCTGTTTTATAGCTTGCCTCAGCCGATTCTAAATCTGCACGTGGCGTTGCGTCTTGCGCATACATTTGTTGCTGACGACGGTATTCAAGTTGCTTTTCATTTAAGGAAGCAACTTGTTGAAGACGCTGTGCTTCTAAATTTTTAATGTTTGCATCAGAGGTCTTTAAGCTATTTTCTTGGGTGGTTGAGTCAATTTGCGCAATGAGTTGACCTTGTTTAACCTGATCACCCAACTGTACATACATCTTTTTAACCTGACCAGATACCTGCGCACCCACACTAATCAGTTTGGTTGCATCCAGTGTACCTGTCGCAAGTACATTATTTTCAATATCCCCACGTGTTACCTCAGCAGTAATATATTGAGGTTGCTGCTCTTTAGGCTTTAAAAACTTCCAAGCTAATACAGCAATAACTGCTATACAGAGGATAATAATAACAAGTTTGATTGGCTTTATTTTTGGCATGGTGAGAGGTCGAAAAGTTTAAAATTTAATTTAGTATAAAAGCGAAATGAGGATAAAACGTGAATTTTTATTATATTTCAAGAATGAAGAAAAATGATTCCGCCGAATTATTGTATAAATAGCGTTTTCCCACATAATTCAGCAATGGCCTGCTGCATCAAATGTTGAGCATTTTCATTCGACATACCTTTAATTGCTGCATCAACTTGCAATAGAAGGGTAGACCATCCTAAAAACTGTTGAGGATTTAATCTTCTTAAAGCTTGTTGATATAAACTGACTTTAGTTTTCCAGATACCAAGTTGTAATGCATTATGAGGCTGTTCAAATAATTGCATCAGTAAACGCATTTCTTTGCTTAGTGTCCATAAAATCAGACTTTCTGGTTCGCCAGCAGCAATTAAATATTGAAAAATTTTAATAGATTGAGCGAGATTACCTTCTAACAGTGCGTCACTTAAATCGTAAGTGGTGTAACGAGACTGATCTTGTAAACAAGCATACAACTGTTCAATTTGAATCAGTTGTTGGTCTGGAAAAGTATCTCTTACACGCATCAAGCTATTCTTAGCTGCGAGCAGATTATGCTCATGATGCTGCATGAGCCACTGCCATGCGTCATTATCGAGTTGAATTTCAAGTTTCTCTGCTTCAGCAGATAAAATTCTTTGACGGTCTTGCGGATAGTTTGCCGTTAGGGCAACGACAACACCATTTGCTTCCACAACTTGGAAAAAAGCAGACTTTAAGCTACTACTATCTTGCTTAGGTAAAACAATTAAAAGAAGGTTAGTTTCATTATGTTGAATATAACTTTTAAGTTGTTTTAGCCCATTTGCGTCAGGCTTTATATTGCCATGTACTTCAATGGCAAGCTGCTGAGAAAATAAAGATAAGCTGTTAAGAGCGTTAAAAACATTTTTCCAGTCGCTTGCACTACTAATATCGTAGCGCTGTCTTTCAACTTCTTGTTGTTGCCAACTTTTACGAAAAGCATCTAATAAATTTTGTTCCAGCAAAGGTTCTTGGCCATGTAAAATCCACGCACCCCGTGCTTCCGGAATGCGTTTTAAGGCTTGTAAATAGTCAATTTTCATTGCTGGTAAAAATAAAGATTAAGGCTGAGCTTTTGGTAAACGGTTTGCTGAAATCTGACGAGTAATTTGCTGTGCAATGTCATCAATCACAATACGTTGCAAATAAGATTCTTGCTGATTTTCGGTGTTAACCGTTGCAAGATCATATTGGTAACTACGAGATGCAGTTAATGAACGTGGTTCAGTAATTTTATTACCCTGACGGTCTTCAATCTGGAAGGTTACGGTTAAGCGTAATAATACTTCCGTTAGTTTTCCATTTAAAAGCTGACGACGTGGTGTGTACTCTAAAACACGGAGTACGTAGGCATCATTATCATTGCTGAATTGAACACCATTTGCAGCTAAATAAACTTTTAACTGGGTTTCTAAATCATCAGTTTTAGCTGGTAACTCAAGGCTTAATTTTTTATAAACAAGCGGAGTTGCAGTCGGGTTGGTTCCTTTTAAATGAAATCCACACCCGACTAAGCCTGCACTAAGGCCTAAGGTCAAAACAACAGCGGCTAAACGTTTGGCAAAGTGCATGCTTGATCCTCTCATTAATAACTTTAATTAAACCACGAGGTTAACTAATTTATTTGGAACCACAATTTCTTTCTTTGTTGGTCCTGTTAAGAATTGTTGAACTTCTGGAAGGGCTTTAGCTTGAGCTAATAGATCTTCTTTAGAGATATCAACCGAAACTTCAAGTTTACCGCGAAGTTTACCGTTAACCTGTACAACAATCGTTTGTGTATTACGAGTTAATGCAGAAGCATCGACTTCAGGGAATGTTGCTGCTGTTACATCTGTACCAAACTGAGCCAATAATGTTTGACTTAAATGCGGTGCAAATGGAGCAAGTAAAGTTAACAGTGTAGTGATCGCTTCACGTTCTACAGCAACGTCGTTGTCATCTTTTGCTTCAAACTTATTGCTTGCATTTAACAATTCCATCAAAGCAGCAATCGCAGTATTGAATGCATGACGACGTTCGATATCATCACTTACTTTTTGGATAGTTTCGTGAGTTTTACGACGTAAATCTTGAGCATCTTTAGACAAGTTAGCAGCATCAATCGTAGAAGCTTGGTTGCCCTTTTCAAGGAAGCTCGCTACAAGGCGCCATACACGTTTCAAGAAACGGTTTGCACCTTCAACACCTGCATCAGACCATTCTAAAGATTGATCTGGTGGAGCAGCGAACATCATAAATACACGTGCTGTGTCTGCACCGTATTGATCAATAATCGCTTGTGGGTCGATACCGTTGTTTTTCGATTTAGACATTTTTTCTTGCCCACCGATCACAACTTCTTGACCATCACCTGAATATTTTGCAGAAAGAATGCGACCTTTTTCATCGCGTTCTAATTCGATATCAGCAGGGTTAAACCAAGTTTTCTTACCATTTTCTGCTTCACGATAGAATGTATCAGCAAGCACCATGCCTTGAGTTAACAAGTTGGTAAATGGCTCATTACCTTGTACTACACCTTCATCACGCATTAATTTGTGGAAGAAACGTGCATAAAGTAAGTGAAGAATCGCGTGTTCAACACCACCAATGTATTGGTTTACAGGAAGCCAGTTTTGAGCTGCTTCAGGTTTAACCATGCCGCCAGTAAAGTCTGGAGATGCGTAGCGTGCGTAGTACCAAGATGACTCAACGAAAGTATCCAAGGTATCTGTTTCACGGCGTGCATCACCACCACAACAAGGACATTTAGTTTCATAGAATTCAGGCATTTTATTAAGCGGGTTACCTGAACCATCTGGAACAACGTCAGTTGGTAATACGACTGGAAGCTGGTCTTCTGGAACTGTGACTTGACCACAAGTATCACAGTTAATCATTGGAATTGGACAACCCCAATAACGTTGACGAGAAACACCCCAGTCACGTAAACGGAATTGAACTTTAGAATTTGCTAAACCTTGTGGTTCTAATTTTGCAAGGAATGCATCGAAAGCAGCTTGGAATTCCAAACCGTCAAACTCGCCAGAGTTAACAAGTTTACCTTCTTTAGAACCGTACCATTCTTGCCACTCAGTTGCAGAGTAATCTGCATCATCAGCGCCTTTGGCATCAATTACTTGCTTAATAGGTAAGTTGAACTTGTTAGCAAATTCAAAATCACGTTCGTCATGCGCTGGTACAGCCATCACTGCGCCAGAACCGTAAGACATTAATACGTAGTTTGCGATCCAGACAGGAAGCTCTTCACCAGTTACAGGATGCTTTACAAACAAACCTGTCGCCATGCCTTTTTTCTCGGCTGTTGCCAAGTCCGCTTCTGCAACTGAACCCATGCGGCACTCTTCAATAAATGCAGCCAATTCAGGGTTGTTTTCAGCAGCTTTAAGCGCAAGAGGGTGTTCTGCTGCAACGGCAACATATGTCACGCCCATAAGCGTGTCAGCACGTGTTGTATAAACAGTTAAGCCATCAGCATAAATTCCGGTATTGGCAGATGGGAAAGTAATTTCCATGCCTGTAGAGCGACCAATCCAGTTACGTTGCATGGTTAACACTTGTTGAGGCCAGCCGTCTTGTAGAGTGTCTAAGTCGTCTAATAATTCTTGTGCATAGTCAGTAATACGGAAGTAGTACATTGGAATATCGCGTTTTTCAACCAATGCACCAGAACGCCATCCGCGACCATTTTCAACTTGTTCGTTTGCTAAAACTGTTTGGTCAACCGGATCCCAGTTTACTGTTGAAAGTTTACGGTAGATCAGGCCTTTTTTATAAAGCTGAACAAATAACCATTGTTCCCAGTGATAATACTCTGGTGTACAAGTTGCAAATTCACGATCCCAATCTACAGATAGACCTAATTTTTTTAATTGGTCACGCATGTAGGCAATGTTTTCAAATGTCCATTTTGCCGGAGCAACTTTATGAGCAATTGCTGCATTTTCTGCAGGTAAACCGAATGCATCCCAACCCATAGGTTGTAATACAGTTTCACCTTTTAAACGGTAAAAACGGCTAATCACATCGCCAATTGTATAGTTACGCACATGCCCCATATGCAGCTTGCCGCTTGGGTAAGGAAACATTGACAGGATGTAACGATGTTTACCTTCGACAGTGTCGGCAACTTTAAAGACTTTACGATTTTCCCAATCTTGTTGAACTGATGGTTCAATCGTGTTTGCTTGATATTCGGGGTCAATGTGAGAAATAGTCATAGACGTAAGCTATACAACAAAAATTGATATTAAAGATTGTTGCACAGCATAGCGCAAAATCGACAAAAATGCAGTTTTGGGATGGATTTATTTTCCGTTAAAAATTAAACAAGAATAAACCTGAAAAAAGCGGGGTAATCATAAAAAAAGAAAAGTGGAAAAATCAAATAAGATGAAAAAATAGTCAGTTAAAAAATAATCATAGAAAAGTGTTTCTTTAATCTTGACTTTAGTGAATTAAACAACAAAAATGCTTCCTTTAGTTTTATATGCGATTATTTGATCACCCTTCGAATAACCGTCATGTTTTGTAATAGACATTCTCTCTAGCCGAGAGATTGATTTTACTTAAAGTATGTATATCCAGACATGCTTTATTAATGTTAAAAAAGCTTATACGGCTGAAAAACAGAAATTTTTCTATTGCAACGAAAACTAGACAATATGTGTGCTATAACAGTGCAGACAATTCAATGAATGAAACACTATTTGTGCCTTCCATAAATAGTGATAAAGATTTTAGGGTGAATCACGTTGGAACTTTTATCTGGTGGTGAAATGCTCGTTCGTGCTCTTGCGGACGAAGGCGTTGAACATGTTTTTGGTTATCCAGGCGGCGCTGTATTACATATTTATGATGCGCTATTTCAACAAGACAAAATTAATCATTACCTCGTACGTCATGAACAAGCTGCTGGTCATATGGCAGATGCTTACTCGCGTGCCACAGGTAAGACTGGCGTAGTACTGGTCACTTCTGGACCTGGCGCAACTAATACTGTGACTCCAATTGCAACAGCTTATATGGACTCAATCCCAATGGTGATTTTGTCTGGCCAGGTTGCATCACATCTTATTGGTGAAGACGCTTTCCAAGAAACTGATATGGTAGGTATTTCACGTCCAATCGTGAAACACAGCTTCCAAGTTCGTCATGCAAGTGAAATTCCTGCAATTATCAAAAAAGCATTTTATATCGCAGCAAGTGGTCGCCCTGGTCCAGTTGTAGTTGATATTCCTAAAGATGCGACAAATCCTGCAGAAAAATTTGCGTACGAATATCCTGAAAAAGTGAAGATGCGTTCTTATCAGCCACCTTCACGTGGTCATTCAGGTCAAATTCGTAAAGCGATTGATGAGCTTTTAAGTGCAAAACGCCCTGTAATTTATACGGGTGGTGGTGTTGTTCAAGGTAATGCATCGGCATTATTGACTGAACTCGCACATTTACTAGGTTATCCAGTAACTAACACACTTATGGGCCTTGGTGGCTTCCCTGGCGATGATCCACAGTTTGTGGGCATGTTGGGTATGCACGGTACTTATGAAGCAAATATGGCGATGCATAATGCTGATGTCATTCTTGCAATTGGTGCGCGTTTTGATGACCGGGTAACTAATAACCCAGCAAAATTCTGTGTGAATGCTAAAGTTATTCATATTGATATTGATCCGGCGAGCATTTCAAAAACAATTATGGCGCACATTCCAATTGTAGGGGCAGTTGAGCCTGTACTACAGGAAATGTTGACGCAATTGAAACAATTAAATGTGTCTAAGCCAAACCCTGAAGCAATTGCTGCGTGGTGGGATCAAATTAATGAATGGCGTAAAGTTCATGGCTTAAAGTTTGAAACCCCGACTGATGGCACAATGAAGCCGCAGCAAGTTGTTGAAGCTTTATATAAAGTCACTAATGGTGATGCCATTATTACTTCGGATGTTGGCCAACACCAAATGTTTGGTGCGTTGTATTACAAATACAAACGTCCACGTCAATGGATTAACTCAGGCGGTTTAGGCACCATGGGCGTAGGTTTACCTTATGCAATGGCTGCTAAGCTTGCTTTCCCTGATCAACAAGTTGTTTGTATTACTGGCGAAGCTTCAATTCAAATGTGTATTCAAGAGCTTTCAACATGTAAGCAATACGGCATGAATGTGAAGATTTTGTGCTTGAATAACCGTGCTTTAGGTATGGTGAAGCAGTGGCAAGATATGAACTATGAAGGTCGTCACTCAAGCTCATACGTTGAATCATTGCCTGATTTTGGCAAGTTGATGGAAGCTTATGGTCACGTTGGTATTCAGATTGATCATGCTGATGAACTAGAGTCGAAGCTTGCTGAAGCAATGGCGATTAATGATAAATGTGTATTCATTAATGTCATGGTGGATCGCACAGAACATGTTTATCCAATGCTGATCGCAGGTCAGTCTATGAAGGATATGTGGTTAGGTAAAGGGGAGCGTACATAATGAGACATATTATTTCTGTACTCGTTGAAAACGAAGCTGGTGCGCTTTCTCGCCTTGTTGGTTTATTTAGCCAACGTGGATATAACATTGAAACACTGAATGTTGCGCCAACCGAAGACCCAACTTTGTCACGCTTAACATTAACAACTTATGGTGATGACCATAAGATTGAACAGATTACAAAGCAGCTCAATAAACTTGTTGAAGTTGTAAAAGTAGTTGATTTATCAGAAGGTTCACACATTGAGCGTGAACTGATGTTGATTAAAGTAAAAGCGTTAGGTGCTTCACGTGCTGAAATTAAGCGAACAGCGGATATTTTCCGTGCGCAAATTGTAGACGTGACACCAACGACCTATACCATTCAAATAGCAGGGACAACTGAAAAATTAGATGGTTTTATCGATGCGCTTGCAGAAAACACTATTCTAGAAGTCGTTCGTTCAGGTGTATCTGGTATCGCCCGTGGCGAAAAAGTATTAGCCATTTAATTTTTTAAAAAGTATTTTAGCGGAGAACACAAATGCAAATTTTTTACGATAAAGACTGTGACTTATCAATCATCCAAGGCAAGAAAGTAGCGATTATTGGTTACGGTTCTCAAGGTCATGCTCATGCACTTAACCTTAAAGACTCAGGCGTAGACGTAACTGTAGGTTTACGTGCAGATTCAGCTTCTTGGAAGAAAGCTGAAAACGCAGGTCTTAAAGTTGCAGAAGTTCCTGCTGCTGTTAAGCAAGCTGACCTCGTAATGATTTTGACTCCAGATGAATTCCAATCACAACTTTACCGTGACGTGATTGAGCCAAACATCAAAGAAGGCGCGACTCTTGCATTTGCTCATGGTTTCTCTGTTCTTTACAACCAAGTTGTTCCACGTAAAGATTTAGACGTAATCATGGTTGCTCCAAAAGCACCAGGTCACACTGTACGTTCAGAGTTCCAACGTGGCTCAGGTGTTCCTGACCTAATTGCAATTCACCAAGATGCTTCTGGTAATGCTCGTAACGTTGCTCTTTCTTATGCTTCTGGCGTAGGTGGCGGCCGTACAGGTATTATCGAAACTTCATTCCGTGAAGAAACTGAAACTGACTTATTCGGTGAGCAAGCAGTTCTTTGTGGTGGTGCGGTTGAATTGGTGAAAATGGGCTTCGAAACTTTAGTTGAAGCTGGTTATGCACCAGAAATGGCTTACTTCGAATGTTTACACGAACTTAAATTGATCGTTGACTTAATGTTCGAGGGCGGTATCGCTGACATGAACTACTCAGTTTCTAACAATGCTGAGTACGGCGAATATGTAACTGGTGTTGAAGTAATCAACGAACAATCTCGTGAAGCAATGCGTAATGCATTGAAACGTATTCAATCTGGTGAGTACGCTAAGATGTTCATTCAAGAAGGTGCGTTAAACTACCCATCTATGACTGCTCGTCGTCGTCAAAATGCTGCACATGGTATTGAAGTAACTGGTAATAAGTTGCGTGCAATGATGCCTTGGATTCAAGCAAACAAAATCGTAGACAAAGAAAAGAACTAATTTTCTTTATCTAACGTTTTAAAAGAACCCTGCTTTAAGCAGGGTTCTTTATTTATACTATTTTATTTGAATGTGAAAATTGCGATTAGGTCAACTTGACTAGATTAAATAAATTCTATATTTTTCATATAATTGGCTGCTTAATTTTTATTTACTTTATTGATTTATAAAGTAAAAAATACTTGACCAAAAGATAGATAATGTTATTGTTTATAACTGACTGAATAAGTCAAATTTACTAAAATTTCTTTAACATGTTTAATTGTATTTTGGGCAATGAGTTGAACAAAATAAAAAAAAGTATTGAATAATCATGGAAGTCCAATATGGGTCATGTTGATTACGATAGCACATTGATCGTCGGCTCTTTTATTGCAGCTGGCTTCATTTGTTATATTGTAATTTCCATGGAGCAGCTAATATTCAAGCAAGTCTATAAGAAATTTGAGTCCTTAATTTTATTTATTAATGGATTGCTACTCGCCTTAGCAATTAGCATCGTCCATATTGTTGGTATACAAGCTTATCATCTGTTTGATACAGCTCACTCTAATATTCCTTTAATTGCAATATCTTATGCTATTAGTGCATTGTTATCTTGCATTGCGATGTGGTTGACTTCGCGTTTTACACTCCCTTTATTTAGACTCATTTTGAGCTCGATTATTATGGGAATCGGAATTTCAGCTTCATATTACATTAGCATGCTGGGCTGGAATATTAATGTTTATAAAAAAGATTACACTTCGTTTTTACTTTTATTTTCTGTATTAATTGCGATGAGTGGTTCAGGGCTAGCGTTTTTATTAGCCTATAAATTAAAAGACACTGAACGATATCGCTTAACTTTAAAAATTGCATTTTCGGTTATGATGACCTTAAGTATTATGGGGATGCACTACACAGCGCTTATTGCGACGAATATTACTGATAAATTTATTAGCCAATATCAGGCTGAACATGACTTATTATTATTCACAATTATTCTAGTCACCTGTTTGGTACTCGTAGCAAGTTTTATTGTTGCAATGTTAGAGCAACGCCTTACTCAACAGAATTTAGAGCTGCGCAAAGCAAATAAAGAATTAGCTAATCTATCTATACAAGACAATTTAACCAAATTACCTAACCGCCTTTATTTGGTGGATTATGCTGAAGTATTACTTTCAGATCATCGATACAAAGACCAGAAAATTGCTTTCTTATACATTGATTTAGATCGATTTAAATCGGTGAATGATGCATTTGGGCATCATGTGGGGGATCAATTACTTATTCAGATGGCGAACCGCTTACATTGGCAACTCAATGAGAAGTGCAAACTGCTTAGAATTGGCGGTGATGAGTTTTTGCTTATTGCCGAAAATACAAATGCCGATGAAGCAGTTATTTTGGCTGAGAAAGTTTTACAGCTGATTCAAGAGAGTTATCAGATTTCTGGTAAAGAAATTAATATCTCTGCAAGTTTAGGGGTGGCACTATTTCCTGAGCATGGACAAAATGTTCAGGACTTACTCATGAATGCTGATGCCGCGATGCTCATGTCTAAAGAACAAGGCCGAAATACTTACACCATCTTTAGTTATTCAACCCACCAACAAGAAACGAGAAGTCAGTCAAAACTGATCAATGATCTTTATAAGGCCGTAGAAGAAAAGCAGTTCATCTTATATTACCAACCAAAATTTAATACGAATCTTGAGGTCTGTGGCGTTGAAGCATTAATCCGTTGGAATCATCCAGCTTTAGGAATACTCACACCGCATATGTTTATAGAGGGTGCAGAAAAAACGGGTTTGATCATTCCAATGGGATATTGGGCACTTGAGCAAGCTTGCCTGCAAATTCAAGAGTGGGAACGCAGTAACACCCCATTTTATCCAGTCGCAGTAAACCTATCTGCACTACAGTTCGAAAATAAAAAATTATTTAGTACACTCGAAGCGTTATTGAAAAAATATCAAATTCAACCTCATCACTTAATTGTTGAGATTACTGAATCAACTGCAATGCGACATATCGATTTAAGTATTCGTGCTTGTGAGCGACTACGTGATATGGGCATTCGAGTCGCAATTGATGATTTTGGAACAGGCCATTCAAGCTTTTTATATTTAAAAGATTTACCTGTAGATGAATTGAAAATTGATCGTGGTTTTATCGTTGACTTAAAACCAGGCTCAAAAGAAGAAGTTATATTAGAAAGTATAATACATTTAGCTAAAAAGTTAGGTTTAACCGTAACAGCGGAAGGAGTGGAAACTCAACAGCAAGTTGAGATTTTAACCCGTTTAGGTTGTCAGCAATTTCAGGGTTATTTATTAGGAATGCCTGTTCACGTCGATCAACTGATTGAATCTCAAGGCGCTCACTTCGCTTAATCTTTTCTATATCGATTTTTAAAACTAATATTTCCTTTTAATTTTTTCTTTAAAGAACAATTAATTAAAATGAATTTATCTTCTAAAACACTCCTATATATTTGTAGTAGTGAATAGTATTAGTTTCTCAGTTAGTTAAGTGTTTTACATATAATAATTTATGAATATATACTGCAAGTATAAAGTAATACTAATAAATTGATGTTTGTATTTTATAAAATATAAGGAGTTAAAAGGGTTGTTATAAAATATTGTGAAGTTTATATAATAATTAGAATTAATGAAGATAGAACTAAATAAAAATATTAATTTTTATAAAATATAAATATATTAATTTTAGGGGTTGAATAGATTTTGGGTGGAGTTGGAGAGTAGACTCCACCGAACAAAAAACTTCTATCTTTATTAAAATATAAAAACTTAATTAATTTATAAATTAAATAGTTGCGTACTCTCGAACTGTTTCTAATTCAATAATTTTGTTTATATAAGACCACGTTTGTTCTGGATTAATCTTTCCTTTATTTATAGTGCCGTCAATAATGATTCCATCTACAATGTTAAGAAAGAGTCCTGTTAGAATTTTTGTGTTTTCCACTTCTAACTCTGAAAGAGCTGCGAAAACTAATGAGTAAATCCACTCCCGATACTCATTAATTTGATGCTTAATAGAAGGGTACAATTGCATGACTTCTATTGTAGCTTTTTTAAATAAGCAGCCGTTAAAGTCATCTGTATTAATCCAATCGATATACCAATTAAATATCTTTTTTAATTTAATCAATGGGTTGTTGGTATTTTTTATTTTTTCCAATATTGAATATTGGATCTCTAAATTTCTTTTATAAAGACATTCTTCAATTAAGGCTTCTTTAGAAGAAAAGTATTTATAAAAAGTCATTTTTGCAACATTTGACTCAGCAATAATGCGATCAACACCAATAGAAGTATAGCTTTTTTGGTTAAAGAGGGATGTTGCAGTTGTTATAATAGTTTCTCTTTTTGTCATCGGGTTCCCCGTTGCGGATATTTTTTGATTAACTTTGCTATTGTAAAGTGTATAAGCTTAAATAAAACTTATTTTATAGTATTTAAAAAATTATATTTATTCAATAGCTTGGTTAATTTAAAAAACAACATATTATATATTTAATTGGCAATAGTTTACTTTTTTAAATATTATTAATTAATCCGTTGATTTGTTGAGATAATACACATAGTATCAACTTGTTAAGTATGGGTGTGCGGAATTTATTTTAGCAATTGAATGCAAAATTGTAATAAAGAGAGAGCCTATAACTTAACTATAAGAAAAACTTTTTACAGAGAATCATTATGTTAAAAAAATTTGAAGACTTTAATAATCCAAGAGAAAAAGCATTGCAGGGGATGAGAAATAGTATTCCTGCAAAACAATGGGATGAAAATTTACAATTTCTTAAACAGTTAAGAAAAACGATTGCAGAATTACCAGTTTGCAACCATCCTGCTATTGAACTGTTAAACGGTGGATATCTTGATAAACAACGTTTGACTCTTATTCATTTAGAATATCGTCATGCGATTGTACAAATTTTTACTGATGCTCTATTAAAGGCTCAATTTTTAACAAAACAATTGGAACCTAAACTTCACTCTGGGGCGAAGATGTATCCACGGGTATTATTAAGTTTAAATATACTTGATGAGTTTGGTTTTCGCCCTGGTTTAGACAAAGATAATTACTATCTGGGTAATCCTGAATATGCTCATTATCCTTTATATGAAGATTTACTTAATGATTATGGTTTAACGGAACTTGACCGTCGTAATTATAAACCATCAAAATTTGCAGATCAGGTTAGATCATTTTTAGAATCTTCTTATGATAGTTATATTAATGTCGTGGCATTATTGGCTGTTGCAGAGGAGGAAGTCATTCTTTTTAGTCCTCCATTACGTCAAGCAACCAAATTCGTAAATATCGATGTTGAAGGTGGTGGTTACTACCATGTACATGGTGTATCTACAGATGAAACATCTGAGGCCGCTGATGACGATCATGAAGATGACTTGTGGTTTGCATTAGCACAAGCAATTACAAAAGATGATTATGAAAGCTTAACCAAGCTATGTATTGATTACTGTGCTTTATGGAATGAGTTCTGGGATGCACAAATTGCAGATGTTCAATTCATTGAAGAAAAGAAATTGGCATAACGATTCTGTTAAGTCTTAACCAAGCCCCATCTATAAACAGGTGGGCTTTTTTAATTGTAAAATTTCTAAGAAGTTAAACTACATACTCAAAAAAGATCTAAAAAGTTTGTGAATAACTCATGGCTTATCAACAATCATTAAACAGTTCTATAAATCTGCTACAATTACGCCAATTTTTATTTTGATCGACTTTAGGTCTTTGGCACTGCGATCTCCGCAGTAGGTGTATTTCATGAGTTTTAAAGATGAGTTAGCGGCACAGGTTGCTCAACGCCGCACATTTGCCATCATTTCCCACCCCGATGCCGGTAAAACCACCATGACAGAGAAATTACTGTTATGGGGTAAAGCAATTCAGGTTGCAGGGATGGTAAAAAGCCGTAAATCTGACCGCGCAGCTACATCTGACTGGATGGAAATGGAAAAAGAGCGTGGAATTTCCATTACCACTTCTGTTATGCAGTTCCCTTATAAAGGTCACACCATTAACTTACTTGATACACCGGGGCATGAAGACTTCTCTGAAGATACTTATCGTACCCTAACTGCAGTTGACTCTGCATTAATGGTGATTGATGGTGCAAAAGGTGTCGAAGAACGTACCATCAAATTGATGGAAGTTTGTCGTATGCGTGACACTCCGATCATTTCATTTGTAAACAAGATGGACCGTGAGATTCGTGAACCACTTGAGTTACTGGATGAAATTGAGAATGTTCTCAATATTCGCTGTGTACCTATTACATGGCCATTAGGGATGGGGCGTGATTTTGCTGGTGTATACAACATTCTTGAAAACAAATTGTATGTCTACAAAGCAGGCTTTGGTTCAACTATTACAGATATTGAAGTACGCGATGGCTATGACCATGCAGATATCCGTGAAAAAGTAGGTGAGCTGGCTTGGGCGTCTTTTGAAGAGTCACTTGAGCTCGTACAAATGGCGAATGAGCCTTTAGACCGCGAATTATTTTTACAAGGTAAACAAACTCCAGTTCTATTTGGTACAGCATTAGGTAACTTTGGTGTTGACCACGTGTTAGACGCATTTATGAATTGGGCACCAGAACCTAAAGCACATCCAACACAAGAGCGTGTTGTCGATGCTAAAGAAGAAGGTTTTTCTGGTTTCGTCTTTAAAATTCAAGCCAACATGGATCCGAAACACCGTGACCGTATTGCCTTTATGCGTATTTGCTCAGGTAAATACGAGAAAGGTTTGAAGATGAATCATGTACGTATTGGTAAAGATGTACGTATTAGTGATGCATTGACATTCCTTGCGGGTGAGCGTGAACATCTAGAAGAAGCGTGGCCAGGTGATATTATTGGTTTGCATAACCATGGCACAATTCAAATTGGTGATACTTTCACAAGTGGTGAAAATCTACATTTCACAGGTATTCCGCACTTCGCACCAGAGATGTTCCGTCGTGTGCGTTTGAAAGATCCATTAAAGTCAAAACAATTGCAAAAAGGTTTGAAAGAGTTGTCAGAAGAAGGTGCAACTCAGGTATTTATGCCACAAATTAGCAATGATTTGATCGTGGGCGCAGTTGGTGTACTTCAGTTTGACGTTGTTGCTTACCGTCTGAAAGAAGAATACAAAGTTGACTGTGTGTATGAGCCTGTAAGTGTTAATACGGTTCGTTGGATTCATTGTGATGATGACAAGATTCTCAATGAATTTAAGAAAAAAGCGCATGATCAGCTTTCTATCGATGGTGGTGGTCACTTAACTTATCTTGCACCAAGTCGTGTCAACTTGCAGATTATGCAAGAGCGTTGGCCTGATATTCAGTTCCGTAACACACGTGAACACTAATCTTTAAGATTTGACAGACAGCTTCGAACAGAAGCTGTTTTGTTTTGAAAAATAAGAAAGGATGATGAAATGAATTTGAATAGAAAGACAGTTATTGCACTTTTAGTTGCGGTAATCATATTACTTTTAGCTATTTGCCTTTTTGTCTGGAAAAGCTTTCAATCTTCATCATCTTCTCAAATGAAATCAGCTTCTACCCAAAATCAAAATATAGAGAAAGCTGAAGTACTCCCATTTCTAAACTTACAACAAGTAAAAGCTGATTATGCTTTGCCATTTTGTGAGAAGAAAAATTGTATTGATGTCGATATTCAAACGATAAAGACTCAAGATGCATGGCTAAATGAATGGATCGCGAAAAGTCAGGCTAAAGTAATTCAAGATCAAATTGATTTGAAAAAAGACTTAAGTTTGCAGCAAGCCATTAATGCTTATGTTAAAAAGTCTGATGAATGGCAAGATAAATATTCAAAGAATAGGGCTTATGAATTGCATCTTCATACCCGTATTGCATCGCAGCGTAACCAATATGTTTTATTGCAATTAGGACTTGATACCAAGCAAGAAGAGCTCACGATTAAAGACCGTTATTACTTTTTTGTGGCTGACCGAAAACTGCATAAGAGCTTAACTTTATTAGATGTTTTGAAAAAAGATCAACAAACTACTGTGCATCAAATGGTGCAGGTGGCATATCAAGACTGGTTAAAAAAGCAGACTGCTGACATAAAGAAAGAAGCACCAAAAACTTTATATTGGGGACAGGCAGATTGGTTCTTTGATGGTGAAGGTGTTGGCTTACATTATCAGGCAAACCAGATTACTAAAGAAGCTCCACAGCTCGATATTTATTTATCTAAAGAACAAACCAAAAAAATATTACAACCCGAGGTTTATGAACAAATGTTTTAAGATGGTAGCAGAATTTGCAACCTCTATTTATATGCGCTAATTTCTTAGAAAGGCATAGCGTAATCTCCTTAGAATAAAAGGCAAAATATGATGTTATCTTCTAAAGCTTCACTGCGTTTAACTTTGCTTGCTTCTGCTATATTTTTGGCAGCATGCCAACCTAAAGCTGATCCTAAGGATTCTCAAGAGCAGCAGAAACCAGCAGTCGAGGAACAAAAGCCAGTAGAGTTGACTTTGAAGGGTGAAACAATTCCTAGTAAGGTGGTTTTACCTGATTGTGATGGTAAAATTTGTCCAGAATTTACGGTAGAGCGCTTACAGAGTAATTTTCCTTTTATTGACAAAATTATAGATCAACAAATCTTAAATACATTAAATCAAATTTTAGAAATTGCTGAACCTGATGCTAAGAATACGCAAGCGGAACAAAAAGCAGAAGCTTCAGCGGCAGCGAGTGCAGAGCAAAAAAATAGCTTTGATACACAGGTGCAACGCTATGCAAATTCATTTATTGATCTAGATAATGAGTTAAAAGCTTTAAGTAGTAATCATCAGATTAATCTTTTAGTTAAACCTAAGATTTTGCAGGCTCAAGGTAAAGTTGTAACTGTAGTGCTTAATAGTAGTAGTTATTTAGGAGGGGCTCATGGCTCTGCTGCACAGCATTATTATAATTTTGATTTAAAAGAGCAAAAGCAAATTAAGCTTGAAGATTTATTACGCCCTCAGCAAAAAGCAACTTTAGAGAAGTTAGCTCATGAAGCCTTTAAGACATGGGTAACGGACTCTAAATTGGCTGATAATGTTGCTGACTATGAACAAGCATGGCCATTTAAATTATCTAATAACTTCTTATTGGGTGAGCAAGGTTTAATCCTTCAATACGGTGAGTATGAAATTGGACCATATGTGGTTGGACTCCCTCGATTAGTCATTCCTTATGATCAATTGCAAGATGTGTTGAAAGAGGAATATTTGCCACAGCCTAAAGTTAAACCAGCTTCGGCACCAGTTGCAAAAAGTGTTGGCTAATGCATTTGTTTGATACTCATACCCATTTCGATGTTGCCGATTTTGATGAAGATCGGCAACAATTAGCATTTAATGCTAAAAAAGCTGGAGTTGATGCATTAGTCTTAATTGGGTTTGTGCAGTCACGTTTTGATGAGTTGGTGCAAACTCATCATCAGTTAAAAAGCTGGGAAAATGTGCCTGCTTCATATTTAGCACCAGGTTTACATCCGTTTTATATTGAGCAGCATCAACCAGAACATTTGACTCATCTTGAACACATCTTGCAGCAAGAAAATTGTGTGGCAGTGGGTGAAATTGGCTTAGATACTTTTTTAAAAGAACATAAAAAGCCAGATGTATATGCAAAGCAAAAACAATATTTTGCTGATCAGTTAGAGCTGGCAACCCAATACCAAAAACCAGTGTTGCTCCACATTCGAAAAGCGCATGGTGATGTGCTTGCTATATTAAAATCTCAAAAATTTAAATTGGGAGGCATTGCTCATGCATTTAGTGGTGGGGTAGAAGAGGCAAAGGGCCTTATTAAGCTTGGTTTTAAAATTGGTGTAACGGGGCAAATTACCAACCCAAATGCGAAAAAGCTTCATACTGTGGTAAATGCTATAGGTGCCGAGCACTTGGTGATTGAAACAGATTGCCCAGATATGACACCGCTTTGTTGTCAAACCTCAACTGAACAGCGTACTCGTAATACCCCTGTTAATTTGCCTTATGTTTTACAAAGTTTGGCCGAAAATTTAAACATGCCTGAGTCAGATTTAGCTGAGTTGCTGTGGAAAAACTCTCAATCTGCTTTGAAATTATCGTAATAAAAATCAAAGATTAGAAATAGTAACTAAAACAAAACACAGCGATTAGAAAAGAAGCTTAAAGTAAGAAAACAACATGTAAAAACGTGAAAAATAACATTGCCAGACATGGGAGGATAACCCAATGGCTAAGTATAGCAATATCAATAGTTTTAATGCTTTACAGACGCTAACAGTAGGTTCCAGCAATTATCAGATTTTTAGCTTAACCCAAGCCGAGAAAAAGCTAGGTGACATTGCCAGACTGCCGAAATCATTAAAAGTACTGTTGGAAAACTTATTACGGTTTGAAGATCAACATAGTGTTAAAACGGAACACATTCATGCTTTAGCTGAGTGGCTAAAAAACCGTAGTTCCGATCAAGAAATTCAATATCGACCTGCACGGGTTCTAATGCAAGATTTTACCGGTGTTCCCGCTGTAGTTGACTTGGCTGCAATGCGTGCTGCAATGGCACAAGCAGGTGGCGATCCTGAAAAAATTAATCCGTTATCACCTGTAGACTTAGTGATTGATCACTCGGTGATGGTGGATCATTTTGCTGATGATCAGGCTTTTGAAGAAAACGTTCAGATTGAAATGCAGCGTAATGGCGAGCGATATCAATTTTTGCGTTGGGGGCAATCTGCTTTTAATAACTTTAGTGTTGTGCCGCCGGGTACGGGGATTTGTCATCAGGTCAATTTAGAATATTTGGCTCAAGCGGTGTGGCTAGGTGAAGATAATGGACAAACCTTTGCTTTCCCTGACACCTTAGTTGGTACAGACTCCCATACCACCATGATCAATGGTTTAGGTGTATTAGGTTGGGGTGTTGGCGGGATTGAGGCCGAAGCAGCTATGTTGGGTCAACCCATCTCTATGCTGATTCCTGAAGTCATTGGTTTTAAATTGACAGGAAAATTACCAGAAGGGATTACTGCAACAGACTTGGTGCTGACTATTACTCAAATGCTTCGTCAAAAAGGTGTCGTGGGTAAATTTGTAGAGTTCTATGGAGATGGCTTAGCCGATCTACCTCTTGCTGACCGTGCAACCATTGCCAACATGGCGCCAGAGTATGGTGCGACTTGTGGCTTCTTTCCGATTGATGAAGTGACATTGGGATATTTGAAATTAACTGGTCGTCAAAGTGATCGTATTGAACTGGTTGAAGCCTATAGCAAAGCACAAGGCTTATGGCGTAACCCTGGTGATGAACCTGTTTTTACAGATACTTTAAGTTTAGATATGAGCACGGTTCAGGCAAGTCTAGCTGGTCCAAAACGTCCACAGGACAAAGTTCTTTTATCTGATGTGCCGAAAACCTTTAATGCTTTAATGGAGTTAACGCTAAAACCGGCTAAAGAAGCTAAAGAGCGTTTAGAAAATGAAGGCGGTGGTGGCACAGCCGTAGAGGCAAAAAAAGCAAATATCCAGCATGAAAGTCCGTCATGTGTGATTGAAGGAAAAGAGTATCCATTAACTCATGGTGATGTTGTTATTTCAGCGATTACCTCTTGTACCAATACTTCTAACCCAAGTGTAATGCTAGCCGCAGGTTTGCTTGCAAAAAAAGCGATTGAAAAAGGCTTGCAGCGTAAACCATGGGTGAAAAGTTCACTTGCACCAGGCTCGAAGGTGGTGACGGATTATTTGCTGGCTGCTGGGCTTACACCGTATTTAGATGAGTTGGGCTATAACTTGGTGGGATATGGTTGTACAACCTGTATTGGTAACTCAGGTCCACTACCCGAACCAGTTGAAGAAGCAATCCAATGCCATGATTTAAATGTTGCATCTGTACTTTCTGGTAATCGTAATTTTGAAGGACGCGTACACCCATTAGTTAAGACAAACTGGCTTGCTTCGCCACCTTTGGTAGTCGCTTATGGTCTTGTGGGTAATATTCGTACTGATTTAACTACGCAACCTATTGGGCAGGGTAAAGATGGACAACCTGTTTACTTAAAAGATATCTGGCCAAGTCAGGCAGAAATTGATGCTGTCTTACAGAAAGTAAATACAGACATGTTCCATAAAGAATATGCTGCGGTCTTTGATGGTGATGAAAGCTGGCAAGCGATTCAGATTCCAAAAAGTAAAACCTATGAATGGGCTGATGATTCGACTTATATCCGCCCCCCGCCATTCTTTGAGGGCATTGGCGAACCTCCAAAACCAATTAAGAATATTGAACAGGCACGTATCTTGGCAGTACTTGGTGACTCGGTAACAACTGACCATATTTCACCAGCAGGTAACATCAAAAAAGACAGCCCAGCAGGTCGATATTTGCAAGAGCAAGGTGTTGAACCAAAAGACTTTAACTCTTATGGTTCTCGACGCGGTAATCATGAAGTCATGATGCGAGGTACTTTTGCCAATATTCGTATTAAAAACGAGATGCTAGGTGGTGAAGAGGGTGGTAATACTATTCATGTGCCAAGTGGTGAAAAGCTCGCTATTTATGATGCAGCAATGCGTTACCAACAAGAACATACGCCGCTTGTGATTATTGCTGGTAAAGAGTATGGCACAGGTTCTTCGCGTGACTGGGCTGCCAAAGGAACGAACTTATTAGGCGTGAAAGCAGTAATTGCTGAAAGTTTTGAGCGTATTCATCGTTCAAACTTGGTAGGTATGGGAGTGTTGCCATTACAATTTGTTGATGGGCAAACTCGACAATCTCTCAACTTAACTGGTCATGAGGTGATATCAATTCGAGGTTTGTCTGATGGCATAGAACCTCATCAAATTCTTGAAGTTGATGTCAAAGGACCAAATGGAGTGGCGAGCCATTTTAATGTGTTATGTCGAATTGATACGTTAAATGAGGTCGAGTACTTTAAGGCGGGTGGTATTTTGCATTATGTACTTCGGAATTTGATTGCTGGTTAGTTAAAAAAGAAACCCCGTAAAATATGGGGTTTCTTTTTATGAAAATCTAACTAAATTTAAATAATTTCTTCCAGCTAAATGATGACGTCAGTACCCAAACATCGAATGGATTAAAATATAGTGAATCTACATCAAAAAAATCGCTAGATGCTTTTAGGGAAAGCTTTAGTGGTTCTGATTCTTCATCAGCCGAAAAAGTTTGATTTTCTAATAACTCAGGGTTTTCTATAAGAAGATATAACAAGAAGTTATTCACAATATAGGATGCTTGATCTACCTTTAGGTTTATACATCCATCTGGTTTGCCGAATTGCTGCATTCCACAAGAGTAGAGTAAATTATCATCAGAAATAATAGGTATAAAGGCTTTAAATAGATCTAATATATTTTCAGCGTTATAGCTAAGCCAATCGCTTTTAAGGTGTATAAGACCCGAAGTCTCAATTTTAATTGCTAAGCCACCTGCTTTCATGAGGGCCTGACCTATTAACAGAGCTTGTTGTGCTAACTCTATTGATCCGCCATCACAAACAACATAAATAACCATATTATGTTGTTCAATTTTTTTTAATTCGCTTTCAGAAAAACGACCTAGACTAAATGATCTAAAAACCTCACTGACATTTAGATCATTTCCATATTCTTCAACTTCAGCGTAATATTCATTTGTTAAAGATTTAATAATTGAGCCCGCATAAATATATCCAGTTTCATTAACAAGTAGGGCATGTAATAAAGCTTGATGATTTTCCCAAATACCAGGAATACATAAGATAATTTTTTGATTAAATTCTTGATTCATTATTAATAAGTTCTAAGGAGCTTTTCCCACTCATAATATCGTAAAAGATATGCGATACCAATTGATTGAGGTAAAATACCTCCCGTGTTTTATATCCCCACAGAGTAGCAATGACCGATCTCCAACAAGATGAATATGACCGCCGTTTTGCAGGTGTAGCCAAAGTTTATGGTGATTCATCGTTCCAGCACTATGAAAAAAGTCATGTGATGGTGATTGGTATTGGTGGTGTCGGCAGTTGGGCGGTAGAAGCTTTAGCACGCACAGGTATTGGTGAGATTACATTAGTCGATATGGATGTGATTGCAGCATCAAATGTAAACCGTCAGCTACCTGCCATGACCTCAACTCTGGGCTGTGAAAAAGTTGAAATTATGGCGGAGCGTTGTCGCCAAATTAACCCACATATTAAAGTTAATATTATTGATGACTTCTTAACGCCTGAAAATGTCACAGAGCTTTTAAACCCTGTACCAGACATTGTTTTGGACTGCATCGATGACGTTAAAGCAAAACTGGCTTTAATGCTGCATTGCCGCTTTAATAAGATTCCTTTGATTGTTTCGGGCGGAGCAGGTGGTAAGCTCGATCCACTTAAAATCCGCGTAGCTGATTTATCAAAAACAGAACAAGACCCAATGTTAGCTAAGCTCCGTAGCCAGCTTCGTGCTCGAGGTATCTGTAAAAAGCCAAAAGAGAAATTTGGCATTACCTGTATTTACTCAATCGATAACCCATTTTCTAGTGCAGATGTTTGCCCATCGGCGGGATTACGTTGTGGTGGCTATGGTTCAGCGGTAGTGGTGACTTCAAGCTTTGCGATGATTGCTGTGGCTGAAGTTTTGAAAAAGCTTGATTTAAAGAAAGCCTAATTTAAATATTGAAAAGGCATGTGCTTATGTGAGTGCATGCCTTTTTATTTTTGAGAGAAACTATTTAATCATACAGCTCTATGTTGTCTTGCTGGGGCTGTGTGGGTAGTTGCTGATCATAAAATTTAAAGCACCATAAAATTAGAACAACAACGGTGAAAATGACAAACCCTTTTAAATACTTCATGAATAATTCAATCAATTGAATGGTCTTGATAAAATTCTAGCGAAGGCTATCTATCTAATCTAATATAGAAAATAGACCTAATAATCTAATTTTGAGATGGTTATGCTCACATTAAAACAATTCCAATATTTCATAAAAATCGTTGAAGAAGGAAGCTTTACTGCGGCTTCTGAAAAGCTATTCATAGCTCAGTCTGCTTTAAGTCGGCAAATTAAATTATTAGAAGAAGAAATTGATTTTCAGTTATTTGATCGTACTGATAAGAAAGTAAAACTCACGGCGGCAGGAGAAGTCTTCTATAAAAAAATAAAAGATAATATGCATTATTTAAATGAGATCATTGGAGTTTCTAAGAATATTGCAGAAGGGAAAAATCGCCAGATTAAAATTGCTCACTCGAGCAGTATTGTTATGGATAATAAAAAGGTTCAGATATTAAAAGAAATTAGCTTAACGCAACAAATCAATTTTGAGATAAATACCTTGTCATCTGAGCATCAGATTTTGGCTTTACTGAATGGGGAAATTGATATTGGTTTGATTAGACCGCCAGTTCTGCATAGCCTTGAAGAAATAACGACCTTGAAACTATATGAACAGCCATTATTTGCAGCTGTTTATATTGATCATCCTAAATTTAAAGAAACACAAAGTATCCAGATAAAAGATTTAAAAGATGAATATTTTGTTTCGACTCCACATCCTAAGCGGGGAGGTTTGAGTTATTTAGTCTCAAACTTGTGTATAGGGGCTGGCTTCTGGCCTAAAGCAGCGACGATCCAATCACGTAAGCTAAACCAATTACAGTTAGTTGCTGCAAATTTGGGTATTAGCATTGTTCCCCAAGAGTTTGAGAAAATATTACCCAAAAATGTAAAATTGATTCCTCTAGAAAATAAGAATCTTTTATCTGAAGTGGTTTTGGCTTATAGAACAAACCAGAGTGATCTGATTCAGCATTATGTTGAGCAGATCTACCATCTGCTGCAAGTTTGAGAGGCAATATGTTTAACTTCTGCTGAAATAATTATTGTGGCCCAATGTGCTCACTAATAGAAAATGTATATTCGGTATCACCTTCTAACGGACGTTCCTGAGATAGAATGTCCATTTTGGGGCGTTTATGCTGGTAGAATTCCAAATTGATACAACCACTATTGTTAACCGCATAGCGAATATAGTAACGATCCGGCTCTAGATAAAATATTGCTTCTTCAAATGAGTGCAAAGATAGAATTTTCTTCTTGTCGTGATAAATCACAGAAGGACAGTCTAGTATTCCATTTAAATATTGTTTTCGTATCACATGGATTCGAGCTTGAGGAGTCGTCCCTTTTAATAAATATTGAGGTTGATAAATCCGTTTTTCGGGTACTTTCTTAAAAACCTCTATAATGTTTGTATCAGGGGCGGCATAAGTCATGCTAAACGATGTCAGTAAGTAGAAGCTCAGCAGTATTCTTTTCATAAAGTTCCATCATTATTTTTGATAATTACAATATGAAAATAAAGCAAAAAAGAAGCCAAGCTGGGTTTAAAACACTCGTTTGATCAGTTGTTTGAAACAATTAAAGCAATTGAACATCTAGTTCTTAGGTAGATTACCCTAGTCGATAATAGGTATAAGTTACGCTGTCATCTTTATAGACGTCATAGCTATTTTGTTTAAAGTCAGAGACCCATTCACTTCCAGTGTATCCTGCAATGTGACCATAAACGTGGTTGCGGGTTCTGTGAATGATGTAAATGTCACCTTCTTGAGGTTCGTCGAAGGCTGGATCAATTTGTTTATAGCCAATCTTTTTGAGGGTATCGCCCCAATCTGAAGCTGCGATTGGGTGGTTTTCAACATTAGCACCAGCAGATTCGAGTGCAAGACGGATACTACGTGCGCATCTAGCTTTACTGCGTCTAGAGGTAACGCTTTCTAATTTTTCTACAAACTTTTCTACATCGATCGGTGGGTTGGTTGAAGTTTTAGTTTGATGATTATTGGGTTTCATGGTGAAAGGATAAGGTAGGCTGGGTGCGCTGTGCGATACAACAATGGCTGCCTGATTTGAATCCTGATACATGTAATTATCAGCTACTTGTCCGTCATAAATAATCATCGTGAAATCTCTACCGTGCTACCCATATCCATATTAAAAAAAATCACCACCTACCTGTGGCGTTCAGAGATACTAATAGGCGTATCTTAAAAGTTTTGTTTATGTTATGTAATAACGTATCTTTTTTCCAGAGGTGTCTGCCTTGGAGCGAAAAGATACTTATCAAAAGAGGTGGTTAAAAATAGTGAAATTTAAATTATTGATATCATTGTAAATAAATAACTAATCAGAGCTTAAATTTGAATATTTTGTTCCAACATTTGCGAATATACTCAAAATCTAAGTCTCTGATTTAAAATGCCACATTTTCTTACAATTTAAGAAGTCGTCGCCAACTTAAACTTGCTGCTCTTTTACATACTCTTCAGTGCGAATCATGGCTGCTCGCATGTTCTGAATTGCAGTTTCAACATCGGCTAAAGTTTTTGCATTTCCGCCACTTAGCGCCTGACGCCATTTACGAGCACCTGGTAAGTTTTGAAATAAACCTAAAATATGACGTGTAATGATTGAAAGGGGTGCACCTTCAGCCATACGTTGCTCAATATAAGGCAGCATTTGTTCCATAATATCGAAACGGTCTGGTGCTTCTAAGTTCCAAAGCTGTCCCAATTCAGCGAGTAGGTAAGGGTTGTGATAGGCTTCACGGCCAATCATGACACCATCAACATGTTGTAAATGAGCTTGAGTTTCGGCAAACGTTTTAATACCGCCGTTAATTTCAATAGTCAGATGTGGGCGTTCTTGCTTTAAGCGGTATACATCTTCGTATCGTAAAGGAGGGACTTCTCGATTTTCCTTCGGAGACAAACCTTTTAATATCGCAATACGGGCATGGACGACAAAGTGCGTGCAGCCCGTTGCCGCAACGGTGTCTACGAAGTGTAGCATTTCTTCGTAAGACTGCATGTCATCAATACCGATACGGTGCTTTACTGTGACAGGAATATTAACCGCCTTTTGCATGCTGTGAATGCATTCAGCCACCAAGTCTGGCTCTGCCATTAAACATGCACCGATTTTATTGTTCTGTACGCGGTCACTTGGGCAGCCTACGTTGAGGTTGACTTCATCGTAACCCCAGTCTTCGGCCATTTTTATGCAAGTGGCAAGCTCTTGTGGGTTTGAACCGCCAAGTTGTAATACGATTGGGTGTTCTTGAGCGTTATAGTCTAAATGACGTTTTGCATCGCCAAATAAAATCGCGCCTGTAGTCACCATTTCGGTGTATAGCACAACGTTTGGGTTAAACAAGCGTGCAAAGAATCGGTAGTCCTTTGTAGTCCAGTCCATCATCGGAGCTACACTGATTCTTGGAGATTTAATAGTTTCAATGGTTTTATCAATAGTCATTAAAAATCATACCTTTAATCAGTGTTTTGTAACCTGTTTGAATCTGTGAGAACTCATGTTTAGCTGCGTTAATCGGTTTGCATTTACACCAAAGTTTACACCATAATGGAAAAAATGGTTCATGGTGTAAATTTATGGGGTCAATTACTGCCAGAAAAGGTGCAGATGGAAGTGTTAGTTACCGAGCTGCTATCCGGATCAATAAAAAGGGCTATCCAGCTTATTCTGAAAGCAAAACATTTCATTCAAAAAAGGTGGCAGAGAACTGGCTTAAAAAAAGAGAAGTCGAGATTCAAGAAAATCCAGATATATTACTTGGCAAAGAACAACTGATTGACCTAACTTTGTCAGATGCCATTGATAAATATTTGGATGAAGTTGGGAGCGAGTACGGAAGGACGAAACGCTATTCTCTACTCTTAATTAAGAAGTTGCCAATCGCGCGCAATATTATCACAAAAATACATTCAATACATTTGGCTGAGCATGTTGCTCTAAGACGGAGAGGCGTGCCTAATCTTGGTTTAGACCCTATTGCAACAAGTACACAGCAGCATGAGCTTTTACATATTAGAGGTGTTCTGTCTCATGCATCTGTTATGTGGGGTATGGAAGTTGATTTAAGTAGCTTCGATAAAGCTACAGCACAGCTTAGAAAAACTCGCCAAATCTCGTCTAGCAAAGTGAGAGATAGACTTCCTACAAATGAAGAGTTAATTGCTTTAACAAAACTTTTTGCTGAGCGTTGGAAATTAAATAAATATGGTACTAAGTATCCAATGCATTTAATTATTTGGTTAGCAATTTTTTCATGCAGACGTGAAGCAGAGTTAACACGCTTGTGGCTGCAAGATTATGACTCTTATCACTCTTCATGGAAAGTTCATGATTTGAAAAATCCAAATGGTTCAAAAGGCAATCATAAGTCTTTTGAGGTGTTGGAGCCATGTAAAACAATAGTTGAGCTTTTATTAGATAATGAAGTGCGAAGCCGTATGCTCCAATTGGGCTATGATGATCAGCTCTTATTGCCTTTGAATCCGAAAAGCATAGGAAAAGAATTTCGTGATGGATGTAAAATATTGGGAATTGAAGATTTACACTTTCATGATTTAAGACATGAAGGTTGTACGAGACTGGCAGAACAGAGTTTTACAATACCTGAAATTCAGAAAGTAAGTTTGCATGATTCTTGGAGCAGCTTACAGCGTTATGTTTCTGTGAAATCAAGGCGAAATGTAATTCAATTAGAAGAGGTGCTACGCCTCATTGATGAAACGTAGCAAAGTCTTTAGCAGCTTCAGAATACTTTTTGTCTAAAATACCAGCCAAGTCTTGGACGTGTACCAGAAATGGTGCACGTTTACTTGGATCTATTTTAAAGACTGAGAAAGGAAATTCTTGATTATTTGCCTTTCTCAGCGCTTCCGCCTTACTTAAATGAGGGTAATATTCTTGTACTACCGTCATAAGTTCAACAGTCATAGTGCGATATTTCATGAACAGGTAATCAGCGGTATTTAACTGAAATACTCCCATTGTGAAATCGCTCCTGAACTAACTAGCTTTAAATTTAGAATACAAAACATCGAAACCAGACTGCGTATCCCAGATTCGAAGGATTGTATCGGTGCCAACTAGGTATGTTTTAAGTAACTTAATAAGGTCTCTGTACTTTGGATCATCTTTAAAAAAGCGATTGGTTTGTATAAAACCGTTTAATGGCATTGGTACAGGATATGCTTTGCAATTAAACAGGTCTTCCAGATTACCTTGTAGGGCAATGAAAGCATTTTCATCAGACAAACCAAAAGGATCATCTATAAACTGACGTTCAAGTAAGAACACCAGTTTTAGAGCTAATTGTCCTTGTAGGGTAAGTTCCCATTTGGAAAATACGGCAATAATCTCATTATTACCACCTTCATTAAGGAAAATGGCGATCATATCTTTCTTCTGCTGATCTAAATATTGTTGTTTTGAATACATTGGAGTATTCGCTGAAAGCGTAAATAGCATTGGCAAATATAGCTCATGTGTTTCGAAGCCTGCGTAGCCTTTGAATAGAACCTTCATTGTCGAATCAAATAACTCTTCAGCACGACTTTGTTCTGTATTCCAAGCTGTTAAATCCTCATTAAACTGCCTAGTGTTGAGCATATATTGGTAGCCCGTAATTTGATTAGAAAAATACTGATCATGGCAGTAAATCCCCCCATTAAGCATAGGCCCCATATGTTTAATAAACTGAATAAACAATTCGTTCTCTGGCTTTAGCCGAACAGATAACATCCCATTAGTGACAGGGGAGCCTGTCACTAATGGATATGCTGATCTAATCAACTCAACAGGTTTACTGAGAGATAATGCCTGATTACTATTTTGAGAATTTTGTTTTGCAAACATACTCGTAGTTTTTGATCTCCCAAGAGCTTTTGCTGACTTCTCAGAACCAATCAGATCGTAAGCCCAAATAGGTTGAATGCTGCATGACGAATGTGTAGCTGCAAGTAAAGCATCTGATGCGTACTTAGTCATGTTACTGTCCTCCTACTTGAGCATCATCTGACTGATCAGAGTCTAGTAGGTTAAGTTGCTCGAACTTGCGTGGACGGCCAAGTTTGGTAGCAGGAACTTTTGGTATTTGGCTGGTTCGGAAGCTCCGAATTTGTTCTCCATTAGTAAAGGCGAAGTACTGATCATTTTTGCATATGTAGTCAAACGTAGCCTTAAGATTCTTAAGCATTTCATGGTCGGTATACTCCAAAATGCCTAAGGCACGATAGCGGTACTCATCTTTCTTCATATTGCAGATAAAAGCAGTCCCAAGATTGTTTGTAGCAACTTTCCATTTCTCAGCAATATATTGCCCCCACGTGATGTCCTCACGATGGTCATTGGCATTGAAGAAGTAATAAAGATGTCCATGGAATCCCTTGGTTGGGGTGTGTTCGATACGCAGGATATACCCGAGCGCATGCTTAAGCTGATTATGCTTAGATGCATCATAGAACCGAATAAAAGACTCTTGCATAAACTCACTATCATGCTCAGCCTGAGCAAAATCAGTTGAGATAGCAAGTTGTTGAAGCTTAGCTGGATCGCGTATTAATCCTAGGTCTACTCGAACAACAAGGATTCGAGAATGGATTTTGAGTAGAGTCTCTACAAGCTCAACACAACGCTTTTTAGAACGGCGTCGATTACTAGCACGATTCGAAAGTTGTTTACGAATTGAGACACTACTCATTCTTGCTGCAAACAGTTCCTGAAATTTAATTAAAGCTGCAACATAAGCCTGAGCCTGTTCAGATGTGTAACACTGATTGATCAGAGAAAATTCATAAAGGGTATATTGTTCTTCCTTTGAAAGTTCTAAGAATGAATCCTTAAAGGCCTGTAACTCTATGCCCATCTTGTAATTACCAGAGTGAGCAAATACAAAGATTGTCGCAATTTGGTTTTTCAGCAAAAGTGGAATATCTTTCGCATACTCAACACGTAGTTGCTCTTTGCCCTTAAAACTTTGAATAGATTTTAGTGTCGCGATTGGGCGCACTTTCTCAAAATACTTGATGAACTCAATACGACTGAGCATTGTTTCAACTTCAGGGGGGATACTCGTTCTGAATGTTTGAGTCTTACCGTTTTCTATCATGTATTCATGAGTTGAAAAATCTTCCTTGAGTTGTTCTATGAACGCATCTCTATCTGCATCTAAGAATTGTGCGACAGGTGGAAGAGTTGGTTTAGCTAAGGTGTTGGTGTTCAAAGATTTCATAATATACCTACATACAAATAATTAATTACGTATCAGGCGTCATGAGGTAAAAGCTCTCCCTATGGACATCGTTTAGAAATGTCCATTAGGGTAGGCGTAGAGTGGGTATTGGCTAATCTATCTGGAGTGTATTCATCTCACATGGATACACACTTAAATCAATCTAATCCATAAGCAGTATTTGCTAAGGCACACTGCTTATGACAATAAGTATCTAGTAGATTAATTACATATATCTAATATTACTTATTACAATTGTATTTAAACCGAAAAGCCGATTGCACTTTACTCCGAGAATGCTCTACCAAAAAATGACGGTAATACGAGGACTTTTTAAAAGTTACGATGTCCTGCGTTACGCAGCATTTAAATGGCTTCGTTGAGCAATTCTTAGATTGATCCACATTCGGAAATTGCTAAGCTTCCAATTGAATGTACTTCTCAATTTGATGTGTTGCTGGCTTTGGTTTAAGCTAGTCATATTGATTCCTTATGTAGCAAGTTTTGTATGCTTTATTGCATAAGGAAAATTCTAAAAAAAATTTCACACCCCTTAAAAAACTGCGGAGAATTTATCTAACCTATTGATATTTTTATTTTTAATGTCTTTAAAATATGGAAATTTCATTGTAATTATTATTCTTTTAATTTTTTTTTTAACTTTTTTAAGAGCATGCCAGTGTAGAACTAACAGGCTCTAAATAAACTATATGAGTAATCGGGTTTTTTATTGGGGTAGGAAGGGGAGTCTTAAAGTTTTCTACCTTTCTTTTCTATAAGATTGTTCAGCGCATCATATAGGTTTGGTTCGCTTTTCTTTAACCAAGATTTAGCTCCATTCAGTAATTTTAATCTTTGATCGAAGTCTCTAATTTTACTTTTTTGTGCTTCTAAGTCAGAAATCTTTTTCTGATAAAATACTCTTATTTCCTCATAACGTTCGATAGGATGGCCTGCAAAAGAAGTTAGGGGTTGATTACGGTTCTGAGCTTGTATGATTACAGTTTTTTTACCATATTTTTCAATTTCTTTGACTTCCGCTGTAGATAGATCATTTCGAGCTGCAAAAAGAAAATACTCAGCTTCTTCTTTTTTTCGTAAGCAATGTTCTATTTCAGCATTGTATTCTTGAGTGAGATATTCTGGAATCTTTGAAATAGCTTGTTCCTCAATTGCTCCTAAAACCATCTTCATACTTGAGTAAGCTTTTTGATTGCTTTTAATAAAACGTTGAACAATTGAGAGGTAAGTTTTTTTTACCCGTTGGGATTGTTTATGACTGTTTCGGGCTAATTGAGATTGCCTAATTTGTTTATAGATTTCTTTTGGTAGGGTGTAGACATAGAAGGAACAATCATAATGCTTGGAGTAGAGACTAAATGCTTCTTTAAAATGTTTCTCAGCTTCTTGTTCTGTTTTTTTGAATATTCTGATTTTAGTTGATACTAGGTTTTTAAATTTACGAATTTCAATCGCGATTTCATTATAGTGCCGTTCAAGTCGGTCCTCTTCTGGAATGTAGATGTAAATTTCCGATTCACCTCGAAGTAATGGTGGAGGTAATCTCCATGCCTGTTGACGGAGAGTCTTTTGTTCTGGCGATTCTTTTAATAAGCCTTGATCAAGCTGTTCATAAAACCACTTTCGGTCATTCTCCGTTATTTCTTCACTGATAGGTTCCATTTGTTCAGGTAAATAAGCTTTGTAGTGTTCGGCATAGGCTGATGGCAAACCATAGGGAAATTTATGTCTTCTAATAATATGTTCTTCAAGTTGGTCAATTAAGCCAATAAGTTTTTTGATGTTACTCGTAGATGTAGTTTCTTGTTTAGCCTTAGTATTTTTTTTAGCTGAAGTTACCATGTAATCAAGTTCACTTATTAATTTTAAAGAAGTGCAAATATTATAATTCGTAACTGCTTAAAATTTAATAATGATTTAGCCTAACTTGCAGGGGATTTTAGATACTAGGGTAGGATGCTAGCTCTTAAATCACACTCTATTTATGTACCGACTTGTGATGATTCTGTACCGACTTGCGATGTTTTGGGTGAAAAGTAGTCAAAATTAAAGTGTAGTTTCGAGTTGTAATTATTGGACTATAAATTGTAATACAGTGATCTATTTTAGCGGATTATAAACCTATTATGGACTGAATCAAGTCCTAGAAAATCACTCATTCTTGTTTAGTTAATAGTATGTTTCCGATACTACAACAAGAGCATCAAGAGCGGTTCATCAACTGTAATGCAAGATTATAGGCTACGGTTTTAGAAATTGACTCTGCTACAAAGAACTCTTGGGGTGGGGTGAAGTCTAAAGTCTGTTTACGATAATACGTATGTTTTCCTGTCTGTTTGTCTTTAAAAATAAACTCGTCATATGTATGAGAATATTCTTGTCCATACAGGGGACCACCAAGACACTTTAACCGAAGCACTGAACCATCCTTAAATTTACTTAATGGTTAGTTTAAATGGCTAATCTAATGAAAAACAATAACAATCCCTTTACGACTTAGTCGACAGATCATTGACACCTTAAATGTTGCACATTATCCTTTGCTTGCTGGCCTACATTGCCAGTCGGTTTTAGCAGACCGTTCACTCCGCATCAGAGAATTATTTCTTCTGAGGAATAATTCAATGTGTGTATCTCCGTTCCCTCCCGTTGCGGTAGGACGGGAGAGGGACACATTCGTGTGTGCTAGTTGAGTGACTAGTCTGCTAACCCTCTTTCGTTCTGCCACCATAATTCTAAATTAATGCTTTGGCAGAACTCCAAATATAAGGAGTTGGCTATGCATGTTCTTTTTATACCCCCTGATTAGTTTTAATAGGGTTTGATGAACTTCTGGTTTTTCAAGCTTTAGTTTTTTTCGTCTAAAAATTTAACTTTAAAAATATGTCATGTGAGATACACCGTGGCAGGGCCTCAATTTGCCTAAAAAAGCCTAAGCTCCATGACCATGTTACTGGATATAACGATGAAGAATAAAATTTTGATGGGTGTGGTCGGTGTCAGTGTTCTGATTCTAAATGGCTGTACTTCCGATTTTGAAAAGGGTGTCAAACATGGCTGTTACAACATGGGGGGCAGTCGCAGCTACTGCTCTTGTGTCTATGACAAAGTCGAAGAACATTATGGAAAAACTGTCATGCGCCAGATTGAACGTATGAGCTATCTCCCAAATGACCTAGACCGTGTGATGTATCAGTCAGGTCAACAATGCATGGACAAGCTTTAACACCAGATATTTAAAGCCTTAAGCAAATTATTAAATCACTCATTTCCTGTTGCCTGTTCGGGCAACGGGAAGGGGTTATGCAACTCAAATTAGGAATATTGATCATGAAACATCCATTTTTTACGTTCTATTTTACGATTGTCATTGGTTACTGGCTGTATTGCATTTGGGAATATCCGGGTCATTACTCTGGTGCTTATCTATTAGGGCGTGCTCTGGTCTGGCCTTTTATATTTATACGCTGGTTCTTCTAGGGGGGACTTATGGTGATGAGCATATCGGATCGAATCCAGCAAAGTCAGTGGGTGTCCTTATTACGAAGTAGCGACAATATCTATTTTGCGCCAGTCATTCCTAATAAGAAGCTACAAGGTGCCATGACCTATCTTCCTCATGGCGTAAATCCTAACGATGTATTGATGTTAATTGATGACACTGTGTTTGGCAGTGCCAAGGTCGGGATGTGCCTCACGGCAAAGGGGATATTTTACAAAGCCAGCTTTGAGGATGAGCAAGCCTATCTGTTTGAACATATTCAGCAGGTAGAGGCTGATATTGGAATGATCACCAGTTCCATTCTCATCAACGGTCAGGATGAACTGAACTTTACTCAACTGGATAAAGGTGTTGTGAGAACCCTAGTTGCCTTCCTAAAGGAATGTTGTCAGGGGCAACATGGTAGACAAAGCACTCATCAGAAAGTTGTAAGAATTGATGCCGAGATGCAAATCGTGATTGATCTGTTTGCCTATTTTATTACCTTTAATAGGAGGCAGTGGAATGCCAGATCAAAAGAAGTTGTATCCGATCATTTTACTAAATTGAATGATCAGGCAGTGCATCAGTATGTCGAAAAACTATTGAGTGAACAGATGAGCTTCGATTATGACGACTTGTTGCATCGGTTGGCCGACCTGAAAGATAGACTTGCCTATAACTTTCGTAGGGAAATGATTGAGCAACTGGTCTATGCCATGGCACTCGGTCAAGTTGAGCAGGAGCAGGCTGATTTGTTCATGACTCATTTGTGCCGAGTATCCAATGTCTCTAGGGCAGTCTTTCCAGACCTCGTCAAAATTATCTATCAATGTTTAGCAGAAGAACAAAATAAGAAAAGAGCTCCTGATTTGAATCATGAGCAACGACAGGCATGCCAACTTCTTGAGATTCAACCTCACGTATTGAGTGAGCAAACCCTGCAAGCCGCTTACCGAAAAAAGATGGCAGATTTCCACCCCGATAAATACCAGAGCCTACCAGAATCAGTACGCCAATTGATTGAGCAACAAGCCCAGCAATTCAACCAAGCCAGAGCTGTATTAAAAGCTTATCTCGGAGTCTAGCCGATGAAGATCAATACCCAACGGCTCATACGGCGCTGGAAATGGTATGCAGCTTATATCGTGATTTTTATCCTGACGTTTACCTTGTTTTATGCCTATGACCATATCGGAAAAACATAAATAAAGAAAATTTAAATACACATTACCTCTGTGAATAAGGTACTGCTCCTGATGAAAACCTCTTGATCAGTATTGTCTATCACGTGAATAAATTCGAATTTAGAGTACTTACCATGATGAAAAAACAATTACTTTGCTGTTGTATTACCAGTGTTTTATTTCTCGGTGGCTGTTCAAAAAAAGAGGAACCGCAGACGGTACAGGATGAATATGATGTCTCTGGTTCAGGCGAGAGTGAGACTGAAACTGAAACCGTAGCAACATCACCAGTCATTCTCTCAAAAACTGCTGTGCAACCTTTGCCTTTGATTGATGGTGATATTCTGGGCAACTTTCCAGAGGATGATTACCGATACGCAAGTCCGGCTAGATTTCCACTCAATATCGTCGAGAGACGAGATGATCAGGATACCCATTCATTTGACCAAGTCGCTGGGATATTAAGACAGAATTTGAAACTACGTAATGATCAGATTGTAGTGATGGGTCGTGAAAGTGGACCAATGGAAGGGATGGATCAAGTTCTGTTTGATTTAACTAATGATCAGCTCTATCAGTTTGCCAATAATCTGGCAATCAACTATATCCGGATGTTAAAAACACCGATCATTAAGCCGAAAGGTGAGTTTGAAACCACGGAGCAATACCAGTTACGTGTAGAGCAGACCCAAGCAGAGTTGAAGGCTTATCAAGTTGATTATGATGTCAACCTATTGCAGAACGCCTTAAATAAAGCCATGCGTCGACTTTACATTAAGGGTGGATTTGCAGACCCTGATTATCAGTACAATGCTGATCAAGGTATTCTGACCTTAAAGCTTGAAGAGAATGCATCATCTCGAAGACTAGAAACTTTACTCACGTTACCTATGGCAGCAGCAGATGCACAGGAACTGGTAAAAGGTTCAGGTTGGGCAAGAGCTTATATCATGGACTTTAAACAAAACCACTTAAAAGTATCTGGGGTACTGTTCTTTAAGTTTCGTTCCCAGATTACCCAACAACAACGGGTAGGGGGTGAATCGCTCATCTATACCCAAGTGTATAAACCCATTAAGTTTGAACAAAAATCGATTGATACATGGTTAGAGCCGAATGTCGATTTTGCAACGCTACCGTTTCAGGATGTCTTGAACTCGGCAGCGAACCAGTTTGAATTTGGTTTAAAGCATTACCTTCCAGCAGAGACTTATACCAAACAGTGGGAAGCAAAACGCCAACAGGCTGAATAGCATTATTTAAAACATAACCCTTCAAGAGGACTTGCTGATCAGGCAGGTCCTTTTTTTATGCCTTTTATTTAAGGGAGAGGTCCATGCACCAGTGTCCTTACTGTCACTCATTACATATCACATTACTGCGCCAGACTGAGCCTACTTCTGGTGTATTTGCAAAGCTTTCATCATTTTCACCGATGTCTCTGGCAGCAGCCTGTATGCAATTGTCCAAACGTAGTCCTGTTCATCCTTTGGTAGGGGGCTTAGTTGGCTTAGTGATCGGGGGCATGTTTCTGCTTTACGTCCAGCATCAAGACAACATGGTGACGCTGCATTACAAGTGTGAGCAATGTCTGGAACATTTTGAAATCCAGCAATCTGGATTTTCATAACTCCCATCTTTTACAGCATCCAAACTATTTAAATCACTTAAAGGAAATCAATCATGGCACATCAAATAGAAACTATGGCTTTTGTTGGTCAAACCCCTTGGCATGGCTTAGGAAATCAACTCCCTCAAAATCAGCCGATAGAAGTCTGGGCACAGCAAGCGGGTATGGACTGGCGCATTGAATCTTCTAATGTCAGTTATATGGCAAAGAATGAACGAGGGCAAAATATCATTCTGCCCTTTGAGGAACAGCGAGTGCTTTATCGTTCAGATACTCATGCGCCGTTATCGGTGGTGAGTCAGCGTTATCAGGAGGTGCAACCGATGGAGATATTAAATTTCTACAAAGACCTCACTGAGCAGTCAGGTTTTGAACTGGAAACGGCGGGGGTACTCAAAGGGGGGCGTAAGTTCTGGGCATTGGCAAGAACAGGGCAATCGGCAGCGTTGAAAGGCAAGGATGTTAGTAATGGCTACATTCTTCTGGCAACAGCATGTGATGGCACATTGGCAACCACGGCGCAATTTACCTCAATTCGTGTGGTGTGTAATAACACTCTGGCGATTGCTCTACGTGGGCAGAATAGCAGTGCAGGTGTGGTGAAAGTTCCCCACAGTACCAAGTTCGATGCAGAGAAGATTAAACAGCAACTAGGTATTTCAGTTCGTGCATGGGATGAACACATGTATGAGATGAAGCAACTGAGCCAGCGTAAAGTCACCCAACAGGAAGCTGCAGCCTACTTTGATGCCGTGTTTAATAACACGAACTTGAGCATTGCCGAACAGGATGAAAGTATCATCCAGTTCTACCGTAATGTGGCAAGACCTCAACCAATTCATTCATCCAAAGCCGACAATAGAACTGAACCGAATGGACGTGCTATGTCTAAGGTCATGACAATGTTTAACGGACATGGACGTGGTGCAGAGTTAGCTTCAGCCAAAGATACAGCCTATGGTTTACTTTGTAGTCTTACTGAGTTTGCGGATCATGAACGCCGTGCAATGAGTCAGGATCATCGATTGGATTCAGCATGGTTTGGAATGGGAGCTAACATTAAACAACGTGGGCTGGAACAGGCTCTAAGAATGGTGTCTTAATTTTTAATTTAAACGTTTTAATAGTAGGAGCTCTCTATTTAGAGAGCTCAATTTTAAAATTAAAAAATAAATATAATTTTTTTTTACTGTTTTAGAAGATTTTATCTTATTAAAAGTTCTATTAAATAAAAGGGTAATACAGTTACCAAAAAAGAATGGCCATTTTACGATTATCAATCAAACATAAGGGAAGGCGAGTTAGATTAAAGGGTAATTGTTTCTGGCAAAGTTGGTTTTGCCCAGCTTATCGTACTCATTACAATAGGTAGAAGTAAGATACAGCTTATCTTCTTCCATGAAGTCATTATTTGATTCTCCTCTCATTCGATACCTACTACTGTCGTGATATAACCAGTCGTTAAAAGAATTAAGAGGCCTAAAGACATCTCAAATAAAATGGCATAACCCAGTTGTTTAGCAAATTTCGGATCTTGTAAGCGAGGAGTGAAATACCATTTATTAAACGCGGCTAATAACAGAATACTTAGAACGAATAGGATTTTAATAATAAATCCATGCCCATAAGGAGTATTTAGCAGAGTATTGAAATCTTTAATCAGTAACAGAGCAATGCTGGCACCACAAGCAAGTAATATCCCTACAACAAAAGCTGCAATGCGTCCAAACAAATGCATGCGTTCTTTTAATGGTAAGCCAATAATTCTTTTACTGGTTTTCCATAAAGGATAAAGTGATCCCATCCATAAAGACATTACAAGTACATGTATTGACAATAAAAATTGAGCGAATAATGGTAAATTCGTAACGTGACCTAGTTGGGAAAAGCTAAAAACTATTGGTATGAGTAATATGGCAAATATGGTTCCTTCAATTTTCGAAACTTGAATAGTACCTTTACTCAGTTTTATGATCATAAATAGTAGTAACAATGCAAAACTGATTGACCGGATGATATGGATATGTCCAATAGGAGTATTGATCAAAATATTTATGTAGTTACTGTCCCACATGCCGGAAAGACCTGTATTGGCGAAACTCCCTATAAGAATGAAGAATCCTAAAACACTTGAAAAAAAGCCTAAACCAGCACCTATAGTGATGTATTTAAGAATCGTTTCCTTAATTTCTACATAACGGCCAAGTAAGAAATAGCAGAAAGCACCTCCGATAACAGATGCAATTCCTAAATATAGAATGACTTTAATTAGCCATGTTGCATATATCCAAGTTTCAGGAACCATATTTTTCTCCCCTTTTTATAGCAATATGCCAGCAAGCTGCTGGCATATTGCTATTTACTTTCTATTGTTATTTTGCAGATTTAATAGTGAAGTTATATTCACCATTCATGTTGTGGCCATCTGTACCCATTGTGGTCCAAACCACCGTATATTTTCCTTGTTTGAGTTTTGGTATTGCTACTTCGAATGATTTTTTCAAATCATGATTTACTTGATAATTTAAAGGGATGTCTTTGCGTTGAGCATCAAGTAATTTAACGTTCATGAGCATGACCGGTTCACCAAAATTTAACGTTATATTTTTTGGCTGGCTTGCTACCGTAGTATTAATTGCAGGAATTGCACTCTCAAGTTTGACATGTGCAAATGCGCTTGAAGCAGCAGCAACCATAGTTGCGCCTACTAGAACGTTACGTAGAGCTGACATTTTATTTTGAAAAATTTTCATTTCTTCATCCTCTTTAAACTAATGCTTGAATAAGTAATGACCGAATGAAAATCATAGTTTGGAAGCTTGGTCATCACCTTGTAGGTCTATTATTAAAGAATGAGAGAAACACTCCGATGACTTCAAAATTACATTTTTGTCATTTTTAAAATTGAAAAGGTACAAGTGTTACACTGACCTTATAGAAAATAATGTTCATTAAATAAACAAATAAGAGAAGATTTAGTACGCCTTAATCAGCCCTTTATTTTAAGAATTAAACATGAAGGAGGTTTTATATGAACCATCATCATCATGAAGAAAAAGCTGGCAACAATGCATTGACTGATCCTGTTTGTGGCATGGCTGTAACAGATACATCTAAATTTTTTGAAAAAATTGAGAATAAAACTTTTTACTTTTGCAGTGAAAAATGTCACTCAAAATTTAAAAGTGATCCTGATTTTTATATAACTAAAGCAGAAAAAACAGCGACAGTTAAAGAACCCGATAAAAAGATCAATTCAGATTTAAATGAAACTAGCCAGCCGGTTAATGTTAATACTTCTACAATTTATACTTGTCCAATGCACCCGGAAATACGACAAAATCATCCTGGTAACTGTCCTATCTGTGGTATGACCTTAGAGCCTTTACTTCCGAATCTAGACGAATCAGACGAGAATACTGAGCTTAAAGACTTTAAGAGAAGGTTTTGGTACACCTTACCTTTGACTATTATCGTAGTTTTTTTAGCAATGTTTGGCCACCGTTTTAATTGGTTCGACATGCAAGTGCAAAGCTGGATTGAGCTCTTCCTAACTTTGCCTATTGTCTTTTGGGCTGGCTGGCCTTTTTTTGTTAGATGTTGGCAATCAATCCTAAATCGTAGTCCAAATATGTGGACTTTAATAGGAATCGGAACTGGGGCAGCATTCATTTACAGTTTGGTTGGAACGGTAGCACCTCAAGTATTCCCGGCTTCATTTATATCTATGGGGCGTGTTGCAGTATATTTTGAAGCGACAGCTGCAATTATTTCACTGACCTTATTAGGTCAAGTCCTAGAGTTGAAAGCACGATCACAAACCTCAGCAGCAATAAAATCACTACTTGGATTGGCTCCTAAAACTGCAAGAATAATAAGAGGTGATGGTACGGAAGAAGATGTTCCACTATCCCATGTGCACGTAGGTGACTCATTAAGGGTACGTCCAGGGGAAAAAGTCCCTGTTGACGGAGTCATAACAGAAGGTACAAGTTCTGTAGATGAATCAATGCTGACAGGAGAACCTGTTCCCGTTACAAAACGTGTGGGTAATCAAGTCATAGGTGCAACAATGAATATGAATGGTTCATTAGTGATTCGTTCGGAAAAGGTTGGATCTTCAACAGTACTTTCTCAAATAGTTCAAATGGTAGCTCAAGCCCAACGCTCTAAAGCTCCGATGCAACGGATGGCAGATCACGTGGCAGGATGGTTTGTCATGGTGGTTATTGCTATTGCTATCTTTACATTCTTGGGTTGGGGAATATTTGGACCAGAACCAAGTTGGGTTTATGGTCTCATCAATGCTGTTGCAGTCTTGATTATCGCTTGTCCCTGTGCTTTAGGACTTGCTACTCCAATGTCGATTATGGTTGCAACAGGGCGTGGTGCATCAAATGGGGTGCTTTTTCGTGATGCAGCTGCGATAGAAAATCTTCGTAAAGTTGATACGTTAATCATTGATAAAACCGGCACGTTAACGGAAGGACAACCATCTTTTGATAAGGTTATTGCACTTTCTGGATATGAAGAAAATGAGATTCTTCGCTTAGCTGCCAGTTTAGATCAAGGAAGTGAGCATCCTTTAGCTGATGCTATCGTACGAGCAGCTCGTGAAAGAAAACTTTCACTAATGAAGCCCTCATCTTTTGAGTCGGGATCAGGTATTGGTGTTAAGGGCGAATTAAATGGACAACATTTAGCTTTGGGCAATACAGCATTGATGGAACAACTTGGAATATCTGTTGATGCCTTTATTTCTCAAGCAGAAAAGTTAAGAGCTGAAGGTGCTAGCGTTATGCATTTAGCTGTTGACGGTAAACTTGTAGGGCTATTAGCCGTTTCTGATCCAATCAAAACGAGTACTCCTGAAGCTGTACTTTTATTGAAAAACTCAGGTTTGAGAATTGTGATGGCTACTGGAGATGGTCTAACAACAGCAAAATCAGTTGGTACTAAATTAGGGATCAATGAAGTTTATGGGGAGGTTAAACCAGCAGACAAACTAGATTTAGTGAATAAATTACAAAAAGAAGGACGAGTGGTTGCCATGGCTGGCGATGGGATCAATGATGCTCCCGCTTTGGCCCAAGCTGATATTGGAATTGCAATGGGTACCGGTACTGATGTAGCAATGAATAGTGCTCAAGTTACCTTAATTAAAGGTGATTTACGTGGTATCGAAATTGCTCGCTCCTTATCAGAAGCTACAGTAAAAAATATGAAGCAGAATTTAATGTTTGCTTTTCTTTATAATGCTTTGGGTATTCCTCTAGCGGCTGGAGTATTGTATCCGTTCACTGGATGGCTGCTTTCACCAATGATTGCTGCATTAGCAATGAGCCTAAGTTCTGCCTCGGTTATTGGTAATGCATTACGATTACGTAATTTCAAATAAGCAGTATTGGCTACTCACAAACTAATTTTAAAATGAGTAGCCTATAATTAATTTTTAAAGACAATTTTAAAGATAATGCGTCCATCTTCATAAGTTGCTTGAATCGTAGCTCCATGAACATCAAGAATAGATTTGGTAATTGCTAAGCCTAAACCAGTACCTTCTTCGACACGTTGTCTTGAAGCATCAGTTCTATAAAAACGGTCAAATAGTCGATTCAGCTGATCTGATGATAACGGTGAGCTTTCATTTTCAATTGTAAAAACAGTCGTATCAAAGTTTTGTTGATATTTGATTTTGATTACTGAATCTGTTTTTCCATATTTGATTGCATTTGACAATAAATTGCTTAGAGCACGACGTAACATAGATGGATCGCCTTTAACAGAACCGTACCCCGTTTGTTCCAATAACATACCCTTTTCAGCAGCAATCGCATCGTAAAAGTCAAATAAAGCAGATACTTCTTTTACTAAATTAACTTGCTGTAAATTTGGTAAATGTAACCCGTGCTCAGCCTTTGCAAGGAATAGCATATCGGAAACCATCCGAGCTAAACGTTCAAACTCTTCCAGGTTGGAAAAGAGGACCTCCTGATAGGTGTTAATATCTCGACTACGTGATAAACAAACTTGGGTTTGAGTCATCAAATTATTAATAGGTGTTCTAATCTCATGAGCGAGGTCTGATGAAAAATCTGAGAGCTTTTCTACCGCTGTTTCTAAACGATCTAACATATCGTTAAAAGCTATGGCCAGTGATTTTAGTTCAGTTGGAGTGTTTTCAACTTCTAGGCGTTCAGAAAGATGTTGAGCTGAAATACCTTCTGCTACTTTTGCCATCTTTTGAACTGGACGTAATCCCTTCCATGCAGCAAACCAGCCAAGGAACATTAAACAAATAGTGCCTAAAACGCCGATATATAATAACTGCCGTCTAAAGTCATTTAAAAAATGTAGATGCTCTGATGTATCTATTCCAACAATAATTTGAGCTGACGGAATACTCTTATTTCTATCAAAAGACTTTTTATAAACTAAACCACGGTATGTTTTGTTCTGAATCTCCCATTCTATCCATGGAGTATGTCTAGATTTGACTAAAGCTTGAGTTTTAATCACTGCTGGTGCTGAACTAAAAATAATTTGTCCAGTTGGGCGCTCTATCTGAACAATGAGGTCATGATGACCAATTAGTGCATCTTTTAAATATATATTTAATTCATCTGTATTGGCTGGGTTTTGCTCAAGAAGGTTTTCTACAAGTTGAATTTTACCTTCTAACTGTGTGCGGTCTTGAGTTTCGAAATGATGCATTACAAGTTGATGAATAACCAACCCCATAATCATTAAGATGATGACGGTAGAAAGAGAGAAGATAATTGCTATACGGAAACTGATAGCATTAAACAGTTTATGAGTCATCTTCTACCTCTAGCACATAGCCCATTCCACGTATGTTCTGAATAAGCTTAGGGCTAAAATTGCTGTCTATTTTACTTCTTAACCGCTTAATAGCGACTTCCACTACATTGGTATCACTATCAAAATTCATGTCCCAAATTTGAGAGGCAATGAGAGCACGAGGTAGAATTTCTCCTCGTCTTCGCATAAATAACTCCATTAATGCAAACTCTTTGGCTGTTAGATCAATACGCTGTCCAGCCCGAGTCACACGACGTTTACGGAGATCAAGTTCAAGATCGGCAATCGTAATAATATTGCTGTCTTCTTTTTGTAGACCCCGACGAAGTAAACTTTTTATTCTTGCGAGTAGCTCAGCAAAAGCAAAAGGCTTGACGAGATAATCATCGGCACCTAACTCTAAACCTTTAACTCTATCTTCAATCTGATCACGCGCTGAAAGAAAAAGAATAGGCATTGTTTTTCCGCTTTTACGGATGTCATTAATGATATTCCAGCCATCTAACTTTGGTAGCATGACATCTAAAATAATTAAGTCGTATTCTTCCGAAAGAGCTTGGTGTTTACCAGATAATCCATCCGTAACCCAATCTGTAATATATCCAGCTTCAGAGAGGCCCTGTTTAAGGTAATCACCTGTTTTTTGTTCGTCTTCAACTAGTAAGATTCTCATTTAAAAAATCCCATACCCTTTATTAAGACCATAATAACGTTATAAATACGCAATTCGGTCTAGATTACAAAAATGTCATTTTCAGGTCACATTGATGTTCGGTGAGAGCCTATAAGGTAGATACATAAAGTTAGTTTTTGGAGCAAACAATGAAATCTCTATTCCGTCGTGGTTTAACTACTCTTCTATGTGTTGGGACTTTAGTTGCTGGAACTCAATCTTGGGCAGCAGATGCTAAACAGGCAAATAGTGCAAGTACAGAAGTCAAGGTAAATCCAAAAGCGCAAGAAAACTGCAAAAAGCCTTGTGACATGAAGAGTGAAGAGAAAAATCAACAAGATCATAGTCAACATGATCACGGTAAGATGACAGATATGTCCCAAATGGATCACTCAAAAATGATGAATATGGATCACTCTAATATGGGTGACATGGATCATTCAAAAATGATGAACATGGACCATTCTAAAATGAACATGTCAAATAAATAACGAATACGATAAATCAAAGATTGAGGGTGAAGTGAAAAATAAACCTACTTTAGCCCTCAACTAAATATTAGATAGGTGAAATAAATGTCTAAAAAGTTAAGTCATGTCCTATTGATAGGAGTGGGTTTATTTTCATCAACTTGGGTTATGGCAGCGGTTAAAGAATATGATTTAACAATTGCTGAGCAAACGGTGAATATTACTGGTAAGCCTCTAAAGAGAATTACAGTAAATGGTAAGTTTGTTGCACCTCTTCTTGAATTTGAGGAAGGTGATGATGCGGTTATTCGTGTCCATAACAAATTAAAAAACCAAGACTCTTCTATTCACTGGCATGGCTTAATCTTACCCGGCATCATGGATGGGGTACCAGGATTTAATCAGTTTGATGGTATCGCACCAAATAAGACTTATGAATATAAATTCAAAGTTCGTCAAAATGGTACCTATTGGTATCATTCGCACAGTAAAGGCCAAGAACAAGATGGCTTGTATGGGCCTCTCGTTATTTATCCAAAGAATAAAGTGCCTCTAACAGCTGGGGAAAAAGCTGATAGAGACTATGTTGTCTTACTCTCTGACTTTCATAACTCTACTAGTGGTCAGATTATGAGTAATCTCAAAAAAGAAGCTGATTATTATCAAAATCGAAGAGAAACTGTTTTTGATGTTTTTAAGCAAATTAAAAGGGATGGTTTAAAAGCTACGTGGCAAGATCGTTCCATGTGGAATCAGATGCGAATGCTGAAGACAGATATGTCTGACGTAACAAATTATACTTTCTTGATGAATGGTAAAACTCCAGAACAAAATTGGACTGGAAACTTTAAAGCTGGAGAGAAAGTTCGTCTTCGGTTCATTAATGCCTCGGCAATGTCTTTCTTTGATGTAAGAATTCCTAATCTGAAAATGACCGTAGTAAGTGCAGATGGCCAACCCGTAAAACCTGTGCCTGTTGATGAGTTTAGAATAGGAACGGCTGAAACTTATGATGTTATTGTGGAACCTAAACAAGCAAATTATCAGATAGAAGCTGAATCTATTGATCGCAGTGGATTTTCTGTTGGCACACTACACGATGAAAATACTACACCTGTAAAAAATATTGTGATGCCAAAACCACGCCCACGTTCCCTATTAACAATGGAAGATATGGGTATGGATCATGACATGTCTTCGATGAAAGGCATGGATCATGATATGTCTTCGATGAAAAGTGAATCAAAAGACCAGTCAATGTCTGGAATGGACCATGACATGTCTTCAATGAAAGGCATGGATCACGATATGTCTTCGATGAAAAGTGATTCAAAAGAGCAGTCGATGCCTGGAATGGACCATGACATGTCTTCAATGAAAGGCATGGATCACGATATGTCTTCGATGAAAAGTGATTCAAAAGAGCAGTCGATGCCTGGAATGGACCATGACATGTCTTCAATGAAAGGCATGGATCACGATATGTCTTCGATGAAAAGTGATTCAAAAGAGCAGTCGATGCCTGGAATGGACCATGACATGTCTTCAATGAAAGGCATGGATCACGATATGTCTTCGATGAAAAGTGATTCAAAAGAGCAGTCGATGCCTGGAATGGATCATGACATGTCTTCAATGAAAGGCATGGATCACGATATGTCTTCGATGAAAAGTGATTCAAAAGACCAGTCGATGTCTGGAATGAACCATGATATGTCAGCAATGAACACAAACACTTCTGAAACAAGTGATGTGGTGTATGGATGGGCAAACGCATCGACTCCAGTTGGTCAAAGAGCATTGAAGTATAGTGACTTACAATCTTTGAACCCTCAACAAGATACACGTGCTCCGGAACGCGAAATTGAAATTCGCTTGGGTGGAAATATGGAGCGTTATATCTGGACTATTAATGGTAAGAAGTTTAATCAAACAGAACCATTTAAAGTCAAATATGGTGAGCGTATACGTTTAAAATTCATCAATGACAGTATGATGGCCCACCCAATGCATTTGCATGGCATGTTTATGCAGCTTGAAAATGGTCAAGATCCTAGCAATATGCCAAATAAACATACAGTGATAGTTCCACCAGGTAAAACAGTGACAACTTTACTTACTGCTGATGAGTTAGGTGAATGGGCTATCCATTGCCATTTGCTATATCACATGTCTGCTGGAATGATGAATAAACTTATTGTGGCAAATGTCGATAGCAATGGTACTGATATGAAGGATGTTGTTGCTCAACCTAAGACAAATGATAAGGGAGTAAATCAACATGCGCACCACTAAGAAATTATATTCAAAGACACTTTTATCTATCGCTTTAATCGGATTGTCAGGTGTGGTTTTTGCAAATAATGGTTCTACTGAGAACATAGATAATAGTGTAAGTCCTACTCAGTCAGAAGGTATCAATATCCTATTAAAAGAGCCTGGTGGTTTAGGATATGTTGAGCGTAATGTTTATCAGAAACCATCTACTGACAATGATAAAGGTAAAACCAAAGCTTCTGAAAACCTCATGCTTAATCAGAACCACGATAAGCATCTTAAAGAGCATGGTGGACAAATTTTTCAATCAACAAAGTTTGAAAATGAGTGGACTGTGGATGAAGATGGTAAAGGAGCTTTAGGTTCTAAAATAGAAACATTGATAGGAACAGATGAAAATCGTCTTTTCATTGAAGCCAATTTGGATAAGACAGAAAGTAATGATCCAAAATACGATGTGTCAGCACTTTATAGCCGTAATGTAGCACCGTTTTGGGATGTACAAGCTGGGGTAAGATACAGTGAAGATAAAAATAACAGCAACAGCGATCGAGTTGATGGTGTTATTGGTGTATTAGGATTAGCTCCTTACTTCTTTGAAACTCAAGCTTATTTATACGGTGGTGAGAATAATTTTTGGGGAGCAAGTTTTGAGGTCGAGCGTGATTTCTTATTAACCCAGAAATTGATTACACAGCCTTATCTAGAAATGGATGTGGTATTCAGTGATGACTCTGACTATGCTGCAAAATCAGGTTTGTCAGAATTGAAAACTGGTATCAAAACCAGATATGAGATTACTAAGCGTATCAGACCTTTCATTGATGTTGCTTATCAATATGAAAAAGGACAAAAAGCTACTTCTATGCAAGAGGCTACTGAGTCTGAAAAAGGGTGGAAATATGGTGCAGGTATCGAATTAGTTTTCTAGAGAATTTTGCTATATGACTAGTAGCGTAAGATGCTAGTCATATAGCAAAGAATTAAAAGTAATTCCATTTATAAATTAATAACCCTCAAGTTATAGCTAATTTAGTTTCATAATCTCCAATTTCTTTTAGAACACCACATTTATCTACTGTACATAATCCATCACATGTTCGTCTAATATCTAAGAGTTGCTGAATTAATTTTTGTTGAGAATTTATATTTTCTTTAATAATTTTTATATGAGAGTCAACAAGATGATTGATGCTTGAACAATTCTGATTCGGTGTGTCTTTATACGATAGTAATTGTTTTATCTCACTTAAATTCATATTAAGTGTACGGCAGTTTAGAATGAATTTTAGGCGATCTATATAATCCTCATTATACAGCCGATAGTTCCCTTGAGTTCTTTCGGGAGATGGAATCAATCCTTCTTTTTCATAGTAACGGATAGTTAAAACAGAGCACGATACTTTTTTTGCTAATTCACCAATTTTTAAAGACATATCAATATCTCTAATTTTCATCTTGACTCTATAGTAGCTATAAGGTTTTTAATATGCAATAAATTAAGATCTGACTATAGGCACATCAATGAGTGGTTGCGGTTGTAATAAAGGAAGTTCTTGTGACGACACTAAGCAAAATCAACCTGAATCAGAAATAGATTCTTGTAAGGGTAAAGATTCAGCTACTGAAGAAAATAAAAGTTCTTGTTGTGGTAATAAGGTAGAAAAAGTACCTAATTATGATGAAAAAGATTCTTATGGTAGTAATCAGCCGTGTTCTGGGGAATTGAATTCGTGCTGCGGTCCAGATTCTTTAAAGTCACCTGAATTAGTTAATGGGGATAAACCTATAGCGACTTTCATCAGTGACTATAACATTCCGAAAATGGATTGTTCCGCAGAAGAACAAATGGTTCGGATGACTTTATCTTCTTTAGTGGATGTTAAGAGATTGGTTTTTGATTTGCCAAACCGGAACTTAAAAGTTCTGCATAATGGTGAAAGTAAAGAAATCACTGCAAAACTCGAAGCTCTTGGATTTGGAGCGAAGTTAAATAAAACTGAATTTTATGAAAATAAAGAGCATGCACAAGAAGCCAGTACTTTTTTAATTCCGAAGATGGATTGTTCGGCAGAAGAGCAAATGGTAAGAATGGCCCTTTCTCCCTTGCATGAAGTTAAAGGTTTATCTTTTGATTTAGCACAAAGGAAGTTAGTTGTTTTCCATACAAATGGGATTAATGAAATTACTACAAAACTTGAAGCCCTCGGTTTTGGTGCAAAAATTGTTGAAACGGTAAAAGCTACAGGAGAATTGCCCGAGACACTTGACCCAAATAATCAAGCGAAAGTTCTAAAATTATTATTAGCAATCAATGGTGTTCTTTTTCTTATTGAATTCATAAGTGGAATTATTGCAGCATCAACGGGGCTTATTGCGGACTCTCTTGATATGTTTGCGGATGCTGCCGTTTACGGTATAGCACTTTACGCAGTAGGGAAAGCCTCTAAATATCAATTAAAAGCAGCTCATTTTGCAGGATGGATTCAACTTTTATTAGCTTTGATCGTTATTGTTGATGTTGTCAGACGCTTTATGTTTGGTAGTGAACCTGAGTCAGATTTGATGATCCTTATTGGCTTCTTAGCACTTATTGCTAACGTATCGTGCCTGTATCTCATTTCTGGACATAAAGATGGTGGAGCTCATATGAAAGCGAGTTGGATCTTTTCCGCTAATGACGTGATCGTAAATATGGGAGTTATTTTAGCAGGTGTGCTTGTTGCATGGACTGGTTCAGCTTACCCAGATTTGATTATTGGCATCCTTGTTTCTCTGTTTGTGCTTAATGGCGCTCGAAAAATTTTGGCGTTGAGATAAGAGGCAGACAATGAATTTATTTCAAGTAAAGCAAAATCAGACCGTAAAAATCATTGATCTTAAAAAAGGCTCTCAGTTTCAAGATAAAAGTGATCCTGTTCTTGAACGTCTAGAACTGCTTGGCTTTCGAGTCGGTGAATCCTTACAAGTACTTGCGAAAGGGCTTTTCGGTGGTGACCCAGTACTGGTCCAAATCGAAACTTCACGTTTTGCATTAAGAAAAAATGAAGCAGAACGAATTTTTGTAGAGATTATCAATGAACACTAAAAATATTGCACTTATTGGTAATCCCAATTGTGGTAAAACCTCTCTTTTCAATACACTCACAGGTACTCGTCAAAAAGTTGCTAATTACGCGGGAGTAACGGTTGAACGAAAGGAGGGTTTTTTTAAATTACCTTCTGGCGATACTATTCGAGTATTGGATTTACCTGGGACTTACAGTTTAAAACCAAGTAGCTTAGATGAAGAAGTAACTAGAGCTGTTTGTTTTGGCGAATTAAAAGGCGAAGTCATACCTGATATTTTTGTATGTGTTGTTGATGCTACTAACCTTCATCTTCATTTAAGCCTTGTACTTGAAGTCAGAGCATTAAACAGGCCTATGATACTTGTTCTCAATATGATGGATGAGGTTAGAAAGCGTGGAATTTCAATTGATACAACGAAGCTATCTCAGCTTTTAGGCATTCCTGTCGTTGAATCGGTAGCTGTAAAAACAAAAGGAATTCAGGGGCTATTGACCCAGTTAGACCAAAAGAAATTATTTGTTGCCCCTTATCATTCTGACCTAAGTCACTTCGACCAAATTAAGTACATTACAAAACAGGTCATCTTGAAAAATGATAATGGTGACAAAAGGACTGCTTTCTTAGACAAAATATTCTTACATCCAATTTTTGGATTATTAATATTGACCTTTACCATGTTTGTAATGTTTCAGGCAGTCTTTATTTGGGCCCAACCATTAATTTCATTTGTTGAAGATTCGATTACATGGTTTGGGGGGGTAATTGGGCCATTGATCTCTCATTCACTTTTAAGAAGTTTGATTGTTGATGGCGTAATTGCAGGTGCTGGTAGTGTACTTGCTTATATGCCTCAAATTCTGATCTTATTTTTCTTTATTCTAGTTTTAGAAGAATCAGGGTACTTACCTAGAGCTGCATTTTTGTTAGATAAATTGATGTCCAAAGCTGGCTTAAGTGGACGTTCATTTATTCCATTACTTTCAAGCTTTGCTTGCGCAATTCCCGGAGTTATGGCGACAAGAAGTATTAGTTCTGAAAGAGATCGTTTAGCAACGATTATGATTGCACCTTTGATGACGTGCTCTGCACGATTACCTGTATATGCTTTACTGATATCAGCCTTTATTCCAAACAAATTAGTTTATGGTTGGCTCAGTTTGCAAGGTTTAGTTCTATTCGGGCTTTACATGTCAGGAATCGTATCAGCTTTATTGGTTTCTTTATTTCTGAAATTAGTAAGAAAAGATAAAACTGAAAGTATTTTTATTTTTGAATTACCAACATACCGTATTCCAGATGTTCGAAATGTAGCTTTGGGGCTTTATGATAGAGCAACTATATTCTTAAAAAGAGTTGGTGGAATTATTGTCGCACTTTCTATTTTGTTATGGTTCTTGGTAACATTCCCCTTACCTCCAGATAATCCAACTATGCCTCCGATCAATTATAGTATCGCTGGACAGTTAGGCCATTTAATCCATCCAATATTTGCGCCGATTGGATTTACATGGGAAATTTGTATTGCTTTGATTCCTGCGATGGCAGCTCGTGAAGTAATTATTGCTGCGTTAGGGGTAATTTATGCAATGTCTGGTGATGAGGATGCAGTTACTCAGACCTTATTATCTCAAATATCAGGCCCGGATGGTTGGAGTCTAGCGACAGGTTTGTCTTTATTAGTCTGGTTTATTTTTGCTCCACATTGTTTAGCAACATTGGCTACCATAAGAAGGGAAACTGGCAGTTGGAGACAGCCTATCATTATGGCAACTTATTTATTCTCTCTTGCTTATCTCTTTTCATTTATCACTTATCAAGTGGTGAGTAGAGTTACATAATTTAATAGTGAATATAAATTTTTATATAAACAGTTAATTAGGAATAGTAGTGTAAGTTACTATTCCTAAGACCTCACGATTGCTATTTTCATTAGAATCTGTAAAACTAAAAAAGTATAAAATTTGGTCTTATCTCTATGCAGTGGTTAAAGACATGCCTATCGCTGTTTTTATCGTTTGCTATCCTCTTTGTAGGATCGGCAGCAGCTGCTGCATCTGTGCATAAAAAATGTTTAATGTCTTCAGAAAAGATGCAATCTATGCAAATGATGCAATCACCTGAAAATAATCAGGTAAATGCTGCGCATATGGATTGTATGAAGGCGGACTCAAAAATCAAAAAAATAACGGTTCATGATTCTTCTTGTATGTCTGAACCAGATTGTATTGCTTCATTTGCAAAAATTGCTTTTCCCAAAGACTCTTTAGTCCCTTTGCCGGAAATAGCAGGACCTTTATTAGATCAATCTAATTTTACCTCTCCTAATCAACAACTTCCCCCATCCATTCTTTATAGTTTATGGCGACCCCCACAAGCCACCTAATTTGATGACCTTTTAATCATTCATAGTTGATCTATGGGTGTTTTGCATATTCGTATGCGCATCATTTTAGGATGAGAATTATGCCTCACTATAGAAAATTGCCGTCCAAAGTATGGGTAAGGCAATCGTTAAGCATTGTGTGTCTATTATTTTTGTATGGTCATGCAAATGCAGAAATACTGACTTTAGAGAACGCCTTAAAGCGTGCTGAGGAAAATGCACCTACTTTAAAAGCAAATTATGCTCAGATTGAAGGTGCAGAGAACAATGTACTCGCTTCAGGCATTTTACCTAATCCCAAACTATTTGTTGGATTAGATAATTATCCAGTATCTGGAGATTCTGCTTGGTCAGTCACCCAAGAGGGTATGACTATGCAGAAGATAGGCGTTATGCAGGATTTTCCAAATAAGGCCAAAAGAAAGGCCGAAGTTGAACTTGCTCAAGCTGAACTCGGAGTTGCAAATAGTCAAACACAAATTCTTCGAATTGATCTACGGCAACAAGTCGCTACAGCATGGTTTAAGCGCTTTTATCTTGAGCAAAAGCTAGCGCTGATAGATAAGTTACTTGCAGAAAACGGGCTGCTTGGAAAACTGACTCAAACACAAATAATTTCAGGTCAATCGTTGATCGCTGATGCAATGACACCTAAACAAGAATATACGGTATTACTTGATCAAAAGGATGATTTATCGCGAGATCTGACAAAAGCAAAGCTGGAGTTGCATCGTTTAGTCAGTGCAAATCCTTTGGAAAACTCCTCTCAGATAGAGACCTTACCAACTCAGGCCCCCAACCTGCGAGTTGATACCGCGCAACTATATCACCACCTACATCAACACCCTGAACTGAAGGCATTTCAAGCACAAAAGCAAGTCACTGAATCAAAGCTGAAACAAGCACAAGCTTTACAGAAGCCAGATTGGGGAATAGAGGTGGCTTACCAGCATAGAGCTCCAGAGTTTGGAGACATGATTGGAGTTCAGTTGACGACAGAAATACCAGTATTCTCAAGAAAACGAAGTGGTCCCCTCATTCAAGCCGCGTTAGCAGAGCAAAATCGAGTCACTGCGGATCAAGAAGCAAAATATCGTGAGCATTTAAGCATGTTGGATGATGGACTTGCAGATATTGAAGCTCTTAATCAGCAAATTAAGCGGGCTACTCAAATGAGTATTCCTTATGCAATGCAAAAAGAGCGGTTACAGCTCGCGAGTTATCAGGCAGGAAAAGCCAAATTAACTGATGTAATAGCAACACGTCAGGCACTACTTGAACAACGGATGCGTCTTATTGATCTTCAACAACAACAATCAATGATAACGGCTCAACTGTACTTTAATTTTGTTGAACCCACTCAAAACCATACCGAGGAGTAATCCTAATGTTAAGAAATAAGTTGGCATTTGCAATGGCGGGACTTGTCGGTGTGAGTTTGGCAGTTGGTGGTGGTGCTGGTTATTGGTTTGCCCATAAAAGTGAAAAAACACAATCGGACAGTACGCAGAAGACAGCTAAAGTTTTGTATTGGTACGATCCCATGAAACCCGAGCAGCATTTTGATAAGCCAGGTAAATCACCTTTTATGGACATGCAGCTGGTTCCTAAATATGCTGATGAAGGTGATGCAGGTGCTACTGAAAGTACAGTAGTAAAGATTGATCCCTCTATTCAGCAAAATCTGGCTATACGTTATGCCATGGTTGAACAAGCAATGGTAGGAAGTAACTTGCTGACCAATGGCATATTGCAGGCGAATGAGCGTCAAGTTGCTATTTTACAAACAAGAGCAAATGGATTTGTTCAGCGTGTCTATGGTCATGCCGTTGGAGATATTGTGTCTCAAGGTAGTCCGATTGCTGATGTTTCTATACCCGAGTGGACGGGTGAGCAAACAGAATTTCTGGCTGTGCTTAGAATGGGTGATCGTTCTTTAATTCAGGCAAGCAGACAACGATTACAGCTTTTGGGAATACCGCAAGATGTGATCCAGCGTGTGGAAAGAACACGTAAAGTCCAGTCCACTATGACTTTGAGCGCTCCTGTGAGTGGATTTATTGATTCACTAGAGGTACGTAGTGGAATGGCCTTAAGTATGGGGCAAACGCTTGCCACAATTAAAGGGTTTAACCCGATTTGGCTAGAAGCTGCGGTTCCCGAAGCTCAAATTGCAACAATAAAACAAGGAAGTAAGGCCGAAGTAACATTGGCTGCCTATACAAAAACAGTTACAGGTAAAGTTATTGATATTCTACCAACACTCGATACCACAAGCAGAACCATAAAAGTTCGTATTGAATTACCCAATTCAGATGGTCGTTTAAAACCGGGTATGTTTGCTAGCGTAAAATTCCTTAATAATCCCCAAGCAAGTTTAGTGATCCCGGAGCAAGCGGTAATTCGAACCGGTACACGGAATGTCGTCATTGTGGCACATGAGCAAGGACGTTTCGAACCTGTTGTCGTGCAGTTGGGACAAAGTGACGGTCTTAAAGTAGCCATCTTACAAGGGCTAAAAGTTGGGCAAAAGGTTGTGATTTCAGGACAATTCCTGATTAATTCTGAAGCAAATTTACAAGGTGTACTCGATAAGCTTAATACAGGAAAAGCTATTTCCACCTCTCAAACTCAAAATTCTAAACCATCCCTATATCAAGGTATTGGTAGAGTCGAAAAAGTTACACTTCAGGAAATTACAATCTCTCATCAAGCGATTGCAGGACTTGGTTGGGGGGCTATGACAATGAGCTTTAAACAACCTGCAAAGCCTTTTACTCAAATTCGGTCAGGTGATCAGGTTAGTTTTAGCTTTAAACAAGTTAGTGATGCTTATGTCATTTCTAATATTTCCAAGATATCTAACAATATGTCCATGGCATCTATGCCGAGTGAAAAGGGAGATCCATCATGATTGCCCGTATTATTCGGTTCTCAATTGCAAACCGTATTTTTGTATTGCTCGCAGCTCTTGTTTTAGCAGTATGGGGTACATGGGCAGTTAAGAATACACCTATTGATGCTTTGCCAGACTTATCTGATGTACAGGTTATTGTACGAACGAATTACCCTGGCCAGGCGCCTCAAATTGTTGAAAACCAGGTGACCTATCCGCTTACAACAACCATGTTATCTGTCCCTGGTGTAAAAGCGGTGAGAGGCTATTCATTTTTTGGTGATTCATTTGTTTATGTCATTTTTGATGAGCATACAGATCTTTATTGGGCTCGATCGCGTGTATTGGAATATCTGAATCAAATCCAAGGGCGGATGCCAACAAATGCAAAATCTTCGTTGGGACCAGATGCAACAGGCGTTGGCTGGATTTATGAATATGCATTAATTGACCCGACTGGGCAGCATGACCTTTCCCAGCTTCGTAGCTTACAAGACTGGTTTTTAAAATATGAGCTCAAGACATTACCCAATGTTGCAGAAGTCGCCACCATTGGTGGAATGGTAAAGCAATACCAAGTTGTACTAGATCCTACAAAAATGGCTGCATTGGGCATTACCCAGCGTAGCATTATTGATGCAATCCAAAAGGCCAATCAGGAAACTGGTGGCTCGGTATTGGAAATGGCTGAAACGGAATACATGGTGAGAGCATCCGGATACCTGAAAACTTTGGAAGATTTTCGTCAGATTCCCTTGCGCACCAATGGTTTCGGTATTCCTGTTACATTGGGCGATGTCGCAACAATTCAGCTCGGGCCTGAAATGCGCCGAGGGATCAGTGAATATAATGGCCAAGGAGAATCTGTTGGTGGTGTCATCATTTTACGGGCAGGCAAAAATGCACGTGAGACGATTGCAGCTGCAAAAGAGAAACTTGCTGAGTTACAACGGAGCCTACCGAAGGGCGTACAGATTGTTCCTGTTTATGATCGAAGTCAACTCATTGACCGGGCTGTAGAGAATCTAAGTCATAAGCTGCTGGAAGAGTTTATTGTTGTAGCGTTGGTATGTGGTTTATTCCTATGGCATTTACGATCGGCTATGGTGGCGATCGTTTCTTTACCATTAGGTGTTTTATCGGCTTTCCTTGTTATGCATTATCAAGGGCTCAATGCCAATATTATGTCACTAGGCGGTATCGCCATTGCCATAGGTGCAATGGTTGATGCGGCAGTGGTCATGGTTGAGAATGCGCATAAACATATTGAAGCTTGGCAGCATGAACATCCTGATCATATTTTGGATTCACAAGAGCGCTGGTCTATTATTGCCCGTTCTGCCAGTGAAGTTGGTCCAGCTTTATTCTTCTGTCTTCTTATTATTACTTTATCCTTTATTCCTATTTTTACCTTACAAGCACAAGAAGGTCGGTTATTTTCTCCATTAGCTTTCACAAAAACCTATGCTATGGCCGCGGCTGCTGGATTATCCATTACCTTGATTCCAGTTTTGATGGGTTATTGGATTCGTGGAAAGTTACCTTCGGAACAACGTAATCCGCTCAACCGTTTTCTTATAAAAATATATCGACCAATGTTGGATAAAGTTTTGGAGTATCCAAAGTTTACGTTATTGGCAGCATTAATCGTATTTATTCTGAGCCTTTTTCCTCTCACTCGTTTGGGTGGGGAATTCCTACCGAACATGGATGAAGGCGATTTACTTTATATGCCTTCTGCTTTACCGGGGTTATCTGCTGCCAAAGCATCTGAACTACTCCAGCAAACGGATAGGATGATTAAAACCGTTCCGGAAGTTGCGACTGTATTTGGTAAGGCTGGTCGTGCTGAGTCTGCCACCGATCCTGCACCACTTGAGATGTTTGAAACGACGATCCAGTTTAAGCCTCGTTCTGAGTGGCGTTCGGGAATGACGCCAGAAAAACTGGTCAAAGAGCTCGATAAGGCTGTTCAGGTTCCTGGATTGACGAATATTTGGGTACCACCTATTCGTAACCGGATTGATATGTTAGCGACAGGAATCAAAAGTCCAATTGGTATTAAGATTTCTGCGAGTAGCCTTGGCGAGATTGATCAGGTCGCACAGCAAGTTGAGCAAATTGCTAAAAAGGTACCGGGGGTCAGTTCTGCTCTTGCCGAAAGATTAACGGGTGGACGTTATGTTGATGTTGATATTAATCGACTTGAGGCTGCCCGTTATGGTCTAAATATCAATGATATTCAACAGATTGTTGCATCAGCGATTGGTGGAGAAAATGTTGGTGAAACCGTAGAGGGATTAGCAAGATATCCGATTAATGTTCGTTATCCGCGGGAAATTAGAGACTCATTAGAAGCTCTCAGAAATCTACCTATTCTTACTGAATCAGGTCAGCAAATTATCTTGAGCAGTGTTGCGGATATTCAACTTACGGATGGCCCACCCATGTTGAAAAGTGAGAATGCTCGTCCAAGTGGTTGGGTCTATGTGGATGTACAGGGCCGCGACTTAGCTTCTGTGGTTAAAGAACTGAAGCAGTCTATTGACCAACAAGTGAAACGTTCCGCTGGTATGAGTATTAGCTACTCGGGTCAATTCGAGTTTATGGAACGGGCAAATGCTCGTTTAAAAGTGGTTATTCCAATTACTTTGATGATCATTTTCCTACTGCTCTATCTGATTTTTAGGCAAGTACAGGATGCGGTTCTAATTATGGTCACTCTACCATTTGCTCTAATTGGTGGTATTTGGGCGATGTATTTGAGTGGTTACAATTTTTCAGTCGCAATTGCCGTTGGTTTTATCGCCTTGGCTGGAGTTGCGGCCGAGTTTGGTGTTGTTATGCTGTTTTACCTGAAACAAGCGATAGAACACACTCAGGAGAAATTACATTCGTCTGAACAATCCTTAAATGAGCAACAACTAAATGATGCAATTCGTACAGGGGCAGTATTACGGGTCCGCCCTAAAGCAATGACGGTTGCTGTGATTTTGGCAGGATTGTTGCCAATTCTTTGGGGAACTGGAACCGGATCTGAATTAATGAGCCGTATTGCTTTACCTATGGTTGGAGGCATGATTTCAGCTCCACTTTTATCAATGTTTGTTATTCCGGCTGCATATCAGCTTTTAACCAAAAGAAAACTATCAATTCATTGATAGTTTTATTGCTTATCCAAAAGAGGTTTTTATTATGTTGAAAATTATTAAAGTTATGGCATTTGTTGCGACTGTTACTGCACTCAGCGCTTGTAGTAAAAATGAAGCACCAAAGCAAGAAAAAAGCGAAGCACCGATGGAACAGATGAGTAAAGACACAGCTAAAGCTGTTTCTGCCCAAGCCATCGGCGTCATTACTGCTATTGATACTAAAGAAAATTTACTGACTCTCAACCATGAGGCTATTCCTGCAATTAAATGGCCTGCCATGACAATGGGATTTAAAGTTGTTGATCCGGCATTGTTAAATGGTTTAACTGTAGGACAACATGTAGAGTTTGAGTTAAAAGCTGAAGGCGAAAACTATATTATCATTGCTGTTAAACCGAAAGCTTCATAATCAAGAGTTTAGTTAGCCCAATAGTATCTCCTTTCTAAATTGGAGAGATACTATTGGGTATCAGCTTTTTCTATTATGTTCAAATTCATGTGCTTAGAATTTTTATCTGTGTGTTTTAAGATAAGGTCAATATACGAATAAATTAAAAATTAGAACTCAGTTTCTTGTTATAACGTTCAAAAAAGTATTTAAATATATTAGGTTATTTATAACTATAGGTAAAAATAAATTATGGACCAAGATTGGATTCTTCAAAAGAAAGAAACTCGTAGAACTTTTGCTAACTCTACATGGATTCCGTTGAGAGCATCCTCTAGTGAAGAGAAAGGGAATGTCAAAAATATTGGTTATATTAGTGAGTTTTTTGGGTGTGGTTCAGCTGCATTTCCTTCAGAAAAAATAGAAATTGCAGAAACGTTAGGATGGGGGGATCTTGGATTAAGTCGTGATGTTGCTCCTTATGCATACGATGATGGGTATTACTCATCCATTGAGCAATATCAATATAATGATAGAGATCCTATCGGTATTAACCTTGTATTTACTCACCAGCAGCCAGTAATAGGTTTAACTAAATGGATAATAAATCCTGATTTAATAGTAGCCCTTCGTTTAGTGAAAGAAGGAGATAATTGGGTAAGACCAGAAGAAGATTTTTGTGTAGTTATAAGGGAGTTTTTTGACTCTAAGGGTAATCATCGTTTAATTGAAATTAAAAGGGAGTTTCTTGCTGATTATTTAGCAGCAAGGGGGCTTTCTCTACGTTTATCTTATTATCGTCAAAGAGTAGAAAATGTTTCTAATATTGAAGATAGTAGTTATGTAGGGCTTGAGAGCTTTAAAGAACAAAGGGATCAAGGTCGATTTGAGCTTTTAATTCGTGATTTAGAAAAAGTTTATGGGGGTGGATGGGCTTCTTTTCGTGTTTGGAGAACTGATATAGATGAAGAAGAAGATGCTCCTGTGATGGGGCCAGAAAATAATGAAAATACTGAATCGGAAAGTTCAGAAGGCCATATAGAAGGTTATCCAGGAGTAAGAGTAGAAGGGGAGTTTTGGCGTGATGAATGGATTGTACATCAAGGGCGAAGTATCCGTGTTCGTGGGGATATGGATATTAACCTACCAAGTTTCATCGTAGAAACTGATGGGAAGAGAATTTCATCACTAGATTTAAATAATGAAGATGTAGGACGCTGGTTATGGTTTCGCCCAAGCATTGTAAATGAGCTTCTTAATCATCGCGGTTTTTATTTGAAATGGTATACAGCTGAAACAGGTGGTATCCAGTCTACTTCAGGTTATTCTACGCATTTTGGAATCAATGACTCTGATCTGATTACTGTCTATGCTTATGATATTGCTCGTCTTGAGGCATGGGAACAACATATTTGGGCTGCACATAATGTTGCTCCTGAAGGGAAGGTTTCTGCTGAATTACTGTCCGCTCAAGTAAAAGTACAAGTTGCATCAACTTATGCTGTTGAAGAGTTACTTTTTCAGAGTATGCGTATGCTAGAACAAGGGTTTCGTAAGAAGTTTAAAATTGATTTATATAGACATGACATAGATGATAGCGAATTAACACAAAGTATTTCTCGCTTTATGAGTAGGGATCGCGCTTCATTATTGCGTTTGGCAAAAGATTTGATCCGGGTGTTTTCTGAGCGTCTTAATATCACTGCTCTTCGCACGTTATCTGCTCATAAAGACAAAGATAAATTAGGTTCTAATAAACTTCTTGAAGATATTCTAGCCCAAGAAATTGGCAATGATAAAGCTCGAAAAGTATTTGGAGTAATTGCTGGTACGTATGACATGCGTTTAGGTGATGCTCATCAAACTAGTTCTAAAATTGAAGATGCTTTAAAGCTTGCTAAAATTGATGAACAAGACTCATTTTTAAGGCAAGGTGAACAGCTTATTTCTAATTTTGGGCAAACAATTTGGTGGATTGGGAAATTTTTGTTTGGTCAAAAAGAAGCTGTAGATTAAACATGGGGTTAGAGACTTTAATTATTTTTTTAAAACAAAAACTCTTGTTGTTTATTTAGTTTTTCATGGGAAGGTATCTGAGTACTTTAAAAGCTAGGAATGTTCAGATACCGACATACCTAAAGGAGCTCATTACACTATAGACACGAACAGTTATAGAGACGAGAACCATGATATCGATAGATCAAACAAAAGCCCTGCAAGTGTGTGAAAATATTCTATTAGATAAAAAAGCTAGCAATATACAGGCGCATATTTTACCTAGTGAAAACATAATCATTGACAGGTTACTTGAGCGAAAAGTTGAGTTACAACACGCTTATCGTGAATTGTATTTAAAACTGGGTAAATACCATCAAGCACTCAGAAGCTTTTTAGAAATATTTGTAAGCATTACTTCTATGCATAACCCAGAGGAGGTAGTGAAGTCTAGGTCAGCTCAAAAACAATTAAACGAAGTTAATCAGCAAATTGCTGTTAAAGCTCATGAACTGGCTAACCTGTTAGAGTCAAGATCGGAGTTAATAAATACATCTGATTTTACAACCCCTACCCATTATCACATTGGTAATGTAATTCGTGAAGCCTCTCAAAGTAATCCGTATTTCAGATCACATTTGCAAGCAGAGCTAAAGCTGCTTCAAGGTCGGTTTGATTTTAAATATTGGCCTCAGTTACATGAGTTGATAAGAGTAATTGCTGAAGATGCAAGGGTAGCTCTACCTACTGCCATAGATTCTGTTACTGAAGCAGCAACAAGTGGGGAGAGGGCTTCCTTGGCAGATTATTTTAGAGCTTTTTTTGAAGCCATAGAATGTAATCGTCATAAAGAGTATGGTTTTTTACCTGATGACTTTAAATTAACTGATAGTTCAATTGCTACCTTAGCTAATTGTGCACTGCTGTTAGAACCAGAAGAAATGATTGATGGACCATATGTGAAAAACTTTAGAAGTCGTGAGCGCAAACGCCTAAATAGTGGCTTTTAATCTTGAAGTATGTGGACAACTCTAAAGTTGTCCCCAAAGTCGATGAAACAATCTGTAAACCTACTGCGATTGAGTTCATGCGAGACTGACTTTTGCTTGTTTCGAAAGCTCGTATTCTTGAATAGACTTTTTCAACTGATCAATTGGAAGATAGAACTCATCTTTAAAGCCTAATTTTTTCATAAAAGCTTGGCAGTCAAGGTTTGGGCATTCTACTTGTAAATATTCATACCCAAATTTTTCTCCGAAATTACAGAGTTCCTTCAATAAAGCTGTTCCATAACCATTTTTTTGTTTCTTAAACCCAATGCGGGCTACAACAATGTATTTCTTATCTTTATGATCAGCAAAGGCATATTTTCCGAATCTAAGATAAAGATCATCAAATCTTCTACTAAAAGCAATATTCATGCTTTCTTTAGGTTTCTTTTGACTTAATGCGATAGATGAAATTCTTACTCGCGAGTATCCTAATTGTTCTGTGGCAAATCTTTGAAGTAAACATGAGATTTCATTTTGTTCCTCAAGTCCAATGAGTTTATCTTCTGCTGGTGTCATTTTTTCTCAGATTATTAAAAATAAAATACTTAGCCATAAATAATGGTCAGCTTTTATATTTCAAGAAAAAAATCTAACTCTTTCCCTATCTGTGATAAATGATTAGGCAGTTAAAGTTGTCTTTCATACTTTATATATAATAATTACCAAAATGGGAATTGAGATGTTTTTAAAATTGGTGTAACTTGTTACCAAATTGGGAATATTTTTAAATGAAGCTTTTAGGACTTGAAAAAATAACAGTGATTGAATGTGAGTTTGCCAAAAAGTGGCTCATAAGTTGGATCTCTGAAATACGTGATGCTCATTGGCGGGGGGCGGAAGATATTTTGAAACAATTTCCCAAAGTATCTATTTTGGAAAACCAATGTTTCGAATTTTCAATACATAACTCTAATTGGGTTATTTGTCTACAAATCGCGTTTTCTCAAAGAATAGCGATTATTAAAGCTGTAAACATTAAAGGTGCTAACAATGGAATTTAAAGTTATTCGTACAAGAGAGCAGTATCAAGCTTATCTTGACGAAGTGCATTCTTTAATTATGCTAAATCCTGCTATCGGAAGTCTTGAAAGTGATCGGTTGGAATTATTATCAGTTTTAATTGAAGATTATGAAAATAAACAATATCCGATAGAGGCACCTGATCCTATTGATGCAATTCTATTTAGAATGCACGAGAAAGGATTAAAACAAGCTGATTTGGCCCCATATTTTGGTACTACAAGTCGGGTTTCTGAAGTTCTTAATCGAAAAAGAGCTTTAACCGTAGATATGATCCGAGCATTATCTGTAGGGTTGGGACTGTCGGTAGAGACATTAATTGGTTTATCAAATTCAAAGAATACATTAGATAAAAATAACATTGATTGGTCTAAATTTCCTGTTAAAGAGATGAAAAATAGAGGGTGGTTAAAAACACTTCTTTCAGATACAGCCGCATCAACCGAGAGTATTATCCAAAAATATATTGCTCAATCTGGTTTACAAATCGGCTCAGCTTCTTTTAAGCGTAAGTTGTCTGGTGATGCTCAAACACCTAACACGATGTATGCATTGTATGCGTGGTTAGCTAGAGTCATTCTCCAAGCTAGAGATAAGAAAAATAGTTTAGGAAAATATGATCCTAATTTAATAAATAGTAATTTTTTAAGAGAGTTGGCTCAATTAAGTTGGTTTGAGCATGGGCCAATATTAGCAATTGAATACTTAGAAAAACATGGAATTGCTGTAGTCATTGAGCCTCATCTTAAAGGTACGCATCTTGATGGAGCTGCATTGAAGGACAGTGATGGTACACCTATTATTGGACTAAGTTTACGATATGACCGATTGGATAATTTTTGGTTTACGTTACTACATGAATGCGCACATATTTGGAAACATGTTGATGAAACAGAAGCATTTCTCGATGATCTAGATTCATCAAGTATGGAGGATCGGAGGGAAGCAGAAGCAAATCGATTGGCAAGAGAGGCATTTATACCAAGAGGAGTTTTGAGACGTACAGAGGCATTTATCTCACCAAGTAAAGAATCTATTGAAAAGTTGGCTAAAGAGTTGAGGATTCATCCAGCAATCATTGCAGGGCGTATTCGAAAAGAGTTGGGAAATTACACCTTATTTTCAGACTTGGTTGGTCAATATCAGGTCAAGGCATTATTAACCAATTCTCATTTATTAAGTGTTGAGGAGTAGAGATGATGAAAATTCCAGAATATGTCCCAATCATGAAAGCGAAGCAAGGTGAATTTGATGCGATAAAACCTATTAGGTCTGAGCAGTTAGAATATCAAATACAGCCAACGTTCCACCCTTTATTTGAAATGCCTAATGTTTATAAAGAAGGGGCTTCAAGACTTGTTGATGTTAATAGCCGCTGTGAGAAAATAGGGAAATTATGGAGTGGAAATATTGCTTTAGTGGATGGTTATTTTTGGAAACCATCTGAAGCTTTATTGGAGAATGGTGAGCATTTCATAACCTATACTTATAACAAATTGTTTGCATTAGGAGTAAAGGTAGTTCCTGTAATTGGTTATGACCGTTGGTTTGATCAAATGAGTAGTCTTTATCATCAAACAATGAAAAATTTAAATTATCCAGAGGCTCCTTATTTTTGTATAAGACTAGATGGTGATGCACTGTATGATATTGATGAACCTGATTTTTTTAAAGAACAGCTAGAATCAATTATTTCTGATTTAAAATTAGCAGAAAATAATTGTTCTATTTTATTAGATTTTGGTGATGTAAGTGTCAATCGTATAACAATTGAGCAGATGCTAAGTAAGTCGAGAGACTTTTTAGAAGTATTGGCTGAATATGATTTTAAATACATTTCTATCAGTGGGGCTTCATATCCTTCAAGCATTGCGGAAGCCATCGAAGATCATGATACGGATGGTCCGGTACTTCGAAAGGAAATGGTTGTATGGCAGACATTAAGAAACATGTTCCCTAATGTTAAATTGAAGTTTGCAGATCATGGGGCAAGGCATCCAGCTGCAGAAAAGCAAATTATTAATCAGCATACAAATGGAAAAATTATCTACACTATAGATAAAAATTACTATGTCGTAAGAGGTCACCCATTTTCTAGAGATGGCGGAAGTCATAAACATAGAAAGCAATTAGCAATGAGATTAATTAATTCTATCTATTATGAAGACGCGAGCTTTAGTTGGGGGGATAATAAAATTTTTGAGTGCGCGCATGGTATCAAGGGGTTTATAGGAAGTTCTACGCAATGGGTTGCAATTGATACAAATCACCATATTCGGCATGTCTTAGAGGAAATAGGATCTTTTGAGCTAGCTTATCAAAAATAGATTAAATAAAAATCCAGTCTTCAAAAGGGACTGGATTTTTTAATTATTTTTCAGCAATTAAATTTTTACACTAAATTTACACCATGATTTTTATTTTTCTTATTAAGTGTTTAATATTAATAATTATTTTATATTAGTTGATCCTATCCATCATAGGTGCGACAGAAATACGAGGTTGTAACGATTGAAGTGATTGCATAGCCAATAGACCCAAAAGTCGCTAAATTAATGAAAGGGCAGCATTATACGGGGTTTAGCCCTGAATCGACAGTGGCATTTAACCGAGTAATTTATAACCACCCTTATGTTGAATATAGAAAGATGATTTATAACAATTTACTTCATGAGTGAGCGAGCTGCTTTTTTTGTAAGAAAGCATCAAATGACACAAAAAAAAATACAAAATACAACGACCCCCACCCCTGCAACACATGTCATAGCCCCCCCGCCATGATTCCAAGCAAAAATCCCTAAGGCAGAGCCACCAGCTCCTCCAATAAAATAAGTGGTCATATAAATAGCATTAATACGTGATTTAGCATCTGGACGTAAACGGAAAATAATGCTCTGGTTGCTGGTGTGAACGAGTGCGAGTGCTAATTGAATTAAAGCAAATCCAATAATATAAGTAGAAAGTAGAGTTTGTCCGAAGTAGAAACAAATCCAACTTATCAAGAACAATCCACAGCCCATCCATGTAAGTAATCTTGTGTAGCCTTGATCGGCATATTTACCAATATAGCGTGTTGATAATGCCCCAAAGATACCGACTAGAGGTACTAGTCCGATAAATAGATCTGGTAAATGGTGTGCTGAGGTGAGAAGTAATGCGATGGTTGAATACAAGGTACTTACTGCTGCAAAGGCAAAAGCACCTGTAAGTGCTCTTAATAAGAGTCTTTTTTCTTGCTTTAAAAGCTGAGCCATGGAAACAAAGATTTGCCCATAGTTCATTTTCATACGTAAGACATAAGGCAAGCGACTTTTTAAAGTAAATGCCAACAGAAGCATTAATACGCCGCTTACGACATACACTATTTTCCAGTGGAAAAGGTTGGAAAATAATCCAGCTAGACTGGTAGAGAGTAAAATCCCGACCAATAAGCCGCTCATTAAAAAACCAATGATCTCGCCAGTTTTTTCGGGTTTTACTGTCATGGTTGCAAGTGGAATGAGGACTTGGGCAGCAACAGAAAACAATCCCGCTAAAATTGTACCGATCCATAACATGGGTAAGTTCACGGCAAAAGCAGATGTAAATAGGCCAACTGCGCAAAGTACCATCAAAAACGGAATAGCTTTGGCTTTATTAACGATGTCACCCATTGGGACAATAAATAGTAAACCGAGGGCATAAGACACTTGAGCAAATGTTACAGTTAAAGCAGCTTGTGCCTGAGTTACAGCAAACTCTTGCTGAATGGAGTGAATCAGCGGCTGACAATAATAATTCACACCTGCACATAAACCGCATGCTGCTGCCATCAACCAAAGCAAAGGTTTATTTTGACTGATATCTTCAGGGGTAGACATGACGTTCTCTCAGTTTTATTGGGTGTATGCTGTTGCTTCAACTTCAATAAGCATGTGTTCTAGCGCAAGGCGCGGCACAGGAATAAGTGTACAGGCAGGAAAAGGATGATTTTTCCATAAATTTTGCATAATTTTAATCAAAATTTGATGTTTTTCGACCGAGTGGTCAACAACTAAAACTCTCAATACAGCAATATTGCTAAGCTCTGCATTGGCTGCTTTTAAAGCATATTGAATATTATCAAAGACTTGGATCACTTGTTCTTCAAAACTTGGGCTTAATTCACCTTGGGAATTTTCGCCTCCTTGACCTGCTACATGAATAATATTCTTAAAGCTTTCCACTACAGCAACATGACTATAAGCGTTAGGAGTTGGGTTATATAAAGTTGATGGATTTATGATTTTAAAAGTTTCTTGACTCATTGGAACTCAACCGTTCATTAAAATTTAGATGAGTATCCAACCTCAACTTAAGTTGAGGTCAAGAGAATTTAATATTTTAGTCTTTTCTTTCTGAGTGTAATCATCATGACACCGACAATATTGAGAAGGCAGCCGACCCATTGCCACATATTGAGATGTTCATTTAAAAAAGCAACGGCAAGCAAAATCGTTAAAACTGGTCCAATTGAAGCAATCATTGCAGATTGAGAGGCACCTAATCGTTCAATGCTTTGCATGAGCATAACGGTGGGTAGCACGGTAACTAAAAAGCCTAAGCCAATGCCATACCAAATTACACTAGAGGGAAGTTGTAATAGAAGTTGAATTGGATGAGGTGTACTTAATGCGTAATGAGTTAATGTGCCGATACAAGCCACAGTTAAGGCTAACCCTGTGAAATTCCAAGAGCCAAATTTCTTAATGAGAGGTGGCGTCAGCAACAAATAGCCAGCGAAAGCCACGGCACTTGCAAATACGGAACTTGTTCCTAACCAGAAGTTGCCCTGAATTGGTGCGTTGTTGTGCTCCTGAAGCATAACCAGTACCGTTCCACCATAACTAAGAAAAATGGCAAATAAACTTTTTACATCTAATTTTTGTTTGTAGAGTAAGCTCGAGACTATGACAGTAAGCGTGGGATATAAAAATAGAATAATTCGTTCTAGAGAGGCGCTAATAAACATAAGACCCATGAAATCGAGCCAACTTGCAAAGTAGTAGCCTAATAGACCGGCAAAAATTAAAATTAGCCAATCCTTCTTTTTTATGCCCTGATTATGATGCCTGTTAAACCAGCAAATTAATAGAAAGAACGGTAAGGCGCTTAACATACGTAAAGCCATCAAGATCGTACCGTCTACTAATGGAGAAAGGGCATAAGTCTGTTTAATAAAAATTGCTTTGGTACTGAATAGAAACGCAGAGCAAAGAGCAAAAAAAGACCCGATTTGAAACGAAGATAAAGAAATTTTCATATACAGGACTGTATAAGAGAGACTATTGTCTGCAAAAAAAGAAAAACCTTCTTATATTACACCCCTAAACAAATATCGTGAATCATCAGTTCAAAATATGGGTATTTATTAAATAAATAGTGGGTGGTATTTTAAAAAAGTTCAATTAGAATCCAAATTCTGTACAAAGAATACACATGGGGGAAACATTGCAGCTTGCAATGTTTTTGACAATGAGAAATTAGCTTGAGGAACGCTCATGCAGATCGGAATCCCAACCGAAACTGTCGTCGGTGAAAATCGTGTAGCTGCTACGCCAGAGACAGTAAAGAAGTTGATTAGCGCTGGTCATAGCGTTGTGATTGAACGTGGTGCTGGTGTAAAGGCTGCGTACATTGATAGTGCTTATGAACAGGTCGGTGCAACCATTACGGATGATGCCTATACGGGTAGTCAAATTATTTTGAAAGTTCGCGCACCACAGGGCGCGGAAATTCAGAAACTTGCAGCAAATACCGCTGTTGTAGCAATGTTTGATCCTTATCGTAACACCGAGCTAGATCAGTTTGCGAATCAACAAGTGTCTGCTTTTGCTTTAGAACTGCTTCCTCGTACGCTTTCTCGTGCACAAAACATGGATGTGTTGTCTTCTCAAGCAAACTTAGCTGGTTATAAGTCGGTTTTACTTGCTGCTGCTGAATATCAACGCATGTTCCCAATGCTTATGACTGCTGCGGGTACTGTAAAGCCTGCGCGTGTTGTAATCATGGGTGTTGGGGTTGCTGGTCTTCAGGCGATTGCAACTGCAAAACGTTTAGGTGCAATTGTTGAAGCGACAGACTTACGTCCTACAGCAAAAGATCAAGTTGAGTCTTTAGGTGGCAAGTGGTTAGACGTCCCAATGTCTGAAGAAGAGCAACAACGTGCAGCAGATGCCGCTAAAAATGGTTATGGATGGATGCCGGGTGAGCAATACATCAAAGACCAAGCTGCGATTGTAGATAAAGCTGTTTCTAATGCTGACATCGTGATTACTACTGCATTGTTACCAGGTCGTGATGCGCCGCGTCTGATTAAAGCTGAAACTGTTGCCAAGATGAAACCAGGCTCTGTCATTTTAGATATGGCTGTTGAAACTGGTGGTAACGTTGAAGGCTCTAAAGTTGGTGAGACTGTGTTTACAGAAAATGGCGTGAAAATTTTGGGTGTTCCAAATATTCCGGCAACTGTAGCAACAGAAGCTTCTGCATTGTATGCGCGTAACGTTTTTAATTTCGTAGAGACCTTATTCGACAAAGAGAAAAACTTTGCGATTAATCAGGAAGACGAAATCCAAAAAGCCCTATTGGTCACTCATGGCGGTCAAGTACTGCTTAAGCGTGGTTAAGGAGATTTCTCATGGTTGAAACTATTACAATTTTCGTCCTTGCCATCTTCGTAGGTTATTACGTGGTTTGGGGTGTTACGCCAGCTTTGCATACACCACTTATGGCAGTAACTAATGCGTTGTCATCTATTATTGTGGTAGGTGCGATGTTGCAAACTGTAGGTCTGCCAGTTTTAGGTGTGGATGCTAACGTTGCATTTCAAAGTGTGAATGTGGTGAGCGTACTCGGTGCGATTGCAGTATTTTTGGCAAGCATTAATATTTTCGGTGGCTTTGCAGTAACTGCACGCATGCTGGAAATGTTCAAGCCTAAGCAAAAGAAATAAGAGGGCTTTGACATGGAATTTATTCAAGCAAATGCAAACTGGTTGTACCTTGTTGGTGCAATCCTCTTTATCTTGACGCTTCGTGGTTTATCTGGTCCTAAAACGGCAATTCAAGGTAACCGTTACGGTATGATCGCAATGGCGATTGCAGTTGTAACAACCTTCTTTGTTGCGAATAACCCAGTTATTTGGATGATCGTTGGGGCAATGGTGTTAGGTGCAATCGTGGGTATTGCGCGCGCACGTACAGTACCAATGACGCAAATGCCAGAAACAGTTGCGCTTATGCACTCATTGGTGGGTTTGGCTGCTGTTTTAATTGCGATTGCTGCAATTTTACATAACAACCAACTTACTGAACTATTCGTTCAAAATGAAGCGGCTTTAACAGCAGCTGGCGTGCAACATGCACACATGAGCAAGGTTCACTTATTTGAGTTGTTTGTTGGTTGTTTCGTTGGTGCGATTACCTTTACTGCATCTGTGTTTGCGTACGGTAAATTGGCTGCGAAAAAATGGGCTAAAACAATTTCTGGTGCATGGGTTAAACCTGTTCAAGCACTTATCTTTGTTGCGATGTTGGCTTGTGGTTTCTACTTCTTCACGACTGGCAACATGACTGCTTTCTGGGCAATGACAGCACTTGCACTTGCATTTGGTTGGGTTTGGATTGCACCGGTGGGTGGTGGTGATATGCCTGTAGTGGTATCGCTTCTTAACTCATTCTCTGGTTGGGCAGCGGCAGGTATTGGTTTTACTCTTGAAAACAACATGTTGATCGTTGCAGGTTCACTTGTAGGTTCATCTGGTGCGATTCTGTCGTACATCATGTGTAAAGCAATGAACCGTTCGATCATCAATGTATTGTTTGGTGGGGCAATGGGTGGTGCAGCAGTTGCATCTGCAGATAAAGGTGAACAAGTTCAACGTAACTACCGTTCAGGTTCTGCTGATGATGCAGGCTTCTTGATGTCAAATGCGGACAGCGTTGTGATTGTACCGGGTTATGGTATGGCGCAAGGTCGTGCTCAAAATGCGGTAAAAGAGTTGTGTGAACTTTTGAAAGAACAGGGTGTAACGGTTCGCTTTGCAATCCATCCGGTTGCAGGTCGTATGCCTGGTCATATGAACGTACTACTTGCTGAAGCGGACGTGGCATATGAAGACATCTTGGAAATGGATGAGATCAACTCAGACTTCCCTGCAACTGACGTAGTACTTGTAATTGGTGCAAACGACGTTGTAAACCCGGCTGCGAAAGATGATCCAAGCTCACCAATTTATGGTATGCCGATTCTTGAAGCTCATAAAGCGCGTACAATTATGGTAATTAAGCGTTCTATGGCAACAGGTTATGCTGGTCTAGACAACGACTTGTTCTATAACGAAAAAACAATGATGATCTTTGGTGATGCCAAGAAAGTTGTTGAAGATATGACAAAAGCAATTAACGGTACAGGCCACTAAGCTGCTTTGAAATAAAAAACCACCTTTCGGTGGTTTTTTATTTGGGCTGTTTTTTTAAAGAAATTTTTCTACAAGGTCCATAGATTGTTGATAGAGGTCACGTGCAAGTTGCTGATTTTTAGCATGTGATGATTTCCAGTCTGGCATATGTGCACTGACATATTCGCCGTTGCGGTTTTGCCATGCCTCAGAAGTTGCCATTTCTGTAATGAGCTTTGCTGGAACTGAGGTTGGGACTAGGCCTAATTTCATCGCCGCATAGACAGGTTTGGGTAAGTCGCGATAAATATCAGAAGCGACACCGCCTGGATGTAGTGCGTTATTGGTAATTGAGCTTCCAGCTAACTGTTCTGCTAATGCATTGCTGAATAGTAAATTCGCAAGCTTTGATTGACCATAATAGAAGAGGGGATTGTAAAAACCTTCTGCGCGAAATTTATTGGGTTTAATTGAGCCAACCCAATGAGCAATAGACGCAAGATGAATAATGCGCGCTTTAGGAGACTGTTGTAAAACTGGAAGTAGTTTTTGAGTTAATAAAAAATGGCCTAAATAATTAACCCCAAATTGTTGCTCAAAGCCTTCATGGGTCAGTTGTTTTGTTTTGGCAAATAAACCTGCGTTATTAATGAGTACGTCAAGATCGCCATATTTTTCTGCAATTTCATCGGCAGCTTTTCTAGTTAATTCAAGACTATTTAAGTCGAGAGAAACGACATCGACTTGTCCTTGGTTAAGTGAGCGTAGTTTGTTTTGTGCCTCTTGCGCTTTTTGAGGATTTCGACATGCCAAAATCACATGTTGCCCTTGTTTAACAAGTTGTTCTGCTGTCGCGAAACCTATGCCCGTATTAGCACCTGTAATTAATATCTTCACTTTCTGTACTCCGGTTATGCTATTTATTGGTGGGGACTTCAAGAATTTGTATAGTGCTGCAAATTTGACAATTTGTCATGTCAAAATTAGTTGTAAGTGATGATTGGTGCTTTGGGGGTAGGGTCTGCGTATTTGAATGTAATTAAAATCGATATTAGATAAATAAAAAAGCGGCTCAAAAGAGCCGCTTTTTTTAAAAGCAAAATTTTAAGCAACCGACTCTGGAGCGGTACGCCATAAGCTTTCTAAATCATAGAATTTACGGGCTGTTGGTAGCATTACGTGTACTACAACAAAGCCGAGATCAATCAAGATCCATTCTGCATCTCGTTCACCTTCAACGCCAATCGGGCGGAAACCGGCTTTTCGAGCTTCTTCTGCAACATTGTCAGCAAGTGCTTTGACATGGCGAGTAGAAGTACCACTTGCAATTACAATAGCATCAGCGACATTGCTAATTGAGCTAACATCTAACTGGAGAATATCTTTTGCTTTTACATCAACTAAAGCGTCGTGGACGACTTTGAGACAAGCTTGTACGTCTTTATTTGAGGTGTTCATTGCGAAATCGTGAGAATTAGACACGCTGGGCGATGGTTCTAAATTCATATAGGGTATATTTTCCTGACAATTACTCACTATCTAATATAGTGGTTTTCTTACTAAATTTCAAACAGAAGTCGTAACAGTTTATATATTTACATCATCAGAAAAGTATTTTTTCTTCCATGTAAATGACTGATTTGAAGCATTTTCAGGTTTATATTCCGCTGCAATATAGTTCTGATATGAACTTTGCTTTAACCAAGAAAAAATTTGTTCATAAGGAATTTGAGCTGTATCAGGCTCATGGCGGCCCGGGCAGTCTGCAAATTGAATATGACCAATTAAGTTAATGTTTTCTTGTAAACCCTCAAGTACATCTTCACCCATCATGGCCATGTGATAGCAGTCATATTGCATTTTGAGAGCAGGGTGATTGACTGCTTCTAACATTTCTTGGCCCTGTGCAATGTTCTGTACTAAAAAGCGTGGCATATCCGTGCCATTAATCATTTCGAAAACAGGCTCTATACCATGTTCACTTAATAAGTTGCAGGCATGTTTTAAATTGGCTGCTAACGTTTTTAAACAAGGAAGTAAGTCAGCATCTAGCGGTTGTTTACCCGCTAAAATATTAACACGAGGAACTTTTAAAGCAGTAGCATAGCTAATGGCCAATTCTAAGGCTTCATGAAAAGCTATCTCTTGGCCGGGAATGCCTGCTAAACCGTTTCCGCCTTGCATAAGATCACCAGCAGGCACATTGATTAGACAGAGATTGAGGTTGTAACGTTCAAGTTGGTCTTGAATCTCGGAAATGGTAAGTTCGTATGGGAATTGGATTTCTACATGTTCAAAGCCCTCTGCATGGGCTAATGCGAAGCGTTCAATTAAAGAAACTTCGGTAAAAATCATGGATAAGTTAACGGCAAGACGACCCATACACAAACTCCGTTTATTATTGCTCTACTACTTGAATCATAGTAGCTAAATCTTTCTCAGCAAAGCCATTTTTTTGGTGAGTTTGTAGCTGTAATAGAGCTTTTTGTGCAACAGGGATATCTAAATTAACATTGTTAGCCAATGTTACCGCGTTGTTAAGATCTTTAGATAATGTTTGAACTTTCCACTGAACAGGCTCGAATGTATGAGTTGCCATGCGTGGTGCAAGTATTTGAAATGGCTTTGAGTCGGCAAATCCACCAGCTAGAGCTGGAGCAAGTAATGTGGTGTCTACACCAGCGCGGTCTGCTAGTGCTACAGCTTCAGCGATAAGAGCACTATTTGCTGCCACAATCAATTGATTACAAATTTTAGTGGCTTTACCCGTACCTATATCACCCATTCGTGTTACACGTTGAGATAAGACATTAAAAATAGGAGCTAATTCCGTAATCGTTTGAGCATCGCCACCTGCAAAAATAACAAGTGTGCCTTGTTCTGCACCAGCTGTTCCACCTGATACTGGTGAATCAATCCATATAACGTCATGCGCAGCAGCAGCTTGAGCAAGCGTTTTTGTTGCAGCAACAGATAAGCTTGAGAAATCAACAATTACCTGTTTAGCTTTTAAATTAGGCTGAATTTGTTCAAATACTGCTTCTACAGCCTTGTCATCTGCTAGGCAGGTTAAAATAATAGGATACTCACCAATATCTGAAAGTTCTAAAGGCTGTGCGCCGATATCAATCAGTTCTTCACATGCAGAAAAGCTTCGATTCCAAACCGCAACTTGAAAACCAGCCTGAATAAGACGGGTTGCCATGCGGCTCCCCATCAGCCCTATACCTAAAAAAGCAATAGGGGTATTACGATCAAAATTCATAATCTAAGCTCTTTATTTATATTGGCGTGGTAAAAAATTAACTTCCGGATGTTTGTCTTTTTTACGAGCAAGTTTGCTATTTTTACCAAGTAATAATTTAAGTTGCCAGATTTTTTCTAGACGTAATGACTTTTCAGGTTGGTGTTCCATTGCATCAAGTACACGTTTTGCTGCAGTTAGGGCATCAGGTGAGCGTTGTAACATTTCAGAAGCTATTTCATTGGCTTTTTCTAGTGGAGAGTTGCTTAAATGAGTCACAAGACCAATTTCTTTTGCATAATTCCCATCAAAAACACGGGCTGTTAAGGTGAGTTCTTTTGCAAGGTCAACACCAATTAAGCCTTTCAATGAGCGAGTAAGTCCCATATCTGGAACTAAGCCCCAACGGCTTTCCATAATCGACATTTTAGTGTCTGGATGAGAAATGCGAATATCAGCTGCTAAGGCAAGTTGCATTCCGGCACCAAAACAATATCCTTCAAGAGCTGCAATCACAGGTACAGGTAAATTTTGCCAAATAAGAAATGCTTTCTGGAAGAGGCTTTGGCCAGGTTTAACAAGCTCCCAAATGGCAAAAGCGGAGTTTTTCGGATTATTCAGATCAGATAAATCAATTCCAGCACTAAAAACTTGTGCTTCCCCTGTCAAAATCACACAGCGGATATCTCTATCTTTTTTAATGGCTTTTGCTGTTGAAACGAGTTCTTTGAGAAGGGCAAAACTCATGGCGTTACGTTTATCAGGGCGGTTTAGATAAACTGTTGCAATGCCATTATTCTTTTCAATACGTAAAAGTGCCATGAAATTCCCGCTTATTTTTTTATCGATAAGCGGAGCATAACATGGCTGTAATTTGGAAACATGACAGCTCAGTCATACCAGTTGGTAGATATGCTAGTCAGGAATCACCAAGATTTGATGAGCAGCACTTTCAACTTCTTTAACAACAAGTCCTAACTCATCAAAGCGTCTCATAACTTCTTCAATAAACCCTTCATCGGCTATACGGCGTTCTTTGCGTAGTGTTGAAATAAATTGCTCAAAATCACCTGTCACTTGTTGCAGTTTTGGAGTACCTACATAGCGGGTGGCGCCATAAAGACGATGTAAAACATGCTCAAGTTGAGGGAAGTCTTCGAGCTCGATGAGCTGCTGCATTTCGTCTAGCTCAGTTGGGAAACTATCAACTAACATTTTAAGTAAATCTTGAGCAAGATCTTCTTTATTTGCTGCAAGCTGCAAACTTTGTTGCCAGTTTAGAATTTCTGGGTCTAATGCTTCTGCAACGACATGATGGTCTTTATCTAGAGCTTTTGATGTAAAGTTGTTTTTGGTCCATTGCGTTAAAATTTGGATAATTTGTTCCATTTGAATTGGCTTGGTAACATAGTCATTCATGCCTACTTTGAGGAGTTTGTGCTTTTCATCAGCAAGGGCATGGGCGGTTAATGCAATAATTGGAAGCTGCATTTCACCATCTAAAGTCGACTCTAATGAGCGAATAGCGCGAGTTGTATCAATACCTGACATAACAGGCATTTGAATATCCATAAATACCAAATCAAATGGTTTAAGCTTCTGGTCAATTCGCTCTTGGATCAGGTTCAGCGCTTCTTGACCGCTGAGAGCTTTAGTTGTTCTAACGTTAAGTTCACCCAGTAGGGCTTCTAAAACAATTAAGTTAGGTAAGTGGTCATCGACTGCCAGAATGTGTAAACCTTGACCATTAAAATCTTGTTGCTCCTCTTCAAAAATAGGCTGATCATTTAATAATTGAATGAGTCCGCTTCGACTTAATGGTTGATAGAGAGGGCGAGCACGATATTCATTGAGCATATTTGGCTCAAGTGTCATTTGATAGCCATAGACTGCCAAATTGCCTTGATAACGACTACGGATTTCTTTTAATAACGCTTCAGTATCGCCGCTGTGGTCAACAATGAGCCATGTATTATCTTTTTGATCAAGATGTTTTAAACGACTAAATAAGTCCAGAATCGATTGTGTCTCGATATGAGGAACATGATAGTTCTCAAGGTAATAACGTAAAACACTTGCTGTAGCAGGGTGGGCAAGATAAGACACCACTTGTAAATGTTCAAAGTGCGGGTGTTCAATCTCGTAATCTTCATCTACCACAAATTGTGCTGTAAACCAGAAGGTCGAGCCCTTTTCTGTTGGAGCGCGTTCTTGGTTATCCTCAAAGCCAATTTGGCCATGCATCAGATGAACAAGCTGTTTAGAGATCGCAAGGCCTAAACCTGTACCGCCAAATTGGCGTGTAACAGATGCATCACCTTGCGAGAATGATTCAAATAATTTTTTACGATCTGTGCCGCTTAAACCAATACCACTGTCTTGAACACTAAAATGAAGTAGGCATTGTCCGATATCATCATGTTCCATACGAACACGAACAATAATTTCGCCATCTGGAGTGAACTTAATCGCATTTGAAATCAAATTAGTTAGAATTTGTTTAAAGCGTAAAGCATCACCAATCACTTGTTGTGGAATATTGTCCGCATAATAAAAAGCCATTGCGATATGCTTTTGAGCAGCCAGTGGAGACAACATATCCATGACATCAAAGACAGCTTCTTCTAAATCAAAGGGTGCTGTTTCAAGCTCTAACTTACCGGCATCAATTTTTGAGAAATCTAATACATCATTAATTAATGCTAATAAATGGGCAGATGATTTGCGAATAGTTTGCAGGTAAAGGTTTTGTTCGTTATTTAGATTTTGCTGACGAAGTAATAAATGAATAAAGCCATCAATACTGTTTAGAGGTGTTCGAAGTTCATGACTAATATTGGCAAGGAAAACTGATTTTGCTTGATTCGATGAAATCGCTTGGTCGCGCGCTTGACGATAAGTGATGTTTTGAACTTCTAAAGTATCTAAAGTTCTGCGTAAGTCTTCTTCGGTTTGTTCTGTGTGTTCTTTTAACTCTAAAAAGCTAAAATGTAAGCGTTTTACAACGTTTGCAATATCTCGCTGTAATAAGCGTAATTCACCTGTACTGTTAATGACCATATGCTGGTCCAACGTGTCTGCATTTAAACGTTGCAACTGCATGCGAATCTCGTACATCGGTGCAATCCAGCGACGCGAATAAAAATTCAAGCAAAGTAAAAGTAACAGTAAGGTCATTAAGCCAGTAATGACGAGGGCAATCAAAATACGGTAACGTGCCAATTCTAGGGGCTGATTATCCATTTCAATGACGAGCCAGACAGGTGCTTTTCCGGGTGTGTCGCTAATCCGCTGTCCATAAATATTGTTGTGGTTATAAGATATTGGACCAAAAAAATTACTACTTTGCGTAAAGTTTGGCCAGTAGCGATTGTCGCGATAACCGATACTTAAATAGGTCTGGCCATTACTATCAATTAAAGCAGCACGTTTTAGATTTTTTTCACTAAACATGCTTTGCATGATGTGCTGGGCGTGATCATATTCATCGGGCTCTAGTTCAACAAGCTTATATAAATCGATCGCGATTTGATTGTAGCGAGCTAAAATTGCTGAGGCATGATGTAGCTGTTGTTGTTTTACTGAATGTGAGGTTTCAGTTAAAACCAGAAAAGCACCAACACACGTTAAAATCATGATGGGCACAAAAATAAGAGCAATTAATTGTCCATATGCATGATTCAGACGTAAGCGTTTCGATAAGGTTTTATTGAAATTAGACATGGCTACATCAGATTTATCTCTCTGTAGGGCATCTTATCACGCTTTATTTTAAAACAGACGGCATTTTATAAATGACCGAGCTTTAATCGCTTTCATGAAAAAGCATATTGAAATGGGTGCAGTACCGAGCATTTTTTCATACAATAGGCCCACCTCGATATAGGTGTTGATCATGAGTAATACACAACCTGATTTTTTAGCCGACGAATTTTTGTTAGATCACTATGTAGGTAAGACGCCTCTAGTTCGTTTGCAGCGATTAGCTTCTCATACGCAAGCGATAGTTTTAGCAAAATTGGAAGGTAATAATCCGGCAGGTTCTGTAAAAGACCGTCCTGCATATAACATGATTATGCAGGCAGAAAAACGTGGTCAAATTAAACCGGGTGATACATTAATTGAAGCAACCAGCGGTAATACAGGTATTGCTTTGGCTATGGTTGCGGCAATGCGCGGCTATAAAATGAAACTTATTATGCCGAACAATATGAGCCAAGAGCGTAAAGACGCAATGTTGGCTTATGGCGCAGAGCTGATTGAAGTGACACCACAGCAAGGAATGGAAGGTGCACGTGATTTAGCCTTACAAATGGAAAAAGAAGGTAAAGGTCACGTTTTAAATCAGTTTGGTAATCCTGATAATGTTGAAGCTCATTATCTGACGACTGGTCCTGAAATCTGGAAACAAACAGGCGGTAAAATTACCCATTTTGTGAGTTCAATGGGCACAACCGGTACCATTATGGGTGTTTCTAAATATTTAAAAGAACAAAACCCAGATATTCAAATTGTTGGTTTACAGCCTGCAGACGGATCAAGTATTGCCGGTATTCGCCGTTGGCCAAAAGAATATTTGCCTACTATTTTTGATAGTAGCCGTGTTGATCGTATTATCGATATTCCACAAATTGAAGCTGAAAAAACTATGCGTAAATTAGCTCGTATGGAAGGTGTTAGTGCTGGTACATCTTCAGGCGGTGCAGTTTGGGCATCAATCAAAATTGCAGAAGAAAATCCGGATGCTGTTATTGTTTGCATTATCTGTGACCGTGGCGATCGCTACTTGTCTACAGGTCTGTTTTCAGTACAGGACGATAACTCATAATTGAGAGAAATAATGCGTTTCCCTACCTTAGTTTTTGATATTGAAACTTTAACTGATTTAAAAGCGGGTGCGCATTTATATCATCTTGATTTACCTGAGGCCGATGTAGAGCAAGCATTGACGAAAATCCGTCGTCAAGAATCTGGTATGGACTTTCAGCGTTTGCCTTTACATGAAATTGTTTGTATTTCTGGCTTATGGATCGATGAGTCTGGTTTTCGATTATTTTCTTTTAGTCGAGAACAATATTCTGAAGCAGAAATTTTACAGAAATTTTTATCTATTTTTGATAAGCGCCATCCGACTCTAGTAAGTTGGAATGGTTCGCAATTTGATTTACCAGTTATCCTATTTCGCGCTATGTATCATGGGCTATCTGCCCCCGGTCTGTTTGATCAAGGCGAGATTGATAGCCAGAAGCGTTTTAATAATTACCAAAACCGTTATCACCATCGCCATATAGACTTAATGGACGTTATGGCAATGTTTAATGGCCGTAATTTTCAAAAGCTTGACGATATTGCCTGTATTTTAGGTTTGCCGGGTAAGCGTGGTGAGTCGGGTTATCATGTGCCTGAATATGTTCGTAATCAACAGTGGTTAAAATTAACGAGCTATTGTGAAGGGGATGTGCTCAATACGTGGTTTATTTATTTGCGTTGGTTAGTACTAAAAGGCCAATTAAATGCAGATGAACATAACCATTGGATTAGTTCGAGTATTGAATATTTACAGACCATGCCACAGCAGGCTGATTTCCTTGAAGTATGGGAACGCACTTCAAAACATACTGAATTTACTTCTCACTATTTTAATTCTTCAGATTTTTAGGTTCATTCTTTGAAACAACAAGCCAAATCCCGCAACCTTCAACAACCAGAATATATTTTTCAGGTTGAAACACTTTCTCATGAGGGGCGGGGAATTGCGCATTATGGTTCTCATCCAGATCATCCGGCAGATAAGCATGGTAAAAAAGTTTTTATTCGTTATGCATTGCCAGGAGAAACTGTAAAAGCTCGGATTACCCATCAAGCGAAGCGTCTTGAAGAAGCTGAAATGTTGCAGTTGTTAGGAGAACCTTCATCATATCGTATCGAGGCAATTTGTCCTCATTATGGGATCTGTGGTGGATGTAGCATGCAGCATATTCACCCTGATGAACAAATCCGTTTAAAACAAAGTGTACTTCAGTCACATTTACAGCATTTTGCAGGTATTCAGCCTGAACAGTGGCTAGAGCCGATTCGATCTTTACAAAGCGATTATCGTCGTCGTGCTCGAATCGGTGTGCGCTATTTGCCAAAACCAGATCGCTTAATTATGGGTTTTCGCGAACATCATAGTAATCGTCTAACTTCGATTCATAGCTGTAGTGTTTTGGATAAAAACTTATCAAATAGTCTGCCTGAGTTACGCACTTTACTCCAAAGTCTAAAAGGCAAAGCACATATTGGTCATGTAGAATTAGCAAAAGGTGATCATGAAGTTTCTTTATTGGTTCGTCATGTAGAAAAATTAAACAATTTTGATGTCAACCAATTAAAGCAATTTGCGTTACACAAAGGGTGGCAATTGTATTTGCAACCTAAAGGTCCGGAAAGTATTCATCGTATTGATGATGAACAAGGTGCTTTACGTTTACATTATGCCTTGGAGAGGTTTAATGTAAATTTTGCTTTTTCGCCATTGGATTTTACTCAGGTCAATGCCACAGTAAATCAACAGATGGTTCAATTGGCATGTGAATTGCTTCAGTTGCAACCAGGTGAAAAGGTACTTGATCTATTTTGCGGTTTGGGCAATTTCTCACTCCCGTTAGCACGATGTGTTGGTGAGAGTGGTCAGGTTGTCGGTGTTGAAGGGAGTGAAGAAATGGTGCAGCGAGCAACAGCTAATGCGAAATGCAATAGTTTGGTGCAAGCAACCTTCTTTTCACAAGATTTAACAAAAGATTTTTCGCATCATTCTTGGGCAAATCAAGGATTTGATGCATTATTGATTGATCCTCCTCGTGCTGGTGCATATGAAATTATGCAGTATGTATCAAATTTTGGAGCAAAAAGAATCGTTTATGTATCATGTAATCCAGCTACACTGGCAAGGGATGCGGGTGTTTTGGTCCAATATGGTTACCAGTTAAAAAAAGCAGCAGTGATGGACATGTTTACGCATACCGAACATGTTGAATCCATTGCACTATTTGAAAAAATTCAAGAGATAAACGATTAAAAACATGAGTTACATATTGAGGAGAATGGTATGGTCACAGTACGTGAACAGTTACCTGAACAACTAACCGAGTTGTCAGAGGAAACGACTGTAGAGCATGCCGCCGAAACGCAAATCGGTTTAGCCTCATGGTTGGATCGGGTGCGTGAAATATTAGATGGGGCGGAGCTTGAACAACTTGAAAAAGTCGCTCATTTAACCCTGCAAAAAGAGTTAGATTCAACGGTTAATCATCGTTCCAATACTTTTGCTACAGGCGTTGGAATGGCCGATATTCTGGCACATCTTCACGTAGATGAAGATACTTTATCAGCAGCAATGCTTTATCGTAGTGTGCGTGAAGGCATTACCGATATAGAAGAAGTAAAACAGAAATTCGGAGAGCAAGTTTACAACCTTGTCAAAGGTACTTTGGCAATGGGTAAACTCTCAGAACTTATTGAAAAAAATAAACGGTTAGAAGATCACTTTAATAATAATCAACGAGAACATCTAAGCGGCATTTATAAAATGCTGATTTCGGTGACCGAAGATGTTCGTGTTGTTTTAATTAAACTTGCTGAACGTACTTATTCTTTGCGAGAGCTTGCAAATTCCTCTCGTGAACGCCAAGAACGTGTAGCGCGTGAAATCCTTACTATTTATTCGCCGTTGGCACATCGACTCGGTATTGCTCAGCTTAAATGGGAACTTGAAGATCTAGCGTTTCGCTATTTGGCTCCAGATCGTTATAAAGAGATTGCTTCATTACTCAATGAAAAGCGTTTAGAGCGTGAGCATTATATTCAGTTCGTCATTGACCGTTTGAAAAATGAGTTAGCGTCTTACGGCATTGAAGCTGAAATTACAGGGCGTGCAAAACACATTTATTCGATTTATCGAAAAATGAAGAGCAAAAACCTGAGCTTCGACCAACTTTATGACATTCGTGCCTTACGTGTGTTGGTCAATAGTGTGCCAGAGTGCTACCACTCTTTAGGTATCGTACATCAAATCTGGCGTCATATTCCGCATCAGTTTGATGACTATATTACCAATCCGAAAGCCAATGGTTATCGTTCTTTGCATACGGCTGTAATTGCTGAAAACAAATCTCTTGAAGTGCAAATTCGTACTCACGAGATGCATGATGAAGCAGAGTTAGGCGTATGTTCACACTTTAACTATAAAGAAGGGTCAAAGAATACCGACCATTCCTTTAACCATCGTTTGCATTCATTGCGTGCCGTTTTAGAACACTATCAAGAACGTAATGAAACGACGGTACACCAAAACGAAGATGAAACAGAAGGCTTTGAACAGTTACAAGACTTTGAAGGCTTTGAGAAGATTTATGTTTTCAGTCGTGATGGTGATATTAAGGAATTGCCGCGTGGCTCAACAGTTTTAGATTTTGCTTATCATGTGCATACAGAAGTAGGGAATAAGTGTTATGCAGCGCGGGTCAACCAGCGTTATGTGCCACTTACCTATACTTTAAAAACGGGTGAGCAGGTTGAAATTTTAACTAAAAAAGATCGTGAACCAAACCGTGACTGGTTGGTGAACTCTCTGGGTTATATTAAAACCTCTCGTGCACGTGACAAGTTGCGTCATTGGTTTAGACAGCAAGACCGTAGTAAGAATCTTGAAGTAGGCCGAGAACTGCTTAATAAAGAGTTAGCTCGTCTTGCGATTCACCCAAAAAGTATCGACTTAAACGATTATTCATCACATTTTAATGTGAAGACTGGCGACGACATTTTGGTGAATCTGGTCAGTGGCGATATTAGCTTACATGCCCTGATTAATCAGGTGAACCGCCAAATGCATCTAGATCAGGATGAGCCTGAACTAGTACTTAAACCAACGTTAAATCCGCGTGCTAGCCATACGCTATCAGCACATGGCATTTTAATTGATGGTTTAGATAATGTAGAGCTGCACATTGCTCAGTGCTGTCAGCCGGTGCATGGTGAATCAATCGCTGGATATATTACTTTGAACCGTGGTGTCAGCATCCATAAAGTCATTTGTTCTGACTATCAGCGTATGATTAAGCAAGAGCCAGAGCGTGCTGTTGAAGCTGATTGGGAAATGCAGCCAACACGTGGTCAAAGCGTTCAGATTGTGGTGGAAGCTTATGATCGTCGTGGTCTGCTTAAAGACTTAACTCAAGTGATTTTCTCTGACCAAATCAATATTCGTCAGGTTAATACAATTTCTGAGGCAGATGGTATTGCTAATATGAAGTTACTCATTGAGGTTAAAGGTTTAGCACAGCTTTCTCGTTTATTGGCTCGCCTAGAGCAGCAACCTGGAATTATTAGTGCTCGACGCATGATTCAAGGCGTTTAATAAATTAAGTAAAAAGGCTGTCAAATGACAGCCTTTTTACTGCAAATTACTTTCTAGATAAATAAATATTAGTGAGTCGATTTAGAAACTGAGGGCTCAACGTTGATAGTTGATAAAGCAGTTTGGTTTTTATACCCACTGGAGTGTGGGTAGGTGTCCAAAAATGAGCCTTTTTCTCTACAAGCGTAAGCACCTGCTGAGCAATATCATTTGGGGTTAAATCTATCCCCATATTCTGAATGGTGCCTGCATCCATATTGTTAACCATTGCAGTTTGTACAAATAGCGGCATCACATCTAAAACGCGAATACCATATTTTTTCCATTCCACATCTAAACCTTCAGTAATTCCACGAACTGCAAATTTACTAGCAGAATAAGAAATCAAATCAGCTTGACCATAAATTGCAGAGGCTGAAGAGAGGTTGATAACGCGTGCAAAAGACGCTTGCTTTAAGTAGGGGAGAGCAGCGTGACAGCCATTGATTACGCCGTTTACATTAATATTTATTGTTCTTTGATGAGCTTTAATATCAGTTGTTTCAAATGCACCAGAATATAAAATACCGGCATTATTTACCAAGATATTAAGTTCACCAGCCCATTCGGTAAATTCTTTTAATATGTGTTGCCACTGGCTGTAGTCACTTACATCTAGATAGCCGGCACGGGCATTTGGCCCTAAGTCATTTGCTAGTTCCTGAGCAAGCGATTCATTAATATCATAAATGCCTACTTTATATCCTTGTTTGTAGAATACGCGTGCAATTTCAGCCCCAATACCTTGAGCGGCACCACTAATCAGAATACTGTATCTCATCTTTTTTCTCTTTGTCAGTACAATAGTGCGACTGATTTAATCGCTTTGATTTTGATCATAACAAATTAAAATCTTAGTTTGACTGACCGACTTTTTAAACTTGAGGGTTACCATGGATAAATTGCTTAAAATCATGCAAGAGTTACGTGAAAAATGTCCGTGGGATCAACAACAAACCCCAATGTCACTGACTAAATATGCGATTGAAGAGGCGTATGAAGTCGAGGCGGCCATCCGTCAAGGTGATATTAATGAAATTAGAAATGAACTAGGCGATTTGTTATTGCAAGTTGTGTTTCAATCACAAATGTTTAGTGAGCAAGGCGCTTTTAACTTTCAAGATGTTGTTGAGGCAATAAGTGAAAAGTTAATACGCCGTCATCCCCATGTTTTTCAGGCAGATCAATTTAATACTTTAACACCCGAACAAGTAAGTGAGCTTTGGAAACAAATTAAGCAACAAGAAAAACAAGGCAAGCGGCAATCAAGATTAGATGAAATTAAACATGGGCCAGCTCTGTTACAGGCACAAGAAATTCAAGCAAATGTAGCTAAGGTTGGGTTTGATTTCGAAACGGTAGAAGATGCTTATGAAAAACTAGAAGAAGAGTTGGATGAGTTTAAGCAGGCCCTAAAAAATCAAAATATTGATGAAATTCAAGACGAATTTGGAGATTGCCTGTTTTCATTAGTCAATGTTGGACGTAAACTTGCGATTTCAAGTGAAACATCACTTTTATCGACAATACATAAATTTAGAAGCCGTTTTGCTTTTATTGAAGATCAAGCGCAAAAACAGCAAAGAACATTAGAGGACATGACCTTGTTTGAAATGGATGAATTGTGGAATCAGGCAAAGCGGCAGTTAAAGTTAGGGGAAAAAACACATGCAGCTCAGCATGAATCTTTGGAAGAATAAGCACAACATTTTCATTGTTTTATTTTGGAGCCTGATTTCTTCAACCTTTGTTCAGGCTCAATCTTTTGATCAAAATTTTAAGGAGTGGAAGGCTAAACAGCAGATGTATGATCAGAAGTTGAGCATGCAACAAGCCTCTCATTCTAATAGTCCAAAAAGCTCAGTTATGACTGATTCGTCAGGGCAAATACACTTGAATCAAGCCAATATTGATGAGCTCCAAAAGCTAAAAGGTATTGGTGAGAAAAAGGCTCAGGCGATTGTAGAATACCGTCAAAAGAATGGTGGCTTTAAAAATATTGATGAATTTAAAAACGTAAAGGGCATTGGTCCAGCCATTTTTGAAAAGAATAAAACGCGTTTGACTTTATAAATCATCTGTCTGTCAATTATCATTTCATGCGCAAACTACAGAGAATCAAATTGCCCTTTGTGTGCGTTAGAGCTATGATTAGCGACAACTTGTTATTTACGTCCTGACGTAGGAGACAGCGTCTTTTGCAAACCTTGCGAGCGTCAAAATGTGGTTTGTCCACAGCCCAACTTCCTTCTTCGATTTTAGATGTGATCGATAGCCTGACTAAAGCTGGCTATGAAGCTTATATTGTTGGGGGTGGTGTCCGTGATTTAATGCTAGGGCTTAATCCTAAAGATTTCGATGCAGTCACTAATGCAACACCTTCCCAGATTAAAGAAGTTTTTGGTCGACGTTGTCGAATCATTGGCCGTCGATTTGAATTAGCACATGTCTATTCAGGGCGTGAGCTTATTGAAGTTGCAACTTTCCGTGCTCCTCCAAAAAAAGCAGTCACTAGTGCTTCAGGCATGATTTTACGTGACAATAACTGGGGAACCATCGAACAAGACTTTGCTCGCCGTGACTTTTCAATCAATACGCTATATTACCAACCGCGTAAGAGTGTTGTGCTTGATTTCTGCAAAGCAATTGACGATGTAAAAAATAAAACTCTACGTTTATTGGGCGATCCGGCACAGCGCTTTGAAGAAGACCCTGTGCGTATGCTGCGGACTTTACGTTTTGCAGCGAAGTTAAATTTTAAAATTGATTCAGATATTCTCGATATATTTGATGCAGAGATGACGCAATTATTACGTGATGTTTCTCCGCATCGTTTATATGATGAATCTCAGAAGCTCTTTACAATGGGACATTTGGCGCGTGTTTTGCCAATGTTGATTGAGTTTGGTGTTTGGAAACAACTCTTTGCCGATATTCAGCCTAACCTCACTCCATTTATTTTAAGAGCAGCAAAGAATACAGATCAGCGTATTCAAGTGGGTAAAACAATTAACCCTGCATTTTTCTATGCAGTCTTATTGTGGCAACCATTTTTAGAGCGTTGTGAATTTTATTTATCTAAAGGTGTGGTACCAGCTGAAGCGCGTGCACAAGCTGGTTTAGATGTCTTAAAACGTCAGGCAACCCGCACTGTGATTCCTCGTTTTGCAGAAACTTTTATTCGTGAAGTTTGGGAAATGCAGACCCGTTTGCTTAATCCGAAACCACAGCAAATTGAAGCATTGGCTGGACATGCGCGTTTCCGTGCAGGTTTTGACTTCTTGTTACTTCGTGAAAAGTCAGGTGATGACACAACACAGGGAATGGGAAGCTGGTGGGAAGCGTACCAAGAAATGTCGAATGACGAAAAAGAAGCTGCAATTAGCCAGTACAATCGTCAGAAGGCTAGAAACCGTCGTAAAGCCGTTGCTGAACCTGTTGAAAACAATAAAGTTGAGACAGAAATCGAACCTTTGGTTGATATTCCTGAACCACGCAGCCGTCGTGGGAAAAAAGAACGTGCTCGACAAGAGCAATCGATGGGTCGTTTCGTTGAAAAAGCCTCTGCTTCAGAAGCTGGAGTGATGAGCGACCATCCGATTTTGAAGCGTAAGCGTGTACAACGCGATTTAAGCCAAGTTATTTTTGGGCCAACGCAATGACAACGAAGACCTATATTGGCTTAGGAAGTAATTTGGGTGATTCGCGCCAAATCTTATCTGAAGCCATTGCTAAGCTTAAAACTTTAGGTGGAGTGAAAGTTTCTAAACTTTATCAAAGTCCACCTATGGGGCCTCAAGATCAACCAAATTATTTAAATGCAGTTGCAGAGCTAAATACGGATCTCACTCCTTTAGATTTGTTAGACCAGTTACAACGATTTGAGCAAGAAGCTGGTCGTGTACGTCTTCGTCGTTGGGGAGAGCGTACTTTAGATCTAGATTTGCTTATATATGGTGATGAAAAAATTCAAAATGAGCGCTTAACTGTGCCACACATTGGAATTCTAGAGCGAGATTTCGTTGTAATTCCTTTATTAGATTTAGACGCTGATTTACATATTAATGATCAGCCACTTAAAAATTTAGAACTCATACAGCAGCCTACGCTGACTGTACTTGCTGATGAGTCTTGGGCTTAAAGCCTGACTTATTACGTTCTGCAAACTCCTGTAGAGGATACCATCATGATTAGTCTAAGTGACTTAAGAAAATTTAAAGCCGAAGGACGTAAGTTCTCTTGTCTAACTTGTTACGATGCGAGTATGGCAAAAGCAATGGAACTTGCTGAAATTGATACAATCTTAATTGGTGATTCTCTTGGAATGGCAATTCAAGGTCGTGACTCAACTTTACCTGTAACTGTTGAGGACATGGCTTATCATACGGCGGCAGTGCGTCGCGGTAACCAGCATGCTTTGATTATGACTGACTTACCATTTATGAGTTATGCCACTTTAAATGATGCTTTGCAAAACGCAAGAACAGTTATGCAAGCTGGTGCCCAGATGATCAAAATCGAAGGCGGCGCTTGGCTAAGTGAAACTGTACAAGTGTTAACTCGTAATGGTGTACCTGTGTGCGTACATTTAGGTTTAACTCCTCAATCTGTACACGTATTTGGTGGTTACAAATTACAAGCTAAAACACGTGAAGCAGCTGATCAACTTATTGCTGACTGTACGGCAGTGGTTGAAGCTGGCGCAGCAGTTCTATTGCTTGAATGTGTTCCTGCTCAGTTGGGACAAGAAATTGCTGAACTATTTCCAAATACACCTGTGATTGGTATTGGTGCGGGTAATGCGACTGATGGTCAGGTACTTGTAGTACAGGATATGTTGGGCTTAACTTTTGGTCGAGTTGCGCGTTTTGTCCGTAACTTTATGAAAGAACAATCTGGCGAAACAGCAATCTTAGACGCTTTTAAAGCTTTTCATGCTGCTGTGCAGGACCAGTCATTTCCAGCCAAAGAACATACTTTCCACGTTGAGCTGTAATTCATGAAAACAGAAACCACCATACAAGGTCTTGCAGCTTCTTTAAATCCTGCTAGAGCTGCGCGTAAAATTATTGGTTTTGTTCCAACCATGGGAAATCTACATGAAGGACATCTCACACTTGTTCGTGAAGCGAAAAAGTTATGTGATGTTGTGGTTGTTAGTATCTTCGTAAATCCAACCCAATTTGGACCGGGTGAAGATTTTGATAACTATCCTCGTACTTTAGAACAAGATAGTCGTTTATTAGCCGATGTTGGTTGTGACATTATTTTTGCGCCATCGGTTGAGCAAATGTACGGTACTCAGCCTCGTTTAACCAACATAAGTGTCAGCCAAATTACTGATACTTTATGTGGTAGCTCGCGTCCAGGTCATTTTGATGGCGTAGCTTTGGTGGTCACCAAACTCTTTAATATTGTGCAACCTAACTATGCTTTCTTTGGTCAAAAAGATTACCAACAGTTAGCAGTGATTCGCCAGTTTGTACAAGATTTAAATATCCCGCTAGAAGTCATTGGTGTGCCAATTGTTCGTGCAGCAGATGGTTTGGCCCTTAGCTCAAGAAATGGTTATTTAAGCCCAGAACAACGTCAAGTCGCTCCAGTTATTTATCAAAGTTTAAAGCAAGCTGAACAGCAGTTACATCAAGGTAAAGATCTACAACAAGTTTTAGAAGATATTAAAACTCAGTTGACAGATAATGGCTTTGTTGTGGATTATGTCGAAGCTCGTCAATCAAATCTGTTACCTGCTACTCAGTTTGATCGTGATATTGTGTTGTTTGTCGCGGCAAAATTAGGTGCAACACGTTTGATTGATAATTTAGAAGTTGCCTTTACACCCTAATAAACAGATCAAAGGACAGCCATGCCATGAAGCGTATACTTATCGTGACAGGACAGTCTGGTTCAGGAAAATCTTCGGCTCTCCAAGTGTTAGAAGATTTGGGTTATTACTGTATTGATAATTTGCCTTTGGCATTGCTGCCCGAAATTGTGGCAAAGCTAGATCATGAAAATAATCTAGAGCAGTTGGCATTAGGTGTGGATGTTCGAAGCACTCGTGCAGATATGCAAGAGTTCGATCATGTTTTTGAGCAACTACAAAAACATGGCACAGTTGATGTGATTTATCTGACTACGCAAGATCAGGATTTGATCGCACGTTTTAGTGCATCGCGTCGTCCGCATCCATTGGCCAATCGTTTTAAAAGTCTGTTGCAATGTATTCATGAAGAAAAGCAGTTACTGCTGCCAATTCAGTTCCGCGCTACGGTTCATATTGATACAACGGATAAAAGTGTTCATGATTTAAAGCATATTTTACTGTCTAAATTGGGGCAGTCAGATAAGCTCATCGTGATATTGCAGTCATTTGGATATAAACATGGCATTCCTTTAGATGCTGATTATGTTTTTGATGTACGGCATTTACCAAATCCGCATTGGGATTTAGAATTGAGACGTTTTTCTGGTTTGGATGAGCCAGTAAGACAATTTTTAGAAGCAAGTCCGCAAGCAAACGAAATGTTTGATGATATTCTTCACTTCTTAAAAAAATGGCTTCCAGCATTTGCTGAAGGACATCGTCACTATATGACGATTTCTATTGGTTGTACTGGTGGTCAACATCGTTCCGTTTATATCGTAGATAGACTAAAACAAGCACTTGAGGCAGAATGGTCTGTTCAGGTCTTACACAGAGAAATGAAGCACTGGTCATGATAGACACAACTGTTGATGTAATTAATAAACTCGGTTTACATGCTCGTGCATCAGGAAAACTGATAGAGGTCACTACAAAATTTCGTTCGTCAATCCAAATTGGAAAAGGCGATCATTTAGTAGATGCAAAAAATATTATGTCTTTGCTGATGTTAGGTGCAGGTAAAGGGACCACTTTACGATTGGTCATTGATGGTACCGACGAAGAGCAGGCATTAAATGAAGTACAGGCGTTATTCGCCGCAAAATTTTATGAGGCAGATTAATCGTGGCACGTCGTCCCCAACGTTATACTGAAGAAGATTTTGGCTCTTTAGAAGGACGTGCAAGTAAGACAGAACAGAAAAAAGCAGTTCAACGTATGGCTGCTTTAGGCGAGCAGTTAGCACAACTTTCTATTAAACAGATTCAAAAACTCCCAGTAGATGAACGTTTAATTGATGCGTTAATGGAAGTACAGAACATTAGTTCTTTTGAAGCTCGTCGTCGTCAGTTTCAACGTATTGGTAAATTATTGCGCAATGAAGATGAGACCGTTATTTTGTCTTATCTAACTCCGCAGCAAGGCGCAAAAAAGCAGGCTCAATTGATGCGTTGGGTTGATCGTATGATCGAACAAGGCGACCCTGCAATTAATGAATTTAGCAAAATTTATAATGCATCGGAACGTCACACATTGCGTCAGCATGTGTTGAGAATCAAGCGTGATAAGACTCAAGAAGTGAGTGAAGCAGAGCTTGAGGCATCAAAAGGTAAATTTGTTAACTATGTGCAGCAAATTGCCTTATTGTCTGATCAAGGCTAATTGCTCTTCAATAGTAAAAAGCGACGCTCAAGGCGTCGCTTTTTTTATTTATATATTTTCAGCTCGTTCTTTTGCCCATTCGCGCAAAATGAATTTCTGTAATTTACCTGTCGATGTCTTTGGAATTTCAGTAATAACTACATCTTTAGGCACTTTAAAGCGCGCTAACTCTTTTTGGCAATGTGCAATAATCTCTTCAGGTGTTGCTGTAGTACCCATCTTTAACTCAATAAACGCGCAGGGTACTTCTTGCCAACGGGCATCAGGTTTAGCAACTACCGCAGCAGTTAATACAGCAGGATGTTTATATAAAACGTCTTCTACTTCTAAAGATGAAATATTTTCTCCACCAGAAATAATGATGTCCTTCGAACGATCAGTAATTTTTGCATAACCATCTGGGTGGCAAACAGCCAAGTCTCCCGTATGGAACCATCCACCTGCAAATGCTTCTTGAGTTGCTTTAGGGTTCTTTAAATAGCCTTTCATGACAATATTGCCACGGAACATAATTTCTCCCATGGTTTGACCATCATTAGGCACAGGTTCCATAGTCTCGGGATCTAACACACGCATACTATCTTGTAATGGGTAGGGTACGCCTTGGCGCGAATGAAGCTGGGCTTGTTCAGCAATTGATAGCTCATTCCATCCAGATTGCGAAGCACATAGAGCAGAAGGTCCATACGTTTCTGTTAAGCCATATACATGGTTTACGTTAATTCCCATGTTCCGCATCCCTTCAATAATGGCAACAGGGGGAGCTGCCCCAGCAACCATGACTTCAACATGGTGATCAAAGCTGGTTTGTTTTTCTTTAGGTAAGTTAAGAATCATTGAAAGAACAATAGGCGCACCACAGAAATAATCAACTTTGTGTTCTGCAATCAATTGCATGACTAATTCAGGATCGACTTTGCGTAAACAAATATTAGTTCCACCACTTGCTGCTATGCTCCATGCAAAACCCCAGCCATTACAATGAAAGAGCGGCAGTGTCCATAAATACACAGCACGCGGTTTCATTCCACAAGCCAAGATATTGCTTGCAGCATTAAGATAAGCCCCGCGATGATGATAGACCACACCTTTAGGATTACCTGTAGTTCCAGATGTGTAATTTAAGCTAATCGCATCCCATTCATCTTCTGGTAAATGCCAAGAGAAGTTAATGTCACCTTGAGCGATCCATTCTTCATATTCAAAGGAACCCAAAAACTGATTTTCGCCTTCATATTCGGTATCAGCTACATCAATTACAATAATGTGTTGATTAGGAATAAGTGAGAGAGCCTCTCTTGCCAAATTCACAAATTCAGGATCAACCAACAGCACTTTACTTTCAGCATGTTCCAACATGAAAGCGATTGTTTTTGCATCTAAACGTGTATTGAGGGTATTAAGTCCCGCCCCAGCCATAGGAACTGCAAAATGCGCTTCAATCATGGCTGGAATATTTGGCAATAAAACGGATACCGTATCATTTTTCTCAATTCCCAGTTGCTTGAGCTGAGATGCAAATTGACAGCAGCGCTGATAAGTTTCTTTCCATGAAATTTGGCGCTTACCATGAATAATTGAAGCTTGATCTGGGTAAATATAAGCCGCACGCTCTAGGTAGCGTAGAGGTGATAACGCAACAAAATTTGCGGGTGTGCGTGGTAACTCATCATAAGCACTAACCATGTGAAACAACTCCGTGTTCTATTTTTAATTCATTCTTTGAACATATGATGTAATATTAATCAAAGCATCTATGCTTTAGTCTTAAAGGCGATACCCTCCAGTCAAAAAATGAGCAGAAATGCTATTTTCTTCATCTTAAACCACTTGTGTTAAACATGTTTAAAAATCATCTCAATATATTTTTAAGTCATTTATTGCTGTTTACGCGATAAGCAAAATGTATTTATGATTTTATGGACTCAAAGGTTTTCACATTGCTTGAACAAGTGTAAAATCTTTCAGGTTTTTTAACTTTGATTTACACCGTTTTTATATTTTGAGGTTCGCCTCGATCATAATCTCGCGGTGAAATGCTCCTTCGTATAGGGCATCACTCCTTAAGGATTTTTTTATGCCAATTATCACATTGCCAAATGGCGATCAAAAGAGTTTTGATCACGCTGTATCTGTTATGGAAGTTGCCCAAAGTATTGGGCCTGGTCTAGCAAAAAATACTGTTGCTGGCCGTGTAAATGATCGCTTAGTTGATGCATGTGACTTAATTACCGAAGATTCGACCTTACAAATTATCACTCCAAAAGATGAGGAAGGTCTTGAAATTATTCGCCATTCTTGTGCACACCTTGTAGGGCATGCTGTTAAACAGCTTTTCCCGGAAGCCAAGATGGTGATTGGTCCAGTCATTGAAGAAGGTTTTTACTACGACATCTGGATGCCACGTCCTTTTACCTTGGATGATATGGCAGCTATCGAAGAGCGGATGAAAAAGCTCATCGATCAAGATTACGATGTCGTTAAAAAAATGACACCACGTGATGAAGTTATTGCTGAATTTACTGCGCGTGGTGAAGAATATAAATTACGCTTGATTGCAGACATGCCTGAAGAAACACAAATGGGCTTGTACTACCATCAAGATTATTTGGATATGTGTCGTGGTCCACACGTACCGAATACCAAATTCTTAAAATCGTTCAAGCTCACTAAAATCTCTGGTGCATACTGGCGTGGTGATGCGAAGAACGAACAGCTTCAACGTATTTATGGTACAGCTTGGGCAGACAAAAAACAGCTCGCTGCATACATCAAACGTATCGAAGAAGCTGAAAAGCGTGACCATCGTAAAATTGGTAAAGCTTTAGACTTGTTCCATATGCAAGAAGAAGCACCGGGTATGGTGTTCTGGCATCCAAATGGCTGGACTATTTACCAAGTACTTGAACAATACATGCGTAAAGTTCAGCAAGACAATGGTTACCTTGAGATTAAGACACCACAAATCGTAGATTTTACATTGTGGGAAAAGTCAGGTCATGCGGCGAACTATGCTGACAACATGTTTACGACTCATTCTGAAAATCGTAACTATGCCGTTAAACCAATGAACTGCCCATGTCACGTGCAAGTTTTCAACCAAGGTTTGAAGTCTTACCGTGATCTACCGATTCGTTTAGCAGAGTTTGGTTCTTGTCATCGTAACGAACCATCAGGTTCTTTACACGGCATTATGCGTGTACGTGGCTTTACACAAGATGATGCACACATCTTCTGTACTAAAGAACAGATCGGTCAAGAAGTTGCTGACTTTATTAAGCTGACTTTAGAAGTTTATAAAGATTTTGGCTTTGAAGAAGTGCAAATGAAACTTTCTACACGTCCAGAAAAACGTGTGGGTGATGATGCACTTTGGGATATGGCTGAAAAATCTTTAGCAGATGCTTTAGATGCAGCGGGTCTCGAATGGGAATTACAACCTGGTGAAGGCGCGTTCTACGGTCCGAAAATTGAATTCTCATTGAAAGACTGTCTCGGACGTGTATGGCAGTGTGGTACTATTCAGTGTGACTTCAACTTACCAGAACGTTTAGATGCGTCTTACGTGACTGAAGACAATGATCGTGATCAGCCTGTGATGTTGCATCGTGCAATTCTTGGCAGTTTTGAGCGTTTTATTGGTATACTAATTGAACACTACGCTGGTTTCATGCCACCTTGGTTGTCGCCGTTACAAGCATGTGTCATGAATATTACGGACTCTCAAGCTGAAGCTTGTGAGAAAGTCGTAGCAAAACTCAAAGAAAATGGCCTTCGTGCTATTTCTGACTTGAGAAATGAAAAAATCGGATTTAAGATTCGTGAGCGTACTCTAGAGCGTATTCCTTACCTATTAGTTCTTGGTGATCGAGAAGTTGAAGAAGGTACAGTGAATGTGCGTACCCGCTCAGGAAAAAATTTAGGTACTATGTCAGTAGATGCATTCATTGACTTAGTGAAGTCTGCCGTCGCCGAACGTGGCCGGTATATTGTGGAGTAAGAAAGATTAAACAGCCTGACCGTAACCAACAACAAGGTGCAAAAAGCAACCGTCCAGCAATTAACGACGAGATCCGTGCAAAAGAAGTACGCCTCGTTGGTGCTGATGGTGAGCAAAAAGGAATTGTTTCATTAAATGAAGCACTGCGCGCTGCTGAAGAGGCAGATCTTGACCTAGTTGAGATCGTTGCAAACGCCGAGCCGCCTGTTTGTAAAATTATGGATTACAACAAGCACTTGTTTGACCTTAAGCAGAAGCAAAAAGATGCGAAGAAAAAACAGCATCAAGTGCAAGTGAAGGAAATCAAACTGCGCCCTGCAACTGATGTTGGTGATTATCAAGTTAAGCTTCGTGCTATTTTGAAATTCCTTGAAGAAGGAAACAAAGTGAAAATCACTTTACGTTTCCGTGGTCGTGAAATGGCTCACCAACAACTTGGCTTAGCTCAATTACAAAAAATTGAAGCAGATGTCGCTGAGTTTGGGGTTGTGGAACAAGCACCTAAAATGGAAGGCCGTCAAATGGGTATGTTACTTGGACCGAAAAAGAAAAAGTAATACTCAAAAAAAGCACTGCAAAAGCAGTGCTTTTTTATATCCTTATCATAATAAAAAAGATGATTAAATTTTCTTTGTTCAGTTTTCTTTAAGACAATTGCGATATCTTTTAAAAGAAATTCAATTCTTGAATTTTATGTATTTTTTAGTGTTGGAAACCTCATCGTTTCTCTTAAAACATGCTATAACGCAAGATGCAGTCATGATAACGATGAATAGGAAATAGAATGATTGATCTCTATTATTGGGGAACTCCCAATGGACATAAAATCACAATTGCCTTAGAAGAAATGGGACTGGATTATACTCTTTACCCCATCAATATTTTAGAAAATGATCAATTTCAACCAGACTTTCTGAGAATTTCTCCAAATAATAAAATTCCGGCAATTGTTGACCAAGATGGACCACGTGGTGAGCCAATTTCGATATTTGAATCAGGCGCTATTTTGCAATATTTAGGTCGGAAAACTGGATTATTTTATCCAGCAGATGAGCAAGAGCGAGTTGAAGTTGAACAATGGCTCATGTGGCAAATGGGTGGACTAGGACCTATGCTTGGGCAGAATCATCATTTTAACCGCTTTGCACCAGAAAAAATTCCATACGCTATAGACCGCTATGTAAATGAGACTAAACGTTTATATGGCGTTTTGAATAAACAGCTCATTGGTCAGAAATTTGTTGCAGGTGAATACTCGATTGCTGATATGGCGATTTTACCTTGGATCTTGCGCTATGAATGGCAGGGTATCCAATTAGAGGATTACCCTTATGTCCAAGAATACATTGTTCGCTTAACGGCACGTCCTGCGATTCAAAAAGCATTGTCTATTAAAGTAGCTTGATTTTTGCGTGGATTTAATAAATGTTTAAAGCAAAAAGTCATTTGGTTTGATGAGTTATGCTGAGTTACTTTTTGCTTTTTTTAAGTGCTTTTGGGGCGGCCACATTATTACCGTTACAATCAGAAGCTGTGCTCGCTACCTTATTATTAAAAAAAGAACACTCAGCTTTTCTTCTCATTTCTATTGCCACTTTCGGAAATGTACTGGGCTCGTGTGTTAACTGGTGGCTTGGTTTAAAAATAGAGAAGTTTAAACACAAAAAGTGGTTCCCAGTTTCTGAAAAACGCTTAGAACAAGCTCAGCGTTTTTATCATAAGTATGGGTTTTATTCGCTGCTTCTAAGTTGGACACCTGTGATTGGTGACCCAATTACTTTAGTTGCGGGCTTATTCAAAGAAAATTTTTGGCGTTTTTTAATTATAGTTTTGATTGCTAAAGCAGGACGCTATATTTTTATTTATTGGGTGATTGCAGATTTTATTTAAGATAAAAGCATCCGAAGATGCTTCTATTAAAACGATTTAATTAGTCTTCTGAGCTTTTAGTAATATCGACTTTAAATAGATCATTGGTTTTTAGCCAACAGAAGGTGACCACTGCAAGTGTCATACAACCACCAAAAATGGTCGCTGCAATCGTTCCTAAATATTTAGCTGCCAACCCTGACTCAAATGCACCAAGCTCATTACTTGATGAGACGAACATCCCGTTTACGGCAGCAACGCGTCCACGCATATTTTCTGGCGGAAAAATTTGCAAAATGGTTTGTCTAACCACAACTGAAATGCTGTCACAAGCACCTGTCATAGCCAACGCAAATAGTGATAACCACATGTTATTTGAGAACGCGAAAAGAATCGTGAAAACACCAAATCCTGCAACAGCAAGTAGCATGTTACGCCATGCATGCTGAGTTGGTGGGAAGCGAGTCAAAGCAATCATAGTGACGAGCGCTCCAATAGAGGGTGCCGCACGCAAATATCCCAGTCCTTCTGGGCCGACTTTTAAGATATCTTCTGCAAAAATTGGTAATAATGCGATGACTCCACCAAATAAAACAGAAGCTAAATCAAGAGAAATTGCCCAAAGAACAATTTTAGTTTTCCAGATAAAACGGAAACCATCTCCTAAACTTTCTAAAACATTAGCAGTTTCAATTTTAGGGAAAGTACGCTTATGCAATAGGTTAATTAAGATAAAACAAATAGCAAGTAAAACCGCAACACTAAATAAGCTTGTTTCTCGGCCTAAATAGGCAAGCATGAAACCACCAAGCATTGGCCCGATAATTACACCACTTTGCCAACCGATTGTCGTCCATGTTGCACCATTTGCATACAGTTCACGAGGTATCAAAAATGGTTTTAAAGACGTTGCAGAAGGATTGTAAAAGCCACGAATTGTACCCAAACCAAAAATAACAGCATAAATACCCCATGAAAGGAAATTTACGCTGATATGACCTAGACCATGCAGATGGAACAGCGACCATAGTACTAAAGGAAGAGGAACCGAGAAAAATAAACAGATTTTCATAATAATCTGTTTATTAAACCGATCTGCAAAATAGCCACCCCAAAGAGAAAGAGCAATAAAAGGAATGGCTTCTGCAAGTCCTATTAAACCTAGAGTCAGAGGATCTTTGGTGATTTGATAGAGTGAGTAAGCAACAATAATTTCTTGAATCAGAATTGCTAAAGTTAAGCAAAATTGATTAATCGTAACAATTGAGAAATCTCTGTAGCGTAAGGCAGCAAATGCATCATGTTTCTGCATTAGGAATATCGTATGTTGATAATTTGATCGTATTATAAATGGAAAAAAGCACAGGTGCTTTATTTATTATTGATATTGTTGGCACGGTTGAATTTGGAAAAGTCTTTCCTGCACTCATAAAAACAGTAACTAATAGTTTTAATTTTAGTCAGCATGCTATAAAATACGCGCTTCCTTACCTGCAGGTCGATTTTGCAATGGTGCAATCGCGCCGAACAGGTGCCTAAAAGAGGTTACTATGGCTAAGTTAAAAACTCGCCGTGGTGCAGCTAAACGCTTCAAAGCGACTGCAAACGGTTTTAAGCGCAAACAAGCATTCAAGCGCCACATTTTGACCAAAAAATCTGCTAAACGTATCCGTCAATTACGCGGCTGTGTAATGGTTCATGTTTCTGACATGAATTCAGTTCGTCGTATGTGCCCATACATCTAAGGAGATTATAAATGGCTCGTGTAAAACGTGGTGTAGTGGCTCATCGTCGTCACAAAAAAATTCTTGCTCGCGCTAAAGGTTACTACGGTGCTCGTTCACGCGTTTACCGCGTAGCGTTCCAAGCGGTAATCAAAGCTGGTCAATACGCTTACCGTGACCGCCGTCAAAAGAAACGTCAATTCCGTGCTCTATGGATTGCGCGTATCAATGCTGGTGCTCGTCAAAACGGTTTGTCTTACAGCCGTATGATCGATGGCTTGAAAAAAGCTCAAGTGATCATCGACCGTCGCGTATTAGCTGACATCGCTATGCATGATGCAGTAGCATTTGCTGCTTTAGCTGAAAAAGCTAAAGGCGCATTAGCTGCATAAGCTTAGAGATTCAAAGAAAGACCGCTTTTTAGCGGTCTTTTTTATTATTTATCTAAAGGCCAAAATAATAAGCCAAAGCACAAATAATAATCGTTAGAATAACCAGTTTAATAACGCCTGAACTAGTGCCTTTATGGTGCTGAGACTTGAGATGCTGTGGATTTTCATTTGATTGCTCAAATGGAGATGACTTAACTACAGGCACCATCTGAGCTGTCTGAAAATGGTTGGCAACTTTTACAATAAGCTTGGCAAACAAATCATCAGTTTTTTGTGTAAAGTTTCTTAAATTGATGAGTTGCTCTTGGTCTAGTTCTTCTCCCAAAGGATCATTTGCAAGGCGTTTCTTTTGTTCTAAATAATCAGCTAATGCTTGAGTACGATATAAAAGTTGATGGGCATAATCTGCGGGATAGCTCTCGGGAATTAATGCAAGTTTTGGCTCTAAGCTTTTAATATTTGTACCATCAAAAAGTGCATTTTGAAGTTCTGGCTCCTCAAAGCCTGCTGCATATTTACTACGAAATAATTCACTATCCATAAAATCAGCTATTTCTTGCCATGGCGGATTTTTTAAATCAGCTTCAATTTTTTTTGATAATTTTTCATTGAGTTCAAAACGCCAGAAAGTTTCTAAACGAAGCTCACAGGTTTGTGAGGCAGGGGCTTCAAACTCATTATCATTGTTATACCATTCGGCAAGCTCATGGCCAAAAATCCAAGCAAATTTCTTATCATTCTGATGGCTCACGATAAAATGAGTATAAGGTAAGAGCTCGACATTACCGTTTGGATTTTGCTCTTCATTGAGAAGGCTTGATAAATGTAAGCTGAGTTTTGAGGTGCCTTGTTTTTTTAATGCTTCTAGCCAGACTTGAAAGTGTTGGGCCAACAAATGTTGAGAAGTTAAGTCACGAAACTGAAAACTATGATGGTCGAAAATATGATGTTGTCGCCATTGGTTAAAGCTTAAATTCTGACGAAGGTATTCATTACCATATGTCACAAGCGTAAGTTGTTGTTTCCAAATCTGATTAAGCGCCATAATAGTTGATCTCATTGACGATGCTACTATCTTATACGTTTTATCTTTTTGTTGCCTAATACATTTTTCATGATGGATAAACTTCATCAATTCGATGAAAAACTGTTAGAATGCAGTGTTTTATTATATTTTTTAAATTTGTTGCTTTGAGAGTTAATATGTCACTGGAAGCCCTGACCACAGAAGCGCTTGCTGCCATTGCAGCAGCTCAAGACCTTGTTGCACTTGATCAGGTGCGTGTGCAATTTACAGGGAAAAAAAGCCAGCTTGCAGAACAATCGAAAGCATTAGGGAAAATGGACCCTGAAGAACGCAAAGTACAAGGTGCTGCGATTCATGCTGTTCGAGAAACAATTAATACTGCATTAACAGAGCGTCAAGCGGCACTACAACAGGCAGCACTTGCACAAAAGCTAGCAAGTGAAACGATTGATATTACATTGCCGGGCCGTGGTCAACGTATTGGTACAGTTCATCCTGTTACTCAGGTACAAGAGCGAATTTGTCAGTTCTTCACTAAAGCTGGTTTTACAGTAGCAACCGGTCCAGAAGTTGAAGATGACTATCACAATTTCGAAGCATTAAATATTCCTGGTCACCATCCGGCACGTGCTATGCACGATACTTTCTACTTTGATGCTACTCACTTGCTACGTACGCATACCTCTGGGGTACAGATTCGTACAATGGAGACGGGTGAGCCGCCAATTCGTATAGTATGCCCTGGCCGTGTTTACCGTTGTGATTCGGATCAAACGCATTCACCAATGTTCCACCAGATCGAAGGCTTATATGTTGCTGAGAACACAAGCTTTGCTGAATTAAAAGGTTTATTGATTAACCTACTGAATGAATTTTTTGAGAAAGATTTAAAAGTACGTTTCCGTCCTTCATATTTCCCATTTACAGAGCCTAGTGCAGAAGTAGATATCATGGATGAGCGTGGACGTTGGTTAGAAGTTTTAGGCTGTGGCATGGTACATCCAAATGTATTGCGTGCTGCGGGTATTGATCCTGATAAATACAAAGGCTTTGCTTTTGGTTTAGGGGTAGAGCGTTTTGCAATGTTGCGTTATGGCATTAATGATTTGCGTATGTTCTATCAAAATGATGTGCGTTTCTTACGCCAATTTGCCTAACATTTTTTCAGGATTAAAAAAGGTTTATAAAGATGAAGATTAGCGAAAATTGGCTACGCACATGGGTTAACCCGGCAATTGATAGTGAGACATTGTCTGATCAGTTAACTATGCTTGGTCTTGAAGTTGATGAACTTGCACCTGTTGCTAAGCCATTTACTGGCGTCGTGGTCGGCGAAGTTTTAACAGTTGAGCAGCATCCAGATGCAGATCGTTTGCGTGTAACGACAGTTAATATTGGTTCGGGCGAGCCTTTACAAATTGTTTGTGGGGCACCGAATGTTCGTGCTGGCATGAAAGCTCCAGTTGCAACGATTGGTGCTGTATTACCAGGTGATTTCAAAATCAAAAAAGGTAAACTTCGTGGAGTTGAGTCACAAGGCATGCTTTGTGGTGCTTCTGAAATTGATCTTGAAGATAAAATCGATGGTTTGCTTGAGTTACCTGCCGATGCTCCAGTAGGGATAAACATCCGTGAATACTTAAAACTCGATGATAACGTCATCGATATCAGTATTACACCAAACCGTGGTGACTGTTTCAGTATCCGTGGTATCGCTCGTGAGATTGCAGTAATTAACCAACTGCAAATGAATGAACCTGATATTAAATCAGTTGACGCGACAATTGCTGATGAGAAGAAAGTAGTGATCAGCACTGAAGGTGCTCCACGCTATTTAGGACGTGTAATTAAAAACGTTAATGTAAAAGCTGCTACTCCTGAGTGGATGGAGCAGGCTTTAGCTCGTTCAGGAATTCGCACGCACAGTATTTTGGTTGATGTGACGAACTATGTCCTTATGGAACTGGGTCAGCCAATGCATGCTTTCGATTTAGCTAAAATCGAAGGAACTGTACATGTGCGTCAAGCTCAGCCACAAGAAAAACTACAACTTCTTAATGATCAAGAAGTTGAGTTGCAAGAAGATATAATGGTGATTGCTGATGACCAGAAAGCTTTGGCAATTGCCGGAATTATGGGGGGGTTAGCATCAAGCGTAACTGATGACACAACTGACATTTTCCTAGAAAGTGCATTCTTCGCGCCACTTGCTATTGCTGGACGTGCTCGCCGTTTTGGCTTGCATACTGATTCTTCACAGCGTTATGAACGTGGTGTAGATTTTGAGTTGCCGTTAATTGCCATGAACCGTGCTTCGCAGCTTATTCAAGAGTTGGCAGGTGGTGAATTTGGTCCAATTACTGTGGCTGAAAAAACTGAAATTTTACCAAAGCGTGAAGCAATTGAACTGAAACAAGCTCAGGTAGACCAATTGTTGGGATATCAATTGACGGCTGATTTCATTGCAGATGCTTTAACTCGACTAGGGTGTGAAGTAACTGTTAAAGCTGAAGGTGAGTGGAATGTAGTACCTCCATCACATCGCTATGACATGGTTATTTATCAAGATTTAATTGAAGAAGTGGCACGTATTGATGGTTATGACAATATCCAAATTAGCTTACCATGCATGGATGTTCAATTAGCTAAATATCAAGACCGATTTGAAATTGCAGAGTTACGCCAAACTATCGTGACTTTAGGTTATCAAGAAGCAATTAGTTTTAGCTTTGCTGATGCAAAACTTGAAAAGCAATTGAACCCGCAAGTAAATCCGTTAATGCTAGCAAATCCAATTTCAAGTGATTTGGCTGCAATGCGTAGTACTCTACTTTCAAGTTTAATCCCTTGCGTACAATATAATCTCAATCGTCAACAAAGTCGTGTTCGTTTCTTTGAATTAGGACTTCGTTTTGATTATCAAAATGCTAAAAGTATTGAAGATCTAAAACAGATTCCAACTTTAGCTTTGGTTGCAGTAGGTTCACAACAATCTGAATCTTGGCATGTTAAGCCTCAGCCAATGGATTTCTTCGACTTCAAAGGAGAAATTGAAGAGATTTTAGCTGCTGGTCGTGTCAAAGTTGAATATGTACGTTCAGAGCGTGCATGGTTGCATCCAGGGCAGTCTGCTGAAATTTTAGTTGATGGGCAACCAATTGGTTATTTAGGCCGTCTGCATCCATCTTTAGAAAATGAGCTAGATTTAAGCACAACTTGGGTTGCTGAACTTAATCAAACAGCCGTTTTGCAATCTTATGTATCTAATTTTACAGAATTATCACGTTTTCCTTCGATTAGACGTGATATTGCGCTTTTAATCTCTGATAATATAAATGTTAGAGATATTCAGCAGTTAATCGAAAAAACTGGTGGAGAGCTTTTAGACTCTACATGGTTATTCGATGTGTATACGGGGCAGGGTGTCGAAGAAGGTAAGCGCTCATTGGCGTTTGCATTATTATGGCAACATCCTTCACGTACGCTTGAAGATGCTGAAATTAAATCTGGTATGGACAATATAATCCAAGTGTTGGAAAACACTTATCAAGCGACATTGAGGGCCTCATGACAGCATTAACTAAAGCAGACATGGCTGATCATTTAAGTGAGTTAACCAGCTTAAATCGCCGTGAAGCAAAACAAATGGTCGAGTTGTTCTTCGACGAGATTAGCCAAGCGCTTATTGCAGGGGAGCAGGTTAAGCTTTCTGGTTTTGGTAATTTCGAGTTAAGAGATAAACGCGAACGCCCAGGACGTAACCCTAAGACAGGCGAGGAAATTCCAATTTCTGCGCGCCGTGTAGTTACGTTCAGAGCGGGTCAGAAGTTTAGACAGCGCGTTGGAAATGAGCAGATCGATTGATCTGCTTTTTTTATATTTTAAATAGCTTTATATAGTTTCTTGGGCAGCAATATAGGACCGCTTAATCTTAGAAAATCAAAATTTAGATATAAAAAAAGAGGACAAAATGTCCTCTTTTTTATCTAATCTAGAATATAGATTAGTGTGCAGCAGAAGCAGCAGCAACGTCAGAAGCAGCAGCAGCAACGTCAGAAGCAGCAGCAGCAGTTTCAGAAGCAGCAGCGTCAACAGCTACAGCAGCTTCAGAAGCAGCAGCAGTAGCTTCAGAAGCAGCAGCTACAGCTTCAGAAGCAGCAGCAGGAGCTTCTTCTTTCTTAGAACAACCAACGAAAGCTAAAGTAGCAGCAACAGCAGCAGCAACAGCGAATTTTTTGAATAACATGGCATCACTCTCACAAAAAAGATTTGAGATTAAAAAAACCTAAGTTGGACTGTTTTGCTTTTATTATTCCTAAAACGTAGCTAGGTAACAACGCATGGAGCAGTCTAACTGGTCTGCCGCTATGCTATCACTGCAAATGCTGAAATACTACTGTCGTCTGTCAAAAAAACGTATGAAAAAGAGAAAAACAGACTGTTTTTTAACAGAAAAAAACAATTAATCAGCTCGTATATATTGGAAAAGGTAGAGGTAAGCTACTAAAAAAATTAAGCTTTTTTATGCAAAAATATTTATTATCAAAAACTTATAAATAATTTTACATAAAAATCAGCGAAATGTATTTTTGTGTAAAGCTTGTCAACCAAATAAAAAACCACTCAAAAGAGTGGCTTTTTATTAAGGTTTAAGCAATTAAGTTGAAGCTTTACGTTTCATTTGATCAAAGAAATCATCGTTTGTTTTCGTTTCTTTCATACGGTCAAGTAAGAATTCCATTGCTGCTAATTCATCCATAGGGTGAAGTAGCTTACGGAGGATCCATACTTTGCGTAATTTATCCTCATCCATTAAACGCTCTTCACGACGTGTGCCAGATTTTTTGATATTCATAGCAGGGAAGACACGTTTTTCAGCAATACGGCGATCAAGCGTAATCTCTTGGTTACCTGTACCTTTGAATTCTTCATAAATTACATCATCCATTTTACTGCCTGTTTCAATCAAAGCAGTAGAGATGATCGTAAGTGAACCACCTTCTTCGATATTACGTGCTGCACCGAAGAAACGTTTAGGGCGCTCTAATGCATGAGCGTCTACACCACCAGTTAATACTTTGCCTGATGACGGAATAACAGTGTTGTAAGCACGTGCAAGGCGGGTAATAGAGTCAAGAAGAATCACAACATCTTTTTTATGCTCAACAAGACGTTTAGCTTTTTCAATTACCATTTCTGCAACTTGTACATGGCGAGCTGGTGCTTCATCAAATGTTGACGCAATAACTTCACCGCGAACAGTACGCTCCATTTCGGTTACTTCTTCTGGACGTTCGTCAATTAATAGAACAATCAAGAATACTTCTGGATTGTTTCTAACAATCGATTGAGCAATATTTTGAAGTAACATTGTTTTACCCGCTTTCGGCGGTGCAACAATAATAGAACGTTGGCCTTTACCAATTGGCGCAACTAAATCAACGACACGAGCAGTTAAGTCTTCTGTCGTACCATTACCTAATTCCATAACCAATTGTTCGGTCGGGAAAAGGGGAGTTAAGTTTTCAAATAAAATTTTATTACGAGAATTTTCTGGCGTGTCGTAGTTAATCTGGTTAACTTTGAGCAACGCAAAATAACGCTCACCTTCTTTTGGAGGGCGAATAGTACCTGTGATGGTATCACCTGTACGCAAGTTAAAGCGTCGGATCTGTGAAGGGCTCACATAAATATCATCCGGACCTGCTAAATACGAACCTGCGGCAGAACGCAAAAAACCAAAACCATCAGAGAGAATTTCGAGAACGCCATCACCAAAAATTTCTTCGCCATTCATTGCATGGCGTTTCAAAATGGCAAAAATAATATCTTGCTTTCTGTTACGAGCCATACCTTCCAGGCCCATAAATTCAGCAATTTTAATTAGTTCGCCGATTGGTTTTTTCTTGAGTTCAGTTAAATTCATAAGGGTCAGAATTAGGAAAGAGTAGAGTGTGGTTTAAAAAGAAGAAAAATCGCTCGCATACAAAAAAGATTATCGCAATTGTATTTACACAATAACAATTCAGAAGTCTGATTAATTGTTTCGAAGAGAAATGTGAAAAAACAATTTCTGTTGCCGAGTGGCGATCTTTATGTTTGTGTCTTGTAAGAAGCCGGACGAAGATGATTCCCTTCAGTGCCTCTTGAGCATGCAATATAAGCCAGCCTAGCAAATTTGTCAATTTATAGGCGAAAAAAATACGCTATAAAAAAGTATAGCGTATTTTCTTTTTTAGCATTTTGACTTAAACATTTTCATCAATAAAGCTAACAAGTTTAGAGCGAGGTACAGCACCAATTTGTTGAGCTACAACTTCACCGTTTTTGAAAAGTAGTAAAGCAGGAATGTTACGGATGTTGTATTTCACTGCTGTATCTTCGCAAGAAGTCACATCAACTTTAACAATTTTTACTTTACCTGCATATTCACTTGATAGATCTTCAAGAACAGGTGCGATTGCTTTACAAGGTGCACACCATCCTGCCCAGAAGTCAACAAGTACAGGGGTTTCAGCATCTAAAACATCTGCTTGGAAGTTATCATCAGTTGTATTTACAATAGTCGCAGACATGGTACGGCTCCAATTTTTAGAAAAAAGTGCTATTACAGGAGAAATTATCTCTATCAGTATTACATAGCTACTTAGTTCAATGTAAGGGTTTGATGCTATTATTCAAGGCTTAACTAAATTTGTCTAATGGATGCTCACGATATTCATCATCGACTTGTACAATCAACTTATAAATAGAAAAATTTAAATGACAGCTAATTGTTGATGAAAATGGCTTTTCAATTGCATTCTTGTGAATTACTCTAGGCGTGAATTGTTATGGGTTTAGTTCAATAATGTCTGATTTTCTGATTGATGAAGAATTACTTGCCGCCATAGATATGGGGTCGAACAGTTTTCACCTTGCAATTGCACGGGTAGATCATGGCGAAGTTAAAAAAGTTGCTTCGATGTCAGAAAAAGTACAGCTCGCAGCTGGTTTAGATGAGAATAAAAACCTAACGGAAGCCGCTCAGCAACGAGGCTTAGCCTGCTTGGCGCGTTTTGTAGGGAGATTAAGTTCTGTTCAACCAAATCGCTTACGAATTGTGGCGACCAATGCTTTGCGTCAGGCAAAAAATGGCCATGAATTTATTCAAAAAGCAGCAGAAATTTTGCCTAAACCTATTGAAATTATTGCCGGACGAGAAGAAGCACGCCTGATTTATCTTGGCGTATCGCATACCATGGCAAATGGTGGTCGACGTTTAGTTGTAGATATTGGTGGTGGTTCTACTGAGTTCATTATTGGTGAAGAGTTTGAGCCTATTTATACAGAGTCATTGCAAATGGGATGCGTGGCTTATACAAAAGCCTACTTTGCCGATGGCGAAATCACACAAAAAGCCTTTGATAAAGCAGTAGTTGCTGCCCGTAAAGAACTTTCAGCTATTGCAACAACGTATAAAATGGAAGGTTGGGATACTGTCGTTGGTTCTAGTGGAACGATTAAAGCTTGCCGCCAAATTATGGTGAATATGGGCTTGAGTGATGAGCAAGAAAACGTCACTCGAGAAGGGTTATATAAACTCAAAGATAAATTACTTAAGTTTAAAAATATTTCTGAAATTGATTTTGAAGGGTTAAGAGAAGACCGACGAGCAGTTTTGCCAGCCGGATTGGCAATTTTGTACGCAGTTTTCGAAGTTTTAGAAATTGATCGTTTGGCATATTCTGATGGTGCATTACGTGAAGGAGTCATGTATGACCTATTAGGTCGTTTTAAACATGAAGATATCCGTGATCGTAGTGTACAAGCCTTAATGGGACGGTATAACGCAGATCCAAAACAAGCAGAACGAGTTGTAAATACAGCACAACAATTATTTGATGGTGTTGCAGAATCTCTTAATTTAACCAGTGAAGACAGTGACTTACTGCGCCGAGCTGCCTATTTGCACGAAATTGGTTTAGCAATTAGTCATGGTGGGTATCACCGTCATGGTGCTTATTTATTGCAGCATTCTGATATTCCGGGCTTCTCACAAATTGATCAAAATCACCTTTCACATTTGGTCGCTCACCACCGTCGTAAATTGCGAAATGATGTAAAAAATGAAATTTTGAAGGCTGGTGGTCATAAATTACTTTATCTATGTTTATTACTTCGCCTAGCAGTTTTACTCAACCATAGTCGAAGTGATCAGATGCTTCCTGCCATTGAACTGACCATCATAAATGATCAACAATGGCAACTTAGTGTTTCTGGTGATGCCAAACAATGGCCATTGTTAGTTGCCGACTTGCATGATGAGCAAGAGCAGTTTAAGCATTGGGACATTGAATTGAATATTCAGTCGGAAAAATTTATCGATTAAAGGGATAATATTCGACCTATGAAAAAAGCTACTCAGTCCAAAGCGTGGACAACGGTTCAAATTGCACGTCATCCTGATCGTCCGCAGTTTCTAGATTATGTCGGTGAAATGTTTACAGAGTTTGATGCCTTGCATGGTGATCGTTTGTTTGGTGACGATGGTGCGATGGTAGGTGGTCTTGCTCGTTTTGATGGTCAACCTGTGATGGTTATTGGTCAACACCGTGGTCGTAGTACCCGTGAAAAATTAAAGCACAACTTCGGTATGGCTAACCCAGAAGGTTACCGTAAATCTCAACGCCTATTAGATATGGCAGAGCGCTTTAACCTTCCGGTCTTCACATTTATTGATACTATGGGTGCTTATCCAGGTGTTGGTGCTGAAGAGCGTGGACAAGCTGAAGCAATTGCAACTAGCCTTGCTCAACTTTCAAGTTTGAAAGTTCCTGTTGTCGCAACAGTACTTGGTGAAGGCGGTTCTGGTGGTGCTTTAGGTATTGGTGTTGCTGACCGAGTAATTATGTTGTCGCATAGTATTTATTCTGTGATTTCACCAGAAGGCTGTGCATCTATTTTATGGAAAACTGCTGAAAAAGCGGCTCAAGCAAGTGAAGCTTTAGGTTTGACTGCAGATAAATTACAATCTCTAGGTATTGTTGAATATGTAGTAGATGAAGGCGAAGGTGCTCATTTAGACCCTGAGCAAGTTATGCAAAACCTAAAAGTAGTTTTGAAGCAAGCTTTGGATGAGTTGCTACCAATGGATGCAAATGAACGATGCGAAGCACGTTATCAACGTTTAATGAAGTTTGGCAGCGAAAATTTAGGCATTGCGTCTTAAAACAGGCTCAAGAGTTTTCAGAAAATAGTACTTTCCTTATTGGATGTAGTGGCGGCATGGATTCAATGCTGCTGCTACATTTGATGTCTCAAATTTTCCCTCATAAGATCCGAATAATTTACATAGATCATCAACTGCAATCAAAAAGTGCAGAGTGGGGCGAACTCGTTGCTAAACAAGCGAGTCTTTTAAATATTCCTTATACCATTCAAAAAGTTCAAGTTACTGAGGGTAATTTGGAAGCGCAAGCACGTCAGGCACGTTATCACGCTTATCTACAACATTTGCAAGCCAACGAAATTTTAGTGCTCGCTCATCATCAGCAAGATCAGGCTGAAACGGTAATATTGCGTTTATTGTCGGGTGCAGGGGTTGATGGGCTTGCTGCTATGCAGTCTATTGATCATCGTGTTGATATGACAATTTGGCGCCCTTTTTTGGATTTAACCCGTGAGCAGATTGCCGAGTGGACTACTCAACTTGAGATTGAGTATGTAGATGATCCTACAAATTACGATATCCATTATGATCGGGCATGGTCGCGTGAAGAACTTTGGCCCTTCTTACAAAACCGTTTTCCAAAAATGCAGCAAGCACTTAGTCGTACTAGCTATTTGATGCAAGATGCTTCTGAAATTTTAGAAGAAGTTTTAAAAGCTGATTTGCAAAATTGTGGTACGGACGAATGTTTGGATTTAACTCAGCTATTAGAACTATCTTCTGCTCGACAGCGTCAATTGCTTTCGGTTTGGATGAAAGGTGATGGGCAATATCGCCCTGCATTTGAAATGGTTGAGCGGTTAAAAAATGAAGTAATTGATTCAAAGTCTGATGCACAAGCGGCATTACATTGGAACCAGTTTTACTATGTCCGTTATCAACATCATCTTTATAGATTGAGTCGACAAGTTTTTCTTGCTGAAAAATTAAACCCAGTTGAAACCGAGATGGAGTATTGTTTTCAACTAGGGGAAATAGTGGAATGCGCTTCAGGACAATTTCAAATTACTCAAAAAAATATGGGTTTGTCTGCATCTTTATTAAATAAAAAATTAAAAATTATTCGACGCCAAGGTGGTGAAAAGGTCCATTTATATGGTCGTGTTGGGCAATGGCCACTAAAAAAAGCAATTCAAGAAGCACATATTTTGCCTTGGCTTCGTCATACAATTCAAATATTAGTCATAGATAATGTTATGCTTGGGGTTTTTACACCGAAAGGATTTTGGTTGGCTCAGTCTCCGTATTGTGAGCAAGGAGGATGGCAACCAGATTTAATTTCTTATTCTTGTAATCTGGTAAATGGCGAAGATGGTTATGACAAGTGCAGTAAATAGTAATATCTGTTTTATTGGTGGTGGTAATATGGCCCAAGCTTTGATTGGTGGGCTCATTTCAAGAGGTTTACCGCCAACACGTATTACCGTTTCAGATCCTGTTGAGCAAATCCGCCAACTATTGCAAGAAAAAGAAGTCCATGTGACACAAGATAATGTAGCTGCAATTAAAAATGCTGATGTCGTTGTACTGGCAGTAAAACCACAAGTTTTGGCGACTGTTTTACGTCCTTTAAAAGGACTGTTATCAGATAAATTGGTTATTTCAATTATTGCTGGTGCTGAAATCCAAACGATATCAAACTTAATTGATAGCAATCGAATTGTTCGAGTTATGCCAAATACGCCAGCTCTAGTTCAGACGGGTGCACATGGTATCTATGCAAATGATGTAGTAGGTACTTCGGATCGTGAATTAACAAGTCAGATTTTAGCAGCCACAGGCTTAACAATTTGGGTAAACTCCGAAGCTCAAATTGATGCGGTAACAGCGGTTTCTGGCTCAGGTCCTGCATATTTCTTCTACCTCATGGAAAGTATGATCCGTGCGGGTAAAAATTTAGGACTTGATGAAAAAGTTGCAACTGCGTTGACTCTTCAAACGGCATTAGGTGCAGCTCAAATGGCAATTACGAGTTCAAACACTCCTTCTGAACTTCGTAAGAATGTGACATCGCCAAATGGCACAACTCAAGCTGCACTTGAAGTTTTTGACCGTGCACAAATCTCCCAAAATATTCAATCTGCATTGGCTGCTGCACAGAAGCGTAGTCAAGAATTGGCTCAAGAATTGAGTGACAGTGCGAAATAGCTTAAATAGGATAAGACAACTATGGGTGCAAATTCTGCGCTAATTTTTGGAATTTTAATTAATGTCGCGATTTTATTGGTCTTTTTCCGTTTTTTAATGCAATTGGCGGCAGTAAGTCCTTATAATCCTGTGGTTTTATCGACCGTAAAGGCGACTAAAATTGTTGATATTTTTGGCCGAATTTTTCCGACGGTCGCAAAAGGCCGATTTAATTTAGCTGCTTTGGTTCTTTTAATTATTTTATATTTGCTGAAAATTTTTGGCGTGATGTATCTTTCTGGTTCTATGCCAAATAGTCCGGTTCACTTAGTGATTCTGACATTTGTGACGATGATTCAGGACCTAATTCGTTTCTGCCGTTATTTAATTTTCGCGACAATTATTTTGAGTTGGGTGGTTATGTTCACTCAATCGCGTTCACCTTATATTGAAGTGATTCAAGATTTAGCTGAACCATTACTCGCGCCTTTCCGTCGTTTATTGCCTAATATGGGAATGATTGACTTATCTCCAATTTTGGCGTTTTTGGCGCTTTATATTGCCGAGATATTAATGAATGAAGTTGCAAAAGTTCTTTTAACGGGGCTTTAAGCTAACGCAAAAAAAGGGCTGTTAATACAGCCCTTTTTTTATTTCTACTAATTAATGGGCATCATCCCAGTTTTGCCCTTGCCCAACTTCAACAACTAAAGGCACAGAAATTTTTACTACAGATTCCATGACAGTCGCGATTTGCTTAGAGAGCTCTTCGGCAATGTTTTGATCTGCTTCAAATACTAATTCATCGTGTACTTGCAGTAGTAGTTTGGCTTGATCTTTTGGCAAGATTTTATCGACTTCAATCATTGCGAGTTTAATGATATCAGCAGCACTACCTTGTAACGGTGCATTAATTGCAGCACGTTCGGCAGCCTTACGTACCATTACATTTCGTGCATCAATATCAGGTGTATAAAGACGACGACCTAAAATAGTTTCAACAAAGCCTTGTTCCGATGCTACTTGGCGGGTACGTTGCATGTATTCGTAAATGCCAGGATAGCGCTGGAAGTATTGTTTGATATAGTTCTGTGACTCTTGACGTGTGAAACCTAACTGACGAATTAAACCAAACTCAGACATACCATACAGTAGACCAAAGTTTACTGCCTTAGCTTGACGACGTTGATCATTGGTCACATCTTCAATTGCAATGCCCAATACTTCTGCCGCAGTACGGCGGTGAACGTCTTGTCCATGCTGGAATGCGTGTACTAATGCTTCATCTTGAGAAAAATGAGCCATTAAACGTAATTCAATTTGCGAGTAATCGGCAGCCAATAGTACTCGGCCTTCTGGCGCAATGAATGCTTTACGAATTTGACGCCCAATTTGTCTACGAATTGGAATATTTTGTAAGTTAGGATCTGAAGAGGAGAGGCGACCTGTTGCTGTGAGCGCTTGGTGATAACTCGTATGTACACGATGCGTATCGTTATGAGATTGCTCAACTAGACGATCAGTATAGGTACTTTTCAGCTTTGCTAAACCGCGATGCTCTAGAATAATTTCCGCTAAAGGATGTTCAATTTTTTCTAAAACACTTTCACTCGTGCTGTATTGTCCAGTTGCAGTTTTTTTACCGCCTTTGATTCCTAATTTATCAAATAGTATTTCGCCTACTTGTTTAGGAGATGCAATATTAAAAGTTTCATCTGCAATTTCCATCGCCTGGTTTTCAAGCCCTTCCATCGTTTTTGCAAATTCAACGCTTAATTTATCTAAGAAGGCATGATCTAGACGAATACCATCTTCTTCCATACCCGATAAAATACGGGCAACTGGCATTTCGATGTTATATAAAATATTTTCTAGCTCAGGAAATGGCTTAAGTTTGTTTGAAAGCACTTCATACAAACGATAAGTCACATGAGCATCTTCTGCAGCATAGTGAGCAGCAATTTCAATCTCAATTTGATTAAACGTTTTTTGTTTAGCACCCTTACCAGCAATTTGTTCAAAAGTGGTGGTTAAGTGGCTTAAGTAGACACGAGCTACATCATCCATGCCGTGACGAGTTGCTGCTGCATTCAATACATAAGATGCAAGCATGCTATCGAAATACCAGCCTTTAAGTTCTATGCCATGATTGGCAAAGATATGCGCATCATATTTAAGGTGATGCCCAATTTTTTTAACTGCTTCATTTTCTAGCACAGGCTTAATTTGAGCCAGAATTTGGTCACGATCCAGTTGCTGCGGCGCATTTTCATAATCATGCGCTAATGGAACATAGTAGGCATCTTTCGCATCAAATGCGATTGAAAAGCCAACCATCTCGGCAATACGGTAGTCCAGACTTGTAGTTTCTGTATCAATAGCAAAATGATCGGCATTTTGCATGCGTTGCCAGAGCTGATCCCATGCTTCTTGGGTTAAAACAGTGTGATAATTTGCAGTTCCAAGCTGGTCATCTTGACTAGTTAAGCTTGCTTGATCTTCGGTTTCTATAGATTCAGCAGGTTTAACTTCATTTTGAACAACAGTCTGTGAAGCTTGTTGTTTATAGCTTGAGCTATTTGGATTGTTTGGATGATCAAGTGACTGTAATTGGTTTCTAAACTCAAGCTCAGTATAAAGATTACGTAGAGCCTCTACATTTGGATCAGTAAGCTTTAACTCATGCCAATCGAGTTCTAAAGGAAGATCACAGACGATACTAGCTAACTGGTGGTCAAGCTTAATATTGTCTAAGTTATCTTTAATATTTTGGCTAAGTTTGCCTTTAAGTTGGTCTGCATTGGCAATAATATTGTCTAAAGTGCCATATTCAGTTAGTAACTTAGCTGCTGTTTTTGCACCTACGCCAGGTACACCCATGATGCCATCAGACGCATCGCCCATAAGGGTTAAGTAATCGATAATTTGATTTGGCCAAACACCAAATTTTTCAAATACCCCGTCGGTATCCATTACGCGGTCTTTAAAGCTATCTTCAAGTTTTACATGATCATTGACGAGCTGAGCCATGTCTTTATCACCGGTTGAGATAAGTACATGGTGGCCTTCGAGTACGGCACGTTTAGCGAGTGTACCGATAATGTCATCTGCCTCTGCACCCGGAAGACTATATAAAGGAATCCCCTGAGCTTTAATCAATGCATGCAAATATGGAATCTGTTGAGATAACTCTTCCGGCATGGTAGGGCGATCACCTTTATAAATAGGTGAAAGCTTGTGGCGGAAAGTTGGCTCAGGCGTATCAAAAATGACAGCCATATGTGTTGGTTGCATACGGCGCATTAATTTTTGAATGGCAGAAATTGCCCCACGTATTGCATTGGTATGTAACCCTGTAGAGGTCGTCAATGGTGGTAATGCATGATATGCACGAAATAAAAAATAGGACCCATCAACCAAGACAAATGGTGGCATTGAACAATTCCTTAATCTGAATTACGGGTATTTTACGTGAAAACGGCTATGAATGCAGGTTTATGATTTTTGCAGTATTTTGTATGTATAAATATACGCTTGTATTGGCTTGAAGTAAGATGACCTGTAATGAAGGTGTCATATTGCTAAGCCCATGTATAAAAAAGACAAACAGGGAATGATCATTGTTTTGATCGCTTTGACTTTGTTTTTAGCCATTTCAATTGGTTTTAAATTTCAGAGTGCTGTTATTGCTTTATCTATTGCACTTACTGTCATTCTAGTTCAATTACTGTCAAATCTGCATGAGCGTTTAACTCATTTAGAACAGCAGTTTTCTCGGCAGAAAACGCCACTTTATTCTATTCACATGCAAAGAACAGTGATTTATGCAGCAGCCTTGGTTGCATTAGTTGCTTATATCAATCATTGGATGTGGATTGCTGGTGGGGCTTTACTGGTTTTATTGCTATGTTTGATTCAAACCATCAGTGCATTTCATACTCGACTATTATACCTCGAGTCAGCAAAACAAACTGTTCATGTAAATGAGACCATACAAACAGAAGTTATAAATCCTGTAATAGAACAAGTTAGTTCCAATAATACAGACACGCTAGTCCCAGCGGGAACGGCACCTTTAAATCAAACAGAACAATCAGCACATGTTCAGACCGCATGGTGGCAACCAGCCGTAGATTGGATGATTCATGGTAATCCAATCTTAAGAGTTGCTGTTGCTGTGCTTATGGTTGGGGTCGTGTTGCTATTACGTTTTGCAAGCGAGCATTGGCAACTTAGTTTAGGTGTGAAACTTGGATTTATTGCGATTGCTGGAGGTGTGTTAACGGCATTTGGGTATACATTGCAAAAGAAAAATCAGCTTTTTGCTGTGGCATTGCAAGGTGTCGGGCTGGCTGTTGTATTCCTGACACTTGTGTTCTCACATCATTTTGGTGTAATTGCCAACCTAACTACAGCGAGTATTCTGTTTACGATTTTATTAGCTATTACGGTATTCCTGAGCTTAAAACAAAAAGCTATTTATTTGGCAATATTAGCACTTGGTATGGCTTATGCGGCTCCTTTAGTTATTCCGCAATATCGCCCTGATGTAACTTTCTTATTTAGCTACTACTTAGTAATTAACTTAGCAGTTGCTGCGGTTAATTTTATTCAGCCTTGGAAAATCTTAAATCAAATAGCTTTTTTTGCCACAATGTTTATTGGTGGTAGTGCAATCGCATTTTATGCAGAACCCGCAAAATTTAATACATTAGACTGGATTTTGTGGTGCCATATCGCACTGTTTATTTGGCTTAGTGTTCGTTATAGCCAAAATATATCTCGGACGTCAGCAAGTGAAAAACAAGAAGGGATTCGTTTACCTCCGCTCTTAGATGTTGGTCTTATTTTTAGTGTGCCAGTACTGGGCTTTACCCTTCATGCCTACTTAGTACATGAGTCTACACAAGCATTGACGATTGGTGCAGCCGTCTTGGCAGGTACCTATGCAGTATTAACGTTCTGGATTAAAAAAACTCATCCACAGCTTTCGGTCCTTGCAAAAAGCTTTTTCATTCTCGCGGTTGCGTTTTTTGCCTTAATTTTCCCGCTTGCAAAAGGAGCACATTGGACAGCAATTGGTTGGGTTGCTCAAGGTACGGCTTTAATTGTGTGGGGAGTAACTGAGCGCTACCGTTTAAGCCGATATATTGGTGTAGTTTTAGTTTTACTTAGCTCTATTGCACTGTTTTATCAGGTGTGGGCAAATGAAGAGTTCCCAACGCTAAGCACAAGCATCTATGCAATTGCCCAATTTATTTCTGCCTTTTATTTATTGCAATACAACAGTAAAGAGCAACGCTATTTTAGCGCAAGCATGTTTAGTGGCATTTTCTTGTGTTTAGGAATGTATGCGGGTGCTGTAGCTGGTGTAGAAATCATGGCATGGCATCATCATGCTTTGAGTCCATATTTGATGTTCGCCGTAGTTCTAATCGCAATATTTAGCGCAGTTGTTCACTATAAACTTCGTGTGCAATGGCAAAGTTTGCAGTTAATTTTAATTAGCCTGTTACTGTTGTTAGTTTTGGGTGAAGCGTTTGCGAGTCAAATGTTTACGTTGTTTAAATGGGTAGACTCATTACAACAAACTACTTTCTTAGTCGCTACCATTATTCTTGGCAGCTTATTTATTATGGCTCAACCGCAGTCGGATGAGTCTGGGTACTTAAATGTCTGGGCTGGTTTAAGCTGGTTGGCGTTAGCAGTAGTTGGTTTGGCGATCTTTCCAAAAATGCCAGTTGTTGCTCTGGCTTTTATCCCTGTAGTTTATTCGCTTTGGGCGTATAAGGCTCATAAAACTGCATTGTTGCATCAAATTCCGGTTTGGTGTTTAAGCTTAATTTGGTTGCTAGTTGTGAGCGTTGATCGCCACTCTGCTGAGTACCTTTATTTTGTTCCTTTATTTAACTTAACTGATTTTCTTTCTATTGTAGTATTTGCAGGTCTGCTCTTTATTATTTATCAACATGCTTTTGATCAAGATAAATCACTGGAGTGGACTTTTAAAATTACAACAATTTTAGCTGGGTTGTTGGTATTCAGTAGTGTGGTTGTTAGGGGCTTACATCATTACTGGGGAACACCACTATGGAGCTTAGCAATTTGGACGAATGGTGAAGTGCAGTTAAGTTTGACATTACTTTGGGTTATTTTGGCATTTGTATTAACTACATTCTAAAGCCGTAAAATGATTCGTCAACTTTGGTTTGTAGGTGCTGCACTTTTAGGTATTGTGGTATTAAAGTTGATTTTGCTTGATCTATCACAAAGTGCGACATTAACTCGAGTCATTTCGTTTATTGGAGCAGGTGGAGTAATGTTAATTATTGCTTATCTTGCGCCATTACCCCCGTCATCTAACGCACAGAAGAATCAAGAGCCTAAGCTTTAGGCTCTCGTTTTAATTCTTTTTGATTGCTATATTGATCGATATCGTCTTCAGCAAAACCGGTAGACGGTCGATCAATCAAGCCCATTTTAGGAACAGGAATTTCAATTCGGTTATCTAAGAATCCATTTCGGATTCGTTCTTGCATTTCATCCCGAACTTTTAAAGAGTTCTCTTGTCGACACCACATCGTGAATAAAAGCTCAATTGATGATTCCCTGAATGCGGTAACCGTAACCGCAGGTTTGGGATCATCCAGTACAAGTGGATAATGAGCTGCTACATTCAGTAGAACTTCACGTACTTTAATAATATCTTCGTGAAAGTTAATTGCTAAAGTAATTGGAATACGTCGTATCGGATATTTAGATAAGTTGTGTACAGGCGCACGAATGAGTTGTTCGTTCGGTAAACGAATATAGACATTGTCGAGTGTAAGTAATTTTACCGAAAGCAAATCAATTGAGATGACTTCACCTTCAATTGTATTACCACGAATGAGAGTAATTTGGATCGTATCACCGACTTCAAATGAACCTTCACCAATCAAAAATAAACCACTAATCAAGTTACTGGCAGATGTTTGCGATGCAAAACCGAGTGCTACAGTTAAAATCCCTGCTGCACCGAGGAATACACTAAGTTTGAACCCAGCTTCTTTCAAACTCGTCATGATGAAGAGTAAAAAAATAAAATAAAAAATACCACGGCGCCATACAAGGCGTTGGTGAGCATTAAAACGTGAGCCAATGGTTCTAATAAACGTATTCGAAATAATACGAGCAAGAACAAAGCCAATGAAACACAGTACAACAGCGACTAAAATTTCACTAATACGTTCGGTATTGATATTGGTAAATATGCTTTTGAGGCTATCAGCGATATCTTTTGGAATATTTGAATCAGCCATATAAACCTCTTAAAAGAATGAATCAAACATATTGAATAATGCTCCACCAGGTGAACGTGGTGGGTGAACATAGGTCACTTCACCAGCAAGCGGGGGCGTACGGTTTTCAATACGAATACGTGCCGGACGATCAGAACCCTCATAATAAACTTTAATTTGAGAAGTCCATAAACGACCAGTACTTTCACTATAAAAAAGAGGTAGAGCAGTAACTGGCACATTCATACGATCAAAGCGTAATTGATGATTACTTGTGTTGTGAAAGTCGATTGGAGTAACAGCACGGAAAGCGCGTGGTGTTAATAGATTCAAATCAGTACGGCCATCCACGGAAGTGGCATAACAGATTTCTCCTTGCTGCGCATTAGGACCAAACCACGTATCTTTAGGCTGAATCACAGGAATCTCAAACAAAGGTTCATGCTGACTTTCAACTAAGCCTGCAATCCATAATGGTGTGCTGATATATAGAGTCCCACGTTGACCTGCTGGAATGTAAATAGGATCAACAGGTTTAATGACCACAGAACGATCTGCCAGACGTGGCATCAGTAAAAATTCTGGATTGGTCTTTCGAAACATGTAACGTTCTACTTGAACCGTATGCGGAAAGGCAAAATGTGGATCGGCAATTGGGTGCCAATCTTGTTCATTATCATCTTGGAGAGATGGACGATAATATTCGATGCGCCATTCTTTTATGCCACGTGTTAAACGAAAGAGCATTGAACCGAATTGCCATGCTTTGGACTGGTTAATTTCAAAGTGCTGTTCACCCCACCATTTTAAAGAATTCTGGGGGTGAGGCTGATATTCATTATTTTCAAACAAGACGCAAAATTCCTCTACCGAGTTGTTAAACAGACTTCACGCTGTAATCTGCTTAGAGTACACTCAAAATCATCTTACTCATCATTATAAATTGTGATGCAAATATTGAAACAAATACAAGTTCCATATAGTTTTGCCAAGCGTCATGGTGTTTTATTTCGTTATGACGGTGATCAGGTATTTATTATTAGACGTCAAAACACTGAAAAAATTGCATTACAGGAAGCAAGACGCATCTTGGGTAAGCCAGCTCATTATCAATTATGTACTGAACAAGAATTTAATACGCTCTTAAGTACGAGTTATGCAGGTGATACAGGGGAGTCACAACAAGTTGCAGCTGGTTTAGAAGATCATCCGGACTTATTGAGTTTGGCCGACCAGGTTCCCGAAACAGAAGATTTGATGGACCAAGAAGATGACGCACCTATTGTTCGTCTGATCAATGCACTTCTCTCTGAAGCAATTCGAGTAGGGGCTTCGGATATTCATATTGAAGCTTTTGAAAAGAAATTATCTGTACGATTGCGGGTAGATGGACAATTACGTGAGATTGTACAACCACGCCGTGAGTTGGCGCCTTTACTAGTCTCGCGTATTAAAGTTATGGCGAAGCTCGATATTGCTGAAAAACGTGTACCACAAGATGGTCGTATTTCTTTACGTCTTGCTGGTCGTGAAGTGGATGTGCGTGTTTCAACTTTGCCATCGTCACATGGTGAAAGGGTCGTTATGCGTTTGCTTGATAAACAAGCGGGCCGACTCAACATGACTCACTTGGGTTTAATGGCTAATGACTATGAGCGTTTAACTCAGTTAGTGCATCGTCCTCACGGTATTATTTTGGTCACAGGGCCTACTGGTTCGGGGAAAACGACCACCTTATACGCAGCCTTATCTGATCTAAACGACAATACCCGTAATATCTTAACTGCTGAAGATCCAATCGAATATCAACTCGAAGGCATTGGTCAAACTCAAGTGAATACCAAAGTGGATATGACATTTGCTCGGGCTTTAAAAGCAATGTTACGTCAAGATCCTGATGTGGTGATGGTGGGGGAGATTCGTGATTTAGAAACTGCTGAAATTGCGGTTCAAGCATCTTTAACAGGCCATTTGGTTTTATCGACACTACATACCAATACCGCTATTGGTGCAGTTACTCGTCTTAAAGATATGGGGATTGAACCCTTCTTGTTATCAAGCTCTTTAATTGGGGTGATTGCTCAACGTTTGGTTCGTACTTTATGTCCACATTGTATGACATGGCGTGAAGCCGATACTTTTGAGAAACAGGTTTTTCAGCATATTCATAATGAACCGTTGTTGCAGTTACCTGAAGCCAAAGGGTGCGATCATTGCTCACATTTAGGTTTTAATGGACGTACAGCGATTTATGAAATCGTACCAGTTGATGAACCCATGCGCCGTCTGATTCATGGTAACGCAGCTGAATATGAATTAGAAAATCATGCTCGTGAGTATTCAGGTTCTATTCGTGACGATGGTTTGCGCAAAGTACTTACAGGTAAAACTACACTCGAAGAAGTACTTCGCGTAACCAATGAGGCAAGTGAAGCATAATATTTAAGATGTAAAAAATGCCCGATTTGATTCGGGCATTTTTTAAAAATCAAAACTTATTCAGTCACAATATTAAACGTCACATCAATATTATTGCGAGTTGCATTTGAATATGGGCAAACAATATGAGCTGCTGCAACTAACTTTTCAGCTTCTTCACGATCCATACCCACTAAGTAAACATTTAAAGTCGCTTCGATGCTAAAACCTGTAGGAATTGGACCAATACCTACTTCACCTTCTACATAAGCGTCTTTGCTAATGTTAAATTTATCGCGGTTTGCAACAAATTTTAAAGCACCTAAAAAGCATGCTGAATAACCAGCTGCGAATAGTTGCTCTGGATTTGTTACAGCACCACCAGCGCCACCCATTTCTTTAGGTACACCAAGTTGTACATCTAATACGCCGTCTGATGAAGTCGCACGGCCATCACGACCACCGGTTGCTTTAGCTTTTGCACGATAAACAACTTTTTCTAATGACATCGTTTTTATTCCTAAAATAAATTGAATACAAATATATCGTACACGACATAATTATTTTGACAAGTATATTTTTTAAAAAAATTGCTGTTTATTTGACTAAGTTTGTACGGAGTTTAGTAAGTTGATCTTTAAGGCCTAGTAGTGTTGTCATATCACATGAACTTGCTTCTAATACGCCTGATGGAATATGGATTGCTTGATCTTTTAATTTTTTTCCTTCATCACTTAGCGTAATAATCACTTGTCTCTCATCTTGAGTTGAACGGATACGATGAAGTAAATGCGAGGCTTCTAACTTTTTCAAGATAGGAGTGAGGGTAGATGATTCTAAAAAAAGTTTAGCTCCAATTTCTGAAACAGTCACTTCATCCTGCTCCCATAACACTAACATCACTAAATATTGGGGATAGGTAATGCCCAAAGGTGCTAGAAGTTTTCTGTAGAGTTGATTAAGCGCTAAATTCGTTGAATAAATGAGGAAACATAATTGATTCTCAAGCTTTAAGTTTTGACAGTCTTGGTCCATATCTTCCTCAAAGAAACTAGTATTGCTTTTGTAGTATATCGCGTTCTATTCAGTTTCTTAAATGTTCATAAGAATAGGTTATGAATAAAGTAAATTAAGGGATATAAAAAATGGAATAATTACATCAATTATTCCATAAGATAAAAATATTCTAGATGAAAGTGTTTACCACAAATCTGCAATCTTTTTCATTAAACGCGCACGATACTTCGCAGTAGGATTATTTGCATTGCGTTGCTGCTCTTGTTCATAAAAATCTTGCCATGCAGTAATCATTTCAAGCGTAGTTCCTTGTTTTTTAATTACAGAAACATCTGCTGGCTGAATATTTTCTAAACGTTGTCTTGCACCTTCTGCGCCTGTACCCCAGCCAATAATTCTTTGGCCAAAAGCGGGCAAGGGGATATTTTTAGGAGTTGCTGGAAGAATATCTGAGTTGAGCTGTGCAGCAGGCGAAACAAAATGGTTTGTTGTACCAAACTCTGCATAACAATGAATATTTGCCCCCAAGCAAAAAATGCTAAATAAGTATTTCCACATGAATAATTAAACTTTTAATAATGAATCAATTTACGGTGAGTCATCAGAGGCATTGAAGAGCGGACGAGTTCTTGTGCTGTTAAATCAAAGGGTACAGTGATTAAACCACTCCCTTCATATCCAATCATACTTAAAATTTGGCCACGACTATCTGTTGCCCCAGAGTGTCCCCAGGTTTGTCGTTTTTCACCATGCCAGCCCTGTTGTGCTGCGCCTAAAACATAACATTGGCTATCCATTGCCCGAGCTTGTAGCAAAAGCTGCCAGTGCATTTGTCCAGTTGTATAAGTAAATGCAGCAGGAGCAGTAAGAATATGAGCGCCTTGTTGTCTCAGAGTTAGAGCAAGCTCTGGAAAACGTAAGTCATAACATACCATTAAGCCAATATTGCCAAAAGGGGTAGATGTGACTACTACGTCTGTTCCAGGTTCAAAGAAAAGAGACTCTTGATAACCACCGACAGCATCACCCACTTGTACATCAAATAAATGGATCTTGTCATAACGTGCTTCTGTGCGCTCAGGGCTAATACAAAGACTAACCGTCCGGACTCGACCATCTTGAATAGTAGATCCATCTGGACGAAATGGGCATGGTAAGGTACCGGCCACAATCCAGATTTGATATTGATGTGCTAGCTTCTCAAGCCGTTGTTGAATAGACTCAAATTGCTCAGCTGTTTCGCGTTGTTTTCCAGCTGCAAAACATACAAAGTTTTCGGGGAAAACAATCAGGCTAGCATTTTGCGCCTTACTTTGTTGAATCAACGACTCAATGACTTGAAAATTATTTTCAATATCATCTTGAGAGTTCATTTGAGCAACAGAAATAAGGGTCATATTCTAATCCAGCTTAATGATTAAAGTCAGGCATTTTGCTTATCTGATACCTGTTCAAGCGTATCTTGTTCTTTCTGTAACTGCTTAACAAGTGGCTCAAACATGTTCTGATTGTTTGCATTGAGTTTCATCAATGTCTTATGTGCATCCAGAACTGTTCTTAGCATTGCATTATGAGTGATCTGTTCATCAGTTAACGTTAATGTGCAAACGTTAGGATCGCCACAGTAATTCAAAATGACAAAAACCTGCCCTAGCCCCATACTGTTGGCTAAGGTTGTGATATCTGGATTGGTAGATAGCATCACAGCTTGAATATGATGAGTTTGTTTAAGCTTTAAACCTAGCTTAGCCAGGATGCCTAACACCGTACTATCAATAAATGTTGTTTGGGTTAAATCAACGATTGCACCAACAACATTCTCTTGCTGTTCAATTCTGTTTAAAAGTTTGTCTAGACTTATACAAGAATGGGCTCGCACTTCACCAATAAGTTTGAAAATATGCGTTCCATTTAAACTTGCATATTCAACATGACCTGTTGACATATAAATGCCATTTTCAGAGAAGGATAGAAAAATTATCACATAGTGCCATCGCAGACTCAAGAGTCCTTAAGTCGTATATTATGTAATTAATTGATTCGTAAATTAATTCATTCGACAAAGACTGAAAATGGCAATGTCATCAGCCACATGATCGGGTGCTTGGAATGATTGATTTTGCAAATGATGAACCAATTGTTGGAACTGATCATTTAACCCACCATCAAAAGGTTCAAGTGCTCCATCTGAGCAAACAATGAAACGTGCTTGGTGATTTAATGTACAAACATGCTCTTCAACTTCGAGTTCATCAGTCAAGCCTAATGGGAAGCTACTTGTTGTTAGAATTTTGGGAGCTTGATTGGGTTCAAAAATGATAGGAGGAGGGTAGTGCCCAGCACTTGACCAACGAAGTGTATGTGTTTCAAGGTTTAAAATACCCACCACAATCGTAATGTGCTTTTCAATATTCTCTTGAACCAACATTCCATTTAATTTTTTTATTAATTGTCTTGGGGTTTTAGAGCGGCCATGGAAAGCTGCCATCCATGATGTTAATAAACTACTGGTTACACCATGTCCTGAAACATCGGCAAGATAAAATAAAACTTCCTTATCATTTAATTTCCAGTAGTCATACCAATCACCGGAGAGATAAGCTGAGGGTTGGAAGAAAGTTTCGACTTGATAATTTAATAAATCAATTGGATTAGGCAGTAATCGTTTTTGCAGTTCAGCAGCCGAAGGTAAGTCACGACTATCTTGGTTACGCTTATATTGAGCATCAATTCTTGATAATGCTTTATTTAAATCGTTAGGTAGTTGATTCCATACCCAACCTGCAAGAGCACCCGCTTCCCAAGCTTGAGCTAAAGCGCTACCTTCATGTTCAAAAGCAATGACAATCGTTGGTAAATTCCATTTATATGTCAGGAAATCTTGTACATCTGCTATTGCAATGATGGTTGGATCATATAAATCTAAATCATCTATGTTAATGACTTGTAAGCCTGGCAATTTATCCAAAGCTTGCTCTAAATAAGGGATAGAGCGTGTCGGTTTAATAAAATACATAGAAGAGATGGTAGTCCTTTTATATGATCACTTTATTCATCATAGAGTATGTATGATCAAAATCAAGGTATTGCCGAACTCTTAATCCGAGCAATACCTCGATTTCATCTTTTAAGGGTTTTGATTCTCATCTGGCGTATCTTCTGAGTCATCATCAATGAAAGATACATCAGCTGAGTCACCCTTTTTCTCTGCAATTTGGAATGCTTTACGTTGGAGGTATAAATCTCGAATCATGGCGTATTGATCACCTTGTAAGGTCTGATCTAGATCCAGATATTGAGCGCGCGTATCAACCGCTTGTAACATATTACTTGACCAATAAAGACCCTCTTGATCATCCATAACATATTTTTGTGGACGTGCTTGGGCGTCTACTGCTAAACCAAAACCATCACGTAAGGTACTTGGACCGAAAAAAGGCAACATTAGGAATGGGCCAGACGGAACACCATAGTAACCGAGAGTTACACCAAAATTCTCTTCTTCAGTCGGTAAACCTAAACGGCTGGCAGGGTCAGCTAAACCAAGAGTAGTTAACGTATTAATTGTAAAGCGACCTAGGGTTTTTGCCGCACGACCAGGGCGACCTTGAATAAGCTGGTTAACAGCATTCCAAGGTTCTCCAAGATTTTTACGGAACTGACGATAAGAACCACGTACATCTTCTGGAGTCTTTTCTCTATATTGCACAGCAACTGGACGTAAAAAATTTCGGTCCAACATGTCGTTAAATGAGTAAATTGGACGATTTAATGACTGTAATGGGTCTTTTACAGGATCTGGTTGTGCTGCATTCGCATTAATTTTTAAATCTTTAACTTTAATATTTTTTAAATCTTTAATAATTTGTGAGCGCGTATGAGTCGGTGCTGTTTCTTCTAGTGAGCTAGCATCAGAAGATTCACTTATAGTATTTTCTTGAGCATATAGAGAGGTACAAACACCTACAGATAATACGCTTAGTAAAATTAAATTAGAATAATTCATATAATTCCTTAACCGCCAGCCAGGCTAATACTTAAATGTGCAGTTGGGTGGAGATATGTTTTAATACAAAATTGATAACCTATTATCAATGTAAAATTGATCAAATAATATAGATAAAATGCTAAAAAGCTTAAAAAGTATTCAGTTGATGATATTGATTTAAAAAAAGGGTTGCAAAGGGAATGAGATGGTCTATAATGCACATCCATCGGCGGTGATGCAGATAGAAACTTGTTGAAAAACAGTTACTTGTGATTAAGTTGATTACTTTAAGTGATGAATTTGATGGTAAGTTGGTTTGAGAGATGAGTTTTAAAAATATCGAAATTACCTGTTGACTTTTAAGAGATTAAGAGTAATATAGCCGACCTAGCTTGCTGGTGGCGAACCAGGAAGAAGATCATTAAGAGAATTGAAGAACAACTTGTGTGGATTTTTACTGATTGATTAATCGAAATAATTTTCATTGATTGATTGGTTTAAATTACTCGAAGTTTATTTGAGCGAAATTTAAGTCAGTAATTGATGAGCCAGAATTGGCACCTTGTCTTTAAATAAGGTGCAAAATGATTTTAACTGAAGAGTTTGATCATGGCTCAGATTGAACGCTGGCGGCAGGCTTAACACATGCAAGTCGAGCGGAGAGAGGTAGCTTGCTACTGATCTTAGCGGCGGACGGGTGAGTAATGCTTAGGAATCTGCCTATTAGTGGGGGACAACATTTCGAAAGGAATGCTAATACCGCATACGTCCTACGGGAGAAAGCAGGGGATCTTCGGACCTTGCGCTAATAGATGAGCCTAAGTCGGATTAGCTAGTTGGTGGGGTAAAGGCCTACCAAGGCGACGATCTGTAGCGGGTCTGAGAGGATGATCCGCCACACTGGGACTGAGACACGGCCCAGACTCCTACGGGAGGCAGCAGTGGGGAATATTGGACAATGGGCGCAAGCCTGATCCAGCCATGCCGCGTGTGTGAAGAAGGCCTTATGGTTGTAAAGCACTTTAAGCGAGGAGGAGGCTACTTTAGTTAATACCTAGAGATAGTGGACGTTACTCGCAGAATAAGCACCGGCTAACTCTGTGCCAGCAGCCGCGGTAATACAGAGGGTGCAAGCGTTAATCGGATTTACTGGGCGTAAAGCGCGCGTAGGCGGCTAATTAAGTCAAATGTGAAATCCCCGAGCTTAACTTGGGAATTGCATTCGATACTGGTTAGCTAGAGTGTGGGAGAGGATGGTAGAATTCCAGGTGTAGCGGTGAAATGCGTAGAGATCTGGAGGAATACCGATGGCGAAGGCAGCCATCTGGCCTAACACTGACGCTGAGGTGCGAAAGCATGGGGAGCAAACAGGATTAGATACCCTGGTAGTCCATGCCGTAAACGATGTCTACTAGCCGTTGGGGCCTTTGAGGCTTTAGTGGCGCAGCTAACGCGATAAGTAGACCGCCTGGGGAGTACGGTCGCAAGACTAAAACTCAAATGAATTGACGGGGGCCCGCACAAGCGGTGGAGCATGTGGTTTAATTCGATGCAACGCGAAGAACCTTACCTGGCCTTGACATAGTAAGAACTTTCCAGAGATGGATTGGTGCCTTCGGGAACTTACATACAGGTGCTGCATGGCTGTCGTCAGCTCGTGTCGTGAGATGTTGGGTTAAGTCCCGCAACGAGCGCAACCCTTTTCCTTATTTGCCAGCGAGTAATGTCGGGAACTTTAAGGATACTGCCAGTGACAAACTGGAGGAAGGCGGGGACGACGTCAAGTCATCATGGCCCTTACGGCCAGGGCTACACACGTGCTACAATGGTCGGTACAAAGGGTTGCTACCTAGCGATAGGATGCTAATCTCAAAAAGCCGATCGTAGTCCGGATTGGAGTCTGCAACTCGACTCCATGAAGTCGGAATCGCTAGTAATCGCGGATCAGAATGCCGCGGTGAATACGTTCCCGGGCCTTGTACACACCGCCCGTCACACCATGGGAGTTTGTTGCACCAGAAGTAGCTAGCCTAACTGCAAAGAGGGCGGTTACCACGGTGTGGCCGATGACTGGGGTGAAGTCGTAACAAGGTAGCCGTAGGGGAACCTGCGGCTGGATCACCTCCTTAACGAAAGATTGACGATTGGTAAGAATCCACAACAAGTTGTTCTTCATAGATGTATCTGAGGGTCTGTAGCTCAGTTGGTTAGAGCACACGCTTGATAAGCGTGGGGTCACAAGTTCAAGTCTTGTCAGACCCACCATGACTTTGACTGGTTGAAGTTATAGATAAAAGATACATGACTGATGATGTAAGCTGGGGACTTAGCTTAGTTGGTAGAGCGCCTGCTTTGCACGCAGGAGGTCAGGAGTTCGACTCTCCTAGTCTCCACCAGAACTTAAGAGAAGTTCGGATTACAGAAATTAGTAAATAGAGATTTCGGTCTTGGTTTATTAACTTCTGTGATTTAAGTATCACGGTATTAAGCATGACCTGACGAAGGCGTGTTTATTCATTAACAGATTGGCAAAATTGAGTCTGAAATAAATTGTTCACTCAAGAGTTTAGATTAAGCAATTAATCTAGATGAATTGAGAACTAGCAAATTAACTGAATCAAGCGTTTTGGTATATGAATTTAGATTGAAGCTGTACAGTGTTTAAGTACACAGACAACAGATAGTAGCGATGAAGAATCGCACGGACAACACTCACTTGTAGGTGTTGACGACTGTTTGGGGTTGTATAGTCAAGTAATTAAGTGCATGTGGTGGATGCCTTGGCAGTCAGAGGCGATGAAAGACGTGATAGCCTGCGAAAAGCTCCGGGGAGGCGGCAAATATCCTTTGATCCGGAGATTTCTGAATGGGGGAACCCACCTACTTTAAGGTAGGTATTGCAACATGAATACATAGTGTTGCAAGGCGAACGAGGGGAAGTGAAACATCTCAGTACCCTTAGGAAAAGAAATCAATTGAGATTCCCTCAGTAGCGGCGAGCGAACGGGGATCAGCCCATTAAGTTATGTGTGTTTTAGTGGAACGCTCTGGGAAGTGCGAACGTAGAGGGTGATATTCCCGTACACGAAAGGGCACACATAATGATGACGAGTAGGGCGAGGCACGTGAAACCTTGTCTGAATATGGGGGGACCATCCTCCAAGGCTAAATACTCCTGACTGACCGATAGTGAACCAGTACCGTGAGGGAAAGGCGAAAAGAACCCCTGTGAGGGGAGTGAAATAGATCCTGAAACCGCATGCATACAAGCAGTGGGAGCACCTTCGTGGTGTGACTGCGTACCTTTTGTATAATGGGTCAGCGACTTATATTCAGTAGCAAGGTTAACCGTATAGGGGAGCCGTAGGGAAACCGAGTCTTAATAGGGCGTTTAGTTGCTGGGTATAGACCCGAAACCAGGCGATCTATCCATGAGCAGGTTGAAGGTTGGGTAACACTAACTGGAGGACCGAACCCACTGTCGTTGAAAAGCCAGGGGATGACTTGTGGATAGGGGTGAAAGGCTAATCAAGCCTGGTGATAGCTGGTTCTCCCCGAAAGCTATTTAGGTAGCGCCTCGGACGAATACCATAGGGGGTAGAGCACTGTTTCGGCTAGGGGGTCATCCCGACTTACCAAACCGATGCAAACTCCGAATACCTATGAGTACTATCCGGGAGACAGACTGCGGGTGCTAACGTCCGTAGTCAAGAGGAAAACAATCCAGACCGCCAGCTAAGGCCCCAAAATCATAGTTAAGTGGGAAACGATGTGGGAAGGCATAGACAGCTAGGAGGTTGGCTTAGAAGCAGCCACCCTTTAAAGAAAGCGTAATAGCTCACTAGTCGAGTCGGCCTGCGCGGAAGATGTAACGGGGCTAAAACTATGTGCCGAAGCTGCGGATTTGACATTAGTCAAGTGGTAGGGGAGCGTTCTGTAAGCCGATGAAGGTGTATTGAGAAGTATGCTGGAGGTATCAGAAGTGCGAATGCTGACGTGAGTAACGACAAAACGGGTGAAAAACCCGTTCGCCGAAAGACCAAGGGTTCCAGTCCAACGTTAATCGGGGCTGGGTGAGTCGACCCCTAAGGCGAGGCCGAAAGGCGTAGTCGATGGGAAATTGGTTAATATTCCAATACTTCTGTGTAATGCGATGAGAGGACGGAGAAGGTTAAGTCAGCCTGGCGTTGGTTGTCCAGGTGGAAGGATGTAGGTATGTATCTTAGGCAAATCCGGGGTACTCTATACTGAGATCCGATAGCAAGCTGTACTTGTACAGCGAAGTGGCTGATACCATGCTTCCAGGAAAAGTCTCTAAGCTTCAGTTACACAGGAATCGTACCCGAAACCGACACAGGTGGTCAGGTCGAGTAGACCAAGGCGCTTGAGAGAACTCTGCTGAAGGAACTAGGCAAAATGGTACCGTAACTTCGGGAGAAGGTACGCTGTTGTTGGTGATGGAACTTGCTTCCTGAGCTGACGACAGCCGCAGAAACCAGGCCGCTGCAACTGTTTATTAAAAACATAGCACTCTGCAAACACGAAAGTGGACGTATAGGGTGTGATGCCTGCCCGGTGCTGGAAGGTTAATTGATGGGGTTAGCGTAAGCGAAGCTCTTGATCGAAGCCCCAGTAAACGGCGGCCGTAACTATAACGGTCCTAAGGTAGCGAAATTCCTTGTCGGGTAAGTTCCGACCTGCACGAATGGCATAATGATGGCGGCGCTGTCTCCAGCAGAGGCTCAGTGAAATCGAAATCGCTGTGAAGATGCAGTGTACCCGCGGCTAGACGGAAAGACCCCGTGAACCTTTACTGCAGCTTGACACTGAACTTTGACCTTACTTGTGTAGGATAGGTGGGAGGCTTTGAAGTTGGAACGCTAGTTCCAATGGAGCCGTCCTTGAAATACCACCCTGGTAATGTTGAGGTTCTAACTCTGTCCCGTTATCCGGGACGAGGACCGTGTCTGGTGGGTAGTTTGACTGGGGCGGTCTCCTCCTAAAGAGTAACGGAGGAGTACGAAGGTGCGCTCAGCGTGGTCGGAAATCACGCGTAGAGTATAAAGGCAAAAGCGCGCTTAACTGCGAGACCCACAAGTCGAGCAGGTACGAAAGTAGGTCTTAGTGATCCGGTGGTTCTGTATGGAAGGGCCATCGCTCAACGGATAAAAGGTACTCTGGGGATAACAGGCTGATACCGCCCAAGAGTTCATATCGACGGCGGTGTTTGGCACCTCGATGTCGGCTCATCTCATCCTGGGGCTGAAGCAGGTCCCAAGGGTATGGCTGTTCGCCATTTAAAGAGGTACGCGAGCTGGGTTTAGAACGTCGTGAGACAGTTCGGTCCCTATCTACCGTGGGCGCTGGAAATTTGAGAGGATCTGCTCCTAGTACGAGAGGACCAGAGTGGACGAACCTCTGGTGTACCGGTTGTGACGCCAGTCGCATCGCCGGGTAGCTATGTTCGGAAGGGATAACCGCTGAAAGCATCTAAGCGGGAAGCCTACCTCAAGATAAGATTTCCCTAGGAATTTATTCCTCTAAAGAGCCGTTCGAGACTAGGACGTTGATAGGTTGGATGTGGAAGCATAGTGATATGTGAAGCTGACCAATACTAATTGCTCGTGAGGCTTGACTATACAACACCCAAGCAGTTGTATATGAAGCATCAATCAATTCATAAATATGCAAAGCAACTTGATTTAGTTAAACACTTAGCTAAAATGAACAACGAAAATCAGACCAATCAGCCCATCTGTAAAGATTTGGAAAACGCAACGTATCACACAGTGAATAAAACGAAGCAAGTATCCATAAACAGTTGTGCTGGCGACCATAGCAAGAGTGAACCACCTGATCCCTTCCCGAACTCAGAAGTGAAACCTCTTAGCGCTGATGGTAGTGTGGGGTTACCCATGT
>NZ_JFYD01000003.1:0-448638 GCF_000588515.1 Acinetobacter sp. 826659 | reverse complement strand
TTACTGATTGATTAATCGAAATAATTTTCATTGATTGATTGGTTTAAATTACTCGAAGTTTATTTGAGCGAAATTTAAGTCAGTAATTGATGAGCCAGAATTGGTACCTTGTCTTTAAATAAGGTACAAAATGATTTTAACTGAAGAGTTTGATCATGGCTCAGATTGAACGCTGGCGGCAGGCTTAACACATGCAAGTCGAGCGGAGAGAGGTAGCTTGCTACTGATCTTAGCGGCGGACGGGTGAGTAATGCTTAGGAATCTGCCTATTAGTGGGGGACAACATTTCGAAAGGAATGCTAATACCGCATACGTCCTACGGGAGAAAGCAGGGGATCTTCGGACCTTGCGCTAATAGATGAGCCTAAGTCGGATTAGCTAGTTGGTGGGGTAAAGGCCTACCAAGGCGACGATCTGTAGCGGGTCTGAGAGGATGATCCGCCACACTGGGACTGAGACACGGCCCAGACTCCTACGGGAGGCAGCAGTGGGGAATATTGGACAATGGGCGCAAGCCTGATCCAGCCATGCCGCGTGTGTGAAGAAGGCCTTATGGTTGTAAAGCACTTTAAGCGAGGAGGAGGCTACTTTAGTTAATACCTAGAGATAGTGGACGTTACTCGCAGAATAAGCACCGGCTAACTCTGTGCCAGCAGCCGCGGTAATACAGAGGGTGCAAGCGTTAATCGGATTTACTGGGCGTAAAGCGCGCGTAGGCGGCTAATTAAGTCAAATGTGAAATCCCCGAGCTTAACTTGGGAATTGCATTCGATACTGGTTAGCTAGAGTGTGGGAGAGGATGGTAGAATTCCAGGTGTAGCGGTGAAATGCGTAGAGATCTGGAGGAATACCGATGGCGAAGGCAGCCATCTGGCCTAACACTGACGCTGAGGTGCGAAAGCATGGGGAGCAAACAGGATTAGATACCCTGGTAGTCCATGCCGTAAACGATGTCTACTAGCCGTTGGGGCCTTTGAGGCTTTAGTGGCGCAGCTAACGCGATAAGTAGACCGCCTGGGGAGTACGGTCGCAAGACTAAAACTCAAATGAATTGACGGGGGCCCGCACAAGCGGTGGAGCATGTGGTTTAATTCGATGCAACGCGAAGAACCTTACCTGGCCTTGACATAGTAAGAACTTTCCAGAGATGGATTGGTGCCTTCGGGAACTTACATACAGGTGCTGCATGGCTGTCGTCAGCTCGTGTCGTGAGATGTTGGGTTAAGTCCCGCAACGAGCGCAACCCTTTTCCTTATTTGCCAGCGAGTAATGTCGGGAACTTTAAGGATACTGCCAGTGACAAACTGGAGGAAGGCGGGGACGACGTCAAGTCATCATGGCCCTTACGGCCAGGGCTACACACGTGCTACAATGGTCGGTACAAAGGGTTGCTACCTAGCGATAGGATGCTAATCTCAAAAAGCCGATCGTAGTCCGGATTGGAGTCTGCAACTCGACTCCATGAAGTCGGAATCGCTAGTAATCGCGGATCAGAATGCCGCGGTGAATACGTTCCCGGGCCTTGTACACACCGCCCGTCACACCATGGGAGTTTGTTGCACCAGAAGTAGCTAGCCTAACTGCAAAGAGGGCGGTTACCACGGTGTGGCCGATGACTGGGGTGAAGTCGTAACAAGGTAGCCGTAGGGGAACCTGCGGCTGGATCACCTCCTTAACGAAAGATTGACGATTGGTAAGAATCCACAACAAGTTGTTCTTCATAGATGTATCTGAGGGTCTGTAGCTCAGTTGGTTAGAGCACACGCTTGATAAGCGTGGGGTCACAAGTTCAAGTCTTGTCAGACCCACCATGACTTTGACTGGTTGAAGTTATAGATAAAAGATACATGACTGATGATGTAAGCTGGGGACTTAGCTTAGTTGGTAGAGCGCCTGCTTTGCACGCAGGAGGTCAGGAGTTCGACTCTCCTAGTCTCCACCAGAACTTAAGAGAAGTTCGGATTACAGAAATTAGTAAATAGAGATTTCGGTCTTGGTTTATTAACTTCTGTGATTTAAGTATCACGGTATTAAGCATGACCTGACGAAGGCGTGTTTATTCATTAACAGATTGGCAAAATTGAGTCTGAAATAAATTGTTCACTCAAGAGTTTAGATTAAGCAATTAATCTAGATGAATTGAGAACTAGCAAATTAACTGAATCAAGCGTTTTGGTATATGAATTTAGATTGAAGCTGTACAGTGTTTAAGTACACAGACAACAGATAGTAGCGATGAAGAATCGCACGGACAACACTCACTTGTAGGTGTTGACGACTGTTTGGGGTTGTATAGTCAAGTAATTAAGTGCATGTGGTGGATGCCTTGGCAGTCAGAGGCGATGAAAGACGTGATAGCCTGCGAAAAGCTCCGGGGAGGCGGCAAATATCCTTTGATCCGGAGATTTCTGAATGGGGGAACCCACCTACTTTAAGGTAGGTATTGCAACATGAATACATAGTGTTGCAAGGCGAACGAGGGGAAGTGAAACATCTCAGTACCCTTAGGAAAAGAAATCAATTGAGATTCCCTCAGTAGCGGCGAGCGAACGGGGATCAGCCCATTAAGTTATGTGTGTTTTAGTGGAACGCTCTGGGAAGTGCGAACGTAGAGGGTGATATTCCCGTACACGAAAGGGCACACATAATGATGACGAGTAGGGCGAGGCACGTGAAACCTTGTCTGAATATGGGGGGACCATCCTCCAAGGCTAAATACTCCTGACTGACCGATAGTGAACCAGTACCGTGAGGGAAAGGCGAAAAGAACCCCTGTGAGGGGAGTGAAATAGATCCTGAAACCGCATGCATACAAGCAGTGGGAGCACCTTCGTGGTGTGACTGCGTACCTTTTGTATAATGGGTCAGCGACTTATATTCAGTAGCAAGGTTAACCGTATAGGGGAGCCGTAGGGAAACCGAGTCTTAATAGGGCGTTTAGTTGCTGGGTATAGACCCGAAACCAGGCGATCTATCCATGAGCAGGTTGAAGGTTGGGTAACACTAACTGGAGGACCGAACCCACTGTCGTTGAAAAGCCAGGGGATGACTTGTGGATAGGGGTGAAAGGCTAATCAAGCCTGGTGATAGCTGGTTCTCCCCGAAAGCTATTTAGGTAGCGCCTCGGACGAATACCATAGGGGGTAGAGCACTGTTTCGGCTAGGGGGTCATCCCGACTTACCAAACCGATGCAAACTCCGAATACCTATGAGTACTATCCGGGAGACAGACTGCGGGTGCTAACGTCCGTAGTCAAGAGGAAAACAATCCAGACCGCCAGCTAAGGCCCCAAAATCATAGTTAAGTGGGAAACGATGTGGGAAGGCATAGACAGCTAGGAGGTTGGCTTAGAAGCAGCCACCCTTTAAAGAAAGCGTAATAGCTCACTAGTCGAGTCGGCCTGCGCGGAAGATGTAACGGGGCTAAAACTATGTGCCGAAGCTGCGGATTTGACATTAGTCAAGTGGTAGGGGAGCGTTCTGTAAGCCGATGAAGGTGTATTGAGAAGTATGCTGGAGGTATCAGAAGTGCGAATGCTGACGTGAGTAACGACAAAACGGGTGAAAAACCCGTTCGCCGAAAGACCAAGGGTTCCAGTCCAACGTTAATCGGGGCTGGGTGAGTCGACCCCTAAGGCGAGGCCGAAAGGCGTAGTCGATGGGAAATTGGTTAATATTCCAATACTTCTGTGTAATGCGATGAGAGGACGGAGAAGGTTAAGTCAGCCTGGCGTTGGTTGTCCAGGTGGAAGGATGTAGGTATGTATCTTAGGCAAATCCGGGGTACTCTATACTGAGATCCGATAGCAAGCTGTACTTGTACAGCGAAGTGGCTGATACCATGCTTCCAGGAAAAGTCTCTAAGCTTCAGTTACACAGGAATCGTACCCGAAACCGACACAGGTGGTCAGGTCGAGTAGACCAAGGCGCTTGAGAGAACTCTGCTGAAGGAACTAGGCAAAATGGTACCGTAACTTCGGGAGAAGGTACGCTGTTGTTGGTGATGGAACTTGCTTCCTGAGCTGACGACAGCCGCAGAAACCAGGCCGCTGCAACTGTTTATTAAAAACATAGCACTCTGCAAACACGAAAGTGGACGTATAGGGTGTGATGCCTGCCCGGTGCTGGAAGGTTAATTGATGGGGTTAGCGTAAGCGAAGCTCTTGATCGAAGCCCCAGTAAACGGCGGCCGTAACTATAACGGTCCTAAGGTAGCGAAATTCCTTGTCGGGTAAGTTCCGACCTGCACGAATGGCATAATGATGGCGGCGCTGTCTCCAGCAGAGGCTCAGTGAAATCGAAATCGCTGTGAAGATGCAGTGTACCCGCGGCTAGACGGAAAGACCCCGTGAACCTTTACTGCAGCTTGACACTGAACTTTGACCTTACTTGTGTAGGATAGGTGGGAGGCTTTGAAGTTGGAACGCTAGTTCCAATGGAGCCGTCCTTGAAATACCACCCTGGTAATGTTGAGGTTCTAACTCTGTCCCGTTATCCGGGACGAGGACCGTGTCTGGTGGGTAGTTTGACTGGGGCGGTCTCCTCCTAAAGAGTAACGGAGGAGTACGAAGGTGCGCTCAGCGTGGTCGGAAATCACGCGTAGAGTATAAAGGCAAAAGCGCGCTTAACTGCGAGACCCACAAGTCGAGCAGGTACGAAAGTAGGTCTTAGTGATCCGGTGGTTCTGTATGGAAGGGCCATCGCTCAACGGATAAAAGGTACTCTGGGGATAACAGGCTGATACCGCCCAAGAGTTCATATCGACGGCGGTGTTTGGCACCTCGATGTCGGCTCATCTCATCCTGGGGCTGAAGCAGGTCCCAAGGGTATGGCTGTTCGCCATTTAAAGAGGTACGCGAGCTGGGTTTAGAACGTCGTGAGACAGTTCGGTCCCTATCTACCGTGGGCGCTGGAAATTTGAGAGGATCTGCTCCTAGTACGAGAGGACCAGAGTGGACGAACCTCTGGTGTACCGGTTGTGACGCCAGTCGCATCGCCGGGTAGCTATGTTCGGAAGGGATAACCGCTGAAAGCATCTAAGCGGGAAGCCTACCTCAAGATAAGATTTCCCTAGGAATTTATTCCTCTAAAGAGCCGTTCGAGACTAGGACGTTGATAGGTTGGATGTGGAAGCATAGTGATATGTGAAGCTGACCAATACTAATTGCTCGTGAGGCTTGACTATACAACACCCAAGCAGTTGTATATGAAGCATCAATCGATTCATAAATATGCAAAGCAACTTGATTTAGTTAAACACTTAGCTAAAATGAACAACGAAAATCAGACCAATCAGCCCATCTGTAAAGATTTGGAAAACGCAACGTATCACACAGTGAATAAAACGAAGCAAGTATCCATAAACAGTTGTGCTGGCGACCATAGCAAGAGTGAACCACCTGATCCCTTCCCGAACTCAGAAGTGAAACCTCTTAGCGCTGATGGTAGTGTGGGGTTACCCATGTGAGAGTAAGTCATCGCCAGCTCATTATTCTAAACACCCCCGTTCCAATGAATGGGGGTGTTTTTTTATGCCTAAAATATATTTGGGGGAATAAATATAAAAATACTCAGGAAGAGTTGTGCTATAAATAATAAGAAAATTAATCTTTTAAGTATGCATAATAAGGAAAGAGCATCTATGATAATTTATGGTGATGTCGGTTCGGGTAACTGTTATAAGATAAAACTATTACTTTCCTTATTAAATATTAACCATAAATGGATCCACGTTGATATTTTAAACAAAGAAACTCAAACAGCTGATTTTTTGTCGTTAAATCCTAATGGAAAAATACCTGTATTAGTCCTAGAAGATGGTCGAGTTTTAAGCGAATCGAATGCTATTTTAGGTTACTTGGCTGAAGGAACAAAATTTATTCCTACAGATCCTTTTATTAAAGCAAAAATGTACCAATGGATGTTCTTTGAGCAGTATAGCCATGAGCCCTTTATTGCAGTTGCTCGTTTTATTAATAAATATTTAGGGTTACCACCAGAAAGAATAGAGGAATACCATAATTTACAGCCAAAAGGCCATAAAGCACTATCTATTATGGATAAAGCTTTAGTAGATCACGACTATCTTGTTGGAGATCAATTAACTATTGCTGACATTGCCTTGTATGCATACACGCATGTCGCGGAGGAAGGTGGTTTTGATTTGAAACTATATCCAAATATTCAAGCGTGGTGCCAAAGGATTCGAGAATATTTAGGTTATGTAGATATGATTTAAATAAAAAAGAACTCATATAGAGTTCTTTTTTATTTCTGAAATTCTGATTTAGAAATGTGCTTCTAGACCTACATATGGGCCTTTAAACTCAAATTTAAGGTCATTGTTATCGTAGTCATCTAAGTCGATATTAAGTACGCGATAGCCTGCTGTTAGGCCAAGATCAATGAGTAGGTTATCTGCAAATTTATACTTCACTTCTGCCAGTGCATCTGTAATTCGTGCATCATCAAAGTTTGTATAAGTTGCTTCACCTTTAGCACTTAAGCCTGTAAACGGAAGTTTTACTTCACCTGACAAATAAGCAATAGGATATGTTTTATCAATATCCACGCGCTTACCTGTATACGCAGTAATATCACCATTTAATACAGTTGCACCAAGACCAGCATCTACACTTACGATATTATCTAGTAACTCGTAGTAGAGGATAAAATCGCTATGATCTAAATCAACTTTATAGTTGGCTTGACCTAAAGTTTCTGATTTGGTTTCGGTATCTAAGTTTACATAACGAATTTTTGCATTTGGAATAAATGGAATTGGGTGTTCTACTGCCAATGAGATTTGAGCACTACCTTTTTGATCTAAATCTTGATCTTCAGGTGATTGAGAAGACATATTCACTTTACCGTCATAGAACCAGTAACCTACGTCTCCTTTTACTCCTACGAAGTCTGCTTGAGCAAAGCCACTTAAGCCCATCCCGAGCGTTAATAAAGATATTTTTAATATTTTCATTTTTACATCCACATAAAAGAAATCTTTGAGCGCATGATATAGACATCTTGCTACAGATGCATTGATAAAAAATAAGGATCTGAGGTGTGTGATATGAGTAAATTTTTAAACCTTAAAAAAGTTTATTTAATTCAAATAATTAATATTTTCTTCCTCACTTAAATGAATTTAATCTTTTAGAAAATTTAGTATAAATTTTGTCAATCGTATCGGACTTATTAAATTTTAATTGATAACTAGGGAGTTAAAAATAAATTAGTGGATAAGTTGAGTAATTAAATAAATATTTTCAGAGATGGCAATAAAATTACATTTAATAATAATTTTGATCTACAAGTAGTAGAACGTAAATATTAGCTGAAAAATAACCAATTGTGAAAAAAACTCAGAAAATTCGTAAAATTTCTGACGGAAATTACAGTAAAAAGAAATAAAAACAGGTATTGTTCAGCTATATAGGGGCAAAAAATGGACAAAAATCTTTAAGGAAGAATTTTCTATTTTTGCTTGTTTGTTAAGGGAATAAAAATACTCAAAAGGTGCATTTTATTTTCTACAAACACAAAAGTATTTTTTGGTTCTTTTTTTGCATGCGGAATAACAATCAACAATAGCAGTAAAAATAAGTAATCTTTTAACATTAGGTGTTCTATGACAGATTCTCGTGAAAACTGGACGTCACGATCTGGTTTTATTATTGCAGCCGTTGGTTCGGCTGTAGGCTTAGGTAATATCTGGCGCTTTCCATACGTTGCTTATGAAAATGGTGGTGGTGCGTTTCTTATTCCCTATCTATTGGCACTCATTACTGCTGGTTTACCGTTGCTATTTTTAGATTATGCGGTAGGACATCGTAGTACTGGTTCACCTCCTAAAGCGTATCGTGCCCTATTTAAAGGCGGGGAAACATTAGGTTGGTGGCAAGTTTGTGTCTGTATCATCATTGGTTTGTACTATGCAAGTGTACTCACGTGGGCTGGTAGTTATGTTTACTTCTCTATTGGCCAAATGTGGGGAAGTGATCCAGAAGGTTTCTTCTTTAATACCTATTTGCAGACCACAAAAGCAACCGGTTTTGATTTACAGTTTGTAGGTCATTTATTCTGGCCGATTGTTGGGATTTGGGCACTTACTCTAATCATTCTTTATGGTGGTGTGAAAAAAGGTGTGGAATTATCGAATAAGATTTTCATGCCTTTATTATTTATTCTCTTCACTATTTTAGTGATTCAATCATTACGTTTACCAGGCGCGGTTCAAGGCTTAAATGCTTTCTTTACGCCGAATTGGTCAGCAATGATGGATTATAAAGTTTGGTTAGCAGCTTATGGCCATACTTTCTTCTCCCTCTCTGTCGGCTTCGGGATCATGGTGACTTATGCATCTTATTTGAAACCAAAAACGAATTTAACAGGTTCTGGTTTAATCGTTGGTTTTGCAAATGCATCAACAGAGATTTTGGCTGGTATTGGTATCTTCGCAGCGCTTGGTTTTATGGCACATGCGGCAGGTACTGAAGTTAAAGATGTTGTGAGTGGCGGGATTGGGTTAGCATTTATTGCATTCCCTAAAATTATCTCAAGTTTAGGTACAGGTGCCGATTTATTTGGTTTCTTATTCTTCTCTTCACTTTTCGTCGCAGGTATTTCTTCGATGGTGAGTATTTTGGAAGTACCTATTGCAGCAATGCAAGATAAATTGAAATGGGGTCGTAAAAAAGCTGTAACCATTATTGGTGGTGGTAGTGCGCTTGTATCGATTATTTTATTCTCAAGTGTAAACGCAATTAAGCTGGTTGATATTGTTGACCACTTTATCAATAACATCGGTATTATTGGCGGTGCTTTACTTTCTATTATTACCGTGGCTTGGTTTAAACGTTCTGCTCTAATGGAACTTCGTGATCATGTAAATCGCATCTCAACTATTCAATTAGGTAAGGGATGGGATTTCACTTTAACAGTCATTACATCATTAATCTTGTTAACTACACTCAGTATGACTGTATTTAATTTGATCAAAAATGGCTATGATACTTATAGTATGAGCTTACAAGGTGTATTCGGCTGGGGCAGTGTGATTTTCTGTGCAGTCGTTGCAATTGTTTTAAGCAAAATGAAAGATCGCTAGGAGGATAGAATAATGAATACTTCAGCAATCGTAATGATGGTAATTTCGATGGTGTTTTTATGGGGTGGCTTAGCTTTGTCCATTATCCATTTATCGAAACATCCTGAAGAGTTAGATGATGTTTTAGAAGAAGTAAAAGATCAGCACACACTTTAATGCTGATCAAGTAAAAAAGCAGGCTTTAAGCCTGCTTTTTTTTATACAATTTTTTGGATTTTACAATAATAAAATCCATCACCAGACTGCGCTTGTGGCAGTAATTGGCGACCATGAGTTTGCTCGATTCCCCAATCAGCTTCAATCTTGATCTCTTTTGCATTTGGATTTTCAGCAAAAAATTTCATCATCTGCTGTTCATTTTCAGCCTTTAAAATTGAACAGGTGATGTAAAGCAATGTGCCGCCAACTTTGAGCTGTTGCCACATGTGGTCCAAGATCTGCTTTTGTAGTTCAATGGTTTGAGCTATATCGGTAGATTGGCGCAATAGGCGTATGTCAGGATGACGACGAATAACCCCTGTAGCAGAGCAAGGTGCATCGAGCACGATACAATCTACTGGCTGTGCAGGAGTCCATTGAGTTGCATCGGCTGCCAAAATCTCTGTATGACTTTGATCAAGTGCTAAGCGATTTAAGTTCTCAGTTACACGTACCAAACGGCTTGGGTCCTGATCAATCGCAATGAGCTGAGCAGGTTTAAATTTTTCAAGTAAATGAGCAGTTTTACCGCCTGGGGCAGCACACGCATCAACTACTATTTTATCGTTCAAATCTGACAATAATGTTGCGCAAAGCTGAGCGTGTTCATCTTGTACAGAAAACCAGCCTTGTTCAAAACCAGGTAGTTGAGTAATTTGTACAGATTGTTCAAGAACAATACCTGCTTCAGACAAAGTACATGCACGTGCCTGAATTTCTAAACTCTGTAATTTTACTAAATAAGCATCGCGGCCAATATGACGCTGGTTCACCCTTAACGTTAAAGGCGCGACTTGCTTCAAAGATTGGCAGAGAGATTCCGTTTGTTCACCCCAATCCTTTTTTAAGCGTTTGAAAAGCCAACTTGGTAAGCCATGTGCTTGTTGTAAACCTTGCTGAAAGTCATCAGTTTCACGAGTAGCTCTGCGCAAAATAGCATTCACAATACCGCTGAGTGCAGGGAATCCAAGTTGTTTGGTCGCATCTACTGTTTCTGAAATAGCGGCATGCGCTGCAATACGCGTGCCTAAAACTTGATAAAGACCAACATAAAGACAGGTTTCTACTGTCTCATTATTTAAAGGCTTGCTGAGTAGCGGTAGACTAATTGATTTAAGTGCAAACCATTGGCGCAATGTACCTAAAACAAGTTCGTGAAACAAAGCGCGATCGCGCTCTGCTACCTGATTGAGCTGTGTATTTAAAATACTAGCGAGTGATTGGCCTTGCTGAACTTTTAATAATGTCTGGACGACTTGAGCACGCAGGTTAAAACGTGAGGAATTTGAGGTAACCTGACTCATGGCAAAATTTGTCCTACATGAAGTTTTTGAGTTTGTGCAATTTGTTGAGCGTTTAATGCTTTACCACCCGGCCACTGCACGCTAGTCAGACAAATAAATGTATTTTCACCGCAAGCAACATGCACACCTTGTTTATCGATTGCAATAATTTCACCAGCTTGAGCATTCGCTTTGCTTTGGCTAGAAATTAGAGAGTTCCAGACACGCAGAGCATTATTTTCATCAAGCTGAACAAAAGCGACTGGCCAAGGGTTGAATGCACGTATATTTCGGTCAACTTGAATAGCATCAATTACCCAATCAATACGAGCTTCTGATTTTACGAGCTTATGAGCATAGACCGTTAAGCTTTCGTCTTGAACTTCGCGTTCTGCCAAATATTTTTGTAGTGTTTCTTCTGACTCGAGTACGTCACAAATTGCTGTTGCACCTTGAGCTGCGAGTTTGTCATGTAAAGTCGCTGATGTATCTTCGGCTGTGATTGGACAGTAGGTTTTATACATCATATCCCCTGTATCTAAACCGGCAGCCATCTGCATGATTGTGATTCCGGTTTCTTCATCACCTGTTGCAATCGCACGCTGAATTGGTGCTGCACCGCGCCAACGAGGTAATAGTGAGCCGTGAATATTTAAACAGCCATATTTCGGTGTATCGAGCACAGTTTGTGGAAGAATTAAACCATAGGCTGCAACCACCATCACATCAGCACCTAAAGCTGCCAGTTCTTGTTGAGCTGCTAAACCTTCTTCCGTTGAAGCTTTGAAGTGAAGGGGTTGATAAACAGGAATATTATGCTCAAGTGCAAGTTGTTTTACGGGAGATGGCGTTAGTTTTTGTCCACGACCCGATTTACGATCTGGCTGAGTATAAACCGCGATAATTTCATGGGAAGTTTTTAATAAAGCCGCCAATGCTGTTGCAGCAAATTCGGGGGTGCCAGCAAAAATAATTTTCACAAATGCAATCCAAAAAGAGTTTAGGCGTAGTATACGTGAAAAACGATTGAAGCCCTAAAATCATGGCGATTGAGCATTTTAGTTTTTAAATAGTGAACAAAAAATTATTGAAAAACTTTTATTGATAAAAAAAGGTTATGAAAAAATAAAAAATTATTCATGTAAGTTTTGCTAAATATTGACTGTCTATTACTGTTCTTGGCTTTCCGAATATTATTTGCTTCTATAGAATGGAGAATGATCAAATTATGATGATGAGTCAATATTCCGACTGATCTAACGCTATATCAGTATCATTCGCCAGAGCGGGAAAAATTCCGCTCAAGCACAACTTGTTGGAAACACTAATGCCTGACTATCGTTCAAAAACATCGACACACGGAAGAAATATGGCTGGCGCACGTGGCTTATGGCGTGCAACAGGAATGAAAGATGAGGATTTCGGCAAACCGATTATTGCGGTGGTCAACTCATTTACCCAATTTGTGCCGGGCCATGTACATCTTAAAGATCTAGGTCAGCTTGTCGCAGCAGAAATTCAGGCAGCAGGTGGTGTTGCTAAAGAGTTCAATACGATCGCAGTAGATGACGGGATCGCAATGGGGCATGACGGCATGCTTTATTCATTACCATCACGTGATTTGATTGCTGACTCAGTTGAATATATGGTAAATGCACACTGTGCTGATGCCATGGTGTGTATTTCAAACTGTGACAAGATTACTCCGGGAATGCTCATGGCTGCGATGCGTCTGAATATTCCTGTTGTTTTCGTGTCTGGCGGACCAATGGAAGCTGGTAAGGTTAAGTTCCGCGGTAATGAAAAAGCGATTGACCTTGTTGATGCAATGGTTGTTGCGGCTGATGAAAGTTATACAGACGAAGAAGTTGAAGAATTTGAACGTTCGGCATGTCCAACATGTGGTTCATGTTCAGGTATGTTCACTGCAAACTCGATGAACTGTTTAACCGAGGCTTTAGGTCTATCTTTACCGGGTAATGGTTCGATTGTTGCGACACATGCAAACCGTAAGAAACTATTCTTAAAAGCAGGCCAACTTATTGTTGAATTGGCTAAGCGCTATTACGAACAAGAAGATGCAAGCATTTTACCTCGTTCGATTGCAACAAAGGCTGCATTTAAAAATGCGATGACCCTTGATATTGCAATGGGTGGTTCAACCAATACGGTTCTGCATTTATTGGCTGCGGCAAGTGAAGCAGAAGTTGATTTTACAATGGACGATATTGACGAATTATCACGTCGAGTTCCTGTATTGTCTAAAGTAGCGCCTGCAAAACAAGACGTTCATATGGAAGATGTACACCGTGCGGGTGGCATTATGGCGATCTTAGGTGAGCTTGATCGTGCGAAGTTGCTTGATGTATCTGTACCGACTGTACACGAGAAAACTTTAAAAGATGCGTTGGATAAGTGGGATATTATTCGTACTGAAGATGCAGACGTTTATGAATTCTATCGTTCATCACCAGGTGGTGTTCCAACTCAAGTTGCATTCTCGCAAAATCGCTATTATTCAACATTAGATGGCGACCGTGAAAAAGGCGTTATCCGTAATGCAGAACATGCTTTCTCTAAAGATGGTGGTTTAGCAGTTCTATACGGCAACATCGCGCTTGATGGTTGTATCGTGAAAACTGCAGGTGTTGATGAATCAATCTTGAAATTTACGGGCACAGCGCGTGTATTTGAGAGCCAAGATGCAGCTGTAGATGCAATTTTAGGTCATGACATTAAAGCTGGCGATGTGGTTGTGATTCGTTACGAAGGTCCACGTGGTGGTCCGGGTATGCAAGAAATGCTTTACCCAACTAGCTACCTTAAATCGAAAGGTTTAGGAAAAGACTGTGCATTGGTAACAGATGGTCGTTTCTCTGGTGGTTCATCAGGTCTTTCAATTGGTCACGTTTCACCAGAAGCGGCTGAAGGCGGTGCGATTGGTTTGGTTGAAGATGGTGATACTATTGAAATCGATATTCCAAACCGTACGATTCACTTAAACGTTGATGATGCGACTATGGCACATCGTCGTACAGTACAGGAAGCGAAAGGCTGGCATCCGAAAGAAGAACGTAAACGTAAAGTATCAAAAGCGTTAAAAGTTTATGCAATGCATACAACAAGTGCAGCGAAAGGAGCTGTACGCGTTCTATAAAATATTCAATTTTAATAATTGATTAGGAATCATGCACCCTTTAACACGATGAATTGCTATCATGTTAAGGGTGCATTTTTCATGTCTGGTAAATAAAATCAGCTTGTAGAAAAAGGTGTTTTTAGATCATTCTATGGGTTTGCCATAAAATGGTGATAAAATCTTCACCTACGTAGGAACTTGCTAAAAACATGACTTATTTTCTGCGTAAACTAAGGTAGTTATATTTCAATCTCGACTACTGTTTTACCTTGCACTATGATCAAAACAATCTTTGATCTCGCTTAGGATTTATTTTTTAGAGGCACAACTCATGTCACTGCTACGCCGTTGGTTTGACCCTATTCGATCGAGCTGGTTTTACCAAAAGCCTTCTCGTCAAGCGGTGTTACCCACGGAAAATGGTTTAAGTATTTATTTACGACTTGATGATGTGTATAGCTATTTGGCTGTTCAGCAATTGTCTCAGCTAGATGAAATTTTAAGTGATGAACTTAAGCCTTTAAAAATTATTATTTCGCATACGGCTTCTGAACCCCCAAACAGTATGTCGCATGAAGAGTGGCAAAATTATTGTTTAAATGATGCCAAGATATTAGCCAAACAACATCGTTTCGGTTTCGATGAATTTCCAGAAATCCCAAGCCCAGAATCTTTAAAACAAGCGGCAGTCATATTAAAAAGAACCCCATTACAAGGTCAGAATTTCTTCCATTTATTAGAAGATATTTTTCACATGCTTTGGCAACAACAATATGGAAAGTTGCGTACTTTACATGCCATGGCAGTTAAACATCAGCTTCCTCAACATTTTTCAGAACGTATTTTTACGGATGAGCCTGTACCTGCAGCTTACTTTGAATTTGGTGGACGTAAATATCACGCAGTAGATGATTTATTACGTTTGACTCGTCGTTTGAAGCAGCAAAAGCTACTGACTGGTAATCCGATTTTTTTAATTAATCATATCGAATGGCGTGAACATTTGATTAACGATGCTGAAGCGCTTACCGAGATTCAAACACTTCATCCTGAGCTTGATGTCTATATTGCTTTAGAAGACCCAATGAGTTGGTTGTTACTTGCCTATATCAAGGAAGAGCTGGCTGATTATTATGATATTCAACTAAAAGTTTACCCTTTAAGTTATCAAGGTCGAGACTGGTTTGACTGGAGTTTGGCGACACGTGTTTCTAAACGAACAGGTGTGGCCTTTACGCCATTTTGTCGTCCTACCGAGGAAAGTACACTGGAAATGGCAAAGCTTTTCTATAGTGTGCAAGAAAATCAGCAAATCGATACGATTTTTACGATATTGCAGGCAGTTTGGACGAAAGGAAAAGATTTATCTTTCTTAAAACATTTTCAACAGTTACAGCAGCAACTTGGGATTGAGCAGCTAACCGACCAAGATGTGCAATCTGTTTTGGTGCAAAATGATGCACTTTGCAAAGACAAGCATCAGCCTGATTTACCGGTTTTAGAGCTGCGTATTGATGGTCAGACCTACGTATTTAATAGCTTGTATCGTGTGTGGATGATCGAAAGTATTTTTAGCAATGTATTAGAAGAAAAATATAAAACAGCCTCAACTTTTAATTGAGGCCTACTCCTAAAAACAAGAATAGGGCAGTACCTGTTTTTTCCGTAGCATATCCTTTAAGGAATCGGAGATAAACAGTGACTTTTTTAGCAATTATTATAGTGGTCTTTGCTTTCGCTGGCATGATTAAAGGCATGATCGGTTTAGGATTGCCCGCGGTATCGATGGGCTTACTCACCATCGCAATGAGCCCTTTTCAGGCAGCATCTCTTCTGATAGTTCCTTCAATGGTCACCAACGTCTGGCAGCTTTTTGCTGAAGGACATGTCTGGGCGTTTATTCGCCGTTTCTGGACGTTGCTTGTCGGCATTATAGTAGGTTCAATATGGAGCTTTTTACCTACTTTAAGTCAAAGTCATGGGCATAGTAGTGAAATTTTATTAGGCTGTATGTTGGCCTTATATGGACTCTATGGTTTGTGCGTGAAGAAACTTCCACACTTAGGAAAGTATGAACGTTGGCTATCACCAATTATTGGATATATCGGCGGGGCAGTGACTGTAGCAACAGGTGTCATTATTATTCCAATCGTTCCTTATTTGCAGTCTTTACATTTAAAGCGGGATGAGTTGGTTCAGGCTTTAGGACTAACGTTTACTGTCTCTACCATTTGTCTTGCAGTCTTTTTACACCACAACCCTATGTCGGGGATGACATTGGATTATCGTTTATCTTTTGCTGCATTGTTGGCGGCGCTCGTTGGAATGTGGTTAGGTAAAAAAATCCGTTATCGGTTAAATGAGCAGTTATTTCGCCGTATCTTTTTTATAGGTTTGGTGTCATTAGGTCTTTATATGATTTTGCATTAAGCTAATTTTTAAGGGCGATGTTGCAATAAAAAATCTGAAAATTGTTTATAACTATTAGGTAGCTGATTGAAATTTTGTGTGGCCAAAAGCAGTTTACGATTTGCCCACGCGCCTAGCAGTTGAATGGAATGAAAGTCATAGTCCGATTGCAAACGCTGGGCAGCACGAGCTGGCATAATCGCAATTCCGACGCCTTTGGCGACTACTTCAGCAATCGCGCCAAAATTAGGTAAGCGCAAACGGTACTGTATGTTAAAGCCTAATAGCTTAGCTTGAGTTTCGATGGACTGTTGTAACGAATGGTGGGGTTTAAGGCCAATAAAACCATAACTTAAAGCCTCTACCAAATTCAGCTGTTGGTGTTGAGCTAAATTATGAGTAGGAGGACAAATCAGAACTAATGGATCACTAGCAAATTCCTTAGTTTGCAAATGGCGGGTATCAAAAAAACTTGAGACCAGCCCAAGATTTGCAACTCCTTGCGTTAATGCCTCTACAATTTCTGAACTTTCTGCCTCATGTAAATCAATACTCATTTCGGGATGAAGCACCAAATATTGTGGTAATAACGGAGGCAAATATTCGCTTTGAGCAGAAGAGTTACACCAAAGCGTTAATGACTCTGTTGTAGGCGGCCTAAACCTCTGCATTTCTTGTTCGAGCTGCTCTTTTTGTGTCATCAGTTGACGCGCATGCTCTACAAATGCGTGACCTGCTGTGGTGAGCTCCACTCCCGTCGTCTGGCGAATAAATAAGGGCGTTTCAAAATATTGTTCGAGTTTTTTAATGCGTTCGCTGGCAGCTTGAAGTGAAATTGCAGAGCGGTCTGCACCTTTGGTTAGGCTACCCGTAGAGACAATATGAAGAACCAGCTGTAAATCAAAAAAATCAAAACGCATGACAGGGAACGTATTGAAGGCTAAAAAGTCATCATACTAAATCGGAATGAAAAAAGGCAGCTTGCGCTGCCTTTTTGAATTTAGGTTTTATCTTTTAAACTAAACAGCCAATTTAAAATAATGGCTGCAAACGTTGCTGTACCAATACCACCTAAATTGAAATTACCAAACAATAATTCAAAGTTACCAGCACCTAAAATAATCGTGACCGAAGCTACAATCAGGTTTTTATTGTTAGAAAAATCAACTTTGTTTTCAATCCAGATTTTGGCCCCAGCAATGGTAATCAAACCAAATACGACAATAGATGCACCTGTTAAAACTGCGCTTGGGATCGTACTAATAACCGCGCCAAATTTTGGAGATAGACCTAAGAAAATTGCAAAGACACCTGCGATCACAAAAACAATGGTTGAGTACACACGAGTGACTGCCATCACACCAATGTTTTCACCGTAAGTAGTCATCCCTGGAGCGCCGACACTACCAGATAATGTTGTTGCCAAACCATCTGCAACAAATGCTTTACCTAATTGTGGAGTCAGGTTTTCACCAGTCATCGCGCCAACAGCTTTAATATGTCCTAGATTTTCTGCTACTAAGATAAGCGCAACTGGCGCAATAATTAGCATAGCATTCGTATCAAAGGTAGGATGTGAAAAGCTTGGAATCCCAAACCATGCGGCTTGTGAGATCTGGCTAAAATCGATTGGTTTACCTAAACCTAGCCCATTGGTGGTGATAGCATAAATCACATAGGCCAAGATCAAACCAATCAACAGAAGTAAACGTTGCAATAGGCCACGAGTAAAGACTGCAATACTGCCCATACAAAGTACAGTAATTAAGGCCATCCACATTTCAAATGGTTGGCCTGCAACACCTTTAATCGTAACAGGTGCAAGGTTTAGACCAATAATCATTACAATCGCGCCAGTCACGACAGGCGGCATGAGTTTTTCAATCCAGCGTGTACCCGTAAGCATCACGATAAAACCGATAATGGCATAAAAAACGCCACATGCTACGATTCCACCTAAAGCCATAGATAGATTTGGATTGGCACCTGAACCTGTAATATGCCCAGTTGCAGCTGCAACCACCCCAATAAAGGCAAAACTTGATCCTAAATAACTTGGAACACGACCACCTGTAATTAAGAAAAACAGAATGGTACAGATTCCAGACATTAAAATAGCAAGGTTAGGATTAAAACCCATGAGTAAGGGTGCTAAAACAGTCGCTCCAAACATAGCAAATGCATGTTGAATACCCAAAACAGCACTTTGAACGGGTGGGAGATATTCATTGGTAGAGACTGGCCGATGGTCAATATCACCTTGGTAAGGCTGCCATTTTGGAAACCAATTGGACATAAAATAAGCTCATTATTTTTTAATTGGTGCAATGATACTCTTTCTTGAGAATGCATTTAATCTCTAGAGAGAAGTATGTATGTGAAAAGCAATTATTTTTTAACGATCGGTATAATTTGATGGTTTCTAAATATAAGGAATTAGTTATTTTTTTATCATAAAAATTAATTTTTTGATTTTAAAAAAATATTATAAAAAATAGAAAATCGGAGAAAATTTAAGAAAAATAGAGAACTTTGCAAGTAAAAAGCAGCACATCATGATGCACTGCTTTATAAAACAATCGGTAAAATCAGTTTAGCCTGTATTGCGTAAACCAGCCGCGATACCTGCAATACTCACCATAAGTGCATGGTCAACAGGGGTATTCTCAGCCTGACGTTCAGCGAGATAATCACGACGGCGCTTCATGAGTTCAGCCTGTAAAAGATGCAAAGGTAGTAAGTAGGGTTTACGAACCTGCATAGATTGATCGAGAACTTCATTATTACTCAGAAGCTTTGATTCATCTTTCAATGCTAGCAAGGTCTCAACAGCATCTTTTAAGCGCTGACGTAATTGATTACCAAGCACTTTTAAATCTTCATCTTCAGTCAAATGAGATTCGTAATAGAGTGCAATGTTGGCATCGGCTTTAGACAATACCATTTCCAGCATATCAATCAGCGTCTGGAAATAAGGCCATTGCTGGAGCATTTCATCAAGCGTTGCTTTTTGCTGATCGGCAATCACTTCATTAATTGCTGCGCCAGTACCTAGCCATGCAGGCAACATCAAACGAATTTGTGTCCAAGCAAATACCCATGGAATCGCACGTAAAGACTCGATGCCGCCACTCACTTTACGTTTTGCAGGACGCGAGCCTAATGGCAACATTTGTAATTCAAGTTCAGGAGTGACGGTACGTAAATATTTCACAAAGTGAGGGTTTTCACGAACAGTTTGACGGTAAACCTTAACAGAATGATCAGTCATACGGTTCATGAGTTCACGCCACTCGGCTTTAGGCTCTGGTGGTGGTAATAATGTCGCTTCAAGCGTTGCTGCGGTATAGATTTCAAGGTTTTGCATGGCAATACCTTCTAGACCGAATTTGAAGCGGATCATTTCCCCTTGTTCTGTGACTCGAATTGCACCAGAAATCGAACCCGGCGGCTGTGAAAATAGTGCCTGTTGTGTTGGAGCACCACCACGACTAATTGAACCGCCGCGACCATGAAATAATGTCAACTGTACGCCGTGTTTTTGAGCAATTGCAGTTAGCTCTTCTTGAGCACGATACTGCGCCCAGTTGGCAGACATAAAACCGGCATCTTTTGCTGAGTCGGAGTAACCGATCATGACTTCGTGTTTACCCTGAATGTGCTGTTTATACCAATGCATATTGAACAGCGTATTCATGGTAGTTGCTGCGCCATCTAAGTCTTTTAAAGTCTCAAATAAAGGCACTACACGTAAAGGATGCTGAATACCGGCTTCTTTTTGCAATAACAATACAGCTAAAACATCACTTGGATATTCAGCCATAGAAATAATATAAGCCCCTAAAGACTCAGGTGGTTGGTCTGCCAAAGTACGCATGGTTGCAAATACTTCTTGGACATCTGGGTGCCCAATCAAACTGCCTTCAGGTTCATTAATATATTTCGGTAAAAGCGGGCGTTTACTTTGTAATTCTTGAATGAGGAAGTTTTGGCGCGCTTGTTCAGTCCACGATTCAAAATTACCTAAACCTAAATATTCGGTAATGGCTGAAATCGCTTGGCGATGACGGCCTGATTCTTGGCGAATGTCGAGTTTAAGTAATTCAATACCAAAACAGTTCACACGGTAGATAAAGTCGAGCAGTTGACCATTCGCAATTTCAGGTAGGTTACTGTCGATTAAAGAGCGATAGCATAGCAATAATGGTTGTAAAAGCTCATCTTTGCTTTTAATGACATTGCTGTCGTCTGCTTCTAAGCCTTGTAAACGCTGAGCTAACCAGTGTCGAGTCGCTTTTAAACGCTCTCGTGTAGCACGTAAATATTCACGATAAGGCTCTGCATGTTGGCTACCAATTGCCTGAATCATTTCTTCAGAACACGTCTGGATTGAAAGTTCCCAACGTAAGTTTTCGATATCTCTTAAATAGAGATCGGCAGCTTGCCAGCGTGATAACCACAGCACTTCTTGGGTAATTTGATGGGTAACATTTGGGTTGCCATCACGGTCTCCGCCCATCCAAGATGCGAAACGTACTGGTGCAATATTAAGTGGTAAATTGAGTTGGCAATTTTCTTGAACCAACTCATTTAATTCACGAATGAATTTAGGTACAGCATTCCAAAGTGTTTGCTCAATTGTGGCAAATCCCCATTTTGCTTCATCGACTGGAGTCGGACGGTGCTGTCTGATTTCATCTGTTTGCCAAGCCGAACTAATTTGTTGCTTTAAATTCGCAAGTGCATTTTGGCGTTCGCGTGGGGTGAGTTTTTGCTGATCAAGCTGTGAGAGGCAAGCGTTAATATCATCATATTTTTGAATGAGGGTACGACGACTCACTTCAGTTGGGTGCGCCGTAAGTACTAACTCAATTTTAAGATCGCAAATTTGCTGGAATAATTTTTCTGTCGAAATACTTTTATCTTTAAATTTTTGAAATAAGTGAACAAGCGGATTCGGAGAGTTTGCATCTGAATCAAATTCTGCTTGTCTGCGGCTACGGACCACATGATATTGCTCGGCAATATTCGCAAAATTGAGGAAGTGAGAAAAAGCGCGGGTGAGAGGAAGTAACTCTTCATCGGGCAATTCTAAAAATAATTGTTCTAGTTGCTTTTCGGCTTCAGCTTGACCATCACGTGCACCTTTGGCAAGAGCACGGATTTGCTCGATCTGATTAAACAGTTCTTGTCCTGCATGTTGTTTTAGGGTTTCACCTAACAAATTACCAAGTAAGCGGACATCCTCACGCAGTGGCGCATCGATTTGCTGAACCATGCTATTTTCTCCTGTTCTTATTCTTATCGAATATAGCGCGATTAACAAACATTCCAAGCTTTGAGCGTAAGAAAATGTGAATTTTTGCTTAAAAAATAACATTTAATTCGCTTGTAGTGTCTTAAAAGCTGGCATGCACTCAGCGCAACTTTTGACAATCGGACTTTGGTTTAATTCCGATATTTGAGTAGGAATAAATTAATTGCGTCGCGAATAATTTGCTCTAGCTCCTGTGCATTTGGGGCAGCAGTAATGCCCAGTAAAACCTTGTGATGGCGTACACCAAGCAATAAGGTCAAAAGCAGTTCTGTTTGATAGATCGGATCATCGGCTTGAATGAAACCTAATTGAGCAGCTTTTTGAAAAAACTCAGCTAATTGATTCTCCATTCGTGTATGTGAAGCTTCAAAAAACTGTAGGGCGAGTGGGTTCTGTTCGGCTGCAAGCTCCAACAATACATGATCAAGCTTTAATGCTTCAGGTGAATAAATAATTTGTAAGGCACGTGAACATACAATAAAGAGTGTTTGATAGAAGTCTGCCGATGTATCTAAGTCAAATTGTTTAGTGCACAGTGTCTCTTCACAAGTTTCCGTAATCGCACAGATAAACAGGTTCACTTTATCTTGAAAGTGGTTATAAACCGTGAGTTTAGTAACGCCTGCTTCCTGTGCAATCTGGTTCATGCTAGTACCGTGATAACCGGATTTTAAAAAAATAGCTTTCGCGGCTTGTAGGATACGAGCACGCTTTTCCAGATCTTTGGGGCGACCACTTTGATTAACTGTTTGCACAAAACCCTCTAATAAAAGTTTAGAAAAATAAATATTTATAAGTTTTTTTTAATTAATGTACTCATAGGTATATTAATTAAAAAACAAACAAACTATGATGCAAGCATATTGTGCCTTAAAAAACCAGTTTGAATAAGAGCGATAAGATATGAATCTGTTAAAACCTCTCATCATGAGTATGGTGATTGTTTGTACGGTCACATTAATGGGATGCAGTAAAGAAGCGCCCAAAACAGAAGAAATACCCTATGTGATGGTGGCGCAGCCATTAACCACACTCAATGAACAAAAAAGCTATGCAGGGGATGTGCAGGCTAGACAACAAACGGCTTTGGCATTTCGGGTTGGTGGACAAGTTACGGCGCGCTATGTGGATGTAGGCGACCGAGTTAAAGTTGGACAAGTATTAGCAAAACTCGATGTGGCAGATGCTCAGTTACAATTAAATGCTGCTAAAGCCCAACTGGATAATGCACAGGCTTCAGCAAAAACAGCAGCAGATGAACTTAAACGTTTTCAACAATTACTCCCTATTAATGCAGTGAGCCGTTCGCAATTCGATACGGTAAAAAATCAATATGACGCGGCACAGGCAGCACTACAACAAGCTCGTTCTAACTATGAGGTTTCTGCTAACCAGACAGGTTATAACCAACTCGTTTCTAACAAAAACGGGGTGATTACTGCGCGAAATATAGAAATTGGACAAGTGGTTGCAGCAGGACAAGCTGCTTATCAACTTGCAATTGATGGAGAGCGTGAAGTTGTTATTGGTGTTCCTGAACAAGCAGTTAACGAGATTAAAGTTGGTCAAGGCGCTTGGATCACCTTGTGGTCTAAACCGAATGAAAGGTTTGCCGGATATGTACGTGAAGTTTCTCCGGCAGCGGATCAGTCTCGTACCTTTACAGTGAAAGTTGCACTCAAAGAAGGGCAGTCTGTTATCCAACTTGGACAAAGTGCACGCGTATTTTTTACCTCAACTCAAACCAACGTGATGAGTGTGCCACTTTCGAGTGTTTCAGCAACAGATAATCAGCCTTATGTCTGGGTTGTTAATGCGAATCAGACTTTACGTAAAGTACCTGTAACGGTTGGTGCATATGGCAGAGACAGTGTACCCGTGCTATCTGGTTTAACACCAAATGATTGGGTGGTGATTGGTGGTGTGCATTTGCTACGCGATAAGCAGAAGATTCACCCGATTGACCGTGAAAACCGTGCGGTGAAAATTCAGGGAGCAATCCAACCATGAAATTCAATCTCTCGGAATGGGCATTAAATAATAAAGGTATCGTCCTTTATTTTATGCTGTTACTTGGCATTATCGGCGCGATCTCTTATTCAAAACTCTCACAAAGTGAAGACCCACCATTTACCTTTAAAGTCATGGTCGTACAAACCTATTGGCCGGGAGCAACAGCGAAAGAAGTTTCAACGCTGGTGACTGACCGTATCGAAAAGGAACTCATGACAACAGGGCAGTATGACAAGATTATGGCTTACTCCCGCCCGGGGGAGTCGATGGTTACATTTGTTGCCAAGGACTCGCTGACATCGGCACAGATCCCTGACGTTTGGTATAACGTTCGTAAGAAGGTGAATGATATTCGCCATGAACTGCCAAACGGTGTACAAGGCCCATTTTTTAACGATGAATTTGGGGACACTTTCGGTAATATTTATGTACTGACAGGCAAAGACTTTGACTATGCACTTTTGAAAGAATATGCAGATCGTTTGCAATTACAGCTTCAACGAGTCAAAGATGTCAGTAAGGTCGAATTGATTGGTCTACAAGACCAAAAAATATGGGTTGAGATTTCTAACACTAAAGCGGTACAGCTCGGAATTCCAGTTACAGCGATTCAAGAAGCCTTACAAAAGCAAAATAGTATGGCAAGTGCTGGCTTTTTTGAAACGGGTACAGACCGTATTCAAATTAGAGTAAGTGGTCATCTGCAAAATATTGATGAAATTAAAAAAACACCTTTATTGGTCGGTGATAAAACAATTCAGCTTGGTGACGTTGCTGATGTTTATCGTGGTTTTAGTCAGCCTGCTCAACCGCGCATGCGTTTTATGGGTGAAAATGGTATTGGTATTGCCGTTTCGATGCGTAAAGGCGGTGACATTATTGCCCTTGGTAAAAATCTAGAAACAGAATTTGCCCAACTGCAAAAGACCTTGCCACTCGGCATGAAATTGCAGAAAGTTTCTGACCAACCTGTAGCAGTACAACGCAGTATTCATGAGTTTGTGAAGGTTCTCGCTGAAGCAGTCATTATTGTCTTGTTAGTGAGTTTTTTCTCTTTAGGTTTCCGTACAGGACTAGTGGTTGCTTTTTCTATTCCTTTAGTTTTAGCAATGACCTTTGCCGGTATGAGTTTATTCGATGTCGGACTGCATAAGATTTCACTTGGTGCTCTGATCTTGGCGTTAGGTCTGTTAGTCGATGACGCCATTATCGCCGTCGAGATGATGGCCATTAAGATGGAGCAGGGCTATAGCCGGATTAAAGCCGCCGGATTTGCGTGGAAAACTACAGCATTTCCGATGCTCACGGGAACATTGATTACCGCGGCAGGTTTTTTACCGATTGCTACGGCTCAGTCTAGTACAGGCGAATACACACGCTCTATTTTTCAGGTCGTGACTATTGCTTTATTGGTGTCTTGGATCGCGGCAGTTTTATTCGTACCTTATTTAGGTGAAAAGCTATTACCAGATTTTACCAAGTTAGGACATCAGGCGCCTTGGTATGTCCGCTTATGGGCAAGATTAACTAAAAAACCACAACCGCAAACTGTGGCAATTTCACAGGACCATCATTACGATCCTTATCAATCTAGTTTCTATTTACGTTTTAGAAAGATGGTCGAGTTTTGTGTGACCTATCGTAAAACCGTGATTGCAACGACAGTGGGGATTTTTGTGCTCTCTGTGCTGATGTTTAAGATGGTACCTCAGCAGTTTTTCCCGCCTTCAAACCGTGCCGAGATTTTAGTCGATTTAAAACTTGAAGAAGGCGCCTCTTTAACAGCAACAGAACAAGCTGTGAAAAAGGTAGAAAAATTTTTGTCTAAACAAAAGGGAATTGATAACTATGTGGCTTATGTGGGTACAGGTTCACCACGTTTTTATTTACCTTTAGACCAGCAATTACCGCAAGCCAGCTTTGCTCAGTTTGTTGTACTCGCATCATCACTGGATGATCGTGATGACATTCGTCGTTCGTTAGAAACACAAATTAAGCAGTTACTCCCGCAAGTCCGTACTCGTGTGTCATTACTCGAAAATGGCCCACCTGTGGGTTATCCATTGCAATATCGTGTGTCAGGTGAAGATTTAAATTTGGTACGTAAAGAAGCGCAACAAGTCGCTAAAGTAATGAGTGAAAACCCGAATACCACCAATGTGCATTTAGATTGGGGTGAGCCAAGTAAGATCATTTCTATTCAAATTGACCAAGACCGTGCTCGACAAATGGGTGTCTCTAGTCTGGATTTAGCAAACTTTATTAATGCATCAATTACAGGTAGTGCGATTGAGCAATATCGTGAAAAGCGTGAACTCATTGAAATCCGTTTACGCGGAGACCAAGCAGAGCGAGTTGAAGTGGCTTCATTGGCAAGCTTAGCTGTACCAACGAACAATGGGACCACTGTACCTTTAGCTCAAATTGCGAAAATTGAGTATAAGTTTGAAGATGGTTTGATCTGGCATCGTAACCGCTTACCGACGATTACTGTTCGCGCAGATATTCGTACCAATTTGCAGCCTGCTACCGTTGTGGGTGAGTTAGCTGAATCAATGGATAAGTTACGTGCTGAATTGCCAAGTGGCTATCTCATTGAAGTGGGTGGAACCGTAGAAGAGTCTGCACGTGGGCAAGATTCTGTGAATGCGGGTATGCCACTCTTCTTGGCAGTGGTCATGACATTACTGATGATTCAGCTCAAAAGCTTGTCTCGCTCGACCATCGTGTTGTTAACAGCTCCACTGGGTTTAATTGGTGTTGTTTTATTCTTACTGTTATTTAACAAACCATTTGGCTTTGTGGCCATGTTAGGCACAATTGCGCTCTCTGGCATGATCATGCGTAACTCGCTTATTTTGATTGATCAAATTGAGCAGGACCGACAAGCGGGACATCCAACTTGGGAGGCAATTATTGAAGCGACAGTGCGTCGATTCCGTCCAATTATTTTGACTGCTTTAGCCGCTGTTCTGGCCATGATTCCACTTTCTCGAAGTATTTTCTTTGGTCCGATGGCAGTTGCGATCATGGGCGGATTGATTGTTGCCACCTTACTGACATTATTTTTTCTACCTGCACTTTACGCAGCGTGGTTTAAGGTGAAAAAAACCGCATAAAATACATAAATTTTTTGTGAATAAAGGTGCGAAATATTGAAAACTCCAATATAGTAGCACCTGTCTTTACACAAAAAATACAGGATTATTTCACTGCATAAAAAATAGGCAAAATGCAGTGAATTGAGGTGAAATACAGATGGGGCAAGACCATATCGAACAGCATCGCCGCTATATAGTAATTTCTTATGCGTTCATGTTTCTTGCATTGTTTACGGTTATTTTTGCGGCCTTTGCTTATTTGGTCGCTCGTAAAGTGGCAGTTGTAGATAATGCAGAAGTTTGGATTCATGCGCATGCGCTATGGATTATGCGCAATGCGATTCTATTTCTATTTATGGCAATTTTTGCTGTTGTCTGGTTTATTCCGCTCTTCTTCTTTGCATGGGATAGTAATCTTTGGGTCACAGCCTCTACGGTTGCTGGCGTAGTTTTTAGCGCTATTGCGTGGTTATTTCTATTAAATGCATGGTTAAAAGGCTTGTCTAAATATTTAAAAAATAAGGCAGTTTTTTAATATATCTATTTTTTAAACATTTCCCCCTTGTAAATTCGGCTAAAGCCCCCCATTTAGTCGGCAATAGAGTATTGATAAAATTCCGTGAGGAGCACCGCCAAAAATGGCTAAACGTGATTATTATGAGGTTTTAGGCGTTTCAAAAACCGCAAGTGATGATGAGATCAAAAAAGCCTACCGTAAATTGGCGATGAAATATCATCCTGATAGAAACCCTGACAATGCCGAAGCTGAAGAGAAATTTAAAGAAGCTGCTGAAGCTTATGAAGTTTTATCGGACAGCGAAAAGCGTAGCATGTACGATCGAATGGGACATAATGCGTTCGAAGGTGGCTTTGGCGGGGGCGGTGGTGGCTTCGGCGGATTTAGTGCAGAAGATATTTTTAGCCAGTTCGGTGATATCTTCGGTGGCGCATTCGGTGGTGGTGGACGTCAACAGCGTCAACGTCGCGGATCAGATCTACGCTATGTAATGGAACTTACCCTTGAAGAAGCCGTAAAAGGGGTGAAAAAAACCATTACCTTTACTGCTCCAGCACCTTGTGATGTGTGTGATGGTAAAGGTTCAAAAAATCCAAAAGATGTTGAAACCTGTAAAACTTGTCATGGTTCAGGACAAGTGCGTATGCAGCAAGGTTTCTTCTCTGTACAACAAACATGTGGTACGTGTCGTGGCCAAGGTAAAATTATTAAAAACCCTTGTCAGGCATGTCATGGTTCAGGTGTGGCTGACCGTCAACAAACGTTGGAAGTTACCATTCCAGCGGGTGTAGATAATGGTGATCGCGTTCGTTTGAGTGGTAAAGGCGAAGCTATTCGTGATGGCCAATCAGGTGACTTGTACGTTGAAGTCGTCGTTCGTGAACACGAAATTTTCCAACGTGATGGCGCAGATCTTTATATGGACGTACCAGTGAGCATTGCTGATGCTGCACTTGGTAAAGAAATTGAAATCCCAACTTTGGAAGGTCGTGTTAGCTTGAAGATTCCTGAGGGAACTCAAACAGGTAAATTATTCCGTTTACGTGGCAAAGGCGTTCGTCCAGTACGTAGCAGCATGGTGGGTGATTTACTCTGCCGTATTGTGGTAGAAACACCAGTCAACTTAAATTCTCGTCAACGTGAATTACTTAAAGAGTTGCAAGCTTCTTTTGATGGCGAAGACAGTGCTTCTTCACCGAAGAAAAAATCATTCTTTGATCGTTTGTTCGATTAATACTTGATTAGATAAGAAATTAAAAAGAAGGCGGATATTGATAAAATATCCGCCTTTTTATTGCGCTGATTCATCTTATTATTTTTATTCTGCTTAAAAGAAAATTACGTCTGCTTACTCTGTAGGGTGAGCAACATCAATATCATTAACACTGACAGTCGGTTCGCTAGAAGCAAGAGTAGGAGCATTTTTGATCACTGGTGCGGCTACTGCTTCTGCCTGTACAGCTACTTTTGGTGCCTCTGCTGCTGTTTCGCCAATAATTGGGTCAATATCTTCAATTTTAACGTCAGTGTTGGCATCAGTTGCTACAGTTTGAGCTGTAGGAGTTGCTGTTTGAGTACTTACGTTAGTTGTAATACGTGCTTTAGATAAGCTTTCTAATGTGTCTCCTGGTTGGATTGCAGGCTCTGCAAATGCCATTGAACTCATAATCCCCATCATCACTGTAAAGCCAATAATTCTCGAATGCATGCTGAACTCCTTATAGTCATCTTTTTCTCATTCGTGGCTCCGTAGTCTGCCGATCAATTCTTTAACTTTTGTGAAAACAGATTAAATTTCGTCCCAACTCAAAAAATAATTTTTACTTTTTAAGATGAGCAAAGAGTTTTGATATAGTAGGTAAATTACGTAAAACCGAAGATTGGGAAGATTATGTCAGCAGCTCCACGCATTGGTATTTTAGGTGCAGGCGGTCGTATGGGCCGTACGCTTATTCAAGCAGTTCAACAGGCAGGCTATCAATTAGCTGCAGCGGTAGAGCGTCCGGAAAGTAGTTTGGTGGGCACTGATGCAGGTGAGCTTGCTGGTATTGGTTCAGTGGGTGTGAAGGTTTCAGGAAACTTGGCAGAAGTTCTTAAAGACTGCGATGTAATCATTGATTTTACTGCACCAGTTGCAACTGCTCAGCATTTAAAGCTTTGTCGTGAAGCTGGGGTTGCCATGGTTATTGGTACAACAGGTATGTCAGATGAGCAAAAAGCTGAGTTAGACGAAGTTGCTACGCATACCCCAGTGGTTTACGCTGCGAACTATTCAGTGGGCGTAAATGTATCAATCAAGTTACTTGAGCTTGCAGCAAAAGTATTTGGCGATACAGTAGATATTGAAGTGATTGAAGCTCACCACCGTCATAAAGTAGATGCGCCGTCAGGTACAGCATTAATGATGGGCGAAGCAATTGCAGATACTTTAGGCCGTAACTTAAAAGAAGTTGCTGTGTATGGCCGTGAAGGGCATACAGGCCCACGTGACCGTCAAACGATTGGTTTTGAAACTATTCGTGGTGGTGACATCGTTGGCGAACACACAGTCATGTTTATTGGTGAAGGTGAGCGCGTTGAAGTGACACATAAAGCGACTAACCGTATGAACTTTGCTGCTGGTGCAGTACGAGCTGCTGCATGGGTTGTGGGCCGTGAAGCGCGTAAATATGACATGAAAGATGTTTTAGGATTGAACGACGTACAGGTATAAAACCCTGTACGTATTCCATGTGTAGCGAGAAAAACAAGATAGAGCAGAACATGAATAAAAAACAAATTGCCTTGACCACTCTTCTTTGCTTAAGCAGTCTCTGGACGGGGGCTGCTTCTACTGAAAAAGCTAAACTCAGCTTAGACCGTAATAATATTAAAGTCTGGACCTATCAAAAAACTGATAATCCAGTCTTTCAATATAAAGCAGAAACCACATTTGATGTGCCACTTGAACGCGCTGTTGCTGTGATTTTAGATGTAAATCGTGCTGACCAGTGGGTGCCTTATATGGGCAAAGTTGAAATGTTGTCTCAAGATGAGAAAAAAGGTGAGTTCACACTGTATATGGTGTTGGATTTTCCGTTTCCTTTGAAAGATCGTGATGTCGTTGTAAAAGGAAAAATGAGCAAGGCCGCAAATGGTGTTGTGACAATTAAAAATACCGCAATTAGTGGAAATTATCCGATACAACCTGATGTGGTGCGCTTAACACGCTATGAAGGGGATTGGACATTCCAGAAACTTGGAAATAATAAGGTGAAAGTAACCACCAGTGGTTATGCTGATCCTGCTGGTGCAATTCCGTTGAGCTTTGTAAATATGTTTGTTCAACAGCAGCCTTACCAGATGTTGCTTAAAATGAAGCGGGAAGTGACTAGTCCGATTTATGAACACCCTAAATTACCAGATATTTTAAAATAAATAGCTTAAAAAAAGCGCCTGAGATCAGGCGCTTTTTTTATTAATCTGAACACTGCTGTAAAGCTTGTGCAGGGCTACTTTCGCGTTTGATTTGAAATAAAACCAATAACAAACCTAAGCCAGCTAGTAATGCTCCAGCAAATGATACTGCGCTATAACCCCAACCTAAATCGAGTACTAACGCGCCTGCTGCTGCTCCAACTGCGTTACCTAAGTTAAACGCACCGATATTCACTGAAGAGGCAAGTCCTGGTGCTTCATGAGCGACTGACATTACACGCATTTGCAAAGGTGGTACTAAAGCAAAGGTTGCTGCACCCCAGATCACTAATGCAATGGCTGCTCCAATCTGGCTTTGTGCAAGAATTGGGAAAGTCACCATCATCACAATCAGCAGAACCAAGAAACCAATCAAAGTTTTGTTAATGGACAAATCTGCAAAACGTCCGCCTAAATGGTTACCAATTGAGAAACCGACACCAATCAACACCAACATGAACGTAATAAAGGTAGGTGAAGCATGGGTAAACTCAGTCAAACTTGGCGCAATATAGGTATAGAGCGTAAACATTGCACCTGCACCGAGTACGGTGGTGAGTAGCGCAAGGACCACAGGAGTACGTGTTAATACCTTTAATTCAGCTTTCACATTTGGTTTTTGGGCAACCATACCTTGTGGGAGCGCTTTCCATAAAGCGAGCATGGTAATCACACCAAGCAAGGAAATCGCAAGGAAAGACATACGCCAGCCAATGTTTTGTCCTACCCATGTTGCTAAAGGTACACCACCGATATTGGCAATGGTTAAGCCCATAAACATGGTGGCTACAGCACTGGCCTGTTTATGTGCGGGCACAATGCTTGCCGCTACAACAGAGCCAATCCCGAAGAAAGCACCATGGTTTAAGCTTGTGATGAGACGAGCACCTAATAAGCTCATATAGCTTGGTGAAAAGGCTGCGATTAGGTTACCGACCGTAAAGATCGCCATCAGTAAAATAAGCGCATTACGTCGTGCAAAACCACCAAACCATAGGGTCATGAATGGGGCACCTAGCATGACACCAAGTGCGTAACCTGTAATTAACATACCGGCCGTTGGAATTGAAATCCCTAAATCATTAGCGATATTCGGAAGCAATCCCATTGGTGAGAATTCAGTGGTGCCAATGGCAAAGGCACCAATTGCCAATGCCAATAACGAGAACGCCGTATTTGATTGAGTGTTCATGAGTTTAGTCCCAAACTGGTGCCCATGGCTCTGGGCTAACTTCACGACTGTTACGATCAAGTTCGGCAATCATTTGCATTTCAGCTGAAGTTAACTCGATATCCTGTGCTTTTAAGTTGCTAATCAGGTTTTCACGTTTAGTCGAAGAGGGAATGACTGCAAAACCACGTTGCAATGCCCATGCAAGTGCAATTTGCGCTGTCGTTGCTTTATGAACTGCTGCAATTTCAGCGAGAACTGGGTCTTGAAGCACTTTGCCGTAGGCAAGCGTCATATATGAAGTAACATCAATATTCTTCTCTTGTAAGAAATTCACAAGCTTATGGTTTTGAAGATAAGGACTTAACTCAATCTGGTTGGTTGCAATATTTTCAGCACCAATTGTATCAATCGCTTGTTGAGTAAGCTCAATATTGAAGTTTGAAATACCAATTTGTTTAGTAAGACCTTGTTCTTTCGCTTCAAGTAAAAGCTTCATAACTTCAGGAATCGAAACGCCTAGATCTGGTGCTGGCCAATGAATCAAAGTTAAATCGACATGGTCAGTACGAAGCTTTTCTAAGCTTTCTTTTAAGCTTGGAATAAACTTATCTTGAGCAAAATTATCTACCCAGATTTTTGTGGTTAGAAATAAGTCCTGACGTGATACACCGCTTTCGGCAATGGCTTGACCAATCGCTGCTTCATTGTCATAAATTTGAGCAGTGTCAATTACACGGTAACCTACTTCTAAAGCAGTTTTAACAGAATCAATGACTGCTTGTTCTTTAAGACGGAAAGTACCTAGACCAAAACGTGGAATATTCATATGTTCACCTAAATTTGAGTAATCATTTAACATGAGATGCATTTTGCTTTTTTTATTGTTGCGAAAAAATAGATGAATAAGCAAAATATCTTTGATCATTAGTCAATAATGGAATAAGACATGAAATCAACAATTGAAGAGCTGGTTGCGTTTATCGCAATCGTTGATACAGGTTCTTTTGTTGCAGCAGCAGAGCATTTAAAACAAACACCTTCGGGGGTTAGTCGATCTTTAACACGCTTGGAAGCTAAGTTAGATGTGACCTTATTAGAACGAACGACACGAAAATTAAAACTCACACAAGAAGGGCAGCAGTTTCTGGTAAAGGCCCGTAAAATCTTAAATGAGCTAAATGCTGCTGAAGAAGAACTACAAAGATCTGATCAAGATACCTCAGGTCTTATTCGTATCGACTCGGCCACACCTTTTGTTTTACATGTTGTTGCTCCGCTGATGCATGCTTTTCGCAAGCAATATCCTCATATTGAAATTGAGTTAAATAGTAATGATCAAATTATTGATCTACTGCAACATAAAACCGATGTCGCATTTCGATTTGGTGAACTTAATGATTCCAGTATGCATGCCAAATTAGTGTGCAAAAGTCGCCTGTATATGGTCGCTAGCCCTGAATATTTAAACCAGACTAATTATCCTCAGCAGCCACAAGAATTAAACGAACATGAATTGATAGGCTTTACCAAGCCAGCTCACTTAAACACTTGGCCGCTTAAGATAGGCAATGAATATTTTATAGCTCAACCCCATATTAAAGCTTCAAATGGTGAAACTGTCCGACAGCTTGCACTACGTGGACACGGCATTACATGCTTATCAGAATTTATGGTTTGGAAAGATATTGAAGAAGGACGATTGATTGCTTTATTTGAGGACCAAATTGAACATCAATACCAAAGCATCCATGCTGTGTATTATCAACAAGAGCATCTACCAAAACGAATTCGTTTATTTATTGAGTTTTTGGCAGAACAGTTAAAAGACGGTTTTAAAAACGCTCTCTAAAAGTAGTGTAACTGTCAGTTGGAAAATGAACTTCTAAAAGTGGGGTCGTTTGTCCTTGTGATGAATGTTGAGACAGAAAATAGCTTTTTTGATGTTCTCGGCAGCTAAAATACAAAGTCGAATAAACCGAGTTCACCATTACAACTTCATTTGAGCTATTACGCTTATATTGATAATGAGAAATCGTACTGGTCTTTTCATCAGTGCGTTGCTCCATTTTATAGTCTTGTTGATTTGTCATTTTTAAATAACCTTCTATGAGACTTTGGCAAACCGTATGTCTGTACTGCTCATCTTTTGGTTGTTGTTGGCAACCAGCTAAAACAATAGTAAATAACAATATAGCTTTTAATTTCATGACTTTGCTACTTTCTGAGTTGATTTCTATAGCCTAAAGGTGTTCTATAAACCAGTACAGATACAGAAATTTTTAAAAAAGCAGCACAGAATGACTTTCCAATATCAGGTTCTTGCCAATCAATTAGCACATCGTATTTATCAAGATGAGCTTAAACCTCATCAGAAACTTATTTCTTTACGAGATTTTGCTCGTCAGCACAGCATTAGTTTAAGTACAGCAAAAAGTTGTTATGAGTTACTTGAGGCGAGGGGGCTTATTTATGTAAAGCCGAAGTCAGGTTATTTTGTGGTTGCTCGTGCACAATCGGGCCCCATTCCTGAAAGTCCAGATTTCTTGTCTTTACCTCGACAAGTTTCAAATCTGGAATTGCATAATCAAATTCAGGAAGCTGCCTTACAAAGCCATCTTGTACCATTAGGCTCTATTCAGTTAACGCCTCATTTTATTCCTGTGGAAAGTTTACGTCGTTCTATTCAACGGGCTTTAAAAAATTGTCAGCCTCAAGACTTTCTTTATTGTAATAAACAAGGGCATGAGCAATTAAGAAAAGCGTTATCTGATCATTGGCGTGAAGATGGGATTTTTATCGCGGTAGAGGATATTTTTATTACGAATGGTTGCATGCCTGCTTTATCTTTGGTGATTCAACATCTAACAGAAGTAGGTGATAGTATTTTAATCCCGACGCCTACTTTTAATGGACAACTACAGCTTATAGCCAGTTTAAAACGGCAGATTATTGAAATTCCAGCGCATCATCGTGGTATCGATCTTGAGCGCTTAGAATCATTTATGAAGCAAGGTTTGGCTAAAGTTTGCTTAATGACAGCCAACTATCAGAACCCATTGGGATACTGTTTAAGTAATACAGAAAAACAAAAAATTGCCGAATTAGCAGCAAAGTATCAGTGCTTTATTATCGAAGATGATATTTATGGAGAGTGTGGTTACAGCGGTGAGCGACCATTACCTATACGCTATTGGGACCGTGAAGGCTATGTGATTTGGTGTGGATCGGTTTCTAAGTCGTTATCGAGTGCGTATCGCGTAGGATGGTTCTGTTTAACAACAAAGTTAGAACATTTAAGACTTGAGCTGTTAGCCAGTAATATTGGGGTCAATACACCGCTACAATTAGGTCTAGCTGATTTTATTTATAGTCGTGGTTACAGGGAGCATTTAGAGCAGTTAAGACCGAATTTGATGCGGCAAGTCGAGGAGTATCGTAGTTGTATTTTAAATGCGTTTGAAGGTATTCCAATTGCATTGAGTCAACCAGAAGGTGGTTATGCTTTATGGATGCAGTTACCTAAAACTGTAGATAGTTTGGCGCTCTATTACACTGCAAAATCTCACGGAATTACCGTAGTTCCCGGGCATGTTTTTGGTGAGGATGAACGCTATCGGCATTTTATTCGTTTAAATGCAGGTCACGAGTTAACAGCAGATGTCCGCCAAGCAATTAAAGACTTAGCGGACTGGTCACGGCAACAGATTAAAACAGCGAGTTAGTCTTATTCTGCAAAGTCTGCTTTAAGCACAATGCGGTAGCGTGCCTGCCCTGAGTGTAGACGCTCAATTGCTTCATTGAGCTGTGACATCGGAAATAGCTCAATTTGAGGCGCAATTTTTTTACGTGCAGCAAACTTTAAAAGCTGACGTAGTGCAGCAGGTGAGCCCGTAGGTGAACCAGTCACTGACTTAGCACCACCAATAAGAGAGCCAACTGAAACAGGAACAGGCTCAAGTGTAAGACCTAAGAAATGTAAGGTTCCGTTTGGTGCCAGTGTTGCAATAAAAGCAGACCAATTTAGAGTCACATTCACGGTACTCAGCAATAAATCGAATTTACCTTTTTGAGCTTTTACTGCCTCTGTATCGCGGCTATTTACCACATGGTCGGCTCCCATTGCTTTGAGTTCTTCCGTTTTATCTGGGTTAGAACTAAAAGCAGTGATTTCACAGCCCCATGCTTTAAGTAGCTTAATGGCTATATGGCCTAAACCACCAATGCCAATTACACCGACATGATGCGTTGCCTGAATTTTGTGTTTGAGTAGTGGATCAAAAACGGTAATTCCGCCACACAGTAAAGGACCTGCGCTTTCAGCATCTAAATCGTCCGGGAGGGGAATGGCCCATTGCCAACCTGCACGGACTTTATCAGCAAAGCCACCAGCATGCCCGACGATTGTTGCAACATTTCCACCTGTACACAGTACTTGCTGACCACCAATACATTCATCACAGGCTTGGCAACTTTCAGCTGTCCAACCAATGCCGACACGTTGCCCAATTTGTAGACCTTTGGCTTCTGAACCCAAAGCAACAATTCGTCCAATAATTTCATGACCTGCAACCACAGGGTACACGGTCGAACGCCATTCATTGTTTAAAACAGAAATATCAGAATGACATAAACCACAATATTCAACTTTTACCTCAACCTGATGCGGTTGTAATTCACCTGCTTCAAATTGATAGGGAACTAGTTTTTCACCTGCCTGCATTGCAGCATAAGCTTGAATCGTATTATTGCTCATCGGAAACTCCTTAAGCGGCTTTGAACCGTTCTGGTGGGTTATGAAGCTTTAAATTGACAATCGTTTTCATGATCATCGACCATGCCTACTGCCTGCATAAAAGCATAGCAGGTGGTTGGGCCAACAAATTTGAAACCATTCTTTTTAAGAGTTTTGGAAAGTTTTACGCTCAGTTCGGTTTGAGCAGGGGCCTTACGATAATCTACAACATCATTGTTTTGTGGCGCTGCATCTACAAACTGCCAAAGCCATGTAGGAACATCACCGACTTGTGCTTTGAGCGCTTGCCAAGCAATAGCATTATCACGAATAGCTTTGAGTTTCCCCAAGTGACGAATTAAGCCTGCATCAGATAATTTTAGTTCTAGAAAATCATCTGTAAATGAAGCAATGTCTGCAATCGGATGATTAAAAAAATGTTGACGGTAGCTTTCTCTTTTTTTTAGTACGGTAATCCATGAGAGGCCGGCTTGCTGACCTTCGAGACAAAGCATTTCAAATAATCGTGCTTCGTCGTGTTCGGGTTTACCCCATTCTTCATCATGGTAAGCAATATAGAGTGGATCGTCGGAACACCATCCGCAACGTTGAGTTTTCATGATAATGCTCCTTATATTTATCTTAGAATTTTAAAGTTTAAATAGCACCCATTCATTCGGGCGAGTATCCCAATAATACAGTTCTGCTTGTGTTAAGTCTTCAAACTTTAACCAAAAGTCTTTGCCAACTTTGTCTGAAAAACCAGTACTGATCAGTAGGGCATCATCGCTGATTTCCATGATCCAGCCTTGATAGCTATTGCCATTTAAAATGATCTTTTGCTGGTTGCCAGACTCGGCAAACTCTACTAAGCGATTGATCAGCGCTTCCGACATAAAATGTTCCTAGCGTAAATATGAATAAGGATTAACAGCACCACGTCCTTTACCGTTGAGGTAAAGACCATAATGAAGATGAGGTGAAGTATAGCGCGCATTGCCCGTATTGCCGACATAGCCAATTAGATCGCCCTTTTTGACATAGTCGCCTACGTTTAAGCCACGTTTATGTCCATCAAGATGAGCGTAATAATGCCATGTTCCTGCTGGGCCTAAAATCCAGATGACTTTGCCACCGAGATTATTATTGCGAAGATCGGCCACTAGTCCTTCGGTTGCACTGTACACTTTGGTTCCACGTGGAGCCAAAATATCAATTCCTTCGTGACTGCGCCCCTGACTCCGAGCAGCACCCCATGTATCTTTTAACTCATCGCGGTCAATACCCTTTACTGGTACAGGCAGTCGATTTGGAAGCTGCATACTTTTAAGTTTGAAGACCTGAGCAGGTGGAAGTGGGGCAGGTTTTTTAGGTGCACTGGCACATGCGGCCAATAGAATAATCAGAAAACCAAGTGAGAAATGAGAAACAAAACGTCGCACAAAATACTCCCTGTCACAGTCATATCAAAATTATTTTACTCACTATGTCATGAACGGCTTGTCGAGATCAATTTTTTCATCGCGGTTGGAACACCTTTGGCAATGGCTTGTTCCGGACTCAACCATTGGCCTTCAAGTTCAATAGCCAGATGTTCTTTTTGATCAGGTTCCACGTGGAACACATGAGCATTAAGTAACCATGTGAAATGAGTGAAGCTATGACTGATCTGAAAATTTTGTGCTTGAGGTTGTAGTTTGAATTGTTGGCTTAAGCTCAGTCGTTCATGTTCATTTTCTAAAATAGGTAAACAGAATAAACCGCCCCATAGACCATGAGCTTGGCGTTGTTGCCAGAACCATTCACCTTCGCACTGAATAATAAGAACATCTGCTGTTTTAACAGGCGGTGTTTTTTTCGGCTTTTTAAAAGGTAATTCTTGTTCTAAACCTTGCTGATAAGCCTGACAATGAGCTTGCATTGGACAATATAAACAAAGCGGTTTTTTAGGCGTACAAATGGTTGCGCCGAGATCCATAATCGCTTGAGTGTAGTCATGGTTGCGATGTGTAGGGCAAAGCTCTTCAGCCAGTTTCCACATTTCACGTTCGTGCTGTGGTTTGCTTAAATCATCTTCAATGGCAAAGAAACGAGCTAAGACGCGTTTCACGTTGCCATCCATGATGACGCCGTACTGACGTAAACCTAAAGACATGAGCGCGCCTGCGGTAGAGCGACCAATGCCAGGTAACGCAATCCATTCTTCTAACGTTTCAGGAAATTTACCTTGCTGCGTGACAAGCCCAGCCGCTTTATGCAAATTGCGGGCACGAGCGTAATAGCCAAGACCTGCCCAATAAGGTGCGACTTCATCCCAAGTTGCATGACCTAAAGCTTCTACCGTCGGGAAGCGCTCCATAAAGCGATCAAAATATTGCAAGACCGTTTTCACCTGAGTTTGCTGTAGCATAATTTCAGAAACCCAAACTTTGTACGGATCATCGGCAACTTGCCAAGGCAAATCGTGACGACCATGTTGGTCGAACCAATTTAAGAGGGCATCAGAAAAAGAAAATTCAGGCATGAACAGCTATAGAAGAAAAGTAAGGGGTAAATTATAGCTGAAATTTAGATGAAATTTTGTTTAAAGCAGGCAAACAAAAAGAGTGTATTAAAACAGAGACTACTTCAAAGCGCGTAATCTCTGTTTCAATCAGATAAAAGGATTAATCCTTTTGTACACCCCAAAGTTTATCAAGTTTCAACGGTTGGTTTTTATAGTAAGGAATGACATGAATGTGGAAATGATCTGAAGTTTTTCCAAACACTTCACCATCATTAAAGCCAATATGAAAGCCATCTGGTTGATGACGAAGCTGTGTCTCATGACGGGCAATTTCAAGAAGTGTCAGTAAGCCTTGATGTTCTTTAGACGTGATGTCAAAAAAAGAACTAACATGGCGTAGTGGTGTTACTACACAGTGGCCTTTAGATAACGGATTAGGATCAGGCAAAATTACGGCAAATTCATTCTTATCAATGATGTCATATTCATCAAATTCGCAATACGGACATTTCTTGTCAGTCATTGTTGTATCCTCTCATGTTATTCCATTAAACCCCGAGTGCGGGAAATAAGACTAGGCTTTGCTCTAGCTCAACGGGAGTATAGTTATTGAAGTATGGTTTAAAAAATACAGTAAAAATATTGCAAAGTCATAAACATTTAAGGGAGCAAATGCAAAAAAACCATTTGCTCCAAATTTGCTTCTTTTATTTTAGAGTACGATCTAATAAAGCGTACATTTTAGCAAGGCCTTGTTTTTCCGCTTCGCTATTGTAGCCAAGGTCCACACCGTTCGCTTTAGCTCTTTCATCGGCAAGCGGGTTACTAAAGCCATGTTTAGCACCTTCTAAAACCACTACCTCGTGTTTAACCTCAGCAGCTTGCATCTCTTTTTCAAAATTAGCAACATCTTCTAAGGTGACCATACTGTCTAGTTCACCATGTAGAACTAAAATTTCACCCTGAATGTTGCCTTTTTGAGCAGGAGCCTTCGGTGCTAATGTGGCATGGAACGTTACAATTGCTTTAAGTGGAGCACCTGAGCGAGCAAGATCCAACACGACTTTACCACCATAGCAAAAGCCAATCGCAGCCAATTTCTCGTTATTTACTTCTGGTTGGGCAGCAAGGGTTTGCAGTGCTGCATTAGCACGATCAGTCACCGTGTCTAAATCTTCAAATGTCTGCATCATCCATTCATAGGCTTGAGCTGCTGTTGTCGTGACTTTTTTATCGCCATACATGTCAATAGCAAGAGCTGCATACCCGTGTTCAGCAAGCTCACGTGCGCGTTGCTCAGTATATTCATTACGACCCCACCACTCAGGACCAATAATGATACCTGGTACCGGTTCTTCACTCTCTGGAGCCGCAAAGTAACCAATTAAATGGCTGCCATCTGGTGCAGTATATTGAATTTCACGGGTTTTAATTGCTGTACTCATGACATTAATCCTGAAATTAAACTTGGTTTAAACACGCTTGATTAAAGCATAAAAAATAAGAAGTAAAATAAAGAACTATGTAAAAAACTACATCAAAATAAAAAGATAGATATTTCTACGCAATAAAAAAGAAGGAAACCAGTTCCTTCTTTTTATATGGTGATGATTAAATTTAAGTCCGGCCTCGGGAAATGAACCCAATTACAGCTAGAATTACAGCCACAACTAATAAAATCACGGCAAAGTCTTTAGATAGTCCTGCAACACCACCAAACCCTAATAGACTGGCAATGAGTGCAATCACTGCAAAAATTATCGCCCAACGGAACATAATGCTGTCCTCCTTATTTTTCATTGTCATTTAACTATATAGTGTGTTTTTTAGCCCGAATGTGTCGTTTATGTGGTTGAAATGTATATTAAACAATCATTTTGTGATGCCAGAAATACAGCTTCTTTTTTAGTACAGGCCACTTCAATGCTATACTAATACATCGTTTTATCTCATCAGCTGTTAAAAGATTATGTCTACCGAGACCTCCCTCCGACCACTCTTCTGGAAAAATTATCCATTAGAGCAACTGACTCAACTTGAGTGGGAAGCTTTATGTGATGGGTGTGGTTTATGCTGTCTGGTCAAACTAGAAGATGAAGATACACATGAGGTGGCTTATACTAAAGTGGCTTTTAAGTTACTCGATTTTGGTACAGGGCGTTGTACGGACTATCCAAATCGTCAGCAGCAAGTACCTGATTGTTTACAATTAACGGTAGAGTCTCTAAAAACAATTCATTGGCTACCCTCAAGCTGTGCTTATAAGCGCTTGAATGAAGGAAAAAATCTACCTTCTTGGCATTATTTAAATACGGGTTCTAGACAAAGCGTGGTTAAGGCGAAAAAGTCAGTTGCAGGACGTTGTATTTCCGAAGTTGATGTACATGAAGATGATCTTGAAGATTATGTAGTACGTTGGGTACGTTAAATAGATCTTAAAAGGCGTTGTTTGATTACAGCGTATAATAAAGTAACATTTTTATCGTCATTTTTTTGCTCATCTCCGTTATATAACAATAAAAGCAAAAGGAGATAAAAACGATGAGACGATTAGCAGCCCCCTTATTATGTAGTAGCTTTTTTTTGTTAATGGCCTGTGGGTCTAATAATATCAACTCAAAAAATCTTGAACAAAATACGACTGCGAAAACAGATCAGTCTGTTGCTGTCAAACAAACTTATCAGGTCGAAGCAGTCGCACATTTTAATGAGCCTTGGGCTGTGACCAGTCTGCCTGATCAACGTTTATTAGTGACTGAACGGCAGGGTAAATTAAAAATTTTTAACCCTAAAAATAAACAAATATTAGATGTCCAGAATGTCCCTGCAGTGAACTATGGGGGACAAGGTGGTTTAGGAGATGTCATTTTACACCCTGACTTTGCCAAGAATCATTGGGTTTATCTTAGCTATGCTACAAAAGGACAAGGCGGATCTGGAGCAGTGATTTCACGTGCGAAATTAGATTTATCTAATCCTAATCAGCCAAAACTTAACGATATAAAGCAGATTTGGCAGCAAGTACCTAAAGTCTCAGGACAAGGCCATTATGGACATCGCATGCTTTTTGGTACAGATGGTAAGCTGTGGGTCAGTTCAGGTGAACGACAAAAGTTTGATCCTGCCCAAAACATGAAAAGTAACTTGGGTAAAATCTTGCGTTTAAATGAGGATGGCACCGCGGCTGTAGGTAACCCTTTTTATAAGCAAGGCGGGGTAACTGCTGAGATATGGTCACTTGGACACCGTAACCCGTTAGGTATGGCTTTTGACCGCCAAGGACAGTTATGGGTGGTTGAGATGGGGCCTAAAGGTGGTGATGAGCTTAATATTATTACTAAAGGTGAAAATTATGGTTATCCAATTGTTTCAAATGGAGACCATTATTCGGGCCAACCTATTCCAGACCATCACACTCGCCCAGAATTTAAAGCACCAGAAATTGACTGGACTCCTGTAATCTCGCCATCGAGTATGATCATTTATCGCGGACAACAATTTCCTGCATGGCAAAATAAAGCCTTAATTGGCGGGTTATCTTCCGAAGCGATTATTGTGGTGGATTTAGAGCATAAACCCGTGAAAGAAGGGCAAAGACTAGAGATGAAGCAACGTATTCGTGGGTTACATGAAGCTCAAGATGGTTCGATTTGGGTGATTGAAGATGGCTCAAATGCGCGTTTACTGAAGCTGAGTAAGAAATCTTCTTAATGCTGAGCAAGAGCCTGTAAATAAAGGACGTGTCTCATAGATTCAAATTGTAGATTTCTGTGAGACACAATAGACTATAGTGAAAAGACGATAAAGCCATTTGAGATGTCAGACACCCATATTCCACTTCCCGAACGCCTGCGCCCAAGAGACTTGTCTGAAATTATTGGGCAAGATCATTTATTAGGTGAACATGCACCATTGCGTCAAATGATTGATCAGGGTCATTTGCCTTCTATTATTTTTTGGGGACCACCAGGCGTTGGTAAAACAACAATTGCTTTGCTTTTGGCTCAGGCAATAGACCGTCCATTTGTGAGCTTGTCCGCGCTGAATACGGGCGTAAAAGAATTACGTGAAGTGATTGCAGAAAGTGGTGATTTACTGACACCTGTGGTTTTTATTGATGAAATTCATCGTTTTAATAAATCACAGCAAGATGCTTTATTGGGTGCAGTTGAAAAAGGCAAAATTACTTTAATTGGTGCGACCACTGAAAACCCGTCTTTTGAAGTGAATAGCGCACTTTTATCACGCTGTCAGGTCTATACCTTAAATAGTTTAGATAGTGAGGCAATTCAAACACTACTCAACAATGCACTTCAAAGCGATAAATTCTTAAAAGAACGTTATATCCATATTGAAGAATATGATGCACTTATTCAGTTTGCAGCAGGTGATGCTCGAAAAGCGCTTAATTTACTGGACTTGATTGCAAGTACTTTTGAACCAGAAGTTGAAAACACGATTACTAATGCGGTTGTGGTAAAAGTCGCTCAGCAAAATATTGCGCGTTATGACAAATCTGGCGAGCAGCATTACGACCTTGTTTCTGCCTTTATTAAATCAATTCGTGGTAGTGATCCAGATGCAACCCTATATTGGATGGCACGTATGCTTAAAGGCGGAGAAGATCCGGTTTTTATTGCAAGACGTATGCTGATTGCCGCCTCAGAAGACATTGGAAATTCTAACCCTAATGCGCTATTGCTTGCAGGTGAGTGTTTCCGCTCCGTACAAGCGGTGGGCATGCCTGAGGCTCGAATTATTCTAGGCCAAACAGCGGTTTACCTAGCAACGAGTGCAAAAAGTAATAGTACTTATTTAGCGATTAATAAGGCTTTGGAACTTGCTGAAAAAACGGCAAATTTACCTGTGCCTTTGCATTTGAGAAATGCGCCGACCAAGCTTATGAAACAACAAGGCTATGGTATTAATTATCTCTACCCTCATGACTACCCAGAACACTTTGTGCTGCAAGACTATTTGCCGCCTGAGTTGAAGGGAACCAAACTCTATGAGTCTGCAAGAAATAAGCGTGAGGTTGAAGGTGAGCGTTTACAGCAACGCAGATGGCAGCAGGAACAATAGTTCCTGCTTTATGCTATTCCAGCTCTTCAGTGACCTGACCATAAATCAGTAGCGTGAACACACCTGTACCGCCAATAATATTGCCGATAGTGGTTGGGATGAGGAAAGTAAACAGATACTTGCCAATAGAAGCTTCTCCTTGCCAGACCAGGTAGGACATTTCTGTAGAACCAACCACTACATGAGTAAAGTCACCCAGTCCTATCAAATACGTCATAAAAAAGATGAGCAGGAATTTATTACTGACCGAGGGCAACATCCAGACCAATGCTGCAATTAATAGACCTGACATAATGCCTTTAAGCAGATTCTGGGTTGCAGAAAAGGAGCCCACATGATGTGCGAGTTCATCCAGTGCTTTGTCAATATCTGGAGTAAACAGGTGAGTAGTTAGGAAAAATAAACTCGCCAAAGCTGTTCCAATAATGTTGCATAGAATCACAATGCCCCATAAGCGGCCCACTGCTCGTAATTTATCGAAAGTAAAGGGATTAAATAATGGCACAACTGTGGTGATGGTATTTTCAGTAAAGAGTTGCATGTGGCTCAAAATAGCGATCAAGAACCCAATGGTATAACCCACATTAGTGATTAAATCGGTCCAGACTGCATCAGCTGGGAGATAAGCAGCAATAATCGCTTTAAATACAAATGAAAAACTGATGACTAAACCTGCGGTAATCCCTGAAAAGATCAGTGCAGATGTTGGACGATCAAGCTCTTCGGCACCATCACGGCGGATAATTTCATAAACTAAACGGGGAGACAGTTTCTCATGTTCTTCAACTGCCATTTTTTCACGCCAGCTTAAGGTTTTCTCGACTTTCTTTTCCTCTATTTCATGGTCCATTAGATTTACTCCTCACTGAATAAATATCTTATATTTATTGTTTTATTTATTGTTAAGGCAGTGTTCAGGATAAATCTAGTCTATTCATAACAGCTTTATGTGTCTTTTTATAAATTGAATGCACAATGGCTGGATCATCAACAACAAGATTAAAGAAAAGTATAAGCTCTTAAAGTACGGATGAGCGCCATATAGTCGCCTTGAGAGGCTTTAGCAATAACAGATTCAACCTCTGCCTGACTCCAGCCTTGTTTTAAGGCAGTAGTGCTAAAGTTGTTTAATAGGACCAGAGGATTTTCACCAAAATGGATTGGATGATTCATTAATCTCTTTTCAAGCTTAGATAATTCCATAGGTTCACCCTAGTTTTTAAATTTAATTATTGTGAAGTACTTTGTGTTTTTCTAGATTTTAGTGTTTTAAATTAAGCTTATGCAAGTGTTAATTTATTGAAATAGACAAATCTGTCTACATTATTGGACTTGTATAGTACTGAACATAAAAAAACCGGGCTTTGGCCCGGTTTTTTATGAAGTTTTACTGATTAGATGTCAGATAAATCTACGCCTAAACGAGCAGCAACTTCTTCATAAGCTTCAACAACACCGCCTAAACCTTGACGGAAACGGTCTTTGTCGAGTTTCTTCTTAGAGTCTTTATCCCATAAACGGCAGCCGTCTGGAGAGAACTCATCACCAAGCACGATACGGTCATGGAACACACCGAATTCAAGCTTGAAGTCCACCAAAATCATGTTGCCTTCAGCAAATAATGCTTTTAATACATCGTTTACTTTATAAGTTAAAACTTTCATTTGTTCTAACTGTTCAGCAGTCGCCCAACCTAAAGCAATCGCTTGAGATTCGTTAACCATTGGGTCGCCTAGACCGTCATCTTTATAGAACAATTCAAATGTAGGAGGAGTTAACTCTTTACCTTCTTCTACACCTAAGCGACGGCATAGAGAACCAGCTGCGTAGTTACGAATTACACATTCAACTGGAATCATTTGAAGTTTTTTAACAAGCACTTCAGTTGGAGAAAGCAATTTTTCAAAATGCGTTTCAATACCCGCAGCAGCAAGTTTTTCCATGATGAAGGCGTTAAAACGGTTGTTCACCTTGCCTTTACGATCTAGTTGTTCGATTTTTTCGCCGTTGAACGCAGAGGCATCATCACGAAAGACTAAAATCAGATGGTCGGCATTGTCTGTTTCATATACAGATTTTGCTTTACCAGTATAGAGCAAGGTTTGTTTTAACATGAGGGAACCTTTTTAAAAAAAATGCCTAGTAAACGACTAGGCTGGCCAATTTTGGTAAATCTGGTTTAGCACTTCAGCAGCCACATCTGGGCTTGCAAAAGTGTTATCTACATTAAATAGAGCAAGAGTATGACTAGAACCTACACCAGTAAGTTTAAGCACATAAGTATTGTCATTTACTTTAATCGTCGCCTGATTGCTGCCTTGAGCGATGATGTTGAAATTTAAAGTACTTAACGTAGCTTTGGTGTATTGCCAGATCTCAGCTGTATTTCCATCAACTTTTAACAACGGATTTTTATTACCGTCAGTCACAAGCTGAGGACGTCCAAGCGCAGTTGTCGTTTCAGTAGAGGCATCTAGTGTCGCATTACCTTGCGTTTGTTCAGGGCGTGGCAAGGCATAACGGTTGCCACGCTTGTTTTCAAACTTCGGTGCGTTATCGATAGCGCGCTGTTCTACAGTTGGTGCAGGATACAAAGGTGTCGCTGGTCGTACAGTTGCATCGGCAGGATACTCAAGCGGGGCAAGTTGCTTGGCATTTTTATAATCTAAAGAGTGATTATTAATTGCGAAGCGACCACAACCAGCTAAACTTAAGGCTGAAACTGCAAGGACTAAACCAAGACGTAATTGCATCATAAATTGCTCTTATTAAATAATTCCCGCATCTTTTAGGGCATTGCGGAGAGGTTCGCGATATTGCTCAGCGAGAGGAGTGAGTGGTAAACGAATACCAGTATCAATCAGTCCCATCTCATGTAGTGCCCATTTCACAGGAATTGGGTTTGATTCGCAAAATAGAATATTGTGTAAATTTGCAATCTTATTGTTAAGCGTCTTCGCTTGTTGTTCATCTTTGGCAATCGCAACAGCACATACTTCACTCATTGCTTTAGGTGCAATATTTGCAGTAACCGAGATATTACCATCAGCGCCAAGAAGCATTAGTTCCCATGCTGTTTCATCATCACCTGAGTACACAGCCATCTTGCCATTTAACGCCTCAATTAAAGCTTTACCACGAGGTACATCACCTGTTGCATCTTTAATACCAACAATATTCGAGATCTCTGCTAAGCGTACAGCTGTGTCGTTTGAAAGGTCTACGCCAGTACGACCAGGTACGTTATAGAGAATAAGTGGTAATTCAACAGCTTCAGCAATCGCTTTATAGTGTTGGTAGAGGCCTTCTTGGGTTGGCTTGTTATAATATGGTGTTACAAGTAAAGCAGCATCTGCGCCAAGCTCTTTAGCAGCTTTAGTTAATTCGATTGCTTCACGGGTTGAGTTTGCACCAGTACCGGCAATAATTGGAATACGTTTATTGGCTACACGAATAATTTCTTTAATAACCTGTGTGTGCTCTTCCATGCTCAATGTTGAGGCTTCGCCGGTTGTACCGACGGCTACAATACTGTTTGTACCTTGTTCTATGTGCCACTCAACCAGCTTCTCAAGACCCTTCCAATCTACACCACCGTCTTTCAACATTGGTGTGACGATTGCGACGATTGAGCCTTGAATGGTCTGTGCTTGCTGAGTCATTTTTAAAAATATCCTATTTATCCATCCGAATCTGAGGTAAGAAAAACAAAATGTGGGATGGTTGCAGTATTTTGATTGTCCAGTTCTAACAATAACAGATTGTTGAATGACAATTATGCAAATTATGACTGATCAGACGCATAAGAACAATACGCCTAACGGATAATCGCGATGTAAACTTGAGGAAAAGATAGGATGTTTTCGTTATTGTGCATTAAGAACACCCACTAAACACAACAATACAGTCGGATTCAGCTGAGCCTTACTTAATATCGGCTATTTTTGTGGCAAGATAGAATGCAATTTCCCAGTTGGGATTGAAGATGACATGAAAATGAATAAACAACCACAAAATGCGGTTTTAATCGTAGTTGATGTACAAAATGGTTTTACACCGGGTGGAAATTTAGCAGTTGCTGATGCCGATAGAATTATTCCAACTATTAACCAACTTGCTGGTTGTTTTGAAAATGTCGTCCTGACTCAGGACTGGCACCCGGATAATCATATCTCTTTTGCAGCCAATCATTTTGGCAAGCAACCATTTGAAACCATTGAACTCGACTATGGACAGCAGGTGCTTTGGCCTAAGCATTGTGTACAAGGTACTCAAGATGCCGAGTTTCATCCTGATTTAAATATTCCGACAGCTCAACTGATTATCCGAAAAGGCTTTCATGCTCATATTGATAGCTACTCGGCTTTTATAGAAGCTGATCACTCTACAACGACGGGTTTAACAGGTTATCTAAAAGAGCGCGGTATTGATACGGTTTATGTGGTCGGAATTGCTACGGACTTTTGTGTAGCATGGACTGCTTTAGATGCAGTTAAGCAAGGTTTTAAAACTTTAGTGGTTGAAGATGCTTGTAAAGGGATTGATCTGAATGGTTCTTTAGAACAAGCTTGGCAAACCATGCAGCAGCAAGGCGTTATCCGTATCCAATCGAATGATCTGTTGAGCGAGTTTTAAGTATATTGCTCTAGTTTTTAACTTTCATATTTTAATTTTTAGGGATAGAAAGTATGGATGCATTCCTGCGCTTTACCCAATTTATTCAAAAAACTTTTGCCCTATGGGTGATTATTTTTGCAGCATTGGCGCTATGGCAGCCTGAACTTTTTGTCTGGCTCAAAGCGTACATTCCATGGATTTTGGGCATTATTATGCTTGGCATGGGAATGACCATGACTGTAGACGACTTTAAAGGTGTATTACAAAGCCCTAAAGCGGTATTGATTGGCGTCGTAGCGCAGTTTGTCGTAATGCCTGGCTTAGCATATGTTCTATGTAAATTATTTAACTTACCGCCTGAAATCGCGGTTGGAGTCATCTTGGTAGGTTGTTGCCCAGGGGGAACCGCTTCAAACGTGATTACCTATATGGCCAAAGGCAATGTCGCTTTATCGGTAGCCTGTACATCGGTATCAACGCTTTTAGCTCCTGTATTAACGCCTGCGATTTTCTATCTGCTTGCTAGTCAATGGCTAAAGATTGACGCAGCTTCGATGTTTATTTCGATTTTGCAGGTGGTGCTACTACCTATTGTAGTCGGTCTAATTTTAAGAACATGGCTTAAACGTCAGGTCGAATCTTATATTCAAGTCATGCCTTTAGTTTCGGTCATTGCAATTGTCGCGATTGTGGCAGCCATTATTGGTGGAAGCAAAGCAGCAATTTTACAGTCGGGGTTGCTTATTTTAGCTGTGGTGATCTTACATAACGGGCTTGGATATTTATTAGGTTTTACCGCGGCACGTTTCTTTAAACTACCTTATGCGGACAGTAAGGCGATCGCTATTGAGGTGGGGATGCAAAACTCAGGTTTAGGTGTTGCACTTGCAGCAGTACATTTTGCTGCTTCTCCGATTACAGCTGTACCAAGCGCAATTTTCAGTCTTTGGCATAATATTTCTGGGCCTGCACTAGCGACTTATTGGGCAAGTAAACACAAACAAGAATAACCGTATAAACAACATACATGACAAAAGAAGGCCAAACGAATAGTTTGGCCTTTTCATTTAAAGCAGATTTTATAGGAGCTTAATTTAGAACTGGTATGTCTTTTGCTTTGGATTGATGCACTAAAAATAACGTGAATATGAGTATAAATCGTAAAGAAAAATAAGGCATTTCCTTGATGAACCAGATTTTTAAATTATTTATTCCCATGCTCTCAAGCAATTTAATTCTAGTTTTAAGTGGATTGGTTGATATTGCTTATGTAGGGCATTTTAGTAACGATCATGTAGCAGCATTATCGGTGACCTTATCTCTATATACAGTGATCTATGTCATTGGTATGGGGATTCTACAAGGTGTGATACTTAAGCTTTCAGAAGCTTATGGTTGCCATGACATACCACGTATTCGTCAAATTTTTATTCAAGGCATTTGGCTGATGTTATGTTCGGCATTGCTGAGTATTGGCTTGCTTTACTTGTTCCGTGATTTGCCCAAATTGTTTGGTGCATCTGAACATGTTGTTTCAATTACTAAAAACTGTATTTGGCTTTTGGTATTTATTTTACCCGCGCATTTATTAATGCGCTTATTTACAGCTTTGTCTCAGGTCACTGAAAATGCGCATAAGGTTTTATTATCAGATAGTGTTTTCTTCATTCTTAAAATTATTTTGTCCTATCTTTTGATTTATGGTGTCGCTTCATTTTCAATTCCGCCACTTGGTGCAATAGGGGCTTTGTTAGCCACTCTCATTGTACGGTGGTTTATGTTGGCTATTTATTACGTATTTTTCTTGGAAAAAGGATACCTCTTTATTGAGCATCCCGAACAGTCGATTGAAGATAGCCGAGAAAGTCTGCGGATGATTTTAAAAATAGGTATCCCGACAGCAATCATGGCATTGATGGACGTCGTTGCATTTTGTTCAGTTGCTATTCTGATTTTACCTTTTGGGAGTGTGGTGTCAGCAGCCCATCAAATTGTCGCGAGTACTGGCGGTTTCATGTTTATTTTCCCTTCATCGATTGCCTCGGCTTATAGCATTTTGGTATCGCGATCTATGGGCAGCGGCAACATGGAAGAAGCAGATAAAATTGCCAGACAAAGTATATGGGTCATTATGGCAGTGAGTGGCAGTCTGTCCCTGTGTTTATGGTTGGAACGGGATTTAATTGTCACTTTCTATTCAGACGATTTGGCCGTGCAGATTTTGGCTGCATCCTTGTTGTTGATTGTGTGTCTGTCTCACTTTCTAGATGGCTTAATGACGTTATTGACCTCTTTGTTGCGCTGTTGGGATGTGTCAATTTTACCGATGCTAATTTTCTTGGTCGTAGTGCTGGGTTGTGGATTGGGCGGTGGTTGGTGGATGGCCTATAAAGGCCTGCATTGGCAGGATATCTCGATTTCTGCGATGGGAATTTATGGTTTTTGGTGGATGGCCGCTCTGAGTTATTTAGTAGCTTGTCTATTGAGTGCCTTTTGTTTCCATTTTAGAAAGCAATTAAGAGGGTTTTGATTGAGCAGACAACCATTAAAGAGGATGGGTTGCTAACCAATCTTCAATCTCATTTTCAGAAATCACTTCAAAACCATGGCGCTGTAAAAGCGCTGTGGTGATTCCAACTCCCGTAATTTTTTCACCTTGAAAAGTACCGTTATAAATTTTTTGACTACCACAAGATGGACTATTCTCTTTTAAAACCAGACAAGTCGCTTTTATTTGCTGTGCAATTTCTAGAGTGCGGTAAGCACCTTTCAAATATAGCTCAGTCACATCTAAACCAGATGAATCGGTAATTTTTGCTTTGCCATCTAGCACATCTTGACCTGTTCCTCCCACAATTTCTGCGGGTAAACGGGGAGTGGTAAAACCACCTAATAGCTCTGGGCATAATGCTTGGGCTTTTTTATTGATTAATAGCTGCTTAAGTAACGTATTTGGACAGGATTTACCATCATATCGAACAGGTTCACCAATTAAACATGCACTGACTAAAAGCATAGTTTTCCAAACTCAAAGCAAGAGAGATTTTTGAAGATAAAGAATCATAAACAGAATATCGAATATGACAATTGATTTTAAAAACAGACAAATTAAAAGATTACTTAAATTATGCAATTCATAATTAAGTTATGTATTGCATAATTTAATTGTTTTTAGTAGCATCTAATTCAAGGTAAATGGCCATTGGAGATCCAACAAGGATGTTGGTCTCCATAAATCTATAAATGATTTTTAGGAAAAGACGATTTTTAAAGGTTTATTGAAAAATCTCAATCGTACTTTTAGATAACAAAGGACAGTGTGTATGGAAAATAAACACCACATGGAACGGAAATTAATCATCAAAGGCTCTACGCTCATCATATCTTCGTTTTAATGACTCGTTTTTTTCTCATAGGATGCGTTGGGTTAAGCCAATTTGACGGTTCAGGTCTTCACCCAATGATGACGTATTCTATAGAGAAAGGAGCTGAGTTCATCAGCAATAGAGATAAACGGAACAGGTAATCACCAGAGGGAAACTAGATGGATATTTTAGAGAACCCATTAGAATTATGCGGTTTTGCATTTATTGAGTTTGTTTCAAAAGAAAATGAATTAGATCCAGTTTTTGAAACAATCGGCTTTTCAAAAGTAGCCAAGCATAAATCGAAAGAAGCGTACTTATGGCGTCAAGGAAATATCAATATTATCCTGAATTATCAGCCAGAATCTTATGCTTCATTCTTCTTTAATGAACATGGTCCATCTGCTTGTGCGATGGGTTTTAAAACACGTGATGCAGCAAAAGCTTTCCAAAAAGCAGTAGAGCTTGGTGCTGAACCAATGTATTCAAAAGTTGGGCCAATGGAGCTTAACATTCCTGCAATTAAAGGTATTGGTGGTATGCCAATCTTTTTAGTTGACCGTGATATTTATGAAAATGACTTTGTTTTCTTTGATGATGCTGAGAAACGTCCAGTAGGGGCAGGCTTAAACGAGATTGACCACTTAACTCATAACGTCTACAAAGGCCGTATGGAGTATTGGGCAAACTTTTATGAAAAAATCTTTAACTTCCAAGAAATTCGCTACTTTGATATTAAAGGTGAATATACAGGTTTAACGTCTAAAGCATTAACTGCACCAGACGGTAAGATCCGTATTCCGTTAAACGAAGACTCTGACAAAGGAAACGGCCAAATTGCAGAGTTCCTATCTGATTTTAATGGCGAAGGTATTCAACATATCGCGTTTATTTGTGATGACTTAATTTCGACTTGGGATAAGTTAAAAGGTCTTGGTCTGAAATTCATGACACCGCCGCCAAATACGTATTATGAAATGCTAGAAGATCGTTTACCTGAGCATGGTGAACCGACTGATGAATTAAAACAGCGCGGTATTTTGCTTGATGGTAATACTAAAGACGGTCAGAAAAAGCTTTTATTGCAAATTTTCTCTGAAAACATGATTGGTCCAGTTTTCTTTGAATTTATTCAACGTAAAGATGATGATGGCTTTGGTGAAGGTAACTTCAAGGCGTTATTTGAGTCGATTGAACGTGACCAGATTCGCCGTGGTGTTTTAGAAACTAAATAAATAAGCTGAGCCTTATTCCTGATCTTAAAAAAACCAAGAGTTTGATCTCTTGGTTTTTTTATGGCTATTCATTAGCGGCTTTTAATATATTGATTGATGAGGTTCACTTCATTTTTTAAGATTTCAATCGTTTTACTATGAGGGTCGACTGGTAAAAACATTTCGCTATCCAGTGCGACAATACAAAACTCAATGCTCTGGTTTGAATTAAATACAGGTAAACCCACCGCATTAATTCCCGTCAGTAAATCACCTTTCGCTGCCGACATTTGTTGCTGGCGAATGGTGTCTTTAAGCTCTGTAAATGCTTGCCAGTTTTGTGGTGCGATGTTTAGACCAAGCTCTTGATGCTTTTGCCATTCTGCTTCCATTAATGGACGAACAAAATGTTCTGGTAGATAAGAAGCAAATAGACGTCCCGCAGCAGAATTGACTAAAGGCATAATCGAGCCGACTTTAGTAACAATCGAAATAGGGTGGTTTGATTCAATCGACTGAACCACGACAGGGCCTTTTGGTGACCATTTACTAATTTGTATACCGCAACCAATTTTGTTTTGTAGGTCGTAAATTAAATGCTGTACCAGCTGTAGTGTGTCGCTATGTTGAACACAGTTGAGACCTAAGCGCCATGCCTGATCACCTAAAGCATATTGTCCATCATCAAGCTGTTTTGCATATTCCATTCGAATAAGGCTAACCAGATAGCGGTGAACCTTGGCAGGATGCATTTCTAGCTTGCTAGACAGATCTTTGAGAATAATAGGTTGATTGTGCTCTAAAAGGGCGTTTAGTACAGATAAACCGACTTCAAGTGATTGAACTCCCCCAGATACTTTTTCTTCAATCATTTAAATACCCTTAATAAATTTACTTCAGCTGTTAAACAGTGACGATCAAAACATAAATTGAAATTGGCGCGTTTTACATCATGCCTGAGCCTAGTGAAAAATAGAAATCACCTTTTTCTATTAGCGAAATTGACATGTTTAATAACCAACAATTTTCTAAAATCACTATGCTCTTATTTATAGCGCAATTTTCTAGAAATTTAGCGGTTTTAAATAATATAAATCGGCATTGATATAGAACTGCTCTTAAAACAATTCTAATCAATGCCGATTTTTTATTACGCTCTTTAAAAATTAGGTTCCTAACTCTTCTTCATGCAAGAAATGAGTGTGGTGTGGAGCGCGTTTGGTTTTGCTCCATTCCTCTAGCATTTCAGTTTTCATTTCTTCAGTAATTTTTGCAATTTTTTCTTCAGCATGAGCATCGTTATAAGTTAGTTCTAAACGATGACCATTTGGATCGAAGAAGTAAATTGAGTGGAAAATGCCATGGTTAGTCACACCTAAGACTTTCACATCATTTTCTTCTAAATGTTGCTTGGCAGCCATCAACGCATTTAAGTCTTCAACTTCAAAAGCAATATGCTGTACCCATTGAGGCGTATTTTCATCTCGGCCCATTTCTGGTTGAGTTGGCAATTCAAAAAATGCCAAAACGTTGCCTTGTCCTGCATCTAAGAATAAATGCATATATGGGTCAAAGGCTTTAGTTGACGGCACATGGTCCTCAGCAAAAGCTAAAATGAAATCCATATTGAGCATTTTTTTATACCACTCAACCGTCTCTTTCGCATCCTTACAACGATATGCAACGTGATGTATTTTTTTAATGGCAAATGTCATATTAAAACTCCTTTTTACTATTCCCAATCTGGTTGTTGTTCTGGCGCCGCGTTATAGAAGGCTGGGATAGACAAACAATGGTGATAAATCGATTCAATTTTTGGAAACGCAGATAAATCAATCTTGAAGCGTTTCGCGTTGTAGACCTGTGGAATCAGACAGCAATCGGCAATGGTTGCTTGTTGTCCAAAGCAAAATTGTCCATTTGAATCTTGAAGTAGCTGTTCGAGATTTTGAAAGCCTTCAATAATCCAGTGCTGATACCAATAATTTTTCTGCTCATCTGAAAAATTTAAGTCATTTTTTAAATATTTCAGTACGCGTAAGTTGTTTAACGGGTGAATATCACAGGCGATTGCTTGGGCAAAAGCGCGAACTTTTGCTCTCTCTTGCACATCTCTTGGAAGTAATTTGGTTTCTGGATATTGTTCATCCAGATATTCCAAAATACTTAACGATTGAGACAAGGTTAAATCGCCGTCAATTAAAGTCGGAACTAGAGCACTACGGTTTAACTTTAAATAGTCTTCGCTTTGCTGTTCGTTTTTTACCAGATGAACTGGAACAGTCTCATAAGCTAAACCTTTAATGTTTAGACCAATCCGTACTCTGTAGGCTGCAGAGCTACGAAAGTAACTATACAGCTTCATAGTCAGGCTCCGAAGTTTCTGCAAAATCGAAATTTAATGCAGGAAGGACTGTATTTCGAACTTCACCGAAGCCAATGCGAATACCATTTTTCTCACAGTGACCTTTCATGATCAGGGTATCGCCGTCTTGCAAGAAACCACGAGTTTCGCCATTGGCAAGTGTTAAAGGCTTGGTGGTGTTCCATGTAAGCTCAAGCAAGCTGCCATACGAATCTGGTGTAGAACCTGAAATAGTACCTGAACCCATTAAATCACCAACCTGAACGTTACAGCCGCCAATGGTGTGGTGAGTAAGCTGCTGAGCCATAGACCAATACATATATTTGAAATTAGTTTTGCAGATCACGTCAGCTTGTGCCGATTTCGGGCTTTGAATTTCAACACTCAAATTAATGTCGTAACTATTCGCGATATTTTCTTGTAAATACGCTAAAGGTTTAGGCTCTTGTTTTGGGCCTTCCACTTTAAATGGCTCAAGTGCTTCAAGTGTGACTACCCAAGGTGAGATGGCACTAGCAAATGATTTTGAATTGAAAGGACCTAGAGGCACATATTCCCATTGCTGGATATCGCGTGCTGACCAGTCATTGAGTAATACCATTCCAAAAATATGGTCCCATGCATTTTCAATTGAGATTGGCTGGGCAAGCTCGGTTGGTTTACCAATAACAAATGCTGTTTCAAGTTCAAAGTCGAGTTTACGCGTAGCTGAGAAAACTGGACGCTCTTCATTTGGAAGTTTAATTTGTCCAGATGGACGCACGACTTGAGTGCCACTGACTACCACAGAGCTAGCACGGCCATTGTAACCAACAGGCAATTCAGTCCAGTTTGGAAGTAAGGCATTTTTAGGATCGCGGAACATACAGCCTACATTGGTGGCATGTTCTTTAGAAGAATAGAAATCGGTATAACCAGGTACTTGAAGTGGTAAATGCAAAGTAACACTGTCTTGCTTAACCAAAACTTCCTGGCGCAATGCTTCATTTTCTTGAAGCGTTAAATTTTCAACCGAGAGAAGAGACTGTAGTGTCTTACGAACTTTTGACCAGTTGGCTTTGCCAGACTCGATAAATTTATTGAGTGTTGGCTGGTTAAAATATGTGTCTTGTTCTGAAAGTTTTAAAAGACCGTGCTTTTCAAGAGCAGCGAGATCAATCACCCAATCACCAATAGCTACACCAACTTGACGCTCACTTTCGTTAGCTCTGCTAAAAACACCGTAAGGCAAATTATGAATAGTGAAATCTGATTGAGGTGAAACTTCAATAAAAGAGTTTAGTTTTTGTTCCATTTTCGCTTCCTTGTCTTTATCTCGGGTCTTATACAAATAAAAGTTCGGTCTAGGACTGAGCTACTCAATAAGTTTTAACCTTTGCTTAGATCATCTTTTGTCTTATGAGTTTGATATAGACCGAGCACAACCAATTGCTTCATGTCTCTATAATACTGAATTCATCAAATTACGCAATACATAATTTAATTACACATTTCATAATAATTGTCATTTCTTGTATTTTCTGTTTTCATTCGCGCTTATGAGAAAAGTCACGCAATTATTTTTTTCATGAATCTCTATGAAAATCTGATCAATTTATGATATACGTAATTTATTGGAAAAAAATTACGTGACACGGATGAGAATAATCATATGTCAGCACAAGAGCAAGGAAACCTGAAACATGGTTTGAGTAATCGGCACATCCAGCTTATTGCATTGGGTGGGGCGATTGGCACAGGGCTTTTTCTTGGTATATCACAATCGATTAAATTAGCAGGTCCATCGGTCATCCTCGGTTATGCCATTGCAGGATTTATTGCTTTTTTAATGATGCGTCAGCTTGGCGAAATGGTGGTTGAAGAGCCAGTTAGTGGATCTTTTAGTCATTTCGCCTACAAATATTGGGGACCATTTGCAGGGTTCATGTCAGGATGGAACTATTGGGTACTCAATGTACTCGTCTGTATGGCAGAACTAAGCGCAATTGGTCTTTACATTCAATATTGGTGGCCGCAAATTCCGACGTGGGCATCTGCTTTAGCCTTCTTTGTCTTAATTAATGGCATTAATCTGCTACACGTTAAGTTTTTTGGCGAAATGGAATTTTGGTTTTCTATTGTCAAAATCTTAGCGATTCTTGCAATGATTGGCTTTGGTTCATATCTACTTGCAACAGGCACAGCAGGTCCACAGGCAAGCATTTCAAACCTTTGGGCACTTGGCGGTTTCTTCCCGTTCGGTGTTGAAGGCTTAGTGATGGCAATGGCGGTCATTATTTTTGCTTTTGGTGGTATTGAGCTTTTCGGTATTACTGCAGCTGAAGCACGTGACCCTGATAAAACTTTACCTAAAGCTGTGAATCAAATTATTTATCGTATTTTGATTTTCTACATTGCGACGCTTTTTGTTTTATTCTCGCTGTTCCCATGGAACCAAATGGCACAAGGCGGAAGCCCGTTTGTAATGGTCTTTGCTTCTTTAGATAGCCAAGGCATAGCAACGTTATTGAACTTTGTGATTTTGACCGCTGCGGTTTCAGTTTATAACGGGACAAGTTATTGCAGTAGCCGTATGTTATTAGGCCTTGCACAACAAGGAAATGCACCAAAAGTATTTGCACGTATTAATAAACGCGGTATTCCAACCAACGCAGTGATCCTTTCTGCGGCAGTCACTATTTTATGTGTACTGTTAAATTATATTTTCCCTGAAAAAGCATTTGGTTTACTCATGATGCTTGTGGTTGCAGCGATTGTAATTAACTGGGTTGTAATTTCATGGACGCATTTAAAATTCCGCAAATATATGCAGCGCCAAGGGCAAACAACGAAGTTCCCAAGCTTTATATATCCGTTTAGCAACTATCTATGCATACTGTTTATGCTGGGTATTTTGGTCGTGATGTCTTTAACACCAGATATGCGTGTTGCGGTCATGATGATTCCTGGCTGGATCTTGTGTTTGATGGTGGCTTACCAATTTAAACGCCGAAAATTAAAAGCTGAGCAGTCTGTACCTGCCTTAGAAGCAGATATTTAATAAATTATTGAGTTGTATCTAAAAAGGGCGTCTGACAGGCGTCCTTTTTTATTTTTAAAATTTAGCAACAGAAATTAAAGGATTTTATTGTTGTTATAATATAACATTTCATTAATTTAATGATGAGCAATTTTCCCATTTTTGGTGAAGATAGAGCATATTTATGAAGCGTTATTTCGGTTTAATTTTATTATCTCTCACAGCATGTAGCACTCAAACACCCAAGCCAACAACCCCTCTGCATACCCAAACATCTTTACCTCAACCTACAAAAGCAGTGGTCAAAATAAGGCATCAACCCGAGGCGTATGTTGCGTGGTTAGCAACAGCAGACCATCGGCAGTCTGTGCAATCTTACAAGCAATTTCTTAAGCAAAAAGGGCTTGCGAATTTAGTGCCAGACCATGAATTATTAAGCTCAGCTCGAGATTGGCAAAAATGTGGAGTTGAGCCTTATGCGGTGCCACCAAGAGAGATTTGGTCCAATATTGTTCCGACGCTTAGCATTTTAAAAGCATTAGTTGATGATGGCGTAATTAATGATTTTGAAGTGACTTCGGTCTACCGAGCGTTGTCTCTAAACCGCTGTGCAGGTGGTGCTGATGCTTCTCGGCATGTCTTTAATGCAGCGCTTGATTTTCGAATTGGCCCAGAACAGCCTACCGATTTAGACCAATTCAGTATTCAGCAAACTAAAACCAAACTTTGTCAGTTTTGGGCCACAAAAGGCCAAGCGCTTAATATGGGACTAGGTGTTTATGCTTCAGGACAAATCCATATTGATAGCCAAGGATTCCGTGCATGGGGGCCTGACCATCACTACAAAACCTCAATTTGTCAGGGGCTATAAAAGCAATTTTTTCAACGACTAAGTAAATTGATTTAAATAAAAGCGGAATAAAAACTTGATCAGTAGTTATGTTATAACATAACATTATTGTGGTTTAGAAATAGATTACGCCTGTGATCTGGCCATACCTAGATGGCCAGCCATGATCAGTTTAAATATTATTCGAAGAGATCAAGCCATGCGCACTGCAATCGCCAACTCATTTGCCAAGCTTCCCGTCACTGTTTTATCAGGCTTTTTAGGTGCAGGAAAAACCACATTACTCAACCATATTTTAAATAATCGTGAAGGCCGCCGTATTGCCGTGATTGTCAATGATATGTCTGAGGTGAATATTGATGCGGCATTAGTACGCGAAGGTGGGGCGGAGCTTTCAAGAACGGATGAAAAGCTGGTTGAAATGAGTAATGGCTGTATCTGTTGTACGTTACGCGAAGATTTATTGGTTGAGGTGAGACGTTTAGCCGACGAAGGGCGCTTTGACCAATTGGTGATTGAGTCAACTGGCATTTCAGAACCGTTACCTGTAGCAGAAACGTTTACCTTTGAAGATGAAGATGGAAACTCACTCAATGAATTCGCTCGACTCGACACCATGGTCACGGTAGTCGATGCTTTTAACTTCTTTAAAGATTACAGTTCAGTTGACTCACTGCAACAACGTGGCGAATCATTAGGTGAGCAAGATGAAAGAACTGTAGTCGATCTTCTCATTGATCAAATCGAGTTTTGTGATGTGATTGTGCTGAATAAAATTGATCTGATTGATCGGGCTCAGCAAGACCAGCTTATCGCCATTTTAAGAACTCTAAACCCGCGTGCCCGAATTGAAATTGCTCAATTTGGAAAGATCGCTTTAGATAAAATTTTAAATACGCAATTATTCGATTTTGATGAAGCTGCCCAAGCACCAGGCTGGTTAAAAGAGTTACGTGGTGAGCATACGCCAGAGACTGAAGAGTATGGAATCAGCAGCTTTGTTTACCGCGCTCGCCGACCTTTCCATCCAGAGCGTTTTTATGATTTGGTTCATGCTGAATGGCCGGGAGTCGTGCGCTCCAAAGGCTTTTTCTGGTTGGCTGCTGAACCGACATTGGCTTATTCATGGTCACAAGCGGGAGCAATGGCTCGGCATGGCTTAGCAGGTTACTGGTGGGCCGCCGTTGCAGAAGAAGACTGGCCGAGTGACCTAGCCAGCATTGAAGAAATTAAGAAAAATTGGGATGTACGCACAGGAGATGCGCGTCAGGAACTGGTTTTAATTGGTATGCAAATGGATGAGCAAGCTTTAATACAACGCTTGGATCGCTGCTTGTTAAGTGATGAAGAAATGGCTTTAGGACCACAAGTTTGGCAGAGCTGGTCTAATCCTTTTAAGCAAGAAGATGAAACCATGTTGATTGCTTAATTAAAGAAGCCCCTATTTTAAAGGGGCTTCTTTTTATGATTTATCTTTAATAAAAATCTTTCGAATGTAGCTGTTGAGCGGTGTCGAATAATATTTTTCAATCGCTGCGCTGATAATAAAGGTCAGAATCAGATAGCCAATTAAAAGCATAATTTTGATGCTAGCGTCGGTTTGAGCCGGAACAAAAGCAACCTTCATAAGGCCCAATACAACCAGATGAAACAAATAAGTTTCGTAACTTCTTTGCCCCAACCAGACCATCACTTTGGTAAATAGGTTATGCGCTTGCGTTTCGGAAGGATGCTGAAAGCACAAAATGAGTAAACCTGTGGCAAAAGCAAATAAGCTGATACCCCATGTACTCACTTCTTTAATTGGCGCATATAAATATAGAGCGGTCATGCTCAAAATAATCAACCACGAAAGAGATTTTTTATAGTGCCAATTTGGCTGATATTTATGAGAGAAAATGGCAGTTAAACAGCCAATTGCTATACCATCAAAACTCGAAAAATAGTGATATAAATAAGCGCCGCTTTCTTCTCCAAAATGCAGAGACCTAAAATAAGGCCCATATAAAATCACGCCAAAAAGTACAGCAATAAAGACCTTATTACTACGTGTAAGTAGACACAATAATGGAAAAACAAAGTAAAAAACTTCTTCTACAGATAGCGACCACAACACGCCCAAAGCGTAGTTTACCCAACCGAATTTAATAATCAGGATATTCATCCAGAAGGTTAAGGCTGCAAATATGGTTAAAGGATAAGAGACCTCAATGCCATTCGGTGCTTGGTTCATAAAGGGTTTTAAGTCAAATGAACCAAGTACACTTATACCTAAAATGAGTAATACCAGACACGGTAAAATACGCGCTGCTCGTCGCATATAAAAATGCTTGAGGTTAATTGCAGAAAATTGTTTGTCTCGTTTTAAAGTGTGATGGGTAATTAAAAAACCCGAGATCACAAAAAACATGGTGACGCCATAATTTCCATTTCTTGCGATGACTGTGCTAAATGCTTCACCTAAAAAATCAAAACCTAACCATGTATCTTTGAGTTTATAGGGAATATTAAAATGATGTAAAAGAACCAAAAGGATAGAAATTCCTCGAAGAATATCTATTTTATAATTACGCATTCGATGTGCTTCCAGTTTTATTAATATACTGTGTGGCAGAAGAATACTATCGATCAGTTATTTTAAATAAAAGTTTTAAGCAGCGTTTCGTAAATTAGAAAAGACGATATTTTTTACATCCTTGAATTGAGCATAGACTTAGCAGACACAACTATTAAATAAATATTGATAAAATCCTAATATATTTGAATTTCTCTAAATAAAACTTTAAATTAGCTCTTACCGAACTATGTTTATTTTTTAAACTTTTTAAAATCTATTTAATTCATAAATTAACATGTTGTATGTGGTTGTATATACATAGCATGTCAACTAAAATACTTTTTTGCCTGCCGCCTTTTTGAGTATTTGTTATGCCCAGAACATCAAAACAAGAACATGCTGAGCTTTCGATTGAAGCTGATAGTCCAGTTCCTCTATACCAACGTGTAAAACAGCTGATTTCACAAAAGATTTATGAAGGCTCGTGGGCTGTAAATAAAAAAATTCCTTCGGAAAGTGAACTCGTTAATCAACTTGGCTGTAGCCGTATGACGGTAAACCGTGCGCTACGTGAGTTAACAACAGAAGGCTTACTCGTTCGAATTCAGGGCGTTGGTTCTTTCGTAGCTGAAGGGCAAGGCCGAACTGCACTTTTTCAAATTAATAATATTGCCGATGAGATTATTGCACGAAACCATAAGCACCACGCTGAAGTTTTAGTCCTAGAACAAGTTTATGCAAATGCAGAGCAAAGCGTGTTAATGCAGACTCGCGAAGGGCAAAGATTATTTCATTCGATTATTGTGCATTATGAAAATGATGTACCTGTTCAGGTCGAAGATCGTTTAGTTGATGCAGCACTGATTCCAGATTATTTAGAACAAGATTTTAAAACCATTACCCCGAATGCTTACCTCATGGCAAAAGCACCTGTGTCAGAAGGTGAGCATATTGTTGAGGCAGTTTTAGCATCTCCTCAAGAGTGTAAGTGGTTAAAGATTACCAAAGCTGAACCATGCTTACTGATCCGTCGCCGTACATGGTCAAACAAACAACTCATTTCAAGTGCGCGTCTGATTTATCCGGGTAGCCGCTACTATCTCGAAGGGAAATTTAACCCATGATTGAATTGATCAGGGCCGATCAATATACAAAAATGCTTTGGAAAAATGGTGCAGGTTTTACTTTAGAAATTGCCAGAAGCCAAGGTGAAGGAGACTTTGAGTGGCGTATTTCGATGGCAGATGTGACCACTTCTGGGCCATTTTCGCTATTTCCCAATAAGCAGCGCATTATTAGCGTACTCGATGGACAGGGCATGGTACTGCATGTCGATGACCTTCCTGCCAAAACGCTGAACCAAGGTGATATTTTTGCTTTCCATGGCGAGAGTCAGGTCCAAAGTGAACTGGTCGACGGTGCAATTCGAGATTTAAATTTAATTTATGATCCTGCAAAGTTTCATGCTCGTTTTCAGTGGTTGAATGATGCAGCGGATCAGGCATTTATCAGTTCGGCAGACCTGATTTTCATTTTTAATCAGGGTAGTGAAACGGAAGTGAACGTTGATGATCATTCCGTTCAGCTTGCTGCTCAAGAAACACTAAAAATTGAGAAAAAATCTGGTGTCACATCAATCAATTTTCCAATAAAACAGCTCAAAAGTTGCTATATCATTGAGTTAATTCAACGTTAAAAAGATATAATTTACTGATTAAAAAGCACATGTCTTGATAGAAGATATGTGCTTTTTTTATGTCAGATATAAAAATAAATTAATTTATTTCAAAAGCTTATTCAATTTTTTTAAAAAAATATAAGCAAGCCTCTTCACGTCGAAAAATATTTGTGTAGTATATGGATGTATATACAAGTTAATACATTACTATACAAATGCAGAGACAAGTGATGTTCTGCTGATGTAAGCTCAAAGGAAGGAGTCCGCCTGTGACAACAATGACAACAAAATTTCGTGATGTAGAAATTCGTGCGCCACGCGGCACTGAATTGACGGCTAAAAGTTGGTTAACTGAAGCTCCATTACGTATGTTGATGAATAACCTTGATCCGGACGTTGCAGAAAACCCGAAAGAGTTGGTTGTATACGGTGGTATTGGCCGTGCAGCACGAAACTGGGAATGTTTCGACAAAATTGTAGATACTTTAAAAAATCTTGAAACTGATGAAACGTTATTAGTTCAATCAGGTAAGCCAGTAGGTGTATTTAAAACTCATAAAGATGCACCACGCGTTTTAATTGCAAACTCAAACCTTGTACCGCACTGGGCAAACTGGGAACATTTCAACGAGTTAGACGCAAAAGCACTTGCAATGTACGGTCAAATGACAGCAGGTTCATGGATCTACATTGGTAGCCAAGGTATTGTACAAGGTACTTATGAAACTTTCGTTGAAGCAGGCCGTCAACACTACAACGGTGATTTAAAAGGCCGTTGGGTGCTTACCGCAGGTTTAGGTGGTATGGGTGGCGCTCAGCCTTTAGCTGCAACACTTGCAGGTGCGTGTTCTTTAAACATCGAATGCCAACAAGCAAGTATCGATTTCCGTTTACGTACGCGTTATGTAGATGAACAAGCGGCTGATTTAGATGACGCTTTAGCACGTATTGACCGCTATACAAAAGAAGGTAAAGCAATTTCAATTGCGCTTCATGGTAACGCTGCTGAAATTTTACCTGAGCTTGTACGCCGTGGTGTACGTCCAGATATGGTGACTGACCAAACAAGTGCACATGATCCACTTAATGGCTACTTACCAGTAGGCTGGACTTGGGATGAATACCGTGCACGTGCGAAAACTGAACCCGAAGCTGTTGTAAAAGCTGCAAAACAGTCGATGGCGAAGCACGTACAAGCGATGCTTGATTTCCAAAAAATGGGTGTTCCAACATTTGACTATGGCAACAACATCCGTCAAATGGCGAAAGAAGAAGGTGTAGCAAACGCTTTTGATTTCCCAGGCTTCGTACCTGCATACATCCGTCCATTGTTCTGCCGTGGTATTGGTCCATTCCGTTGGGCAGCACTTTCTGGTGACCCAGAAGACATTTATAAAACAGATGCCAAAGTTAAAGAGTTAATTCCTGATGATGAACATTTACATCACTGGTTAGACATGGCACGTGAACGTATTAGCTTCCAAGGCTTACCAGCGCGTATTTGCTGGGTAGGTTTAGGCTTACGTGCAAAACTTGGTTTGGCATTTAACGAAATGGTTCGTAGCGGTGAATTGTCTGCACCAGTTGTGATTGGGCGTGACCATTTAGACTCAGGTTCAGTTGCGAGTCCAAACCGTGAAACTGAAGCAATGCAAGACGGATCAGATGCAGTATCAGACTGGCCTTTATTAAACGCTTTGCTTAATACAGCAGGCGGCGCAACTTGGGTGTCTTTACATCACGGTGGTGGTGTAGGTATGGGCTTCTCTCAACACTCAGGCGTTGTGATTGTGTGTGATGGTACAGATGAAGCTGCTGCACGTATTGCTCGCGTACTGACCAATGACCCTGCAACAGGTGTTATGCGTCATGCCGATGCAGGTTATGAAATTGCGATTAACTGTGCGAAAGAGCAAGGCCTACACTTGCCAATGATCACGCAATAAAAATACACGGAAGAACTGGCGGTGCTTTTTGCAATTGTGAAAAGCACCGTCTCAGCAGAATATAGTGCAAAAAATTAGGAAGCCAACATGGAATTATTAATTCAACCGGGAAAACTGACCTTAGCCGATTTACGTCAAGCGTACCTTAACCCGATCAAAGTTAAATTAGATGAAAGTGCTTCATCTGCAATTAATGCAAGCGTGGCTTGCGTTGAGAAAATTGTAAATGAAGGACGTACAGCTTACGGTATTAACACGGGCTTTGGCTTACTTGCTTCAACCAAAATTGCTCCTGAAGATTTAGAAAAATTACAGCGTTCATTAGTTCTTTCACATGCCGCAGGTGTAGGTGAAGCACTTGATGATGCAATGGTTCGTTTAATTATTCTATTGAAAGCAAATAGCTTGGCGCGTGGTTTCTCTGGTATTCGTCGTAAAGTGATTGATGCTTTGTTGGCTTTAATTAATGCCGAAGTTTACCCACACATTCCACTAAAAGGTTCAGTAGGGGCTTCAGGTGACTTGGCGCCACTTGCACACATGTCTTTAGTGTTACTTGGTGAAGGTAAAGCGCGTTATAAAGGTGAATGGTTACCAGCAGTTGAAGCTTTAAAAGTTGCAGGTTTAGAACCTATTTCTTTAGCAGCTAAAGAAGGTTTAGCACTTTTAAATGGTACACAGGTTTCAACTGCTTATGCTTTACGCGGCTTATTTGAAGCGGAAGATTTATTTGCAGCTGCAACAGTTTGTGGTGGCTTAAGCGTTGAAGCAATGCTGGGTTCACGTGCACCATTCGATGCTCGTATTCACGAAGTACGTGGTCAACGTGGCCAAATTGATGTGGCTGCGGCTTATCGTGACCTATTAACAGACTCAAGTGAAATTGCACATTCGCACGAAGACTGTAGCAAAGTTCAAGACCCATACTCTTTACGTTGCCAACCACAGGTGATGGGTGCATGTTTAACGCAAATCCGTCAGGCTGCTGAAGTATTAGAAATTGAAGCAAATGCTGTATCTGATAACCCGCTTGTTTTTGCTGAACAAGGTGACGTGATTTCTGGTGGGAACTTCCATGCAGAACCTGTTGCAATGGCGGCTGATAATCTAGCTTTGGCAATTGCAGAAATTGGTTCACTGTCTGAACGTCGTATTTCGATGATGATGGACCGTCACATGTCACAACTTCCACCGTTCTTGGTGGCAAATGGTGGTGTTAACTCAGGCTTTATGATTGCTCAAGTAACTGCTGCTGCTCTTGCGAGTGACAACAAAGCGCTTGCACATCCAGCAAGTGTTGATAGCTTGCCGACCTCTGCCAACCAAGAAGACCATGTATCAATGGCTCCGAATGCGGGTAAACGTCTTTGGTATATGGCTGACAACGTCCGTGGCATTTTAGCTGTTGAATGGTTAGGCGCTTGTCAGGGTCTAGACTTCCGTGAAGGCCTAAAAAGCTCGCCTAAACTTGAACAAGCTCGTAAAATCTTGCGCGCTCAAGTGCCTTACTACAGTGAAGACCGTTTCTTTGCTCCTGATATTGAGCAAGCAAGTGAATTACTCTCAAGCGGCTGCTTAAACGAGTTAATTATTCCAAAACTACTCCCTAGTTTATCTGAAGTGTGATTGATAAAACGGTCACATGGAGTGGCCGAATCTAACTAAATATCCTCAAGGATTGGAGATTATAATGTCACAAAACTCCACACTACAGCGGGGTTTAAACACCCGCCATATTCGTTTCTTGGCATTGGGCTCAGCAATTGGAACTGGGCTTTTCTATGGTTCGGCAACTGCCATTAAAATGGCAGGGCCTTCAGTATTACTTGCGTATATCGTTGCAGGGATTGCAATTTATATCGTTATGCGCGCATTGGGTGAAATGGCTGTCCATAATCCTGTCTCTGGCTCATTCAGCCACTATGCATCACAGTACATTGGTCCATTGGCTGGTTTTACGACAGGTTGGACGTATGTCTTTGAAATGGTGATTGTTGCAATTGCCGATGTGACTGCTTTTGGTATTTATATGGGGTTCTGGTATCCCGATGTACCACGGTGGATCTGGATTTTATCCCTGATTATGTTCTTAGGTGCCATTAACCTCATTCACGTTAAAGTCTTTGGCGAACTCGAGTTTTGGCTGTCTATTGTCAAGGTGAGCGCCATTGTTGCCATGATTTTAGGTGGAATAGGCTTAATGTTCTACGGCTTCCATGCTGACCATAGCAGTGTAGTTCCGGGGATTCAAAACTTATGGATTTATGATGGCTTTATGCCGCATGGGATTGCCGGCTTAGTTGCATGTTTATCTGTGGTTGTATTTGCTTTCGGTGGTATCGAAATTATTGGTATTACAGCAGGTGAGTCACAAGATCCGAAAACCACTTTACCAAAAGCAATTAATGCAGTTCCAGTACGTATTTTACTTTTCTATGTACTGACCATTTTTGTACTGATGTCGATTTTTCCATGGAACCAGATCGGTAGCCAAGGTAGTCCTTTCGTACAGATTTTTGAGAATTTAGGCATTCAATCGGCGGCAACAATTTTAAATATTGTTGTTATTACAGCAGCAGTTTCAGCAATTAATAGTGATGTCTTTGGTGCAGGGCGTATGCTTTATGGCATGGCAAACCGTGGTCAAGCACCTCGAATTTTCCAAAAATTGTCACGTAATGGTGTGCCATGGATGACTGTTGTGGTTATGGCTGGGGTGCTATTAATTGGTGTAGTGCTGAACTATCTGATTCCTGAAAATGTATTCATGATCATTGCCTCAATTGCAACTTTCGCAACCGTTTGGGTATGGCTCATGATCTTGCTTTCACAAGTCGCGATGCGCCGTAAGTTATCTACTGCTGAAATTAAAGCACTTGATTTTCCTGTAATTGGCTGGCCGTATGCTCCTGCTTTTGCAATTGGTTTTATGGTGTTCATTTTAGTCATGATGGGTTATTTCCCAGACTCGCGTCCTGCAATTTATGTCGGAATCACATGGCTTGTTCTGTTAATGATTGCTTATCGTATTTGGGTAAAACCTCAGCAAAATTTGGGAAAGCAAAATAATTCAGTCCCGCAAAATATTGAGATAGAAAGCTAACAAATGAACTGCCCAATGGTTTAACGATTGGGCAGTTTCGAGGATAGGCTAATGAAAAAACTCTGGCAAAATTGCCACATTGCAACCATGCAAAATGGGCAATATTCCTACATTGAAGATGCTGCAATCGTTACAGATGGGCAGCTCATTCAGTGGATTGGAAAACAACAAGAACTTCCTGCCGATACTTATTCCGAAACAGTTGATTTAAAAGGCGCTTGGGTAACCCCGGGGTTTATTGATTGTCATACACATAGTGTATTTGGTGGCAACCGTAGTGTTGAATTTGAAAAGCGTTTACAGGGCGTAAGTTACGCTGAAATTGCTGCAAGCGGTGGCGGTATTGCTAGTACTGTTCGTGCAACGCGTGAAGCAAGCGAAGAACAATTACTGAAATCAGCTCTTAAGCGTATTCGTTGTATGCAACAAGACGGTGTGACCACCATCGAGATTAAGTCTGGTTACGGACTTAATTACGAAAATGAACGCAAGATGCTGCGTGTGATTCGTCAAATTGGTGAAGCTTTACCAATGACGGTAAAAAGTACCTGCCTAGCTGCGCATGCTTTGCCGCCAGAATACAAAGACCAAAGCGATGCTTATATCGAGCATATCTGTATAGAAATGCTGCCTAAACTGCATGCTGAAGGTTTAGTCGATGCAGTTGATGCATTCTGTGAGCATTTAGCCTTTTCACCTGCTCAAGTTGAACGTGTTTTTAAAACAGCACAGTCTTTGAATCTACCGGTTAAGCTTCATGCTGAGCAGCTCTCATCGCTAGGTGGCTCAAGTTTGGCAGCACGTTATCATGCTTTGTCGGCTGACCATTTAGAGTACATGACCGAAGATGATGTTAAAGCCATGGCAGAGTCGGGCACGGTTGCAGTGTTATTACCAGGTGCCTTTTATTTATTGCGTGAAACACAATATCCACCGATTGAAAGTCTCATTAAACATGGCGTGCGTATTGCGCTGTCGAGTGATTTAAATCCGGGAACATCTCCAGCACTTTCTTTACGTTTAATGCTCAACATGGGCAGCACACTTTTTCGCTTAACGCCTGAGCAAGCATTAGCTGGTGTCACCATTCATGCTGCACAAGCGCTCGGTTTAGAGCAAACACACGGCAGTTTAGAGCAGGGTAAAGTCGCTGACTTTGTGGCTTGGGATATTGAGCATCCATCTGAAATAGTTTACTGGCTGGGCGGAGATTTGCCTAAGCGAGTCGTTCAGCATGGAAAAGAAGTTATTTTTTAGACGGTGGCACATGAATCACACATTTAAATGGCAAGGCCGACATGATGGCGAGGGTGAAGCACACCAACGTATTCACCATATTATGAATAAAACCCAACCTGCTGAATTTGCCCTGATTGGCTTTAGTTCTGATGAAGGTGTGAAGCGTAACAAAGGCCGAGTCGGAGCTGCCGATGCACCAGATGCAATCCGTACTCAACTTGCTAACTTACCTATTCATCGCCCAGTCAGTATTGTCGATTTGGGTACGGTGACCTGCGAATCTGAGAATTTAGAGCAAGCTCAAACTGAGTTGGCTGAGCAAGTCGCAAATAGCCTACAAAATGGTTTAAAACCGATTGTTCTTGGTGGTGGACACGAAGTCGCATTTGGTAGCTTTAGCGGTTTATTCCAATATGTACAAGCACATGCGCCAGATAAAAAAATAGGCATTATTAATTTCGATGCCCATTTTGATTTGCGTGAAGCAGAGCATGCAACCTCTGGTACACCTTTCTTACAGGCAGCTCGACTTTCAGAACAACATCAAAAACAATTTAATTATTTATGTATTGGTGTGGCTAACCATGCCAATACTAAAGTTTTGTTTGATACAGCCGATGCGCTGAATTGTTCATATTTACGCGATCATGAGGTGAATATTTTTAACCTAAACAACGTGCTTGCAGCGGTTGATGCTTTTATTGAAAAAGTAGACTGTTTGTACGTTACGATTGATTTAGATGTCTTCGCGGCTGCGGTTGCACCGGGGGTCAGTGCGCCAGCTGTAAAAGGAATTGATTTAGCGACTTTTGAAGCGATTTTTAAGCATATTCAAGAGACTGGCAAAATCCAACTGTTAGATATTGCCGAGTGCAATCCAAAATTTGATTTGGACAATAGAACTGCAAAGTTGGCTGCCTATATTGTTTATCAATATTTGTTTTCTTGAGAAACAATTTTTAATGTAGAAATTCAAAAGTGCACTGAGATCGTTCATGTGCACTTTTTTTAAGTTCTTGGTCTATTAAAGTCAGATGTGGAATATAGATAGCAACTATAAATAATATAATTAAAAAGAAAATTAATTTATAAAATCATCTAGTTAAAAAAATACTCGATTTTTACACCATTTTATATGCTGCTTGGCACGTAATTTGTTTTGTCTTTATTTTAACCTTTGTTAAATATTTCTGGATAATTAAATGAAAAACAGAACCTTACAATTGGCTTGTATCAGTGTTTTATTTTGGATGTCTCATTCTTCTAATGCTACACCCCCCGAAATAAATACAAATACCATCGAAAAATCACAATCTAAACAAAAGAGTGATATCTCTGTTCGGGTGAAAGCTTTAAACCAACTTTTACAGGAACAGTGGGAATATAATTTGAAAAATAGTCCTGAAACTGCAACCGTTTTAGGAGATTTACGCTACAACAATCGATGGACAGAGCTTTCAAAAAATCAGATCGAGAAAGATAAAAAAAGTACGCAAAATTTTTTAAAACGTTTTGAAGCAATTGATAGCACAGGGTTTTCAGCAATTGATCAATTAAATAAAGATTTAATGATTTATCAGTTGAAAGAAACACTTAAAAATTATGATTTGAAATTATATGAAATGCCTTTTAATCAAATGTGGGGGCTACATTTACAATTTCCGGGATTTATTAGTTCGATTCCCTTTGATAATACTAAACAATATCAAGACTATATTTCTCGTTTAAAACAAATTCCTCTTATTCTTGATCAAGGTATTCAGTTAGCGAAACAAGGCCAAAAAGATGGTTTGATGCCACCCAAATATTTAATTGAAAAGGTGGCAAAGCAGATTAATAGCATTGTGACTCCCGCAGGGAAGGACAGTGTTTTTGCCTCTCCATTAAAGCAATTTCCAAAAAATATTTCGAAAGCAGAACAAGAGCGTTTAAGCCGTGAAGTGCTACAAGCCATAGATCAGAATGTTCGGCCTGCCTATCAAAAACTCGGAACGTTTATTCAGAAAGATTACTTACCCTATGGACGACAACACGAGGGTATATGGAGCTTGCCAAACGGTGACGAGCTCTATCGCTTTTATGTAGAAAATAATACGACCACGTTGGAAAGCCCTGAAACTATTCATCAGCTCGGGTTAAAAGAAGTGGCTCGTATAGAAGCGGAAATGCTGAAAATTGCCAAAGCACAAGGTTTCAATGACTTAAAAAGTTTCCAACAATCCTTAAAAACAAATCCCGCTGTTTTCCCAAAATCTCGTGAAGAAATTTTAGAGATTTATCGGGGATATATTGCCCAAATGCAACCAGAGTTGCCGAAGCTATTTGGTTTATTACCCAAAAATAAAGTCGAAGTTTTGCCTGTAGAGCAATATCGAGAAAAAGAAGCGGCAGGTGCGGAGTATCACCAAGGCACGCCTGATGGTTCACGCCCCGGACAGGTATATGTGAATACTGGGGACTTCTCTGAACGTTCCAAAATATCAATGGAATCGACCGCTTACCATGAGGCAATTCCCGGCCACCATATGCAGATTGATATTGCCCAAAACTTGCCAAATTTGCCGATGTTCCGAAAGCAACCCAACCACACCGCCTACATTGAAGGATGGGCACTTTACGCAGAGCAATTGGGTAAAGATGTTGGTTTCTATAAAGACCCGCTTTCAGACTATGGAAGACTATCGAGTGAGTTGTTCCGTGCTTGTCGTCTAGTGGTTGACACTGGGGTACATTATAAAAAATGGACCCGTCAGCAAATGATTGATTTTATGCGAGAACACTCTGCTTTGGATGAACCTGATATTCAGGCAGAGACAGATCGCTATATTGCTATTCCTGCCCAAGCATTAGCATATAAGATGGGCCAACTCAAAATTTTAGAGCTACGGGAGCTTGCAAAACAGGAGCTTGGAGACCGTTTTGATATCAAAGCATTCCATGACATGATTTTAAATGCAGGAACATTGCCTTTAAATATATTGGATGCCCGTATTAAAAATTGGATAAAGGAACAAAAAGCAGCAGCTTAAAACAAAATTCGAAATTTAGGTCAGGTCCTCGTTGGGCCTGATTTAAAAACCAATAGAAAACAGAATATAATTATAAAAAATATATTTTATTTCAGAACTTTAAAATGGAAAAATCTTTAAAAGAATACCAAGCTATTATTTTTGATATGGACGGTACTTTAGTCGACTCCTTTAGCTTTTTTTTAGGTGCTTTAAATCAGCTTGCCAATAAGTATAAATTTAAATCTGTAGAGCTAGATGAAGTAGAGCAGTACAAACATCTTTCACCAAAAGAAATTATGAAAGAGATGAAAGTCTCCAAATGGAAACTACCTTGGATTGCGAAAGATTTTATTCGGTTAATGAAAGAAAGAGATGAAGAAATTCATCTGTTTGAAGGTATGCGGGACCACTTAATTGAACTACATAAGCGGGGATATACGCTCGCAATTATCACTTCAAACTCTAAAGAAAACTGTCAAAATATTCTTGGTACAGAACTATGTGAGCTTTTTAGCCATATTGATGGCGGCTCGTCTATATTTGGCAAAGCTAAACGAATTAAGCATGTTCTCAACATTTTAGATGTAAGTAAAAACCAAGCAATTTATGTCGGCGACCAAACCACGGATGGCGAAGCTGCACATAAAGCAGGCATTGATTTTGCTGCGGTAGGTTGGGGGTATACATCGGCTGAAAAATTAAAAACCATTCAACCCAAAGTCGTGCTCAACGACTTGGCAACCATGAAAGAATTTTTCTAAATATATGAAATGCAGGATAAACCATGAATAACAATAACAACCCGATTGGAATGATTGATTCTGGTTTAGGCGGGTTGTCTCTCTTTAAGCATATTCGGGAGGCGCTTCCGAATGAAGACATTATCTATTTCGCCGACTCGAAATATGTCCCGTATGGAGACAAAGAAAGCGACTGGATTGTTTCACGAACCACGCATTTAATTTCAAATCTAGTTGAACAGGGTAAATGCAAAGCGATCGTTGTTGCTTGTAACACCATGACGGCTGTAGCGATTGAAACAATCAGAGCGCAAATTAATGTGCCACTTATTGCCATAGAACCAGCGGTAAAACCAGCTGTGGCAATGACCATGAGCAAGCATATTGCGGTTTTGGCAACAGCAACGACGGTTAAGGGAAAAAATCTTAAGAATTTAATCGAAACTTACGCACAAAATATCAAAGTGTCTTTAGTACCTTGTATTGGTTTGGCCGAAAAAATTGAAACGGGCAAAGCGCATACCGCGGAAGTTAAGGATTATTTAAAAAATATTTTAGCGCCGTTGGTCGAGCAAAAAGTCGATACGATTATTTTAGGATGCACACACTATCCATTTGTCTCAGACACGATTCAGGAAATTGTAGGTCGTGATATCCAAATTATTGAGCCTTCGGAAGCTGTAACAGCGCAATTAATACGGCAGCTCAATCAATATCATTTAGGTTCTGAAAGTCCAAATGAGGGGAATCATATTATTTGGACCAGTTCAGACCCGTTGGAAGTCGCAGACGTGACTTTTTCTTTATTAGGTACGCGTTTACCCGTAAAAGCTATAGAAAAGTAAACTCTAGAAAAGATGATAAGAGGTATATACTTATCATCTTATATATCTATACAAACTGTTAAATTAAAATTAACGATAAATCTATTTTATTAACTAAGTATATACAACTCAATTTTATATTTTAAATTTAATTAAAAGCCATAAATATAATAGGGAGAATAATATTATTTAAACATGAATAAAATTATTATATTTAAACTTTTTTATTAAAATAAATTGACGTTCTTTATTATACCAATTATGATTTCGTTGCTGGCCTACATTGCCAGCCGGTTTTAGCAGACCGACCCTAGCGTAGCGGGTTATACTTTTTAAGTATTTCCCGTGTGGAACCTTTGTGCCCCCTTTTCTCTATGGTAGGGCGGAAGGGGGACGCGTTCGCGCGTGCTGGTCGCTAGGTCAGTCTGCTAACCCTCTTTCGTTCTACCACCATAAATTAATTCGCGGTGATCTGGTGGTAGGACTCCATTTTTAAGGAGTTGGCCATGCCATTATTCAAACTCATTTTCTCTCTCAGTTAATAATTTTATTTATTTAAAATATGGATTTTCTATGTCCTGATTTTTTAAATATATAAATTATTTTTATTTTATAATCTTAATTATTTTATTTTCCTGTATTTATGGGAGGGCTAACTATTATTTAAAAAATTATTTTAATATTTAAACGAATAATATTTTTATTTTATTTAAAGATATAAATAATCATGAGAATAATATGAAACTTCATAAATTTATATTAGTTTTAAACCTTGTGGTCGGTGCTTACGGTATTACAAATGATGAAGCCAATGCTCAGCAGGAATTTAAAAGAATTTGCTTGTCAGGTGAACACATGCAAGCAAGTTGCGATTGTATTTGCCAACAGCTCGCGCAGGTGTATTCATCTCAAACCGTACAACGTTTAAAACACACCAGTTTGCAAAGTCCTGTTCTCCCACAGGACTTTGCCCCTAACTTGTTTAGCAGCATTCAACGCTGCGAAAAAACTGAAATGGGCTAAGTTCGCTTAGCTCCTTTATCTCTGTGTCGCAATGATCTCTCAAACTTTAAATCAGCGCAAAAGTAAAAGTCTATTGTGACATAGGGTCCTAGGAGAGTTCTCTACTATCAAACTAGATTCTCTTTCACGTAAAAGCCTCTGTGTAGCGGTATGAAGTCAATAAAAAAGCCCGATATGTAGTTATACATATCGGGCTTTAATAAATGATCTGTTCTAATAAGGATTAGAGCAATTTAAAAACTTAAAGATTGAAGGCCAATTTTTCTACTACTTTAGGCATATAATTTGTTAAAGCTGGTTGCTTAACAAGACCTAATAATTCATAAACTTGCCCACCAATACCTGGAATTACTTCACCACTATAACTATCCTTTTGAGCATCTTTTGCAAAATACACAAAATTAAATTTGGATGAAATATCATGAGGAAATTCTTTAATTAAAGATGCCTCTGAATTTTTATGAACTACAGGAGCTACAATAAAAATTTGTTTAGCATTTTTAATTTGATTAAGCATAGCAATCAAATTAGTACGAACAACACAGCTACCTGACATTACAGACTTAACAATAATTATGTTATCAGCTTGTTCAAAGCCAGGTTCAATGAATTTATGTACAATTGGCGCTACACTACCTTTTGTTGGTAATTGATAATGATTATTCCAAAAAACAGCAAGTTTTGTAGAAATTAAATTTTCCTTCAATACAGATTCAACACCAGCTTGTAAAAAATCAGCATCTTCAGCTGTAGATATAATCAAACAATTCTTTTCTGATTTTTTTATGCTTGGTACCAAAGACTCAGCTAATAACTTACCTAGCTCTTTCATATGCTCACGATAAGCCCTTGGATCTGTTTTAGAGTCCAATAAACCTTGCAAATGATCTTTTGCTAAATTATTAGCAATATTACTGTAGGTACGGTTGTTCATGCCCATTCTAAGCTCCTCCTAAAGGAGAAGAATCTAGAGATGTGTCTATGCTATTTAACTCTTCACTGGTTAAACTCATAAATAACATCGCTAAATCTTTAGTGTTAATTATTTCCTGATATTTTGATTCAGGAACTTGTAGGATTAAATCTAATGAAGCACTGACTTCAATGCCAGTACCTATAGATAAATATACCCTACCAGATTTTAATCTATAAGTTGTGTTGTTGGAAGATGTTGTTACAATTTGTTCAATCCACTCAGGTATTTTTGAATTAAAAGAACTATTATTTCTAAATTTAATAAATACATTAGGATGTGCAGTTGAGCAAGCTTGTTCAAAAATACTTTTAATATCTTTTGAGCTTCTACCCTGTAAAACGCCTAAAATTAAATTTGCAGCGTAATCGATCTGAGAAGGATCATCATTTTCAATTAAAGTTGATATGTGATGCTTCAAATTAGTTTGATCCAGCAATTCCACTAGATTTTGACAATATGGAAAAAAGATACATGTGTTAAGTTTATTTAATTTTACAGGTACTTTTTTTAGATTATTAATTCTTTTCTTTTCACACGAGACTAATAGGTAATTCTTTGATTTAGCTACCTTATGAAATTTTGTATCTAAAATAGTTTGGCGTTTACATCTAAGAGTGATTTCACTAGTCCAATCTGCCGCTGATCCAGAAGAATTTTTGGCTTGGAAATTATATTTAATAGAATTCTCCAAATCCCAATGGCAAATATCATCAATAAATGCTAACTCTTGACAGCTTAATAAATGTTTTTCGTGATCTATATCTTGAGATGCTAATTCGAATGCTTTGAATAATTGGAAGAAATTTTCATAATCTCTTCCTTTTTTATTATTATTACCTCCAACATAAATTCTTTTTAAGTTTGAAAGAACAGCTTTCCCTAATTCGTCCTTTACAAATGATTCAATGTCACTCAAGATAGAAGATCCTATTTATACCTATAATTTATATAATAAAAATATCTTTAAATTAAATAATAATCAAGAGAGCTAAGATATAAAAGATTTATAAAGAAAATTTTAAGATCTTTAATTATCAGTTGTATATTATTAAAATATTCGTTGAGACGTAATTACTCAATTATAGTGATTGATATTCTAATTAAACTATATTTTTACTGAATTTTAGCAATAAAAAAGCCCGATATGTACTTACACATGTCGGGCTTAATCAATCAGTTATTAAAGCAGGTGATGCCTTAATAATGATCTTTTTGAATTACTCTACAGTTACTGACTTCGCCAAGTTACGTGGTTGGTCAACGTCTGTACCACGTAATACAGCAACGTGATAAGACAACAACTGAACTGGTACGCTATAAACGATTGGAGCTAACCATTCGTTTACTGCTGGAATATGTACAACGTGTTGACGGTCTTTTTCATTGATTCCGCTATTTTCATCAGCGAAAACAAATAATTCACCACCACGTGCCTGAACTTCTTCCATATTTGATTTTAGCTTATCAAGCATTTCATCATTTGGAGCAAGAATTACGATCGGCATTTCATTATCAACAAGTGCTAATGGACCGTGTTTTAACTCACCAGCTGCATAGCCTTCTGCATGAATATATGAAATTTCTTTTAGCTTTAATGCACCTTCCAATGCGATTGGATAATTCGTACCACGGCCTAAGAATAAGCAGTGATTTTTTTCAACGAATAATTCAGACAAACGCAAAATTTCTGGATCATGTTTAAGCGTATCAAGAATAACTTTCGGGCTGTGCCATAACTCACGTGTAATTTCTTCAAGCAGAGCAGGGCTAATACGTTGTTTAACTTGACCAATTTTCAAGATTAACAACATAAGCGCAGCGAGCTGAGTCGTGAACGCTTTAGTTGAAGCAACACCAATCTCAGGACCAGCAAGCGTCAATAAGTGATGATCAGTTTCACGAACCATTGAAGACGTCGCAACGTTACAGATGGTTAAAGTCTGAATATCGATATTGTTTGCTTTAGCACGTTTTTGAGTTTCACGTAGTGCAGCTAAAGTATCGGCAGTTTCACCTGACTGTGAAATACAAATATAAAGTGTATTTTCAACAATTACAGGGGTGCGATAACGGAATTCACTTGCGATTTCAACTTGGCAAGGCACACCAATCAGTTGCTCAAACCAATATTTCGCAATCATTCCTGAATGGTAGCTTGTACCACACGCAATGATTTGTACGCTTTGAATTTTGTTGAAATCTGCATCAGCATTTTTCAAGAAATCATCACGTAAGCTATTGCCATCAAGCGCTTGAGAAATTGTTTGCTTGATTGCTTCTGGTTGCTCATAAATTTCTTTGAGCATGTAGTGCTTGTATTCACCTTTTGATGCACTGCTTACGGTTGCATCAAGTTCTCGCACTGGACGTTCAACGCGTTCGCCATTTGCAAATACTTCAATTGAAGTACGAGTAAGACGTGCAATATCGCCTTCTTCTAGGTACATAAAGCGGTTAGTTACAGGCAAAAGTGCAAGTTGGTCTGAACTAATAAAGTTTTCACCAATACCTACGCCAATCACGAGTGGTGAACCTTCACGTACAGTAATCAGTTCATCTGGATAATCGCTATGGATAATACCTAGCGCGTAAGCACCTTTAAGCTGAGGTACAACAGTTTCAACAGCATCTAAAAGGCTATCTGTGCTTTTTAGAGCTTCAGCAACTAAGTGTGCAACAACTTCAGTATCTGTTTGAGAAGTAAAAACATAACCTAAAGCTTGAAGGTCGTCTTTTAATTCTTGGTAGTTTTCAATGATACCGTTATGTACAACAGCAACCTTACCAGACATATGCGGGTGAGCATTATTTTCAGTTGGTTTACCATGTGTTGCCCAACGGGTATGTGCGATCCCGATAGCCCCTGTAAGCTGGTGTTCAGCAACTGCATCGGCAAGATTAATAACTTTACCTACACGACGCTCACGTAAAATTTGTTGGTTATTCAGTAAAGCAACACCCGCAGAATCATAACCGCGGTATTCAAGACGTTTTAAACCTTCAATTAAAATCTCGGTTACACAACGTTCTGCAACGCCTCCGACGATACCACACATACTTCAATCCTCTTATTTTTTAACCTTTTGGGGACGTTGATAATTTGCTTTTGAAATTTGTTGCGCACGTTCAAAGGAGAGACTTTGTTCGGCTACATCTTTCGTAATCACAGAACCCGCACCAACTGTTGCGCCATTCCCAATGGTCACCGGAGCAACCAGCGAGCTATTAGAACCGATAAAAACGGCATCGCCAATAGTGGTTTTGTGTTTATTTGCACCGTCGTAATTACAAGTAATCGTACCTGCCCCAATATTCGATTCAGCACCGATTTCTGCATCACCTAAATAGGTGAAATGGTTAGCTTTACTACCCAATCCAATTGTTGTGTTCTTAACTTCAACAAAGTTGCCGATATGTACTTCATTTGCCAATTTAGCGCCTGGGCGTAAGCGTGCAAATGGTCCAATTTGAGCATTTTCGCCTACAACTGCGCCATCAAAAACGCTATAGGCTTGAACTTTAGTGCCTGCTGCAATTTTGGTGTTCTTTAAAATACATCCAGCGCCAATTTCTACAAAATCGCCCAGTTCACAGTCACCTTCAATAATCACATTGACGTCAATACGAACGTCATGTCCAACTTTCACAGAACCGCGTAAGTCAAAGCGTGCAGGGTCTGCAAAAGTTACGCCTTGTTGCATAAGCTCTTTTGCTTGCTGTTGCTGGAACTCACGTTCAAGTGCAGCAAGTTGTAAGCGGTCATTGACGCCTTCAACTTCAAAAGCGAGTTCTGGTTGAATAGATGCGATTTCTAGGCCATCTGCAACAGCCATTGCTACGATGTCAGTTAGATAATATTCGCCTTGCGCATTTTCATTTGAAAGTTTAGGCAACCACTCATGAAGTTTTGCGTTGCTAACACAGTAAATGCCTGTGTTGATTTCTTGAATCTGACGCTGAGCTTCTGTTGCATCTTTATGCTCAACAATCGCTTGAATCTTACCTTCTTGACGAACGATACGACCATAACCTGTTGGGTTATCGACATGTAAAGTAATCATGCCAATGCCCGTTTTACTTGAAACGTCAACAAGTTGCTCTAGCGTTGTTTGACGTACTAAAGGTACATCACCATAAAGAATTAATGAAATACCGTCTTTAGGAAGTACGGGTAAGGTCATTTGTACTGCATGACCTGTACCTAGTTGTTCTGCTTGTTCAACCCATTGAATCTTTTCTTGTGCAAAAGTTTGTTTGACGTGGTCACCACCATGTCCATAAATCGTAATAATATTTTCTGCGTGTATTTTTTTTGCTGTTTGAATGACATGTCCTAAAAGTGGGCGACCCGCTAAAGGTTGTAATACTTTAGGAAGCTGAGAACGCATACGCGTTCCTTTGCCTGCAGCAAGAATAATGACGGTAGTTGACATGAATAACTCTAATGATTTAACTCAAATGGATAATAATTAGTGTACAAAGAGCAGCCCATACACCGGCAATAATATCGTCAAGCATAATACCAAAACCACCATGCACTTGACGATCAATAACGCGTATAGGCCAAGGTTTCCAAACATCGAAAATCCGAAATAATATAAATCCCCCAATCACCCACATCCAATTCATTTGTTGTAAATAAAGCAGAGGAAGAAAGGTAATAGATTGACCTGCAAACTCGTCCCACACAATTCGACCATCATCGTGTACATCAATAACTTTTGCTGTTTGACCACAAATATAAATTCCTACCAAGGACATGATGAGGATAGCGATCAAGCTTAAGTTAAAGCCAAGTGATAACCAGATTGGAACGAAAAGTAGGGCAAAGGCAGAGCCAAAAGTACCGGGAGCTTTAGGTGCGAGACCAGATCCGAAACCAACTCCACAGAAAACGATGCAGCGGTTGAACCAAGACATGTCCTTAAAATGAATCGGTGGCTTATGCAAAGTGTTGGTATCCATGAATTTGCAATGGGTAATCTGAACCCAAATGCTCAAAAGTTAGTTGTGTTTGCTCAACGATCTCTCCGATCATTGTAATCTTAATGTCTAGTTGTTTTTGCAAAAGTTTTTCATAATTTTGCGGTGTTATTGTAAAACATAACTCGTAATCATCACCACCAGCTAAAGCATATTGCCAGCGCTGCTGTTCGGGTAGTTCTTGTAGTGTTGAATCAATTGGTAATTTTTCTAAAAGTAACCGAGCACCGACCTTTGAAGCTTTTAAAATGTGACCTAAATCTTGTGCTAATCCATCAGAAATATCAATCATACTAGAGGCTAATCCCTTCAATTGTTGTCCAAGCTGACAACGTGGTGTTGGGTAGTCTAGTCTTTCTTGTAATGGATGACCTAGGTGCTGTAAACCATACGCGGCATCACCAACTTGACCGCTCACACAAACATAGTCACCGACTTTGGCACCTGAACGTAACACGGCTTGTCCGGTTTCAATCCAGCCCATGGCCGTAACAGTAATGGTGAGATGAGGGCCTTGGGTCGTGTCTCCACCAATGAGAGCAACCCCAAATTGATTACAGCAGTCATAGATACCCTGACTGAATCCTTCAAGCCATTCATGATCAATTGTAGGTAGGCTGAGCGCAAGTAAAATACTATGCGGTTTTGCCCCCATGGCAGCAATATCTGAAAGATTGACAGCCACACTTTTCCAGCCAATCGCATGGGCAGAAGTATCAAGAGGGAAGTGACGTCCAGCAACTAGCGTATCTGCACAGATCACTAATTGTTGGTTTGCGGGAGGGGTAATTAAGGCTGAGTCATCTCCAATACCCAAGGTGACATCTGTGTAAGATTGTCTGTTAAAGTATTGGTCAATAATAGAAAACTCAGCCATATCAACTTCAAACCTATTAGTTTGCTTGTTGTTTTTCAGCACTACGTAGTGTTGAACTTAAACGATCTAGAACGCCATTAATGTATTTATGGCTATCTGCTCCACCAAAGTGTTTAGCGAGTTCAATAGCTTCATCTAGAACGACACGATAAGGTACTTCTAAATGATCACGTAACTCGTAAGCACCCAAGCGTAATGTTGCTAGCTCTACACCATCAAGTGCACTAAGTTCACGGTCAAGAACCGGAATAAGTAATGCATCAAGATCTTCGTGCTGTGCAATCACTTGTGTTAACAGTTCGTGATAGTAGTTTAAGTCTACCTTGTGCATTGCATTTTCCGCACGGGTACGTGCTTCGATTTCATGTACAGGGTTGTGACTCATTTGCCACTCATAAATACCTTGTACAGCAAAACGACGTGCTTTGCGTTTTGCTGCATAAGCGGCTTGCAGTGTTTGAGACATGCTTTAAATTGCCTTTAATAAATTAACCATTTCAATTGCAGTTAAAGCAGCTTCGCTACCTTTGTTTCCTGCTTTTGTACCTGAACGTTCGATGGCTTGCTCGATGCTATCAGTAGTTAATACACCATTGATGACAGGCAAGCTGCTTTCTAACGCGACTACACCTAAACCTTTTGCACATTCACCAGCAACGAAGTCAAAGTGTGGTGTGCTACCACGAATAACTGCGCCAAGTGCGATGATTGCATCAAATTGATTTGATGTAGCTAATTTTTTAGCAACAATCGGGAGTTCCCATGCGCCAGGAGCATGAATAACAGTAATGTTATCTTCATTTACACCATGACGTTTTAATGTGTCGATTGCACCATCCAATAAGTGTTCAACAACAAAACTGTTGAAACGACCCACTAAAATCGCATAACGACCTTCGCTTGCGAGATGTAATAAACCTTCAATACGGCGAATTGCCATAGCAACCTCGATTATTTCGTTGTGATTTGATCAGCAGTGACATATTCCACTACTTCTAAATTAAAGCCAGATAAAGCATTGAAACGTAATGGTGAGCTAAGAAGCTTCATTTTTTCAACACCTAAGTCACGCAAAATTTGAGCACCGACACCAATGGTTTGATATTGATGTGAAAGTGCTGCATTGGATTTCACCGGTTTTGGCTTATTTAAATCATCCAACGCTGGTCCCAAGTCTTGCAAATGATCTTGTCCGATCCAGACTAAAACACCGCGATCACTCGCTGCAATCGTCTGTAGGGCACGGTCTAAGTTCCACGCAGGTTCACCATCAGCTTTATTGAGCTTAAGCAAATCGCGAATTGGACTAAAACCATGCACACGTACTGTTGTAACACCTTCTTTTGGCTCGCCTTTAACTAAAGCCAAATGAATGTCCGGGTTACCAATCTCACGATAACGATAAAGTTCAAATGAACCATATTCTGTTTGAATGGTTTTTTGATCCAGACGTTCAACCGTTTGCTCATTGGTCATGCGGTAGTGAATCAAGTCCGCAATTGTACCAATTTTTAAGCCATGCTTCTCGGCAAAAATTTCTAAATCTGCACGGCGTGCCATTGTGCCATCTTCATTAATGATTTCACAAATGACAGAAGCTGGTTCAAGACCTGCTAAACGTGCTAAATCACAACCTGCTTCGGTATGGCCTGCACGATGTAAAACACCACCTGGTTGTGCCATTAACGGGAAAATATGACCCGGCTGTACGATATCAGTTGGTTTTGCATGTGCTGCGACAGCAGCTTGAATTGTATGTGCACGCTCTGCTGCTGAAATACCTGTGGTAATCCCTTCAGCGGCTTCGATTGATAAGGTAAAGTTTGTACTGTGCTGAGCACCGTTTTGGTCAACCATCAATGGAAGGTTTAACTGTTTACAGCGCTCACGGCTTAGCGTTAGGCAAACTAGACCACGTGCATGGGTAATCATGAAGTTAATATCTTCAGGACGAACATGCGTTGCTGCAATGACAAGATCACCTTCATTTTCGCGATCTTCGTCATCCATCAAGATAACCATTTTGCCTGCACGAATATCGGCGACAAGATCTTCAACACGACTCAGCGGCATTCGCTTTCACCTTTTTTTGTCGTAAGACAATTTCTATTTAATAAATTTTGCATAGTTTACGCTGTTTAGAGAATTTTGCCTATGATTCTGATTTATCCAAATTTGTGAACTCTAAGAATAGATCGAGAGTTATTTATACAAATAAATCATAAGAAAATGGAGTAGTTTTAAATAAAAGCTATGAATTTAAATAAAAAAACCTAGCCAAAAGGCTAGGTTCTGATGCGCGTAGTTACTTTTTATGAAGCTGCACTACTTGGACTATCATTTTGTGGAATTGATTTTTTCCCCATTAAAATTTCAGTCCGGATATTTTGAGCAAGTTCAGCACATTCTGCATTCATACCATTGATCATAAATGCATGACGTGTCATCACATTGCTTGGGTTTGGCATTGCAACAAGTTGGTAGCTGTCTTGAATTGCTTTGAGCTGTTCATTTTCGAGATATAAAGCAGACTCTTTAGCGTGAAGATGTTGTGCTAAACGTTGAGCAGCTTCTTTTGCATCGATTTGCATAGCTTCTACAGCATTACATGTTGCACTACGAGTTTGCAGCGCAAAGCGTTTATCTTCACGATAACGTTTATATAAAACATCTGAAAGTAGTTGGAATACGGTTCCAATCATAAGCAGACATTCTACGGCATGCGTATGAGAAGTTGAAATCGCAAGTGTCGCGCCTTCGGCATTAAACTCATCTACTACTTCAATATCTGTGAGCTTCAATTGATAATGCTTAACGCATAACTCAATACTCTTGTTTAAAAAGAGTTGGCAGAGTTTGAAATAAGGAACAGATACCGATTGGTTAACACTGCTTAATAACTGTTTAGGGTCATAAAACTGAATATTGAGTGCCAACGTATGTTGGTCAGCTGAATCTGAAGTTTTCTCGGCTTGTTGGCGAACTGCTGGTTTCGCTTTAGCTTGTTGCTGAGCTTGTGCAACCAAGGTTACCGTATTTTGTTTTTCTAGAGCCAATGCTTGAGTTAACTGCTGAATTTCATGCTTCAAGCGGTTTTCTTCATTAATGCGTGCCAAATATTCGCTTCGTGTTGGACGAGCAATCGCGCGATAGGAAAGCCATAATAAAACATGCAAAAACAGAGAAGCTAAAATTGCAAGCCATTGAGTACGAAGAATTTCTCCAATACTTGGCTGAATCAACGTAACTTCGATAGATCCGACTTTCTTTTCATTTTGAAGGGCATCACGAGCAAAAATTTCGCCTTGGCGGGTTTTTGAAATTCCGCTTGTTGCTAGAACCTGTTTGTTCGCATCAAGAATGCGAATAGACGCAACACTTGGATTGGTCGCATAGCGATTGGCAATCAGAGCTAAAGACACCGTATTAGCAGGTTCAAGCTCAGATAAGCTGTCTGCAACGAGCTGACTGGTCATGAGCTGACCTTGACTCGCACGGTTTTCATTAAGCTGGTGTGTCGTTGCAATGACCAATAAAAAGGTATGCAATGCAAAACTAACGATCAGTAGGCTAGCAAATAGCCCTTGTCTAGGCGCAATCAAGTTAAACTTCCAAGGCAATTATATTGAAATTCGATTATGATTCTTACAATAGTTGTCACTCAGACTAGAGTCAATTCATGCGAGAAATCATTCTTATATCCTTTTTAGGACCGGACCAACCAAACCAGTTTACCCGATTAATGCAAGTACTATCCGTACATTCATTGCAAATACTGGATGTAGGTCAGGCTGTTATTCATAATCAACTTACATTAGGCATTGTGGTCGCTTCTAATAATGAAACTGCGACCGCATTGGCAATGAAAGAGATTCTGATTTTAGCACATGATATTGGCTTAACAGTGCGCTTTAAACCAATCACGGGCGCAGAATACGATCAATGGGTAAGTGAAGGCGGACGTACTCGTTATATCGTCACGGCTTTAGCCCCAGAACTCACTGCGGCACACTTACAAGCAGTTACAAAAATTGTGTCTAGCCAAGGCTTTAACATCGAAACGGTAACACGTTTATCAGGTCGTGTAGACTTCGAAGGAGATAACAAATTTCCACGTCGTGCCTGTGTACAGTTTGGTTTAAGTAGCGGCCCAACTTTAGATGCACAAGCCATGCGTGCTGCATGTTTACTTCTTTCAAGCGAACTAAATATCGATGTTGCTGTTCAAGAAGACAACGCTTATCGCCGTAATCGCCGTTTGGTGTGTTTCGATATGGACTCAACATTAATTGAACAAGAAGTGATTGATGAGTTGGCGATTGAAGCAGGGGTAGGCGCACAAGTTGCTGAAATTACTGAAAGAGCGATGCAAGGTGAGCTTGATTTCCAGCAAAGCTTCCGTGCACGTGTTGCATTATTAAAAGGGCTTGATGCTGCTGTTTTACCTAAAATTGCAGAGCGTTTAACCATTACCGAAGGTGCAGAACGTCTTATCTCGACCTTAAAGGCACTTGGTTATAAAACAGCAATTTTATCTGGTGGATTCCAGTATTTTGCTGAATATTTACAAGGCAAACTCGGTATTGATGAAGTTCACGCTAACATTTTAGATGTGCAAGACGGCTTCGTAACAGGCGAAGTAAAAGGTGCAATTGTTGATGGTGCCCGTAAAGCTGAGTTATTACGCGAACTTGCAAATAAGATGGGAATTTCTTTAGAGCAAGCGATGGCCGTAGGCGATGGTGCAAACGATTTACCGATGCTTGCGATTGCAGGTTTAGGCGTCGCTTATCGTGCAAAACCATTAGTACGCCAAAATGCAAATCAAGCGATTTCAAGTGTTGGTTTAGATGGTGTGCTTTATTTACTCGGTATGCATGATAAAGATTTAAATCGTGCTTAACCTATATGGATAAGCTTTAAGCGCTACTTCAGAGTAGCGCTTTTTTTATGTAGAATAGTCATAAAAACAAGCAAGTTATGACAAAATTTTGCACAGAAAAAAGGCAATAAAAAAATCTGAAAAAAACTTATTTTGGTCCTTAAAAACAGCATATTTTTTTGTAATGACACGCCAGAATTGATGCCATATAGGGAATCGAACTTTTTGAATTTTACAAAAATGTAATGACAAAAGAATGTTGCGACAAAGTATGTCGCATTAAGAAAAAACGGGTCTTTTTTTCTAAAAAAAAACATCCATAATGCATCGTAAGCTTCAACACAAATCATGAATTAAAGTTGTTTTTGGAATGAGGTCGGGTATTAAAGACCGAATGTTTTTAGACGTTTTCATTAAGACGGAGGTTTCTATGGTAACAGCGAATTTTGCCGCTATCGCCGGATTCAGCTTAATTGCTGTCGCGCTTGTTGCTGTTTTCTTTTCTCCTTACCGTCGTTGGCTTGGTTTTATGCTTGCAGGGATGTTCTTTTGGGGGCTATTGGAAGTGGTCCGTTTTGGAGTTCAAGTCACTTTTGAAATGCCAGTCACATATAGTTATTTAACTGCATTAAGTCTAGCGATGGTAATGGTTACATTTATTTTGTTACGTGAGGATAAACAAGCACAAAAGGCATTGGCAAATCGCCAATATATAGAACACACGCCAGTATATGAAGATGATCAGCAGCAATGTTCTAGCCGATAATTAAATTGTTATCTAAAGGTAAAAAGGTATGCACAGCATGCCTTTTTCATTTACGAAACGTGATTTTTATTATACAAAGCATTTATTAAAAAATAGCCAGTTATGCTACGATAGATGCGTCTGTTGACGTTTCATCTAGATTGCGTTGCCAGCTAAAAAATTATCAATTGATGCATAAAACACAGGCAATGGTATGTCGTTGCTAAGTTTTGCTCTAAAGTTTTCATAAAAATACAATAGGCGTGAATGTTCATGAAACTTTCTTCCATACCTGTAGTCAAGTTACCTCTCGTTGATGTCAGTACAGACCCGTTAGATTTATTGGTAGCAGGTTTAGTGCTGCGTATGAAGCAGTTGGCGCGTACTAGCCCTAAGTTTATTGAACTGATTCATGACCGCGCGTTCCGTATTCAGATTGGTACAGATCTAGGCGTTGCACGTCAGATCATTATTAATAATGGTCAAATTGACACGGTTGCAGGTGCACCTGAGAAAGCTGATTTTATTTTGCAATTCGCAGACAGTGAGCAAGGCGTAAAAACTTTGATTAAAGGTGACCCAACAGCATTTATGACGGGTATGCAAGACGGCAGCATTAAAATGGAAGGTGATTTCAGCCTATTGGTATGGTTTAACCAAGTCGCTAAGCTCATTCCACCTAAGTTACCAAAACCAGTAAAAGAAAAAGTACGTCAGGCGCGTGCTTTCATTAAAGAGAAAACTGGACGTTAATTGCCAGACATAAAAAAACTCCCATTTGGGAGTTTTTTTATGTCTATGCTTCGACTTCCAAATTGAAAGTTACTGGCCCATCATTAATGAGGTGTACTTTCATATCCGCAGCAAAAATTCCGGTTTGAACGTTTTCAAATTGAGAATGTGTATATTCAACCAATTGTTCGTATAATGCTTTTGCGTCGCTAGGTGGCATCGCTGGGCCAAAGTCTGGACGCAAACCTTTTTGTGTTTGTGCCATTAAGGTAAATTGCGACACAAGTAGGATTCCACCATTTGCTTGAGATACATTCCAGCCCATTTTGCCTTGCTCATCATCAAAGATTCGATATTTCAAAATTTTATCAATAAGCTTTTGGCCAATAGCCAAATTATCATTTCGGCCAATGCCTAAAAAGACTAATAGGCCTTGTTGGATTTCGCCTGTAGTTTCACCGTCTACCACCACTTTGGCTTCAAGAACTCGTTGTATTAAAGCGCGCATAGTTAAAGCAAATTTCTTTAATTAATTGAATTAACGTAGTTTAGCAGAATTTAAATTAAATGATTTTTAAAAGGAAATTTCATGGAACTGCAACAATGGTATAAAACCTCGCAATTCATCCATAAAAATATGCTTTAATGCTAAGAAGCAAGCGAATAATCATTGACTATGTCTCCAATTATCCATTCTTTACTAGATACAGACTTGTACAAATTTACGATGTTACAAGTGGTTTTGCATAAATTCCCGCAAACCCATAGTGTCTATCATTTTCGCTGTAGAAATTTAGAAGATACTGTCTATCCACTAGTAGATATTTTGGATGATTTAAATCAGCAACTCGACTATTTGTGTAGCCTTAAATATAAAGAAGATGAGCTTCAATATTTACGTAAATTACGCTTTATCAAAAGTGACTTTGTTGATTATTTAGAACTATTTCAACTGAAACGACGTTTTATTCAGGCTAGCATTGATGCAGAAGGTCGTTTGGATATTCGTATTGAAGGTCCAATGGTCCAGGCCATGATGTTCGAGATTTTTGTTCTGGCAATTGTAAACGAGTTATATTTTAGCCGTATCAAAACAGACCAAGTTTGGGCTGAAGGCGAACGCCGTTTACAAGCAAAACTTGATTTGATTCAGCAATATGAAAAATCTCAACAGCCGAATGATCCACCGTTTTTAGTTTCTGATTTTGGTACACGCCGTCGTTATAGCTTTGCATGGCAAAAACATGTCGTAGCGGCATTTCATAAAACTGTACCAAATGTGTTCCGTGGTACAAGTAATGTGTTGCTGGCTAAAGAGCTTAACATTACACCGATCGGAACTATGGCACATGAGTTCCTACAAGCTTTTCAGGCACTTGATGTACGTTTGCGTGATTTCCAAAAAGCTGCTCTGGAAACGTGGGTACAAGAGTACCGTGGAGATTTGGGAATTGCCCTAACCGATGTGGTAGGGATGGACGCCTTCTTGCGTGATTTTGACCTATATTTTGCAAAACTATTTGATGGGTTACGTCATGACAGTGGCGACCCGTATGAGTGGGGCGATAAGGCGTATGCGCACTATCGTAAATTAAAAATTGATACTAAAACCAAAATGTTGACCTTTAGTGATGGTCTTAATTTGCCAAAGGCATGGGAATTGCATCAATACTTTAAAGATCGTTTTCAGGTGAGTTTTGGTATTGGAACTAACCTAACCAACGACATGGGGCAAAAGCCGCTGAATATTGTGTTGAAACTGGTTGAGTGTAATGGTCAGTCAGTTGCGAAGATCTCTGATAGTCCGGGTAAAACCATGACTGACAACGATACTTTCTTGGCCTATTTACGTCAGGTTTTTGAAATCGAAGAACTTGAAGAGGTGGTTTAAGTAAAAAGTAGTCTCGCTATTTTTTATTTTGAAAAGTGAGAATGCTGATATCTGATTTTCTGCTAAAGCGTAGCAGAAAATCAGAGTTTGTTAGATATATGCTTATGCTAAGATTGAAAATAAGCTGGTATAAAAAGAAACCATGACGATGACACTCCCTGATTTTAAACTCGATTTATTAATAGAAGCAGAAGAATTAGTGCCTTATTTAGGCAATGAATATATTCGCATTATAGATTTGAGCCGTGCATCGGTTTATGAACAACTCCATATTCCACATGCCATTCATTTACAGCCTAAATGGTTAGTGGCTCAACAAGAAGAAGCCACTGGTGTTTTGCCGGATGAAGCGGGTTTGCAAGCACTGATTGAAAAATTGAATATTTCACCTAATCATCATGTTGTGGTTTATGACGATGAAGGTGGGGCATGGGCTGGGCGTTTAATCTGGAATTTGCATTGCCTAGGATTTACCCGTACCAGTTTAATTAACGGCGGTATCCATGCATGGTTAGGTGCAGGCTTACCAACTACAGCAGAAGTTGAAAAAATTTCTCCTGTTACAGACTTAATTCAAATTGATTTATCACATGCCACTCAGTTCCGTGTGAACTATGAAGAGCTACGCAAACAAGTTGAGCAAGAAAGTGTGCAACTGTGGGATTGCCGGACGAGTGATGAATATAGTGGTGTCCGTTTAGCAGCGCGACGCGGCGGTCACATTCCAAATGCCCTCCATTTTGAATGGAGTACTGCACTTAATCGTCAAAATCATCTAAAATTGCATCCGCTTGAACGCACGCGGCAGCGCCTTGAACAACTTGGGTTCGATTTACAACAACCTGTAGTTGTGTACTGCCAGTCACATCACCGTTCCGGTTTGGCCTATATTCTGGCTAAACTCTTGGGCTGGGAAGCAAAAGCCTATGATGGTGCGTGGAGTGAATGGGGCAATCGCCTCGATAGTCCTATTATTACTGGAGAATCACCGTCGTGAGTTTCACATCTCGATTAAAAAAAGAATTATTTATTAAGGCACAAAACCTTGTACCACAGCATCAATTGAGCCGTGTGGTAGGTAAAGTTGCTGCGAGTGAAAATCCAGTTGTGAAAAACGCTGTTATTCATGCGTTTAAAGCTAAATATGGGATTGATTTATCGATTGCTGAACAAGGCAATGCACTGAAATATAAATCTTTTAATGACTTTTTTACCCGTGCATTAAAAGAGGGTGTACGTCTGATTGATGAAAATACAGATAGCATTGTCTCACCAGCGGACGGCGCAATTTCCCAAATTGGTAAAATTACTGCGGGTGAAGTCTTTCAAGCAAAAGGTCAAAGTTTCTCTGTAGAGAAACTCATTGGCGATCCACAACTTGCTCAACCATTCCAAGACGGTGAGTTCGCGACAGTTTATTTATCACCGCGTGATTACCATCGTGTTCATATGCCGTTTGCCGGGACATTAACAGAAACGTTATACGTGCCAGGCGAGCTATTTTCAGTAAATCAGGTCACTGCTGAAAATGTACCGGGATTATTTGCTCGTAATGAACGCATGGTGTGTTTGTTCGATACTGAACTTGGCCGTATGGCTGTTGTTCTAGTAGGTGCGATGATTGTTGCTGGTATTGAAACTGTGGCAACAGGCAAGGTAAAACCTTCAGGCCGTATCGAATTACAACATCATCAGTTAAAGCTAGAGAAAGGTGCTGAGCTTGGACGTTTTTATTTAGGTTCTACAGCTGTTATTTTATTTGAAAAAGATAAGATCGAATGGGAACAACGTTTTAAAGCTGAGTCTGTAGTTGTAATGGGCGAGCGCATGGGACATACCGTTTAGTCCATTAAATAGCTCCTTAAAAACAAGTAAACCCTGACTTTAATTATTCAGGGTTTTTTTGATTTAAATTATATAAACCTAAAATATATAATTATGTTTGGATTTATATTATATGGAAATATAATTATTATTAAGTGATCTAAATGAGTACGTTATATAAGCTAGTCTATAAATATGTATCTGAAGAGAGCAAAAATATTAATATGATTAAAAATTAATAAATAAAAATAGAATGAAATACTTAAGTTAGACTTAAGTCGAGGTTTTAATTTCATTTGAAGATAAGTTATTAAATCTAAAAAATTATTTATTTTTTTATAAGCAAGAAATGCTTTTTAGATATTACACAACTTTAGCCTTGGCACAATGCTTGCTACTTGTTCAGGACTTTACTGTAACTTTCATATTTTTTAGGTTCTGAAATCATGTTAAAAGTTAAACGCCTGACAGCTTCGGTTTTATCTGTACTTTGTATTTCACTCACCCATGCCAATGATTTTAAAGTTTTAAATCAAATTTCAAAACAACCTACTCAACTTCAAAATGGAGAATATAAAGGTAATTATTACGTTCCATCTACTTTAAATACCATTACATGGGGCTATTTACCAAATCGAGATGCTAAACCCGTGCTTACTGTTCCGTCGGGTAGTGTTGTGACATTTGATACGGTTTCTCATGAAGGTTTGCTTGAAGACCAAGGGCGTAATGCTGAAAAGTTCTTTCAATCGAAAGGTGTCAAATCTAATGAAATCTTGGAAGATGCAAAAATAATTACGCAGTCAAATTTAAAGCATGATTTTCATAAAGATGGGCCGCATATTGTGACAGGCCCTGTTGCAATTGAAGGCGCACAGCCCGGTGATATTTTGAAAGTTGAGGTACTTAAAGTTGAGCCGCGTGTTCCTTACGGTGTGATTTCAAATCGACATGGTAAGGGAGCTTTAGTAGGGGAGTTTCCTAAAAAAGCAAAGCAAGAAAATGCATCGGCTGAGCATCCTGAACGCTATGGAAATGTATCGATTTTCACTCCAATTGAAAAAAATGCTAAAGGTGAATACGAAGGTGTATTAAAAACAGAATCTGGTAAATCAATACGTTTTCCGCTCTATCCTTTTATGGGAATTATGGGGGTAGCAGCCAATACGTCTGAGCCTGTTCACTCTGTACCCCCTGCAATGTATGGCGGAAATATTGATATTAATGAACTAGGTGCAGGTTCAACTGCGTATTATCCTGTTCAGGTTAAAGGTGCATTATTCTATACGGGTGATAGTCATTTCGCGCAAGGAGATGGAGAGGTGGCATTAACGGCACTAGAAGCTTCAGCCCGCGCCACGCTGAAATTTACCTTACTCAAAGCAGGTAAGGACAAAATACCGGGCAAAGATTTAAAACAACCTTTAGCTGAAAATGCTGAGTTTTGGATTACACCGGGTCTAGATGAAGATCTTGATGAAGCGATGAAGAAATCTACACGTGAAGCCATTCGTTTCTTAAACCAAGAATACGGTATTGATGAAGCGACAGCGTATGCTTATTTAAGTGCCGCAACTGATTTTGAAGTTTCACAAGTGGTAGATAAAACTAAAGGTATTCATGCAAAAATCAGAAAAGCTGATTTTAAAGAGTTTGATCGTAAATAATTGAGATGACCTGAGCTTGGTATTTAAAATATTAAATACCAAGCTAATCTTATTTTAAATATTTATCAGTTTTATATAATTTATAATTAAGTATAATAAATCTCACATATATTGATTAGTATAAAATCTAATGCAATCACTTCCGAACGTTCTACTATATCTTGCTGCTTTATTAACATTCTGTGCCGCATTACTTCATTTTGTGTGTGTGTTCTGGGGAGCAAATGGTTTTCGGTTTTTAGGGGCTGGTAAAAGTATTGTCCAGATGGTCGAAAGAGGGCATTGGTATCCTAATTTTACAGCTATAACTGTGGGGTTAATTCTAACTGTATGTGCTACATATGCCTTGTTTGCAGCAAAGGGAATACAGATATTACCTTTTACCAAAATTATTCTGTCGCTTGTTGCAGCGGTTTTTCTTATCCGTGGTTTTGCTTTTCCATGGTTAAAGTCAAAATTTGTGGGTAATAGTGATTTATTTTGGTATGTCAGCTCAGCCTTTTGTTTAATACTGGGCGCTTTATATGCCGCAGGTGTATATTTAATTTGAAACGAATATATTCTAGGTGAACTAGAGTGAATAATTTTAAAAAATAAAAGGGAGCTGCGCTCCCTTTTTAATTATTTAGTCCAACCATATTTTTTGAAAATAGTATTGCCTTGTTGTGAAGATAGAAAATCTACAAAACGTTTAGCCTCGGCATCTTTTAAACTATGTTTAGTCAAGGCTACACCTGTGTCGCGATAGACAACTAGCTCTGGTTCGATAGGAATAATTTGTCCAACATCTGGATTACTGATTCCCCAAATATTAAAGACTAACCAAGCATCATAGCTGCTATTTTCTTCCCATTTTTTCTTGGCAATACCTGTGTTGGCTGCATAGGTGGCAATATTTTTTCGAAAAGCTTTTGTTAATTGAATATTTCCGGTTCTGCCAGCGATATCTTCCCACATACCGACTTGACCCGCCCCATGAGTAACTAAAACTTTAACGCCAGATTTAGCTAGATCTTTAAATCCTTTAATATTTTTAGGATTTCCTTTGCGTACTAAAATGGCTGCAGGGCGTAAATATAAAGGTTCCACCGAGTCTTTTATAATTTGTTCAGAAAAAGCATTTTCGAAATCAGACATCATGGCTTCGGAACCACTATATATAACGTCAGCATCTAGTTTCGCTTTTTCAGACCATTGAGCAGTAGGTCCAGAAGTCACATGAACTGCTATTCCTGTCTTATTGGTGAATTGTTTGGCGGCTTCTTTCATAGCGGGTGCTGGCCCACCTGGACCATATACTTGTACATCTGCAAAACTATGGATAGATAGAGAACCGAGAATAAGAAAAATCAGGTAGGGTATAAATTTTTGTTTTGGCATTTTAATCGCTATCGTAATTAAGAAAATATCAGCATATATTTTTTATTATTGAAATTGGATTAATTTTTGCAACGATATTTATAATACATTTATTTAAAATATATTTTAATGAGATTTTAAGAGACTATATAAATGTAAATTATTTTGAGTTGAATATAAATATAGATAATTTTATGGTAATTTATATTTTATAAATTAATTATTTAAATAGATGTAATGTAAATAATAGAGGAGTAATCCCTTGATTAGAAAAAGTAATTCTTTATTAAAAATTTTATTTAGCAGTATTTGTTTGGTATCCGGTTCTGCTATGGCTATTCCAATTACAGATTTGAGTAGGCAAATTGTGAGCGAAAAACCGGGTTCAATACTTTCTATAGCGCAGCAAGATGTGACGGATTTATTTCCTCATGCAGATCAGCGTTTGTTGGTCAATTATCGTAGTCGAGGTGTGAATGGCGAGCCTATCGTTGCCTCAGCGTTTATTTTATTACCGAAAGGAACACCACCAAAAAATGGCTGGCCGATCCTGGCTTGGGCGCATGGTACGACAGGAGTTGCTGATACTTGTGCACCTTCGGGTGATTATGTCGGTGGGCCCGTTCATTCATATCAAGAAGTTGCTTCTAAAGCTTTAGATGGTTGGCTTGCACGTGGCTATGCAGTTGTTGCGCCGGATTATCAGGGCTTAGGTACATTAGGCGCACATCCTTATATGAATGCAAAGAGCCAGCTGCATACGGTGGTCGATGCAGTGCGGGCATTACATATGCTTAAGCCTAAGAATTTTAATAAACAGTGGTTGGTGATGGGACATAGTCAAGGCGGGGCTGCAGCAATTGTAGTGTCTGCCTATGGTCAAAAAGATGCTCCCGAATTAGATTTAAAAGGGGCAATCGCTCTTGCGCCAGGCGGCTATCAATACGAAGGCATTGCAGAATATGTGAAAACTAATCCGAACCCAGAACCTAGTGTGGCTGCTTTTTTCCCAATTGTGTTATTGGGAGCACAAGCAGCAGAACCAAGCATTGTTCCTGAAAACTTAGTCAGTTCAGAAATGAATACGGTGCTAACTCAAGCGCGTAGCCGCTGTTTATCTGAACTTCAATCTGATTTGAAAAAATCGCCTTCGAGCATATTTCGTTCTAATGCTGACTTAAAACCTCTTTTGGCTTATCTTAAAAAGCAGTCCATTGAAAATATGGTGCCTACCGTACCATTAATGATTGTTCAAGGCTCTAAAGATCATTTAGTCGACCCTAGAGGGACATCTGCTTATTACCAACAGCTATGTAAATTAAAAAAACCAACTATTTATCAAACGATTGATGGTGGCGATCATCGTGATGCACTGCGTCAAAGTAATACTTTTGCCACTCACTTTTTAAATGTCATAGAAAAAAACCAGACAAAATCGTATTGCTCTAATTTTAAGTAAATTGGTTTAAATAATACAAAAAAGCCGACTTTTCATGAGTCGGCTTTTTAAATGTGAGAGGGCCAAATTTAGGTCATGTTATAGAGTCTTTCTTTTGGAAAAACTGCGGTAAATGTTGATCCCTCATTTTCTTTAGATTGAACATCTAAATACGCGCCGTGTTGCATCAGCACGTGTTTTACAATGGCTAAGCCTAAACCTGTACCACCTGTTTGACGACTACGGTCGCTATCAACACGATAGAAGCGTTCAGTCAGTCGTGGCAAATGTTTAGGGTTAATTCCGATGCCTGTGTCTTGCACACTAAAGTATGCATGTTCACCATCATCATGCCAGCCAATGGTAATGGTTCCACCTTTTGGCGTGTACTTGATGGCATTGGTAATTAAATTACTAAATGCGCTGGCAATTTCCATGTCGGAACCAATCAGGTCACAGTGGCTATCAATATGTAAATTGAGCGTGTGTCCATAATCGGCATTGTAGGCCTGAGCATCATCAAACAATTGATTCATTAAACTCGGCATTTCAATAATCTGGTTTTTTGCAATTTTCTTATTATTTTCTAAATTTGATAACAGTAGTAAATCATTGACCAACGCATTCATACGTTTGGTTTGTGATTGCATCTGGTCAAATGCACGTTTCCAGCGTGGGCTAATATCTTCCTGATCGGTAAAGGTTTCGATATAACCACTGAGCACCGTTAATGGCGTACGAAGTTCATGCGAAATATTATCGACAAAGTCTTTACGCATTTGCTCAAGGTTGTGCATACGAGTCACATCGTAAGCCACCAATAAACGACTTTCTCCACCAAATCTTGTGAGTTTAACCTGCACATAACGGTCATCATCAAAATTGGAATGGAGTTTAATTCCATCAGGTGCCTGATCAATATTGTTAAAATATTCAATAAAAGTAGGCTGACGTAAAATGGTTAATAAGTTGCGGCCACGGTCGAGAGGACTGATTCCTAACAAACGTTCGGCAGCAGGGTTCCACCACTCGATTTGATGTTGGTCATCAATGAGTACAACCGCTTCAGCAAGAGCAACTAATGAAGACTGAGCCCGGTCAATTAAACCGACCATTTCGGCCTGAACAATTCGTTCCTGACGCTGAGCACGGTAAACATTAAATAACAATGCCCCCCAAATCCCGTTAAGGTTTGGAGGAACGTCATAAGGTTTATTCGCAATCCAGTCATTGACCAGATATAAAGAACGCAACTGGAGTGTAAAAAACACCACGAAGGCGATAAAAATACAGCTCCAGAAATACCCAATACCGAAACCGACTAAACCGGCAATAATTAGAAAAAATAATAAAAGCCGTAAATCTTGTTTGGCAAACGTCCATAAACTACTGTAACGAGAAAGCTTTTGTTCACGTACCTGTTCAGGGACGGGGTAGGGTTCATACATAAATCTTGGTTAACCTGCGGCTAAATCTGCACGTGTTGAGAAACGGTAGCCAGTTCCACGTACAGTCTGAACAAATCGGTCAACACCAAAAGGTTCTAACACTTTACGTAAACGACGGATATGCACATCGATAGTGCGGTCTTCAATATATACATTACCGCCCCATACCTGATCGAGCAACTGGGCACGCGTATATGCACGTTCTGGATGGGTCATAAAAAACGCAAGTAAGCGATATTCAGTTGGGCCCATATCTAAAATGCTGTTGCCAAAGCTAACACGTTGGCTTACAGGATCAAGAATTAAACCATTGGCATCAATTGTTTTTTCGCCACTTAATGCATTAGCACGACGCAGAACTGCCTTAATACGTGAAACCAGTTCACGTGTAGAGAAAGGCTTAGTCATGTAGTCATCTGCACCTGCGTCAAGACCTTGTACTTTGTGGTCTTCTTCTCCGCGAGCGGTCAGCATAATCACTGGAATTTCTGCTAGGTTCTCATCGCGTTTTAAGCGGCGACATAAATCGACACCACTTACTCCTCCAGGTAACATCCAATCAAGCAAGATAAGCGCCGGACGTTGGTCGACGATAATTTGATGAGCTTGTTTGGCATCTTCTGCCTGTAAACACTGAAAGCCTGCCATGTCCAAAGAAGTATGGATCATTTCACGAATAGGAAGCTCATCATCGACAATTAAAATATAGTCATCTTTCACAACGCAATATCCTATAGATTTAACGGTGAACCGTTTTGTAGTTATGACAGGCTTATTACAAAGATTAATTATGACAATTTCATTGCAGAAAAGTCTATAAAAATGAATTTAGCAATAATTTGTGACAAAACTAAGGCAAAGGTATGACCAAATTATGACATCTCAGCCTCAAACTTTCTAAAATCATTCAATAGGTTATCACCTTAATTGCTTAGCTATTTTTTCACATTTTTAGCTGTCAAAAAACTTTAATATTATTTTGAAACTTGAGCTAATAAAGATAAAAAAACGATACGGCATGCAGTTAAAACCTGTTCAAGAGACTGCTCAAACCCGCCCATCACCCATCGAATCGCAATTTGAGTGACATATCCATTTAAACCCGTTGCGATTAAAGAGAGCTCATTTTCGTGGTGTTGAATTTGCGGCATGGTCAGCATAACAAAGGCTTGAATCATGCGATCAAATTGCGCAAGTGTTTCTTGAATGGTGGCCTGATTATGTAATTCTTGTACCAAGACTGCGTCGACATAGACAATACGAGCTAATCTCGGGTCATCTTTTAATGTCGTCAGCAGTGCTTTTAAACCTGCATCAACCATTTTTTCTGGATCGGGGGCAGCTTTAATCACGGCTTGCATCAGATTTTGCTGTAATTCTTCAATCATTTTTAAAAAGATGGTTTGAAATAAATCTTCACTCTTTTTAAATGATTCATAAAAATAACGTTCGGTGAGTTTTGCCTCTTGGCAGACATCTTTTACCGTCACTGAAAAAAAACCAAGGGTTCCGTAGGTTGCAATACCCGCTTCAATCAGTTTTTCACGGCGTGCCTCTTTACGTTCAGATAGAGATAACCCTTTGAACTGACGTTCTTTACTCACACTTTTTGTTTTCTTTTTACTGGTTGAGTCGTTAGTCGCCATAAATAAATTGTTTCCTAAAGAATGGTTTCCTAATTTATAGGTTTTGGCCAAATATACTCACTATGATAAAGCCCTCTGCATAATTGTGCCATTCTATCTGAAATTACAGTGTACTATATTGACAATGTGTATTGTCAAAATTATATTGAAGGTGTCTAAAGTGCACATGCAATGAACCGATTGTGCAAATCGAAAAACAAAGGATGGACAATGAAAAATTTTAAAAACAAAGTCGCTGCAATTACGGGCGCGGGTTCTGGCATTGGGCAACAGTTAGCAATTCTTTTGGCAAAACAGGGCTGCCATCTTTCGTTGAGTGATATTAATGAAAAAGGATTACAACAAACTGTCGAGCTTTTAAAGCCGTACAGCAATATTACTGTTACCACCAAAAAGCTTGATGTGTCTGACCGTGAAGCGGTAAAGCAGTGGGCGCAAGAAACTGTGCAAGATCACGGTTCTGTTAACCTGATTTTTAACAATGCTGGCGTAGCATTAGGTTCTACTGTTGAGGGTGCGACCTACGAAGATTTAGAGTGGATTGTTGGGATTAACTTCTGGGGCGTGGTTTACGGGACTAAAGAATTTTTACCGTTCATTAAGCAAACTCAAGATGGGCACATTATTAACATCTCGAGCTTATTTGGTCTGACTGCTCAACCCACTCAATCTGGCTATAACGCAACTAAATTTGCTGTGCGTGGCTTTACCGAATCATTACGCCAAGAGTTAGATATTGAAAAAAGTGGTGTGAGTTCTTTATGCGTACATCCGGGGGGAATTCGCACCAATATTGCTAAAGCTGCAAAAATGAGTGATAGCTTGAGTACTTTAGGTATGGACCCAGCTAAATCGATTCAAAACTTTGATAAGTTCCTACGTACTCCACCAGAAGAAGCGGCTCGTCAAATCTTGGATGCTGTTTTGAAAAATAAACGCCGTTTATTGATTGGTAGTGATGCAAAATTTCTTGATGCATTGCAGCGTTTGTTCCCAACAGGATATCAACGCGCTTCAACCGTTGTGACCAAATGGATGAAATAAGATTTAAGTTAAAAAAAAGCCATCAAATGATGGCTTTTTTTTATATGGCTTGGATGGTTCTAAATAAGAACTTTGATCGTCTTTTTTTTCCAGATAAATTGATAATACAAGCCTTGAATAATACATAAACTCACAAATGCCAGGGCATACGCAACCCAAATGCCTTTAAGGCCCCACATTGAGCTAAACCAATAAGCACATGGAATTTCAATAAATAAAATGGCAGAGATGTTAATCAGCATTGGAACAGTCACAGTACCGCTCGCACGCATGATAGATGCAAAAATGGCACCTGCACCAAAGAATAAAATTGCCCAAAGTACAATAAATAAAAGCTGTTGACCTAACACCACCACAGTTGGGTCGGTAATAAATAGAGCCATTAAATACTTTGAAAATAGATAGCCAAGTGCAATTAAGGCACCTGTAAATAAAAAGTTCATTCCCAGAGCCGTGCGAGTTACTCGCGCTAATAGATCTGATTTACCCGCACCAATCGCTTGCGCTGCAAAAATTGAGGCTGCGATGGAGATCGAAATCGCTGGAAACTGAATGTAGTTGAGCACCTGATTCACTGCACCATACGCTGCTGTAGCATGTGAACCATAATGGTTAACCAATCCAACAATAACTAAACCCGCCATTGAGGTCGTAATCATTTGAATACCCGTCGGGACGCCTAAGCGTAGAATGATTTTACTTAGTTCTGGATTATGACGGATATGTTGCAGCAGCTGACAATTCGGGCGAAGTGAATGATTTTTCTTGTTAAGATAAATCGCGAGAAAAATTAATATTGCGATATAACTAATAATTGATGCTATAGCAGGAGCAATAATCCCTAGGGCAGGAAAGCCAAAATAACCTTTGAGAAGAATTGGTGTAATAATTACACCGATGACACTGGTTAAAGCTAGGGCCAGTAAAGGGGTCGTACTGTCTCCCACACCACGTAAAATTGAGGTATAGATAATATAAACGAACAGAAGAGGGCTACCCGCTAACATCCATTGTACATAAGGCAAAGCAAGATGCATGACCTTCGGGTCAGTACCTAAAAGCTCCAAAATATCATGGGCGAAAAACACACCGATAATCGCGGTAATAATTCCACCAATGATGGTCATAAACAGGGTAGAACCGACCACACTTTGGACTTTCTCTATATTTTGCGCACCCCATGCTTGCCCTACTAAAACAGTCGTACCTGTTGAAATCCCGATAATAAAAGCGAGTAGCAAAAATAAGATAGGGAAATATACAGAAACTGCCGCAATTGCATCTACCCCCATCATTTGACCAACAAAGATGGTATTAATAGTTCCCGACAAGTTCTGCAAAATATTGGTTGCAATCAAGGGTAGCAAGAAAACAAAAAATGTTTTCCATAGATTTTGCTGTTGAATTAAGGACTGTCTTGGTGGCATGTATTCTCCATCGCCCATCTCTTTGTTGAGCTGGGCGGATATTCAACTTAGCATAGTTGGAGCGAATGGCTTGTAGTATTTTTACAGCGCTAAGTGGCTAAATTTATTAACATTGATTTAAAATTTCTCCTGCTTTTTGCAGAGTCTCATCATTTTTAGCAAAGCAGAATCGAATCAAGCGTAAAGACTCAGGCGCTTGCTGGTAGAAAACCGAAACTGGAATTGCCACAATCTTGTGTTGCTCGGCAAGAAACTGGCACATTTCCACATCGTTTAAGTCAGGTCTAATTTGACTGTAATCAAGGTTTTGGAAATAAGTACCTTGAGATGGTTTTAGTAAAAAACGGCTATTGTGAATTGCCTGATTAAATCGATCTCTTTTCGTTTGGTAAAACTGAGAAAGTTCTTGAATATGTTCTGGATGTTGCTCCATATATTGCGCTAGCGCAATCTGACAAGGAGTCGTGCCACAGAAATTCGCATATTGATAAATCTGGCGGAATAAACGCATTAGCTCAGGTGAAGCGACGCAGTAACCCGTTTTCCATCCTGTCACGTGAAAGGTTTTTCCAAAAGAACCAATCACAAAACTACGCTCTCTGAGCTCTGGAAAATGCAATGCGCTAAAGTGTTGTTGACCATCAAAAACTAAGTGTTCATAGACCTCATCGGATAAAACCAGAATATTTTTATCTTGAATCAGTTCAATGAGTTCTAACCAGTCTTGTTTTGCCCAGATCGTACCGGTTGGATTATGGGGCGTATTCACCACAATCATACGGGTTTTGTCATTAATCAAATCTTTAACTTGTTGCCAGTTCACCTTAAAGTCAGGTGCTTGCAACGCAATATGAACAGCTTTACCGCCTGCTAACTCGACAGAAGGGCCATAGCTATCATAACTTGGGTCAAAAATAATGACTTCATCACCTACATTGATGCAAGCTTGTATGGCACAAAAAATTGCAATGGTTGCACCGGGAGTAATCGTGATTTGAGTAACAGGATCAAGTTGAATTTGATCACGCTGCTGAAATTGTAAAGCGAGTTGCTCCCTTAAACCGAGAATACCATCGCCAGGCGGGTACTGATTATGTCCAGCTAAAGTCGCTTGAGATAAGGCTTCAAGTAGGGCTTGTGGCGCCGGAAAATCTGGAAAGCCTTGTGACAGGTTGAGTGCACCTAGACGATGTGCCAGTGCCGTCATGGTACTAAAAATAGTCACGCCTTGAGTGGCCAATTTTGACTGTAGCTGAAACATATTGTTCTCTTATTAAAAATATTTAAAGTTATAAAATTGATTCAATCACTGCCCGAATTACACCGAGTGTCAAACCAATAAATGCACCCACTACCACACCATTTACTCGGATCATATGCAAGTCGCCACCGACTTCATTTTCAATTTTCCCGATCATTTCACGTGAATCCCATTCATGAATGCGTTCACTCACATAGCGTATGATTTTATGGCTATATTGATCCGTAAAATTCATGGCAAGTCCTGTCATTTCTTTGTTGAGAACTTCACGTACTTTTACATTTTGAACAAGGTTTTCACCGAGCTGCTGAATGGCAGCTCGCAGATTCATTGCAATGCCAGAGTCTTCTTTCATTAAATCTTCTTTAATGGCATCACACAAAATGGTGACAGCACCACTAATAAAATTTAGAACTTGAGGACTATCAAGGAGCGCATCTTTACCGCTGTTAAGGCGTTGACTGGCAACACTATCGGGTTTCGCTAGCTCCAGCATGAGTGAATGCGCAATGGTTTCAATTTCTTGTCGCCATGGGTGTTCATGGTCGGCCAGCATCGATTCTACTTTTTCAACCAATGAGTCGATGGTACGTTGTTGAACATCAATACCAATCCAGCTTGCGCCTCTTGCAAGAGACCATACACCTAACGCTTTAAACATTTTTCTGGTTAGTTCACGGGTTTTATCCGGGTTTTGTACCACCCACTCATGGGCAATATCGAGACCACGCTGTAAAACGTCTTGGTGGAAATCATTTTCCAATACTGCACGTAGCATTTCACTGGCAAGTTTGTTGACTTGGGTATTACGTACCCATTGCACACTGTTGTTTTGCACGAAATTAGCAATTTGCTCTTGGCTCACAAATTCAAAAATTTTCGGTACAGTTTGCTGAATGAGCTGCACCACTTGCGTATTGTTTTGCGGACTTGCCAACCATTGACCAATTGCGAGGCTTAAGTCAGTTTTTTCTAAGCTTCTTTCGACCACTTGAGGCGAAAGAAAATTTTCCTGTACAAAACGGCCCATTGACTCTGCAATGCGTGCCTTGTTACGCGGAATAATCTCGGTATGGTCCCGTAAAAACTTAGGAATCGGTAACTTACCAAAAGGGTTCCGAAACAGAACTGTAATCGCGTACCAATCGGCTAGACCACCAACTACGCCTGCTTCGGCCCCTAGCATCAAAATATGAATAAAACCTGTGTACTCTGGCAGAAAACGGTCGGCTACCATCAGTGCAATCCACAGCACAACGACGATGATCAGCGCTAGGGTAGCAAAATATTTACTACGTTTAAGACTGGGCACGTGGTGAACTTCTTCTGCCATGCTCATAAATTTATCCTATTCATTTTTGTTTTACTGGAGGCTCGGGTGGTGGCAACAGCGCTCCTGTCGGACTCAATCCATATTTTTGTCCGATTGATTTCAAGATCAAGGTTGCATCAAAAGCGTCTTGAGGAGCTTGCTTTTGATCCCGATAACATTCAATAGTATACGACACTTGAACAGGGTCGATATTGACCACTTGTGGGAAATCATAGAACGGATCATGCCAGAAACCCGGATAGCGACGACCATAGCCATAAGGATAAAAGCTTGGCGCAGATGGATAAACCACAGCCTGACGTGGTGGTTTCTGACTTTGGTTACTTGGGTCATTCAGTACTTTAAAAAAGCGGAAACCTTTTTGTACGGTCGTTTGCGCTGATTTTACCAAAGTGATTTCTTCAGCTGCACCGTAACTCATATTCGGATCGGCTTGAAAACTAATACGAAACGTTTGCGCGTTTAAAGGGGATGCGGAAAACTGACCAAGTTGATCAAAGGTTTTTGGTTTACTTGGAGTCGTTGCACAAGCAGTTAAGGTTAAGGCAGTGCCTAAGGCTAAACAAAGAGAGAGATATTTCATGGTGAACTCCCAGCTGAGCATTAAAACAAAGATGACTCAGCATTAAAAATTAAGAAGCTTTAAAAACTACTGTTCGGTTCTAATAAAAATTCGGTTTCCTCTGGAGTAGAAACACGTCCAAGAATGGTATTACGATGAGGATAGCGTCCAAATCGATCAATAATGACTTTATGCTTTTTCTCAAAGCTTAAGTTAATTTCATTGCCAAGACGTTGAAATAATTTTAAGGCAAACTCATGAATCAATTTTGATTCACTATGCATAAACGGCATATATAAAAAAGAGCGTTGCTCTGGATTAAGCTGTGCATCGAGTTGCAAACTAATTGCTTCTTGTGCCAAAGCTAATGCCAAGCTGTCATAGGCAAAAGATTGGGGCTGATCACGATAGATATTGCGAGAAAACTGGTCTAGTACAATAATCTCTGCCAAACGACCTTCTGCTGTTTTTCGCCAAGACCAGAGTTCTGCTTGAGTTGCCTGTCGATGAACATCAGAAAAATTTTCACGGATTTTTTTGTCAAAATCATCACTTTTTGCAAACCAAAGTGAACGGTGTTCAGGAGAAAACCAGAAGTTTAAAATGTCTTGTTCGTTCATGATATTGACAACTCTTTAGCAATTATTCTTCAATAAAATCACAATTCTTTCGTGTCTTAAATAACAAGATTGTGATAAAAATTGCCAAACTGGAATGATGTGATTATATAAGTAACCGTATCATCTCACGATTTTGTATATAGTGATCTTTAATAAGCGAGCAAATGCATGAGTCAACCCACTACACCATCTCAATCAGTTATTCCTGCTTGGGTGGATTCGTCGCTACTACAAGGCATGTTACGTGGAATAGAGCGTGAAAGCCTACGTATGCAAAGTAATGGGTTCTTATCACAAGAGTTACATCCGAAAGCATTAGGTTCAGCTTTAACACATCCAAAAATTACGACTGATTATTCAGAAGCGTTGATGGAGTTTATTACCTCACCTAAGCCAACAATTGAAGAAGCTCTGCATGAGCTCACCGATATTCATGCGGTTGTACATCGTCATTTAGAAAATGGTGAAAAACTCTGGCCGCTGTCTATGCCATGTATGTTAGACGACAATGAAGAACGCATTCGTCTAGCGCAATATGGCACTTCTAATATTGGCCGTTTTAAAACACTATATCGCCGTGGGTTAGGAATTCGATATGGTCGTCGTATGCAGACCATTTCAGGGGTGCATTACAACTTATCTTTCCCAGATACCCTTTTTGCTGAGCTACAAGCTCATGAAACTGACGAACAATTAAAATCATTAAGTTTGCAGGATTACCGTAGCCATCGTTATTTTGGCCTTATTCGTAATTTTATTCGTTTAACACCATTGGTCATGTTCTTGGTGGGCGCAAGCCCAACAGTCTGTCGTTGTTTCTTGACCGGACACAAACATCATTTGTTGCCTTTAATCAAAGGTTCATACTATTTACCGTATGCTACAGCACTCCGTATGGGGCGATTGGGCTATCAAAACTCAGCACAAAAAAGCTTAGGTATTCATTACAACAATTTGTCTGGCTATCTGGATGGTTTACAAAAAGCCGTTCATTCTCCTTACCCACCATTTAGCCGTTTAGGGTTAAATGATGCATCTGGTGAGCCGTTGCAAATTAATGATCATGTTTTGCAGATTGAGAATGAATATTACAGTCTAGTACGTCCAAAACAGGTGCCTCAAGCAGGTGAAACACCGTCTCAAGCTTTAAAAAATCGAGGCGTGGGCTATGTTGAGTTACGTGCTGTAGATGTAAATCCATACTCGGCAATTGGCGTTGATGAAACGACAGCAGGCTTTCTTGAGGTGTTAGCACTTTATTGTCTGTTAAGTGATAGCCCAGACTTGTTATGTCCTGAGCAAGACTTGGTTGAGAAAAATCAGACAGAGGTGGTCAACCGAGGTCGAGCGCCAAACGCAACCATTACAGATTTAACTGGGTCATATCACATCGAAGATTGGGCACGTTTATATATTGCAAAAATGCAAGATTGTGCACAGTTACTCGATCAGACCTATGCAACGGACTTGTATGGTTCAGCTTTGGCGGTCATGCAAGCACGAATTGATGAAGTTGATGAAACTTTATCTGCCCATGTCATTGACGATACGTTAAAGCATGGTGGAACTTGGAGTTTTGGTAGCCACATGGCTCAGTTACATGCTGAAAGTTATGAACAGCATGAGCTTAGTGTGGAAACTTTGAAACATTTTGAACAGTTGGCTGCGCAATCTTTACAGCAGCAAGAAAAACTTGAGCAAGATACCAAGATCAGTTTTGATCAGTATCTTGAACAATATCGATAATAAAACGAGGTTTTACATGCGATTAAGTTACCGTTTGGTGAGTGGACTACTTGTTTTAGCAAGTATAGTCGGCATGTCTTTTGCGTTGTATCTGGAACATGTAAAAGGTTTAGAGCCATGTCCGCTCTGTATTTTTCAACGTGTTGGCTTAATGGCAATGGGCCTTGTAGCACTCATAGCCTTTTTGCATAACCCAGTTTCCAATGCGGTTAAACGTTTTTATGCATTTTTAGCAGGCATTGCAATTTTATGGTCAGTGGGTGTAGCAGGACGTCATGTCTGGTTGCAACATTTACCACCAGATCAAGTACCAAGCTGTGGCCCGGGTTTAAACTATTTAATTGATGCCTTACCAATGAAAACGGTTTTACAAGAAGTATTGTCGGGTTCAGGTGAATGTGCAGCAATTGATTGGACCTTTTTAGGTCAATCTTTACCAGTTTGGTCATTGGTCTATTTCCTCTTACTATTACTGGTCTGTTTATGGCAGTTGTTCCGTTTTTATCCAGTATTTAAGACAACCAAAAAAAGAGCTTAAAGCTCTTTAAAAAAGCCCAACACTATGTTGGGCTTTTTATTGCTTGGGAATAGGTCAAAATATAAAAAAACGAATTAAAAAAAAGCATAATCATGTAGACAGATAGTTCTGTTTTTTATAAAGTGCAGCCGTTTATATATCCTTATGATTATAAAAAAATGCTTTTTAATATCTTTAATGTTTTGGAAAAAATAGGGTTAAGTGCGCAGAAACGTGCCGTCCATGTGCAATTTTCTAATGAACTACTCAATAGCCAAGTTTTTTTACAACGTATAGAAGGCCAACATCAGCTAAATGGGGGATTGGACGCTGAGTTGATCTGCCTTTCAACGAGTGCCCAAATTGCATTGAAGCAGTTTATAGGTGTGCAAGTTGCCGTTGATCAGGTCACTGATTCTGGACAATTATTTCGAACTACAGGAATTGTGACAGAAGCGAGTTATGGCCAGAGTGACGGTGCTTTAACGCTTTATAAATTGACCTTAAAAGACGCGACAAACTTATGGCACAAGCGCCGTAATAGCCGTGTTTTCATGAATAAAAGTATTATTGAAGTCACGGAAGTTTTATTTAAAGAATGGCAAGAAAGAAGTCCACTTTTTGCGACAAGTTTAAGTCTTGATCTTAGTGGGTTAAGCCAGAGTTATGATATTCGCCCATTTATCATGCAGCACAATGAATCTGATTATGACTTTCTTACACGCTTGTGGCGAAGTGAGGGTGTTAGTTGGCTCATTGATGAATCAGAGCTTTTTGTTCCTCACTTTACTGCACCAATACAAGCGCAAAAACTAAGACTCATTGATGACAATAGCCAGTACCAAGCTTTAGCACGTCGCAGCATTCGCTATCACAGAAGTAGTGCAACAGAATATCAAGATAGCATTACAGGTTTTGTTGCGGTGCGGTCTTTACAGCCGACTGCTGTACATGTGCAGCGTTGGCAACCTGATGCTCTAGCACATGAAGAAGGTGTAGGTTCAGTTATCACTACACACTTACATTCAGAGCAGTTTGATTCAGCGAGTTTGAGTCTTGAACAAGCATGGCATGTTAGTCCTGCTTGGATGCAAGATTTGAAAGGGGAAGATCAGGCCACTGCTTCAAGTAGTAATCAGCTAGAGAAATTAAATCAGCACTTCACTGACATGTATGCGAGTCAGGCCAAATACTTTAAGGCCTATAGTAGTGTCCGTGATAGCCAAGTTGGTTATTGGTTTAACCTACAGGAGCATCCTGAAATTGATCAGCATGAAGGAGCAGATCAAGAGTTCTTAATCATTGCTAAAAATTTCTATAACCAAAATAACTTACCAAAAGATTTACATCAGCAAGTGAGCCAATTGTTAACCCAAAGTCGTTGGGATCAACATGGTTATAATGATATTGAGCGCCAAGGTAATGAGCTGACACTAATACGCCGTCAGATCAAGACGGCACCTGAATATAATCCAGAACAGCATCGCCCAATTGCTTATCCACAAAGAGCGAAAGTTGTGGGGCCAGAGGGAGAAACTATTCATGTTGATGAATGGGGGCGTATTAAGGTGCGTTTTCTATTCACCCGTAGTGATGATCATGGGCATGATGGTGGCGCGGGTAGCAATGACAATGATACCGACTCAGCTTGGGTCGATGTACTGACTCCTTGGGCAGGCGAGGGCTATGGAGCACGTTTCTTGCCACGTATTGGTGAAGTGGTGGTCATTGACTTCTTTGATGGCAATATTGATCGTCCATTTGTGACGGGGCGTATCCATGAAGCGCAGCGTTCGCCAACCAAGTTCGATGTAAAAGGGCAGCTTCCTGATACTAAAAAACTAAGCGGGATTCGCAGTCAGGAAATCAGTGGTAGTGGTTTTAACCAATTACGCTTTGATGACACAACTGGGCAAATTAGTACCCAATTACAAAGTAGCCATGCAGCGACACAGCTGAATTTGGGTAATTTAAGCCATCCGAAAGAACAAGCGACGAGTCAGGGTCGTGGTGAAGGCTTTGAGCTAAGAACAGATGCTTGGGGAGCTGTGCGTGCAGGTAAAGGCATGCTCATCAGTACCTATGCACAAGAGCAAGCGATTGCAGACCATCTAGAGGCCGCACAAGCACAATCCTTACTTTCACAAGGTTATGAAAGCATGAAAATGCTCAGTGAAGTTGCAGCAAAGCAACAGACTGATGCCTTAAACGTGATTAATCGCTTACCCAAATTCATCCAGTCACTTGAGCTAAAAACTACAGGACAGGCATTAGATAGTACGGTGAATCTATTTAAAGAAGGGATTAATAACGATCCTATTCACGCTTTAAAAGACTGTGGCGGCTTTATTCAAGATATTGGTGCGTTAGGGGGAAATGCAAAAGGCGTTGTAGACGAATTTAATTCTTTCTTTAGTGATGCCAAAGATGCGGTAGAAAACTTAAAAGCATTTATTGAAAATGTTGAAGAGCATGGTGCTGACATCGTTAAAGGAAAACTTGCCAATATTAAAGACCGCATTCATAAAAATCCATTTGAAAGTATTCAAGAGGTTGGAAAAGTCTTGGCAAATGTCGAGACTAAAGACTTTGACATGATGAGTGTATGTGGAACGTTTAGTAAAGGCAGTAAATTGGAAGTATCACCTTCTAAAGCATTAAGTTCTTTGCAAGGCTTTATGGAAGGTTATACCCAAGGTTTGGAAAGTAGTTCCGATACTAAACAGCAAGAACAAGGCAGAATTTTTAGACAAGCGCTGATGTTATTAGCATCGCCAAATGGGATTGCCTTGACGACACCTGAAAATATTATTTTGCAAGCTTCGCAAGATATTGCAGAAAGTGCTAGTGGCTCAATTAACTTAAGTGCACAGAAAAATATCGTTGGGCATGCACAAGACAAAATCAGTTTGTTTGCCGCTCAAAAGGGTTTGCATGCTTATGCAGCAAAAGGAAAACTCGAACTACAAGCACAAGACGATGCCATTGAAGCAATTGCGAAGAAGGTCATTAAGCTCATTTCTACTGAAGATAAAATTGAGCTTACGAGTCCTAAAGAAATTGTTTTAACAGCGGGTGGATCTCAGCTCAAAATTAATGCAGATGGCGTATTTTCAACAACAGGTGGCAAGTTTGAAAGTAAAGCTGGGCAGCATTTGTTTACGAGTGGGGCAACAGTAAATGCTGAGTTGCCGAAAATGCCTGAGAGTGGAATTTTTAGTCGAAGATTTGATTTTAGTGATATTTTCAATTTAGAAAATTTGAAAGAAGAAATTAGATTTAAAGTTATCAATAAAACAAAGAATACAGAATATATTGGAATGTTAGATGAAATGGGGCGAACACCAAGAATATTTAGTGATTCATCAGATACTATTGAAATTCAATTTATTAGCAATAATGACAATAAAAGTATTATACCTACGAAGGAATTAAATGAAGATATTTATGATCATGATACTGGGGATTTTGTAGATGATGGAATTCAGAGCCAGCTTGCAGAAGCGCTAGATGATGAATATAAAAATGATCTAGAAGATGATTTTAATAAATTTGGAGTTTAAGAGATGAAACGCAGTCTAATATTGCTACTGAGCACATTTATCTCAATACAAGCTTTTGCTGAAGAAAATGTTTGTGAAAAAATTTGGGATAGCTTCAAAAATAAAAATGAAAGTATCAAAATTGATAAAGTTAATATCCCATGTAAACAAATTTGGGAAGATAACAATAAAGCAAAGCTTGTAAAGACTATTGGCTTAAACCCAAAAGATCCTCAATGGATGTCAACAGGGGAATGTCAAGTTATTGAGGTGAATAAAAATAAATACCAAGTTTATTATGCTTATCTAAAAAATGATCATAGTGATATAAATATTATTAGTGATATTAATGGTAATTATTTTTCATATTTTAGAAATTTAGGTCGCTATGATATGTTTGAAGATAAGTTTTTTCCAACAAAAAAAGCTAATAAAAATGGTGTTGAGTTAAGTTGCCCTGGATTGGGGAATTTTGAGAAAATGAAACCTATTTTAAGTTCATATATCAATAATAAAAAAATTGATATTAAACAATTTAGTTTTGAGGACTTAAATAAATGAAAAATGGTAAATCTATAAATCAAAAGTCATATCCATTAACACGATATGGATTTATTTGTGCCGTTTCAAGAATGGAATCTTCATCAGATTTAAGTTTACCCTTAACAGCACCAGTAAACATTAGAGCAAGCCAAAATAAAAATTCTCTAGGTTATATTGGTTTTTTCCAGTTTGGGGAAGCTGCACTTATCGATCTTGGTTATTATAAGCATTGGAAAGATAATTCTGATAAAACTGAAGAAAACGATTGGACAGGGATTTGGGCTGGACACAATGGTGTTAATTCTTTATCAGATCTTTTGAAATCTCCTGCTAAGCAGGTCCAAATCATTGGAGAATGGATAGATCTTCTTTGCAAACGATTAAGAAATAGAAGTTTTAATGAATACTATGGGAAAATAATAAATGGAATTGAAATTACTGAATCGGGTGCTATTGCAGGGGCTCATTTAGTTGGTGACGGAGGCTTAGGTTCTTTTTTAGGTATATCAGGTTTTAAAGGAAATTATAAAGAAGTAGATGGAAATAATGTTCATATTAGTAAATATATTGAGATGTTTAACCATTATGATTTAGAAAGCTGTTGTAGTAGAAAGATATATATAAAATTAAAGAACCAAATTGGACAAATAGCAAAAAATAAAAAAGTAACTATTGAATCTGAATATAGTGGTAAGTTTAAACAATCAAAGTTTATTGTAAATGCAGAGTCAGATGAGCAAGGACTATTACCTGTTATTATTAGACATCCAGGCAGTAAAATTATAATTAAGGCAGATGGAAAACAATCAACTATTATTACACAAGCCTCTGATAAAAAACAATCTATTGAATTAAGTGTAATTGAAAATATTAAAATTCAATCTATTTTACAAAAACCTGCTGAACCAGAGCCAAAACAAGAAAAAGTTGTTGTTGAACAGAAAACTGTTGATTCGAAGAAAGATGAGGTGAAAAAAAATGCTTCTAAAGATATAAAATTTGATATAGCCATAATAGAAAGTGACACAAATAGAAAAATAACGAATATGAGGTTTTTTGTAAGATATAAAGATAAGATCAAAGAGCATACTTCTGATAGTTCAGGAATAAAAACTGGTATAATTGCAGAAGAAGGTGAAAAATTAGACATATTGGTAAATGGAAGTAAAGGTTACCAAAAAATAAAAACAATATCCGTAACTAAAGGAATGGAAAATAGTTGTATATCAGTCCCATTAGGGCTAGTCAGTGTGAAATTGAAGATACATGATAGTAAAGGTAAAATTTTAAAAAGTACTAAGTTTTTTGTTTCATATAGAGGTAGAGAAATAGAGAAAACAACGGATAATAATGGCTTTATTCAATTAAAAATGTTGAATGCATTTGTTTATAAATTGCTACTTTCAAATAAGAAACCTGTTTTGACATTAAGAAATGATCCAAGTATTTCCGTAATTAATGTCAACTTAAATTCTGCGGCTACAACAATACAGATGCCTCGAGTAGCTCCAAATCCTCCTAGTAAGACAGTACCAGCAAAAGCAGCCCCAGCGAAAGAAACGTCATCTAAGAAAGAAGAGAGCTTTGTTAATTACTTAATTGATTTTATTCCTTCATTAGGAAAAACAGAGAATGTTCATACAGAGAAAAATGGTAATCCTTTAACTAAACAATATGGTAGTGATGTCGCTTTTACTATTAAAACAATAAATAAAGAGACAGGTAAGGAAGAAAATCTAGCTTATTCAATTAAATATAATGGCGCAAAAAGAACACATTATACTGGGCAAGATGGGATTGGATTAAAAAAACATCGGGGCGAAGAAGGGAAGAAAATTGAAATTGTTGTAGATGTTGATAGTAAAGAACAAGTACTTTATACCGCTGTATTGAAGAATCCTATGCCAGTTATTGAGTTAAGAATAGATAAGCCAAAAGATGATGGTTCATATTTATTCCCTTTAAAGGCACGGACAAATTCATATAAAAATGGATTTGCTCGATTTGGTTCTAATCGTAGTGGTGGAAAACGTAAACACGCAGGTTGTGATCTGTATGCACCAGCAGGAACTGAAATTAGAGCGATGGCTGATGGTGTAGTAAGAAATGTTTATTATTTTTATGATAATACAGATGCTATTGAAATTGTTCATCCAAAACATATCATTCGTTATGGGGAAGTTAGAAAGGGTAAAGCTTTAGTAAAAGCTGGAGATAAAGTTGTAAAGGGTCAAGTAATAGCTTATGTAGGGAGCTTAACAACTAAAGGTATTCCAAGTATGATGTTGCATTTGGAAATGTACTCAAATCCAAATAATAAAGGCACTTTAAACGGTACAAGTGTTTATAAGCGGCGGTCGGATTTAATTGATCCTACACCATTTTTAGATAGCGCATCATTATGAGCATTAAATCATGAAGAATATTTATATCTTAATTTTTATAGGTGCTTTATTTGCATGTAGTAATAAAGACCAAGAGAAAACACCAAGTAGCTTAAATAACGAACCGAATGTAATACATACAGAAGTGTATGAGCAACAATCTCCAGCTATAAGTGAGGCTTTACCAGTAAGTGAACCAAAAGTAATTGCAGATAAGGTGGTCGATATAAAAGATGATATTCAAGTAAATCGAATTTCATGTTTAAATAAAAATATTACAGATTGGTATGGTTTTGATGAAGCTAATGCTGAACCTAAATGTGAAAATTTAAGCAATTTTAGATTGACTTCTTATAAGTGTGATATCTCTAAAAATGCTTTTGGTGCAAATAAAGATGCTCTTTTATTAGAAAATCAAGACAAGCGAATTTTCGCTTATTCTAATACTAAAGATTGCAATGAGATTCTAGAAATACGAAATTCTAATGCACCATAAAGTTATCTTTTTTAATTTTATTATTTGCAAATAATTTTAGTTTCAAATAAAGATGTATTAGTAATATTTTTTTAAACTTAGTATACGTACTAAGTTTTTATTTATAAGAAAAATTAATAGATAACCTTGTTATAGATGAGATGGTAATTAAGAGTAAGACTGTACTAAGTTAGCAAAGATTTTAAATACATTATCATGGATATAATTAAAAATTCGATAATATAGAATTTCCAAAAATCATTAAAGCTAATAAGAATTTAAAAAAGTTGATTTTTAAAGAATCTTTTTATTAAATTAAAACCAATTTAATATTTTTAAATTTTTGATTTTAATATTTTTAATTTTATTGTTATCCCCGTTAATTAAATAGGGTAGTTTAGCGCCAATCAAAATAGGTAAGTCATCTTCAATATCATCACTGTATGTTGCAAACCAAGGTTGTTTGATATCAAGCTTATTCAATCTTCTTACTTTTTCTTCAGACCTGCAATGTATCCCGCTTATCCATCCTCCTAGCTTTTTTTGTAGAGGAGTACCAATAATTCGTACATCTAGATTGATAGAATCGAGTAAAACATTCGCTAACTTTTCTGGTGCAGCCGTAGCAATAAACACAATTCTTCTATTGGCTAAATGATCTTTAACTTCGTTTATACCTTGCTCAAACCAATATAATGAATTGAAAGAATTGTTTTTGATATTCTTAGAGAAATTCTTAAAGCTGTATTCTAATTTTTCTTCGTTCAAGCCATACGTTGCAATCCATAAATACAATGAAGCACCTTTAGATTTATATTTCTTAAATTTCATAATAGGCAAAGCGATGGGCATAACAATAAGTGCAGCGATAAATCTAAAAATATTGGATTTTAATTTATCTGTTAGCCATGCCTTTGTAGAGTCACCCGATAGTAATGTCCCATCCAAGTCAAAAACAACAATTTCTTTCATATATTTCTCTATATTTGGTAATAGTGATAAGAATTAATTTTCAAAAAATTATTTTTAAGGGTTGATTTATAAAATAATAAAATATTTTATTATCATATGGTTATAATAGTTTAACTTAATTGTTTATAAATTAATTAAATGAAAAAATTTTGTTTATTATTGCTGGCTTTTTCGGTTAACACATTTGCAAATATAGATAAGTGGAATGGTACTTATCATTATTACAGTTCAGAAGAACTACCAGGTGGAAATGTTGCGACGATAGAATTTATTTTAACACTAACACCCAAAAAGTGTGAGTATTCTATTGCTGGCTTTCAGGTTGATAAATCTTATATATGCAAAGTGAAAGAGAAAAATAACGAGCTATATTTCTTTAAAGTTCAAAGTGGTGAAAAGTTAGGAAAAGTGATCTTTAAGAAAGGAAAATACTATCTTTATTCTGATGAAGTTCTAGATAGTAAAGACAACTTATTTTTTAAAGATAAACAATAGTTATAGAGCTCTTTTTAAAATATTTTAGATTCTATAAAAAACCCAACATAAGTTGGGCTTTTTTTTACGTCTCTACAATCCCTTCTAAATCTTCGAGTGTATAGTTCGGCATATCAATAATATGAGTTTGAATACCCTCTTGAACATAATCATTCACATGAGGATATAACCAGCGAGTGATCTGTTCGGCAACACTCGAGTGATACTGAATTTCAAAATGATTTAAACCATAAAACACGGCTTTATGTGAGTCTGGAACCTTAAGCTGAAAACGTGGGTTAGGGTGTTCGCCTAGCGCGCTTTTTACACTCACTAAGTAGTCGCCAATTACGGTCAACGCTTTATTGCGCACCTTTTCAAATTCTAAGGCCCCTGCCACTAAAAAGGTGTTGATATGGGAAGGTAGCGGAGCAGGGGCGCGGTTATCATCCATCATACCAATACGGGCATCCATATGTTCCCAATCATCATCACGAACGCTACCGTGGCGTAAGTCTAAAATACCATTACTCCGAATATTAACCAGTTGACCGAGTAAGCCGACAAAAGGGAAAGCCCCAAGTTTATCTTGTATGGTAAAGCCAAAGCGCTCTAAAACTGCCCCATGATGTGGAGAGCCAATACAGACTAGATTCTCGACCATATGGATCCATTGATACATATTTTGTTTGCCATAAAACAAGGCACTACGGGAAACCAGTCCGCCCATACTATGGCCAATGATATCGATGCTGGTAATTCTTGGATTACGTTGGACCAAGTCTTCTAATAAGTTTGAAAAACTGCGTCCATTAGCTGAAATGCGTCGACCTGTATTGTAATTTAAATACAACATGGTGTTATGGTCACGCTGTGCTAACAGACGCTCACCAATGCCACCATAGTGTGCATTTGACCAAGTCAGATGGTTCATACACAAACCATGAGCTAAAATCACGATACGGCCTGCAAGTTCCCCTTGTTGTATTGCACCGTAGTGATCGTATAGCACCATGGGTAAGGCGAGGGGGCTATGCTGTTTCAGTAGATAATCCCCAAAAATCCCATTCAAAATGCCAACTAAAAAATGTAGGCTTGGGGTGAGTGGTTTTTCGTGAAGTGTAGGATATTTTTCAATAATATGACGTAAGCTTGGCGCTAAAAAACAACTACCATATTTTTGTAAAGCACCATAAGAAAATTGATATGCCTTTTGCACAAATGGTCGTTTTTGAAAGTTTTTAGCATTTTGTGTACTCACACCAAAAGCATTTTTTAATACTTCAATATTAATAACTTGAATTAATTCATGTACACCATTTAAGCTGGTACTGAACAGTTGAGCTAAACCTTCTAATACGTCTGCCTGACTAGGTGGCGTACGATCCCATTTACAATAAGTTTCATGTAGTGGTGTTAAGCTCGGCATATCTTTTCCCCATATACGTTATAACCGACGTTTTAAGCTGTACTTTTTATCAACGGCAGTAAACGTTTCCATCTTAGTAGTTTAAATAACACATGTTTTTAAAATACTGATGAATGGTTAGTTGAGTGGTTTTTCTTGTCTGACAATAGTGTTTTTATATACAAACTGAGAACAAAAATGTGAGTTTATTCTCAATTTAGAGGGAAAATATATGAATATTATCTACCTCCATGGCTTTAATAGTAGCTCTCTTTCAATTAAAGGGCTGAGTCTTAGACAGTATTGTAGCGAATTGGGCATAAATGTGCATTTGCCAGACTTAAATAGATCTCCTGATCTAGTGGTTGAGCAAGTTTCAGAGCTGATAGAGTCTTTAGATGATGTGGCCTTAGTCGGTAGTAGCCTTGGCGGGGTTTTTGCGACATATTTTGTCGCGAAATATAATGTTCCAGCTGTACTGATTAACCCTGCTATGCAACCATGGAAACTGTTTGATGAGTTATTTCAAGTTGAAAGTATGCCCTATGTGGTGAATGATCAATGGTCAATTGATCATGTTCAGTTAAGGCAGTTAGAACAACTGGAACTGAATCAACCTGAAAATGCCGACAAAATACTCGTCTTATTGCAACAAGGCGACGAAATTTTGGATTATCGTCAAGCACAACGCTATTATAGTGCTGCAACACCATCCTCATTGATTTTGACGGATGCTCATGGCAATCATGCTATGGAAGATTTTGAAGAAAAATTACCGTTAGTGATCGAATTCTTTGCGCACACCATCAAATAAGGAAAACGTACAACGTGACACAATATACGGCTCAATCGCTTGAAGTTCTTTCTGGTTTAGACCCTGTTCGTCGTCGTCCAGGGATGTATACCGATACGACTCGACCTAACCATTTAGCCCAAGAAGTTATTGATAATGCTGTTGATGAAGCATTAGCTGGTCATGCCGACAAAATATGTGTCACGGTTTATAAAGATGGTTCGTTGTCGGTTGAAGATAATGGCCGTGGTATGCCAGTCGATATTCATCCTGAATATGGCCAAAGTGGTATCGAAATCATTTTAACCAAGCTCCATGCGGGTGGTAAGTTCAGCACCGATAACTACCAGTTTTCAGGTGGTTTGCATGGTGTGGGGATTTCAGTTGTAAACGCTTTATCAACACGTGTTGAGGTTGAAGTTCAGCGTCAGGGTAATTTATACCAGATGGCCTTTGAGCAAGGGGAACCCGTTGCTCCTTTAGCTGTTCTCGAAGGTAAAGTGCCAAAACGCGCGACGGGTACAACGGTACATTTTTGGCCAGAAGCTAAATATTTTGATAGTCCAAAATTTGCGTTAAAAGCACTCAAACACAATTTAAAGGCCAAAGCTGTTTTAGCTGCTGGTTTAAAAATTATTTATATCGATCAAATTAACGATGAAAAAATTGAATGGCAATTTGAAAATGGCCTCGTCGATTATTTGATGGATGAATTGCAAGACCGCGAAATTTTGCCAAATCCTGCATTTGTGAGCAGCGGTCAAGCAGACCGTGCTGCATGTGAATTTGCGATTTGTTGGAATGTGGAAGGTGGTGAACAGGTTCAAGAAAGTTACGTCAACTTAATTCCAACTGCACAAGGCGGTACTCATGTGAACGGTTTGCGCTCTGGGGTTACCGAAGCATTGCGCGAGTTCTGTGAATTGCGTAACTTGCTACCAAGAAACCTCAAACTTTCGGCAGAAGATGTTTGGGATGGCGTGAACTATATCTTGTCGCTCAAGTTCCAAGAACCGCAGTTTTCAGGTCAAACCAAAGAGCGTCTTTCGAGTCGAGAAGCATCAAATATTGTTTTAAATATTGCTAAAGATGCTTTCGCGCTCTGGCTCAACCAGCATGCTGAAATTGCCATGCAGCTGGCAGAAATGGCGATTTCTAAAGCAGGTCGTCGTTTAAAAGCAGCCAAGAAAGTCGAGCGTAAAAAAATTGTTTCCGGCCCTGCATTACCTGGTAAGTTGGCAGACTGTGTGGGTCAAACACGTGAGGACAGTGAATTATTTATTGTCGAGGGTGACTCTGCTGGCGGTAGTGCCAAGCAGGCGCGCGATAAAAACTTTCAGGCGATCATGCCAATTCGTGGAAAAATCTTAAATACATGGGAAGTTTCTTCAGATGAAGTACTCGCTTCTCAAGAGGTCCACGATATTGCGATTGCCATTGGTGTAGACCCTGGTAGTGATGATTTATCTGAATTACGTTATGGCAAAATCTGTATTTTGGCCGATGCTGACTCGGACGGTTTACACATTGCGACTTTGCTTTGTGCTTTATTCGTTAAACATTTTCCAGCATTGGTTGAAGAAGGGCATTTGTATGTGGCAATGCCACCATTGTTCCGTATCGACATTGGTAAAGATGTTCATTACGCGCTTGATGATGATGAACTTGAAACTATTTTGAAAAATATTAAAGGTAATCGTAATCCGCAAATTACCCGATTCAAAGGATTGGGTGAGATGAACGCGATTCAATTACGTGAAACGACTATGGACCCGAACACGCGTCGTTTAGTTCAGCTCGATCTAGATGATGTGCATCTAACGGCAGGGTTACTCGACAAGTTACTTGCGAAAAAACGTTCGGCAGATCGTAAGCAGTGGCTTGAGCAGAAGGGGAACTTAGCTGATATCACTGTCTAAAAAGGCGTAAAAAATCCCCGCTCAATTGGCGGGGGTTTTTTTATGTAAATCTAAATTGTTGGAAATCACCACAACGATTTCTACCATTAAATTAAAATAGACAGATCTGTATATTTTAATTTAGGTCGTAATTTTTATAACCTGTGGAAATTGAAAAACATCACAATTTGCTCCATCTCCAATTCGGTCCACCACTGCAAAATCACTTGGTGCCTCGAAGGTAAGCAAAGGATGATGCCATGTGCCCGCCCGATAATTGATGCTTTGCTTTCCATTTGAAATAAAAGCACATAACTTTGAAATATCAGGAGTATTTTCGTCCAAAGCGGAGGCCACGATAATTAAAAACTTTTGTTGCTGTAGTGGAATAAATGCCTGAGAGCCTTTGGGATGACGCTCTAGCATTGAAATTTCCAGAGGCAGCACGCTGGCCTTAATATTACGGAAAATACTAATTCCTGCCTTTGCTTCACCTTCAACTTCAGTTTCAACGAGCGCATGATAGCGCTCAGTGTGGGCATCGTTAATATGAAAAAAGTCATGCCCGTCACAACAGATGACTTCTCCGAAGGGCTGGAAGTTTTCAATAGTTAAAGGCTGAATTTGAACATTACTCATCATCATGACTTGGCAATTTTTCCCCATAAACGAACACGGCTAATACCACCGTCTGGAATCATGTTAATACGAATATGCGAGATTTTTTCATGCTGTAAAATCTCATTCACATATTCATGGATATGATCCATTTGCATCGGTTGGGCTTCTAGTAAGTAAGACCAAAACATACTTTGAGGAATTAACTGTGCATCGGTTGCATTTTCGAGGTAAACCGCCTGAATAGATACTTGGGCAGGGAAGTTTCCTTTAAAATGAGCCGTATCAATTTCAAGTTTCTCAATTTTTCCGCTTTTACCCAACGCAAGAATACACCAGTCATAACCCGGTGCACGGCGGCGTTTGGTTTCCCATCCATCGCCCATGTTGACTCCACGGCCTGGGTTAATCAAATTACGAGGATGTCCAAAGTGAGCATCGCTATACGCAACTACGCGGCCACCATTTTCGAGGGCCAATAAATCGAGAGTCTGTTCGCTGTCAGTTACCTGAATATGAACATCACCATAGACACGTAAACGGGCAATACCACCATCTGGGAAAATGTTAAGGCGTATATGAGTGAAAAGTGCATCATTATTGACCATAAAAATATGATGCTGGCTTGGGCCGAGTTCAGTATTTCCTAAAACATTCTCCCATTTTGCCCCTGTCAGGTCCCCATTTGGTGCATAACATGCTTCTAATGATGCAGAAGCAGGATAATTTCCTGTAAAAAAGCTGGTATCAATATCAAGAGCAGTGATTTTTCCACTTACGCCTAACTTCACAATACACCAGTCATAGCCCGCATGGCGCTTACGACGCGTTTCCCAGCCGTCCATCCATTTGCCGTTACCATCAAATTTATCTTCAACAAAAATAGGTGCATCAAATTGCAGCATACGTTTTGCTTCAGCAAAGAAATCATCTGAACACTCAATGACTTGTGCACCAATTCGGGCATCTGCCAAATTGGTTTTAGTATTCAAAATCTCAGGAAGTTCAAAAGCTGGAGCGTGCAATGTTGCCATAATGGGGTATCCGTATTTCTTGTTAAAAACATGATTTTTCATTTAAAACTGCGCTAACACGGAGCGTGCCGAGACGAGTTTTATACATAAATATATAAGCATGGTGCATGCCAGTTTTGTGGAAAAGCTAAATAAATTTTGAACGATGGCATGTTTTTAGCATAAGCACCCTATAGGTGAATATCTATAGGAGCGTGTTATGAATGTGGTGATTATTGGTGCAGGAATGGGAGGTCTAACCACAGGCATTGCATTAAAGAAATTTGGTCACCAAGTTCGCATTTTTGAGCAAACTGAAAAAATTCTTCCTGTCGGCGCGGCAATTTCGCTCTGGTCGAATGGTGTGAAATGTCTGAACTATCTAGGATTAACTGACAAAATCGCCAAACTTGGTGGACAAATGGATGATTTGGCCTATGTGGACGGTTTAACTGGAGATGTGATGACACAATTCAGTTTACTGCCATTAATTGAAGAAGTGGGCCAAAGACCTTATCCGGTTGCACGTGCTGATTTACAAAATATGTTGATGGATGAATTTGGTCGTAATCAGATTTATTTAGGCAAAAAAATGGTCAGTCTTGAAGACAAAGCTGATTATGTCGAGGTCCATTTTGCAGATGGCAGTTCAACGCAGGCTGATCTATTAATTGGGGCCGATGGTACGCATTCACTTACACGGACCTATGTATTGGGGCAGCAATTACAGCGCCGTTACGCAGGTTATGTAAATTGGAATGGTTTGGTTGAGATCTCTGAAGATTTGGCTCCAGCCCAGCAATGGACGACTTATGTGGGCGAAGGCAAGCGAGCTTCTTTAATGCCAGTTGCAGATGGAAAATTCTATTTCTTTTTGGATGTGCCTTTGCCAGCAGGTTTAGACAATAATCGAGATGACTATAAAAAACTTTTAAAACAATATTTTGTTGATTGGTGCCAACCCGTACAGCAGCTTATTGAACGCTTAGATCCGCAAAAGACCAATCGGGTAGAAATACATGATATTGAACCGTTCACTCAATTTTATAAAGGTCGTGTGGTGATTTTGGGTGATGCTGCACATAGCACAACACCTGATATTGGGCAAGGTGGTTGCCAAGCCATGGAAGACGCGATTTATTTAGCGCGTTCTCTGCAAATTAATACTTTGGGGCTAGAGGATGCTTTACGTCGCTATCAAAACAAGCGCAATGAACGTGCTAATGAATTGGTACTTCGTGCGCGCAAACGTTGTGATGTGACACATATGAAAGATGAAGCCGTTACACAAGCATGGTATGAAGAATTACGCCGTGAACAAGGTGGACATATTATGCAGGGGATTATTAGTAATATTGTGGGTAATCCACTTGATTAAAAACAAAAACAGCAAGGAATTTTCCTTGCTGTTTTTATCTTCTAAATTTGGATTTTAGAAGTGGTATTTAACCAGTGCACTAACGTTATTTTCGTCTCGACCTTGAAGACCAAATTTGTTATTCCACACTGAGTGCTCGATACCTAGGTATAGGCGTGTATCAGGAGAAATGTGTTTACCTACATTCCATTTCCACTGAGTTGTCCAGTTCAACTCGCTCGCATGGTCGCCTTCAGCAGTTGACCAGTCAAGGAAACCGTCTACTAAGAAATCTTCAGATCCTAATTTTAATGGAATGCCATAAACGAACGTCATCTGATAATCGTCGTCAGTTTTCTCATTATTCGCACGGTAGAAGTTTAAATTTGCATATTGGAAATATGGGATATCTAAATCAACTGCAAAACCATACAAGAAGTTGTCGAAGTTTTGGCCAGTTTGAGTATTACTTTCCCAAGTGGTACTGATCAACACATCTTTAATTGGGCCATATGCCAGTTTTTTACCAGACACTTCGCCTAAGCTTAAACGTGGTGATAATTCAAAATATGTACTTTTATGATCATCTTCGCCACGCATGTGGTCCATGAAGAAAAATACATCAGCGTATTTAACTTTCGCTGCATATTCCAAAGTAATCGTGGTTTCTTTGTCATCTACAACTTCATAGTTTTCACCATAAAGTCCAGTCACACTAAAATCTTGCCAGATTGGTTTCGCCTGAACCATGGCAGTTGCAGATAACAAGGCACAAGTCGCCGCAAGTTGCTTTAATTGCATTTAAATGATCTCCCCCCAAATAAAGCACGCTAAGGATACAGGGTCTTAAGCAAAAATGAAGCCAAATTTGATCAACGGTTAAAAAAAAGCCCACCGAAGTGGGGCGCTAAAAACTAAATCTTTAATGAGTATTTCTTGTGTTTATTGTTTGGCTTAAATGTGGGGTGCGCGAGCTACGAAATGAAGGTAAATGATTAAATAATAAATTCAACAAGATAGCAAAGAGACAAGTTGAACTAATGCCCGAATGGAACAAAGTTTGTACCCAAACTGGGAAATGAGCATAAAACTCATGGTTAATAATTGGGATCATCCCAGCTGATAAAGCGGTTGCGACAATAATTAAATTTTTCTGATCGTTATAATCTATTTTTGCCAAAGTGCGAATTCCACTCGCTGCAACTGATCCAAACAAGACCAAACCTGCACCACCAAGTACGGGCATTGGAATCGCTGCAATCAAACGACCCATAATAGGTAGTAGACCTAAAATAATCAGAATGACACCACCTGCTGCGACTACAAAGCGGCTTTTGATGCCTGTAATCGCAACCAGTCCAACATTTTGGGCAAAAGCGCTTTGCATGAAAGAACCAAATATAGGCGCAAAAGCACTTGAGAACATATCTGCACGAACACCATTGGCGATACGTTTTGAATCGACTTCAGTTCCTACAATGTCTCCGACAGCAATAATATCGGCTGTGGTTTCAGTCATAATCACTAAGGTCACAATCAACATCGATAAGATTGCACTAAGCTCGAAAGTCGGCAAACCAAATGCAAATAGGTGCGGGAATTGGAGCCATGCGCCTGAACTCACCTGACTAAAATCACCAAAGCCCATAAAATAGGCGAGGGCAGTACCAGCAACAATAGCCAATAAAATCGATAAGCGACGAATGCTGGCTTGCGGCAACATATTTAAAACAATCACAATGCCTAAAGTCAGTAAGGCCAAAGAGATATTTTCTACACTTCCCCAGTCAGGTGCTTTATTGTTACCACCCATCATCCAGCGAATCGCGACAGGTAACAAAGATAGACCAATAATCGTGATGACGCATCCTGTCACAACAGGTGGGAAAAAACGAATAATTTTAGAAAAATAAGGTGCAAGACACAGTCCAATTAGAGATGCAGCAATGACCGCGCCGTAGACAGCAGGTAAACCACCACCTGTAGTGATAATGGCGACCATGGTGGCCACACCCGCAAAAGATACACCCTGTACCAGAGGTAATTTTGCGCCTAAATATTTGGTTCCGATTGTTTGGATCATGGTTGCCAATCCACCTACAAATAGGGCCGCTGCAATGAGCATTCCGATTTGTGCTGAGCTTAAGCCAGCTGCCGTTCCAATAATCAAAGGCGGGGCTACAATGCCACCATACATGGTCAGCACATGCTGTAAGCCGTAAGCAAAACTTTTGGAAATTCCTAAATATTCATGCTCTGGAGAAATCACATTTTTTTGCTGATGATTCATATTTTTCTCCTATTTATAATTGAGTTAGCTACCGCGATAAGTGGAGTAAGCAAATGGGCTAATCAGTAATGGAATGTGATAATGCTGATTGATGTCTTCTATAAAAAATTGGATACAAACACGTGGGAAAAAAGTTTTGACTTGCTGCGATGAAAAATAAGGAGCAATTTCAAATTCAAGCTGATAAGCACCTTTTGCAAAGTCTGTTATTCCAAAATCACTCACTCGACCATCTTGATTAGTGGTTGCTGTCGCTATCAGTTCATGGGTTGCTGCATGAAACAACTTCACTTCTACGTCTGCAGCTGGTTTACCTAAATTCGTATCTAAAATATGAGTGCTGATCATGCTTGTATTTCCTGAGATAGACGTAATAGAGCAATCGCTGCAAGTTGCTCATGTACAATTGTTTTTTCGATAGCTAAGTCGTTTTGTAGTCGTTCATGTAGCTTTTTTAAAATTTCATCGCTACTGAGGCCTGCCGCTTTAATTAAAAAAATAAAGCCAAACTTTTGTTCATAATCAAGATTACCTTGAAGCAGAGCTTGTTGTGTTAGTTCATCTAAAGAAATGCCAGCTTGTTCTTTAGATGAAAAATCTTGCTCTTTTGCATTGAGTTGTTTTTTAGCTCGGCGTTCACCAATTTTTGGATGGGTTGCTAATGCTGCCAGTATCTCTTGCCATGACCACATTTGACTTAACTGTTCTGCATATTCCAAAAGAGATGCTTTTGTTGAATAGGGACGATTTGAGATGATTTTTTCGGCCCATGCTTGAATGTGGACACAGTTTTTTAACAAAGTCTTGAGTTGTTCTGGTGGGGCTTGATTAAACTCGGCTAAAAACACTGTTATTCCTAAACTCGTTATCTTGATATAGAGTTTTAGCAATAACAGTGCCAATAGCGAGTTTTAATTCGTTTAAGGATTTTGAAAATTAAAAATCAATTATTTAGTTATGTGATTTTTATACCAATGTTCAGCAATATCCTGACGACGACATATCCAGACCCGATCGTGCATTTGGATATAGTCGAGAAATTTCTGTAGTGCTTTAAAACGGCCCGGACGCCCTAAAATGCGGCAATGCATTCCAATCGACATCATTTTTGGTGCAGTTTCTCCCTCTGCATACAACACATCGAAACTATCTTTCAAATATTGAAAAAACTGTTCTGAACTATTAAAGCCGCCCGGTGAACAGAACTTCATGTCGTTACATTCTAAAGTGTAAGGAATAATCAGATGAGGACGTGATGCACCCTCAGCATTGGTAAGCGTTGTCCAAAAAGGCAGGTCATCACCATAATAATCTGAGTCATATTGTATTTGTGGAAACTCTGCGAGTAACTGACGTGTATTGGGGCTGTCACGTCCGGTGTACCAACCTATCACTTTATTTTCAAAAAGGTTTTCTAAGACAGTTAAAGCCTGCTCCATATGCTGTTTTTCGACTTCACTATCGGTATCTTGATAGTGAAGCCAGCGGTAACCATGAGAAACCACATCATAATCAGCTTGCTTAATCGCTTCTACAATATAAGGGTTGCGAGCAAGTGCCATTGCAACCCCAAAAATGGTCATTGGAAGTTTGCGCTTTTGGAACTCATTATGAATGCGCCAAAAACCAGCACGTGAACCATATTCGTACATAGAGTCCATCGACATATGTTTAGTTGGGTAACTTGCGGCACCAATAATTTCGGATAAAAACTGTTCTGAGCCATCATCGCCATGCTCTATATGTTTTTCGCCACCTTCTTCATAATTAAGAACAAATTGCACAGTAACCTTGGCATTATTAGGCCATTTAACTTGTGGAGGCTGTCCGTGATATCCGATTAAATCACGTGAATAAGGAGACTTCTGGATTTGCTCAATAAGCTCTGCTCCAGATAGATAAGATTTGGACACGATTGCTCTCCTTTTGTTCAATTTTTCATAAAAATTTAAAAAATCAGCTTGCATATTTTTATAGATGGACTGATATTGAAGGTATGAAGATCTTCAAAATAAATTAAAAGCAGTACGTTTAAGTCAGGAGATAACAAACCATTACACCATCAAAATGTACAATTGAAGTCAGTTCATGCATGCTTAAAACATGCCAACATAAAAAAGTTTTGCATAGAAAAGATCCACAGTAAGAAAGAGAGGATGGTATTTATGAATATTGAAATCCGCACAGATAAAAACATCCATAACAGCGAACGTTTAATTACTTATGTACGTGCAGAACTTACTCAAGAATTCCAACGTCATAGCGAACGTATTACGCATTTCTCGGTTCATTTTAGTGATGAAAATGGGGACAAAGGTGGTGACAAAGATATCCACTGTATGATTGAAGCACGTCCTTCAGGTTTGAAACCAGTTGCAGTACACCATAAAGCAGGAAATATTGATGCTTCAATTCATGGCGCGATTGAAAAATTAAAACGTAGCCTTGAACATACTTTTGAGAAAAAGGAACACCCGAGAGGTGGTCAACCAGAATTCATTGATGATGAAGTTTAATTTAAAATGCTAAAAAGCCCTTCGGGGCTTTTTTTATATTTAATGAAAATAAAACTATTCACAACATTAGGTTTGCAATGCGATGCAATCAACCTCTAAAATCTTCAGAAGAGATTAGGCATAATAGCCCTAATATATTTTTGAGAGATGGTCATGTTAACCACCCAGCAGCAAGCTTTAATTAAAGCCATAGAAGAATTAGAACTCGCGCAAGTGCAAAAATTACTTGCTGAAGGACTTGATCCGAACTTTATTGATCCGGAACAAGGACCACCTGTATCAATCATTTGTGATGGAATTTTTAAATGGTGGGAAGATGTATCAGAAGCTTATGAAGCTGGTAGACCACTATCACAAGAAGAAAAACAACAATCATTACAGGTTTACCTCGATATACTCGAAGCGTTGATTCAAGCCAAAGCGAATGTACACCTTTGGGATGCAGAAGAGTTTTATGGTCCTTTATGGGATGCAGCAAGCTCGGCATGTGCGCCAGCCGTTCAACGTTTATTAAATGAAAAAGTTGATCCAAATACACGTGATGAAGAAGGACTCACTATTTTATCTTCAATCAGTCAGTTGTTCTTTGATTGTGACTTTGATGAAATAGATTGGTCAGAAGCGCTTCAAGAAGAGCGTGAAACATTAGAGTTATTGCGCCAACATGGGGCAAAAATGTCAAAAGAACTAACTACTTGATTGGATAATAGAATGAGAACATTTCAAATTTTAACTTTTGCTCTGACCACTGTTGCTGCTGGAAGTACTTTCGCTGCGGAGTTTTCTTTTGACCGCCCAGGTGCAGGCTTTGGAACAGGGATTACTCCAGTTGGTAAATTGGCTTGGGAACAAGGCTTACCAAGTGCAACTTATACAGAGTCAACGGTTGATGGTGTTAAAGAAAAGACCGTAACTGTAAATGAGGATATGTTATTCCGTACCGGTTTAGCCGACGGCTTGGAATTACAATTAGGTTGGCAAGGTCCAGCATGGACTCAAACCAAACGTGCTGGTAAAAAACATGACACTTCAGGCTTTGGTGATGTTAGCATCGGTTTGAAAAAAGCAATTGATCTAAACGATGAAAACTTATCAATGGCTGTGTTAGCTGAAGCGATCATTGCCACTGGAAATGATGAATTTACTGCACATGACGATATTTATAGCCTAAGTTCAGCAGTCGCTTATAAATATAATGACTTAGTAGGCACATCAATTACCATGCGCTACGAAGTACAAAATAGTAACTGGGCAGTAACTGCAATCCCGACGATTGATTATAAAATCGCAGGTAAGCTGTCAGGTTATTCTGAGTTTATTTACCGTAAAGCTGAAAGCCAAGACTATGAATACGGTTTAGGGACAGGTTTAGTCTACGCTGTAAATGATCGTACCCAGCTCGATGCAAGTATCGGGGTTGATTTAGAGGGTCAAGACAAGAGCTACAACGGTGGCTTAGGCGTGGCATTCTTGTTCTAATCGAAGCAATTTAAATTTATGTTAATGAAAAAGCTTATTCATCAGGGAATTCTTTATTTTCTAGCAGTTGCTGTTTGTGTGTTTAGCCAGTTGGTTTCTGCGCAAGATAAGCTACTCTCACCCGAACAAGCTTTTTCATTTTCGGTTGAATCTTCTGAGCCGCATACTGCGAGTTTGTCTTGGCAGATTCAGCCAAATTACTATCTTTATCAGCATAAATTTTCCGTACAACAAGGTACTCAACCTTTAACTTTAAAGTTACCTAAAGCGGTTGCCCAATATGATGAAAATTATGGGCAAAGTCAGGTTTACTACCATCAAGTTAATTTCCAAATTAAGACTAAGCCTTCAGAGCACTATAGTGTGACTTGGCAGGGCTGTGCCAAAGACCGTATTTGTTATCCACCCCAGACCATTGAGTTTCAAACCGATGCAGATGGCTTGGTGGGTGTGCAAAACCAAGCAGGAACAGCGCCAAAAAGATTACTAGATTTAGCGAATACACAATCCGAAACTTCCTTGGGTTCAGAATCTTTAGAAAAAGAGCAGAGTACAGAGACAGCAGCAGCTACAACTACACCTCAAATTGCGCAAGATCAGATCTGGTCAGCCAAGTTAATTGAACACTCGCTTTGGTATGGAGTTTTATTATTTTTAGGTTTAGGCATGTTGCTCGCATTTACGCCATGTTCTTTACCGATGCTTCCTATTTTAACTTCACTGATCATTCGCGAACATAAAGGTTTAAAGGCTTGGACCATTGCGCTTACTTTTGTGTGTAGCATGGCATTAGTTTATGCAGGCTTGGGTTTAATTGCTTCTTCGGCAGGCTTAAATTTCCAACGCTGGTTACAACAGCCAGCGACTTTAATTGCTTTTAGTTTGCTGTTTATTGTTTTTGCTCTGAACTTATTTGGTTTGTTTGAGCTTCGTTTACCTCAGACATGGTTAAACCGACTTGACCGTATTCAGTCAATGCAACAAGGCGGTACTTTGGTCGGTGCTGGGGTTATGGGTGTCGTTTCTGCGCTTTTGGTGGGTCCTTGTATGACCGCACCTCTCGCTGGAACTTTATTATTTATTTCTCAAACACAAAATCAGTGGCAAGGTGCTTTACTTTTATTCTGCCTAGGCTTTGGAATGGGAATTCCGCTATTGCTGGCAAGTATTTTAGGGGCAAAATTCTTGCCTAAAGCGGGCGACTGGATGCATCAGATTAAAGTGATTTTTGCTTTTCTGATGTTGGGATTAAGTCTTTATTTTATTCGTCCTTTACTGCCAGATTTGGGCATGCAAGTGCTTAGTTTAGTATTAGGCCTCGCTTTTATAGCCTATGCTGTTTATCAGTTTTTCTGGAAAAAAGAGCAGCTACAGTGGCTCTATGCGATTTTATTATTAATCGTTACCCCTTTTGTAGCCTATAACCAATATCAACACATTCAAAATCGAACTTTGCAGAGTTCTAATCATATGGCCGAGTGGCATATTGCAACTACAGCAGCGGACTTTGAGAAAATTTTAGCGGCAGCACCTACTGACCGAGCTATTGTGGTTGATATCTACGCAGATTGGTGTGTTGCCTGCCAACCGATTGAGCACCGTATTTTAAAAGCACCAGAGGTTCAATCTGCTCTTGCACCTTATTATTTAATTAAGCTTGATTTGAGCCATTATGACCAGTCGCATGAAGCGCTACTCAAGCAGTGGAATATTTTAGGACCACCGACCTATTTATTTTTAAGCCCAGAGCAAAAAGAGATTCGTGCTTTACGTTTAACGGGCGCTTTTAGTCAACAAGAGCTTTTGCAGCAACTCGCGAGTTTGGCAAAATTCAAAGAATCATAAAGTATCAATAGTTTCGGTCTGATGAAATGTACGTACCTGATTACGTCCCGAAGCTTTTACCGCATAAAGTGCTTGGTCAGCCTGCCGAATAACCAGATAAGGATCTTGTGCAAAAGCTGAACTGCTTATTCCAAAACTCGCACTAATGTGAATAGGATTATTTTGAGCGGTAAAAACAGGTAATTCTTGCAAGGCTTGGCGACAACGCTCAGCAATTTTCTCTGCTTGAATAATATCTGTATGGGGGAGTAGTAAAATAAATTCTTCTCCACCAAATCGACCAATAATGTCCTCGCTGCGCAAGTTTTCAGAAAGACATTGAGCAATTTCAATTAAGACTTGATCACCTTGATGGTGGCCGTATATATCATTAATTTTTTTAAAATGATCGATATCAAGAAGTACCACAGCATAATCAAATTGTTGTTGGTGTAGCGACTCCAAATGCATGTTTAAACTACGTCTATTTAATACATTAGTTAATGGGTCGATTTGGCTTAAACGTTGAATATAAGTTTCTCGCTGACGCCATTGGGTGAGTAATATTTCAAATAAAACAAAACAGGCCAATAAAATAGGCATAATAAAAAAAGCCATACTTCCTAACCAGAAAGAATTAGTTTGGGCATGATCCATGGCTCGAAAATTAAATAGAGGTGCATACGCTAAAGCACCTGTCATACTTAAATATGTACAAACAGTTAAAATAATTGTCGCAGGTACAAGGGCGCTATAAACAATTTTACGGTCAAATAACACCAGACCCACCCCAATCGTACCTACATAACCGACCATAGTGGCAGGGCTGATACTGCCAATTAAATATCCATCATGACATAGCATAAGTGCAAAGAACTGCACGCTAATGAAAGGAATAATTCGTTGAGCCCATTCATCATTTTTGTAGCGGTAACATGGAATAATCAAAAGGACTAATAAAAATAAGGTAAATAAATTGAGCCAGATTTGTGATTCAACTAAAGGCAGATTTGCCCATTGCCAAACACTTGGTGTAATTAAAATATAGCCTTTCCATAAAATCCAACTGAAATTCATTGCGCAAGCAAGTGTGAGCATCAGTGCGCTTTTTTGTAATGGCGTCCAGTTGATGATGTGATTATTGTGGATGAAATCGATTATCACCTGTTTTGTTCTATGTATTGGATGAGTGATTAAACGATTTTTCATAATAAATAAGGGCTCCTAAATATAGATGCCTCTTTGTTAGACTATCCTAAAATTGGATTGTTTCAATAATTTATATTTTAAACATAACATGATTTTCAATTTATATATGATGACTTTTTATAAAGAAAATGATGTGAAAAGTTTTGAGGCCTATTCACATCATTTATAAATAAATTAAGTTTTATCAAGCTCGTGTGCAAATTCAGCAATATCTGCCAATGCTTGTTTAGCTTCATCAAACCATGCATTAAACATCTGGAAGTTATGCCACATGCCCGTATAAAGTTTGAATTGAACTTTAACGCCAGCATCTTCAGCTTTTTCTCTAAAACGCTTAGCATCGTCTAATAAGATTTCTTTAGAACCCACTTGAACCAAAGTTGGTGGTAGGCCATGTAAGTCATCGAAGATAGGGGAAACACGGGGGTCATCGGCTGCGATATGATTGCCTATATAGTACTGAGTGCCTGTTTGCAGCGCTTCAATAGATAATAAAGCATCATGTTTTTTGTTAAACCGAAGAGACTCACTCGTGAGTGTTAAATCCAAAAATGGAGACAATAAAATCAGGCCACTCGGCATGAGCTCAGGTTGTTCTTTCAAACGCAAGCAAAGTGCTAGCGCTAAATTTGCCCCGCATGAATCACCCGATAAAATAATATCTTTCGGTTGGATGCCTTGGACCACTAAAGAATGATAGATGTCGTATAGAGCTTCGGTTGCCTCAGGGTATGGATGCTCTGGTGCAAGAGGATAATCCACATGAATAATCTGCATTTGAGTACGGGCAGCTAAATCCGTCATAAAAGCATGATGTGTTTTGACACTACCAAGAAAAAAAGCACCGCCGTGAATGTGAAAAATTAGTTGAGTCGCAGAATCTTGCGGCTTGATTTCTTCACCTTTAATACCTGCTAGTCGAATCGGGCGCACGGATACATTTTTTTGTCGTGGGAAAGCACGACACATCTGATCTAGCACAGGGCGTAAGGCAGTAGCCGGCAAATTTAGCTGGCTTGGCTTGCGAATTGTTGTTTTAAGAAAAGTTTCTGTAAAATAATATTTCCAAACATTTGATATATTCATATAGCATCCATTTTTATGCTAGTTTCTTGTTTTCTTGTAAATTTTATTTTGCAAGATTACAAGGTTACACGAAACAGTCACATTCAAAAATTGCAATATCTTTGCGACTTCTGAATACTGAAAATCTTGAAAGACCCAAGGATATTACAAAAATGAAAAAGATTGCTTTAGCTTTAGGACTCATTGGTATGGCTGCATTTGCCAATGCGGCTGATTCACTCAATGGAACGGTATGGAAAACGATTGATGATCAGACCAACAAGCCAAAAGCCGTAGTGAAATTTACGGAACAGAAGGACGGAACCTTAACTGCAACCATTCAGAGCATTTTGACACCAGGTGAAGAAAACGCTTGTACAAAATGTGAAGGTCCGTACAAAAACAAACCGCTTAAAGGTGTCACCATTGTACATAATTTAAAAAATGTAGGTGGTAACAGTTATGAAAACGGTACGATTTTAGACCCAAAATCAGGTAAAACTTACAAACTGAAAGGTGAGTTAACCGATGGCGGCAAAAAGCTTAAATTACGTGGTTATATTGGCGTTTCTGCACTTGGTCGTAACCAAACATGGATTCGCGCGAACTAAAAGTTTTAATAAAAAAACGAGCCATTTGGCTCGTTTTTTTATGCTTGAATATTTTGATAGGCGGTTTCATCGAAACCTACAATAAAGCCTTGTGGAGTTTTTAAAACAGGTCTTTTAATCAAACTTGGTTGAGCAATGAGTGCTTCAATGAGGTTTTCTTCACTGCTTAGAGCACGGTTTTGTTCTTCTTCTGGAAGTTTGCGCCAAGTCGTTCCTTTTTTGTTGAGAACGGTATCTTGTCCAATTTCTTTTAACCAGATTTTTAAAGTATCTGCATCAATGCCTTGTTTTTTATAATCATGAAAATCATAGTTAAGGCCTTTAGCCTGTAAGGCATCAAATGCTTTTTTCATTGAGTTACAGTTTTTAATTCCATAAATTTTTAACATTTTATCGGACCATGTCAAAAAGAGAGAGCACACAGCCTAACCCAAAATGCTTTTAAGCACTACTTTATACCGATACTTTTAAAACAAATGAAAATTAATGATTAATCGAAAGAGAAATGTCATGTTATTGTCATAAGATAAGGTAATAATGAGCTTAATAAGAAGAAGTTAAAACTAAAAGAACTTAGCGCAAAATAAGAGACAGAAAAGAGAAAACCCGCATTTAATCATCCTGATCATGCGGGTCTCATTTCAACGTCCAATGTCACATCCTTGCAAATAAACTTATCATAAGTTTATTTTATCTTCCTACGGCGTCCTATCCTTTTGCGTCATCCTGACTGCTTCCCTGTGCCGTGGGGCTATAATGCCGTTAAAGCTGTGTAAGAAAAATACTCAAAAACGACATATGCTGTAAGCGAAAACGACAATGTAAGTGAACGAGTGTTCACTTATTCTTGAATTTTATAGTCGATAATAACGGGTGCATGGTCGCTAAACCATTGATCTTTATAAACCCATGCGTTAATTGTACGTGCTTTCCAGTCTGGCGAGCATGCATGGTAATCAATACGCCACCCTACATTTTTTGCACGCGCTTGACCGCGATTTGACCACCATGAATAAAGTTCCGCTTCTGTGCGAACTACACGGAAAGTATCGACATAGCCCAGTTCATCATAAATATGGTCAAGCCATGCACGCTCATGTGGTAAGCAACCAGATGATTTCTGGTTACCTGACCAGTTTTTGATATCAATACGTTTATGAACAATGTTGTAGTCACCACAAATGATGACTGACTTGTTTTCATCACGCCATTGTTTCAGGATTTTTGCGTATTCACCTAAAAATAAATCTTTACGTGCTTGCGCTTCTTCACCACTTGAGCCCGAAGGTAAGTATAATGATGCAATATGTACCGGATGTGACAAACCTAAATCGAATTCCGCAGAAATAAAGCGGCCTTGACTGTCAGCCAGCTCAAACCCTAAACCATCTTTAACTGAGACGAAGGGTAGGCGGCTATATATCGCAGTTCCCGCATAACCTGCACGCTCTGCTGGAAAGAGATGGGTATGCCATCCTTCGGGTCTAAATTTTTCAGTCCATTGTTCATGGGTAATGCGGCTTTCCTGCATGCATACGACATCGGCATCTGATTGTTCTAACCATTCAAGTAAGCCTTTCGTTACTGAAGAACGTAAGCCATTTACGTTAATGGAAACGACTCGAAGAATTTTTACATCACTTGGATACTGATCCTTTGGTATCATGCGAAAATTTAACCTCAATTGTGAATTTGGAGCACCTCATGACAACGCCTGTGTCATTTCACCCGCAAGCATTTATCGAACTCGCATTATCACGCGGTGTGCTTAAATTTGGTGAGTTTACTTTAAAATCTGGACGCGTGAGTCCTTATTTTTTTAATGCAGGCCTACTCAACGATGGTGAAGCTTTATCTCTTTTAGCACAAGGCTATGCCGATAAATTAACACAATGTGAAAATGTTGATGTGATTTTTGGACCAGCTTACAAAGGTATTCCGTTTGTAGCAGCGACTGCTGTTGCTTTGTCGCAAGTCCATAACAAGAGCGTGCCATGGGGCTTTAACCGTAAAGAAGCAAAAGATCATGGCGAAGGCGGTGTATTAGTTGGTGCTGCAGTTGAAGGCAAAAAGGTCTGGATTATTGATGATGTAATTACTGCAGGTACAGCAATTCGTGAAGTCGTAACGATTTTGAAAAATGCTGGTGCAACTATTGCGGGTGTTTTGGTGGCATTAGATCGTCAAGAACGTGGTCAAGGTGAACTTTCTGCAATTCAAGAAGTTCAAAAAGAATTAGAAATTCCTGTGCACGCACTGATTACCATGAAAGATTTAATGGATTATTTAGAGGCGAAAGGCGAAAAAGAAGCGCTAGCCAATATGCAAGCTTATCGCGAGAAATATGGTATCTAAGAGTTAGATTTAGAAAAGGAAGCTAATGCTTCCTTTTCTATTGAGTATATTTAATTGATTAAAATAAGTTTGAAATGTGAATAGTCTCGAAAAACTGTTTCAGTGTGGTGAACTCCAAATGTATTGATTTAATATATTGATAGTAAAAGGAAAAATTTAAAAATTTCGCATAAGGTGTATTATGTTAATTTTAGATAAATTAATAAGTTATCTAATCACCTAAAGCTCAATAAATCCTTTAAACTCGTACATATACGGTTTTTTGAATTTTAGGAAGATTTGAAGTTGAAATATGTTATTTATGCAGATGAAGCATGGACTCAAAGTAATCCACTTTATCGGTATCATTGTATTTTTGGTGGACTTATATCAACAGAAAATCATTTCAAAATTTTAGACAAACAAATTAAAAGATTAAAAAAGCAACATAGCTATTCCAAAGAAATAAAATGGAGCAATATTTCTTTAAAAAATATTAATTTTTATAATGATTTACTTTTAATAGTTGAAAGTTTTATTAATACAACTGTAGAAACAAAATATCGTCAAATGTTTATGGATAGAACTTACCAATATACAGGTACCCCTTGTTCAGAAATAGAGACACAATTTAAAATTTATTATCAATTTTTAAAGCATTGTTTTGGTTTTGAACATGCTCCGAAAAATACATATATCACGTTAAAATTAGATACTCACTCTAGTCATTATCATAGAGATCAATTAACTGAATATTTGAAAGGTCTAATATTCTCTAATGTGAAGATAAAAGTAGAATTTATAGATAGTAAGAGATCTTGTGCTTTACAAATTTGTGATCTACTCATGGGAGCAGCTGGATACCATGGAAATAAAATATCTTGGGATCTAGTACCTGGAAAAAAGAAAAGAACAAAAAACCAATTAATGAAAGCTGCCTTCAGTAAAAATGTTTATGAACTCTTGAGAAGAATTGATGGAACTCATCGAGGTTCTAGAGCATTTAATTGGTTTGAAACTACTGGAACAGGTGGAATATCAATTAATCGTTATAATCATAAATTAAGAATTTGGAAATTCATTCCTAAGCTTCATGTCTACGATGAAAGCTGGGAAGACAGTGCTTTTCCTAAAAATTCAGTACGTAAGAAATGACAAAAGGACATCAAAAGATGTCCTTTAATGCAGTATTAACGGGCTTGTCATCACCTATGTAAATACTGGCTTTAGCAATGCTAAAGTCTTTAAAGCCCCCTTAGGGTACTTACTTATTATCATTTAAACCGAGATAATTAGCAACACCTTTTTTTACAGAATCAAATTGTTGATCATCTAATGTTTTATGGACCCATTGATATTTACCATTTTGATCTTTTTCCTTTAATCGACTTAGGCGATCCAAACAGACAGTTGAGATCATATCGCATTTAATCCATGCCTGTTTACCATCAATTGGCCCTTCAATTTCGATATGAAGATTAGTAATCTTATGAGGTGCTGTAGTACTAATTGGTACAATTGTTACAAGCTTATTATGAAGCTTATTTTTCTTCAAAATAATAACTGGTCTTCTTTTAACCATCTCTGGAGAAATATATCCCTCAAAATTACAATTAATTATGGTTCCAGGCTTGGGTTGATGCTGCATGAATTGAATCCTCTTTTGTTATATACCTACTATAAGTATAACTTATTATATTTTATTTATTTTTTACTATTGATAGATAATCTTGATCATTACTAATTTTACTAAATATATTTTAAATCTCTATTCTAGTTTTCAAAAATAGACTTTTCCAATAAATCATCGTTCATTTAACATAATGGCTGTTTATTCTGAATGCTATAATTTTAGTTATTTAAATTTAATTAGTTAAATATTTTTAGTTACTTAAGAAAAGCAACAACGATTTTCTAACATGTCGGCTGATTTTTTGAGCGGTTTTTCACTTCTTGTCAATAAAGCGATCTATTCTAAATCTTTTACATCCCATTTCTTACACTCCAACGTCATGCCCAACTTGTCTTGTTGACCTTGTTTAGTCATCACCAAAGGCGAAAAAGAAGCGCTAGCTAATATACAAGCTTATCGCGAAAAATACGGCATTTAAAAATAAAAAAGCATACCCCTAAAATAGGGGTATGCCTTTTTAATATTTTTACTTAGAACTGATAATTTAAACGCAATAACACATTACGTGGTGTGCCTGGCATGCTGTCTGAACGCCAGTACTCTTTATTGGTTAGGTTATTTACCGCAAGTGTGACATTCCACGGGTCGGCACTATAGCCAATTGCTGCATCGACACGATTGAAGCCTTCCATTTTTACTTGATTATTAATATTTGGATAATAAGAACCCACATAGGTCACGCCCACTTCGGTATACCACTGTTCAGTTGGTAAATAGCGAACAAATAAATTACCCGTATTTTTAGAAGTGTTGGCTAAATAATTGCCTTCTCGCTCAGGGTTTTGATTGTCTTCTTTAACTTTGGCATCGGTATAGCCATACCCACCACGAACAAAGACATTATCAAGTACACGGCCAATAAAACTAAATTCGAGACCACGAGATTGATGTTGACCAGCAGTTGCCCATACCTCTGGTTCACTGTCAGGGTTCGGTTTATAGCGAATATTATTTTTACGAATATCAAAGACAGAAAATTGAGTATTTAAACGATTATCTAACCATTCGCTTTTTACCCCAACTTCATATTGCTCGTTATATTGAGGTTCTTTATCCATTTTTGTGACATCGGTGTTTCCAGTAACTTGGTTAACACCCATTTGTCCGCCAAATGGAGCAAAGCTTTTAGAGTAAGACGTATAAAAGCTATGTTCAGGAAGCGGTTGCCATACCAAACCAACATTCGGGCTAAAGCTGCTATCTTTTACATTACGGTGTTCTTTTGTCAGCTTGTTGGTGGTTGAAAAGTCAAAGTAATCGTAGCGCACACCCATCATGAGTTTAAGTTGGTCATTTAGACCAATTAAATCTTGAATAAATACGCCGTAAGTTGTGCCTTCATTATAGTTGTGCTGTTTCATCACTAGTGGGCCACTGCCACGACTATACTCTCGTTCCCCTGTGAATGGATTAACGTAGCCGTAAATAGAACCATTCTGAGCTTCATTTGCTAAGCGTGGCTCTCGTTGTTCATATGTCCAGTCTGTACCCATCATGATTTGATGTTCAAGTTGGCCTGTTTTAAACTTGCCTTTAATATCAAATGTATTTGTCGTTGTTTTATTGCTGGTTTGTTGCCAGTAGTAAATTTGGTCGACGTAACCTTTTTTAGTACAAGACTCATTCTTTGAGTTTTTACCATCTAAACCACAATAAGTTCCAAAATAAAAGTGGTCAAAGTTTTGTTCTGCTTGTCGGTAACTTGCTGCCCAGTGAAAGTTCCAATCAGGCGCATATTGATAATTCACATCGGTGCGGACCACTTGCAAAATATCATCCACATAATCGCCGTCTTGGGCAAATCCCATTTTAATTGAAGTCCCTGCAGGCAGAATGTCACGTGATGGTCCGCGATCAGGTACACGACCTAATTTGTCATAGGTGTATTGTGTGGTCCAAGTGAGTGTTCCATCATCATTTTTATAAGTAAAACTTGGTGAAAACATTTCAATTTTATTTTCAATGCCAGAGCGGAAGCTGCCTGACTCGCCATATTCTCCAGTTAAACGTACTGCTAAATTGTCATTAAGTACTTGGTTGATGTCAGCCGTTGTTCCGTAGTTATCATATGAACCAGCATACGCACCAACTGAACTTTTAGAGTCAAAATTGGCGAACTTACTCACCATATTCACAACACCGCCGCCAGCACTACGGCCATATAAAACAGAGGCGGGGCCTTTTAAAATTTCAATACGTTCGATATTTGCTGTACTACGACGTACTTGTCCGCTTTCACGTATGCCATCACGGTAAATATCACCTGTATCGGCACCAAAGCCACGAATCGTGATGCCATCACCACGCATATCGTAACTGGTTGATACACCTGGAGTGCCTTGTAGCATAACGCTTAAATCATTTGAGCCATAAATTTTATATTTCTGAACATCAATTGTATCAACGGTTTGAGGAATATCTTTTTTGTCTAAACCATTGCGTGTGACATTGGCTTTATCATAGTCGATATAACTTTTAATTGGATCGAGCTCACTCATGGCCTCAATTTTTATGGTGGGCATGGTAGCTGCCACTTTTGCGGCTGAATCAGTCGGTTCCTCTGCGTAGGCACCTTGAATATTCAAGATCATTAAACTGAGTAAGCTCAGCGGGAAAAGACGCTTCATTTGGGGAGATGGTATCGAAACTCTTAACATAAAAATAAAATCAATTAACAAAAATAAAAGTATAAATGATAATTATAATCATTTAATTGTTTAGAATAAAAGAACTATTATCTTAAAAAATGACATATTTATTTTTTAATAACTGATTTTTAATAAGTTAATTAGCAATTTAAACGAATTGTATGAGTTGACTCATTAGTTTTTCTTGTTAATTGGGTTTTAAAGGGGGCTTTTCATCGATTTAAAGCACCCTTCTGGAATTACGCGTTATTTTTGAGAACATCTAAAATATCCATTTCTGGATCATAATTTTCATCAATTGTTTTGCAAATTGCTTGTCCCACAATGACATGCGTGCCATTAAAGGTCATAGTGGGTGCTTCATATAACTCCCAGCCATGATTCAGAGCTTTAGTCACTCGTGCACAAAAAGCAGAGTCATCGGGGCCAGTTAAATAGCGATAAAGTTTCATGTTTAGCCTTTAAAAATAATATTTTATGATCATAGTTTAACTGAATTTACCTTAATTCAAGATAAAGAAATAACCGATAAGGTTTTACTGAAATTAAGAAAAACCAGTGAAAAATCTCAGTTATACTCATGCTAATTTAAATTTTAAGAAGAGCTTGAGCATGCGTGTACTTGTCGTCATGGATCCGATTGAAACCGTAAACCTTAAAAAGGATTCAACCATGGCAATGTTGTGGGCGGCGAGCCGTCGTGGACATGAATTAGGTTATGCATTACAACAAGATTTATATATCGATCAAGGCAAAGCTTACGGCCTCATTTCACCGTTAAAGGTGTTCGAAGATTATAACCATTACTATGAGTTAGGCGAAAAGAAAAAAGAATCTATCGCGGCTTACGATGTCGTGCTCATGCGTAAAGCCCCGCCGTTTGATATGAATTTTGTCTACACGACTTATGTGCTTGAGCAAGCTGAGCGCGAAGGTTCATGGATTATTAATAAGCCTCAATCACTGCGTGATTGCAATGAAAAACTCTTTGCAACGCAGTTTCCAGAGCTACAAGTGCCTACACTTGTAACATCGCAACAAAGTTTAATTCGTGAATTTATTAAAGAACATGGCGATGTAATCGTTAAGCCACTTGATGGTATGGGTGGTATGGGAATTTTCCGTTTATACCAAGACGGTGTAAATATTGGTTCTACCCTAGAAATGCTTACAGAGCTAGGTACTCGTCCAATTATGGCTCAGCGCTACATTCCTGAAATTGTAGAAGGGGATAAGCGTATTTTAATGGTAAATGGTGAACCTGTTCCTTACTGCCTAGCTCGTATTCCACAAAATGGTGAAGTGCGTGGTAACTTGGCGGCAGGCGGTTTAGGCCAAGCGCGTCCGCTTACTGAAAATGATAAGCAGATCGCAGCTAAAATTGGCCCTTTCTTACGCGAAAAAGGTTTAGTTTTTGTAGGCTTAGATGTGATTGGTAATTATGTCACTGAAATTAATGTCACTAGTCCAACCTGCATCCGCGAAATTGATGCTCAATTTGGTACATCCATTGCCGATGATCTATTTGATGTATTAGAAGCTGGCCTTACAGCTTAATTATTTATTTCAGGTGATTTTCAGTGGTATTTATTGGAAATCACCTGAAAATATATGAATTAATAAAATAACAATACTAAATACACCACAGCTTTGTAGGCATATTTTCAAAAAAGCACATCTTTCTGTTATAAACGAGTGAAATTAGCTTTTCGTTAATGAAGCTTTAGGATTAAAATAAACGGCTACAAAAATAGATGACAATTTCCATTGTTTTTTGAGTTGAAGAATTAGACCGTGACCGATTCACAGCAAAGCAAACCCAAACATGTCATGATGATGGCTGCCGGTACAGGTGGACATGTTTTTCCAGCCCTCGCCGTAGCCAAACAACTTCAACAAAAAGGTTGTCAGGTTTCATGGTTAGCCACGCCAACAGGTATGGAAAATCGGTTATTAAAAGATCAAAATATTCCAATATATCAAATTGATATCCAAGGTGTTCGTGGCAATGGATTAGTCCGTAAAGTTGCTGCACCTTTTAAAATTTTAAAAGCCACTTTGAGCGCAATGCGCTATATGAAACAACTTAAAGTTGATGCGGTTGCAGGCTTTGGCGGTTATGTAGCTGGTCCAGGTGGTTTAGCCGCACGTTTGTTAGGTATTCCTGTACTGATTCACGAGCAAAATGCAGTTGCAGGTTTTACCAATGCACAGTTATCTCGTGTTGCTAAAGTGGTGTGCGAAGCATTTCCAAATACCTTTCCTGCTGGTGGGAAAGTTGTAACCACAGGAAACCCTGTGCGTCGTGAAATTACTGATATTTTAAGCCCAAAGTGGCGTTATGATGAGCGTGAGCAAGCGGGCAAGCCTTTAAATATTTTAATTGTGGGTGGGTCTTTAGGTGCCAAAGCACTCAATGAACGCTTACCTCCAGCATTAAAACAATTACAAGTTCCACTCAATATTTTTCACCAGTGTGGTCAGCAACAAGTTGAGGCAACTCAAGCACTTTATGCAGATGCACCAGCTAATTTAACTGTACACGTTTTGCCGTTTATTGAAGATATGGCAAAAGCTTATAGTGAGGCAGATTTAATTATTTGCCGAGCTGGAGCACTCACGGTAACAGAGGTTGCAACAGCAGGTGTGGCCGCAGTTTTTGTACCACTCCCTATAGCAGTTGATGACCATCAAACTGCAAATGCCAAATTTCTGGCGGATGTCGGTGCTGCGAAAATTTGCCAGCAATCGACCATGACACCAGATGTTTTAAATGAATTGTTCACTTCGCTGATGAACCGCCAATTACTTACTGAAATGGCAGTGAAAGCGCGTCAACATGCCCAACCAAATGCGACTCAGCATGTGGTTGATCTTATCCAAAAAATGTAATCGGATTTACTATGTCTCCATCAACAGCTGCGAACCAAGCAAAAAAACTGATTAAAGTGCCTGAAATGCGCCGTATCAAACACATTCATTTTGTGGGGATCGGTGGCGCTGGGATGTGTGGCATTGCAGAGGTTTTGGGTAACCAAGGCTATAAAATTTCCGGTTCAGACATTAAAGCGTCTAAAACTACAGAACAATTAGAGAAAAATGGCATCAAAGTTTATATTGGCCATCAACCGGAAAATATTAAAAATGCCAATGTGCTTGTAGTTTCTACAGCAATTGATCCGGAAAATCCGGAAATTAAAGCTGCGATTGAGCAGCGTGTTCCAATTGTACGTCGTGCAGAAATGCTAGGCGAGCTTATGCGTTACCGTCACGGTATTGCTGTGGCTGGTACACATGGTAAAACCACAACTACAAGTCTTTTAACGACGATGTTGGCTGAAGAAAACCTTGACCCAACTTATGTTATTGGTGGCTTACTTAACAGTACAGGCGTAAATGCGGCGTTAGGTGAAAGCCGTTTCATCGTGGCTGAAGCTGATGAATCAGATGCATCTTTCCTTTATTTGCAACCAATGGCAGCGATTGTAACCAATATCGATGCTGACCATATGGATACCTATGAAGGTAGCTTTGATAAATTAAAAGATACATTTGTACAGTTCCTTCATAACTTACCATTTTATGGTTTGGCTGTAGTTTGTGGTGATGATGCGAACATTCGTGAAATTCTGCCGCGTGTAGGCCGTCCGGTCATTACTTATGGTTTTAATGAAGATAATGACATTCGTGCAGTTGATATTGAACAAGATGGTATGCAATCGCACTTCACTGTGTTACGTAAAGGTCGTGAACCATTGCGTTTAACAATTAATCAACCAGGCTTACATAATGTTTTAAATGCCTTGGCAGCAATTGGTGTTGCAACAGATGAAGGTGTTTCTGATGATGCAATTAGCCGTGCATTAGAAGGATTTAGTGGTGTTGGCCGCCGCTTCCAAGTGCAAGGTGAATTTGAACTTGCTGATGGCAACGTTAAGTTAGTTGATGACTATGGACACCATCCGAAAGAAGTAGAAGCAACTATTAAAGCTGCTCGCCAAAGTCATCCAGATCGTCGTTTGGTTATGTTGTTCCAACCACATCGTTATTCTCGTACCCGCGATTGTTTTGATGACTTCATTGAAGTGCTCTCTCAAGTCGATCAATTATTACTATTGGAAGTTTACCCTGCTGGTGAAAAACCTATTGTGGGTGCAGATAGCCGCACTTTAGCGCGTAGTATTCGTTTACGCGGACAAGTAGAACCAATTTTGGTCGATCCGGTGGAAGGTAATTTGCAAAACATCATGCAAAATGTGTTACAACCAAATGACTTGTTATTAACACAAGGTGCGGGTAACGTGGGAGCAATTTCAGTAGAACTTGCACAACACCATTTGTATGTGAAATAAACAAAAAGTATTGAATAATCGGGTTAAGGATTTAAACGTGTCAAATGCTACAAAATTCGGCAAAGTTGCCGTGTTGTTTGGTGGGAAATCGGCTGAGCGTGCTGTGTCTTTGGATAGTGGTCAGGCAGTTTTGGACGCTTTGTTACGTTCAGGTGTTCAGGCTGAAGCATTTGATCCACAAGACCGCAGTGTGACTGAACTTGTAAATTATGATCGTGCATTTATTGTATTGCATGGTCGCGGCGGTGAAGATGGCCAGATTCAAGGTGTGCTTGAATGGTTAAATCTGCCTTATACAGGAACAGGCGTGCAAGGTTCTGCTATTGGCATGGATAAAGTTAAAACCAAGCAAATCTGGCAAGGTAGCGATTTACCTACAGCGCCATATCGTATTATTACTAAAGAAACAGATTTAGATGCGGTGATTGCTGATTTAGGCTTACCTGTCATTATCAAACCTGTACATGAAGGCTCGAGTGTCGGCATGAGTAAGGTTGAGAAAGCAGAAGACTTTGCTGCTGCAATTGAAAAGGCGACTCAGCACGATGCTGTGGTGATGGCAGAAAAATGGATCACTGGTCGTGAATTCACAATTTCATTCTTAAATGGACAGCCTTTGCCGGTTATTCGTTTGCAACCACCAGCAGATGTTGCTTTCTATGACTATGAAGCGAAATATCAACGTAACGATGTAGAGTATGGTATCCCTTGTGGTCTGAGTGAGGCTGAAGAGAAAAACCTACAAGCATTGTGTTTACGTGCTTTTCAGGCTGTGGGTGCAGAAGGCTGGGGCCGTATTGATGCGATGCAGGATGAGCAAGGCAATTTCTGGCTTTTAGAAGTAAACACTGTTCCAGGTATGCCCAGCCACTCTTTAGTTCCAAAAGCTGCTAAAGCTGTTGGTTATAGCTTTGATGAATTGTGTGTTGCGATTCTTGAGCAAACATTGGAAGGTACGGCTTAAATATGGCACAACTTCCGGCTTCCATGCGCCGTAAACGTGCGGCCATCACCTCTATTCATGATAAACCGCCTACGCGTAAGCAGAAGCTTGCGAATGCTGGTGGATGGGTGCTGTTGGTTATTGCTTTTGTAGTGCTGGCAGTCGGAATTTATGGGTTATATAAAGTTATTACAGATGCAACAGTTGCAAAACTAGAAGTTGTAGGTTCAGCATCTTCTGTTGAAACCCAACAAGTGATGCAACATGTTGCTCCAATTATAAAAGCGAATTATTTCACATCTGATTTAGAACAGATTCGTGACAAAACATTAGAAATTTCATGGGTAGACCGAGTTGTTGTATCTCGTGCTTGGCCCAATGGTATTCGTGTTCGTGTCATGCCTCGACATGCTATCGCCCGTTGGGGAACAGGTCGCTTGTTAAGCGATGGAGGCGATGTATTTAGTGAGGCGGAGCCGACAATTCATCCTGAACTTCCGTTGCTTCATGGGCCGGTAAGTCAGTCAAAAATGATGATGCGACGCTATAATGAAATTAATCAATTATTCCATCCTGTTAATTTACGCTTAAAAGAGTTATATCTGACTGAGCGAATGACTTGGTTTATGCAATTTGATTCTGGTTTGCGTATTATTGTTGACCAAGATCAAACAATGAATAAGTTGCAACGTTTAAGTCATCTGGCACAATCTGACTTAAAACCAGTGTGGTCGAAAATCTCAGCCATTGATTTGCGATATCGTAATGGATTATCTATTCAATGGAAGAACGCAACACCACCTAAAATTGTGAATGGTCAGTTTGTTGTAACGAGTGATGACATAAGCATTGCAGGTGGAACAAAAGCAAAGCCATAATACGTGGCTTTAAAATAGGCAATTTGCCTGGTATTAAACAACAAAGAAATGGTATGAGTGATGAGTGAAGCTGTTCCCTCAGTTGTTGCGATTGACATTGGGACGCATAAAGTTTCAGTTTTGATTGGAAAAATTCATGCGCCGGATAACATTCAAGTTATCGGTATGGCAACTGCTCGCAATCGAGGCATGAATAAAGGAAAAATTGTAAGCCTCGATAAAGTCATTGCTGCGATTAAAAATGCTGTTGCTGAAGCGGAAAATATGGCCGAATGTCGCATTCATAGCGCATGGGTATCTATTCCGAGTACCGAGTTGCAAAGTTTTTATGCCTCTGGTCGCACACCAGTATCTAATCCAGCACATGTGATTACAACAAATGAAGTCGTGCGCGCGTTAGAATTGGCAAAAGCAAGTCATGTGACTTCTGATTACTATTTAGCAAGTGCAGTGCCGTTAGGCTTTGAGTTGGGTGATTCTGCTGAATGGGTGCAGAATCCAATTAATATGACTGCCCATAGTATGACTGGACATTATCAGTTAATGATGATGCCTATAGCGACTATGCAAAACCTTGATCGTGCCATGAAAGGTGCAAATATCGGGGTTGAAAAAATGGTGGTGTCTTGTCTGGCAACCGCTGAGGCAAGCTTGCTGAAAGATGAAAAAGAGTATGGTGTTTGTCTGGTTGATATTGGCGCAGGCATTACCAATCTTGCTGTTTATCTAGATGGTCGTTTAGCTCTAGCACGTACATTGCAACGCGGTGGTGAGCACGTTACACGTGATATTGCTGCTGTATTGCAAACCACGACAGAAGAAGCTGAACGAATTAAAATTCTGCATGGTTGTGTCGATTTAAGTGCTGTTAAGCCAGATCATATGATTCAGGTAGAAGGAATTGATGGCCCTCAAACGATTAGCCGAATTGAGTTGTCAGAAATTATTATTGCCCGTTATGAAGAGATCTTTAGCCAGATTCGCGATGAACTCGAACAAAGTGGTGCAATTCATGGTTTATACCATGGGGTAGTATTGACAGGGGATGCTTGTCAAATAGAAGGTATGGTGAGTTTAGCTCGTCGTATGTTGGGTGTATCTGCACATTTGGGTAATCCGCCGTTACAGGTTTATGCTGATGATCAACATCAAGCAGCCTTACGTCGTTCTATGTATGCAACAGCAGCTGGTTTGCTCATGTTTAGCCAAAGTGAGTTGCAAGATGCTGTTGAAGAGCCTGAAGAGGCAAATGACCGTTCGGTATGGGAACGAATGGTAAATGGCTGGAATGCGTTTAATAGCAAGTTAAAAGCCATTTTTTAGGATGTATGTATTTATTGGTAGAATTGTTAGGAAGTTGTAAGAGAAAACCGCTGTACTTGACAAGGTTGGTATTGCACAGCATTCTTAAAATTAGTTATTTTTGAAAATCAAGGCAGTATACGGGCTGAAGTGACTGCCATAATGTATTAGGAACCCTAAAGGTCATGGCCTCATTTGAATTTATAGAAGATGAACTAAACGATGGCAACGGTCAAGCCCGTTTCACTGTATTTGGTGTAGGTGGTGGTGGCGGTAATGCCGTTCAACATATGGTGCAGTCTGATATTCAAGGTGTTAAATTCGTTTGTGCCAATACAGACAAACAAGCACTGGACTGTATGAATGCACCTTTCAAAATTCAGTTAGGCGAGCAAAGTACACGTGGTCTAGGTGCTGGTGCTAACCCTGAAGTAGGGCAAGTTGCAGCAGAAGAAAGCCGTGAAATCATCCGTCACCACCTTGAAGGTACGGATATGGTTTTCGTTACCGCTGGTATGGGTGGTGGTACGGGTACTGGTGCAGCGCCTGTTGTGGCTGAAGTTGCCAAAGAAATGGGCATTTTGACTGTTGGTGTAGTTACAACACCATTTAACTTTGAAGGCCGCCGCCGTTTAAAGTCTGCTGAACGTGGTATTGAAGCACTTGAAGCACATGTCGACTCATTGATTATTATCCCTAATCAACGCTTATTAAGCGTATATGGCGATATTTCAATGAAAGATGCTTATAAAAAAGCTGATGACGTGTTGTTAAACGCTGTACGTAGTATCTTTGACTTGGTTGTTAACCGTGGTCACATTAACCTTGACTTCGCCGATTTGAAAACTGCAATGAGTACTCGCGGTTACGCAATGATGGGTGCTGGTTTAGGTCGTGGTGAAGATCGTGCGCGTCAAGCTGCTGAACAAGCGATCCGTAGTCCATTACTTGATAACGTAAATATTATTAATGCCAAGGGCGTGTTAATTAATATTACGGGTGGTGATGATATTACGCTACGTGAAACAGAAATTATTACTGATGTTGTGAACCAGATTGTTGACCTTGATGAAGGTGAAATCTTCTACGGTACAGTATTTGATCCAGATGCACGTGATGAATTACGCGTAACAGTGATTGCAACTGGTTTAACTCGTAATGCAGCAGATGCTGAACCGAGAAAACGTAATACGGTAAGCCATGCATCGTCTCAATCAGCTCAATCTGTTGATGAAGATGACGTTCCTGCAATTAATAAGCGTCAAAACGCCGATAATGAAGTCAGTAGCACAGCAAGTTCTACTCCGCGTTCTTCTCCAATGAGTATTCAAGATTACTTGAAAAATCAGCAACGTAAGTAAATTATCGTTAGATTGAATGAAGGGCAGTGTTTAAACACTGCCTTTTTTTATTTTTGATCAATGACTAAATATGCTAACGTATAGCGGTTTTAAAAAAGAAGTTACAAAGCATGGTGAAACAGCGTACTCTCAATCGTGTGGTAAAAGCGAGTGGAATAGGTCTTCATAGCGGTCAAAAAGTGATGATCAATTTCATTCCACATACCGTGGATGGAGGTATTGTATTTCGCCGTATCGATTTGGATCCGCCAGTCGATATCCCTGCTAATGCATTGCTCATTCAAGAAGCTTTTATGTGCTCCAACTTGGTAACCGGAGATATAAAAGTAGGCACAATTGAGCATGTAATGAGTGCGATTGCAGGTTTAGGAATTGATAACCTTATTGTTGAGGTATCTGCTTCTGAAGTTCCAATTATGGATGGTAGTGCTGGTCCATTTATTTACCTTTTAATGCAAGGTGGATTGCGTGAATTGGATGCACCGAAAAAATTCATAAGAATATTAAAACCAGTTGAAGCACTTATCGATGATAAGAAAGCAATTTTTAGCCCTCACAATGGTTTTCAATTAAATTTCACGATTGATTTTGACCATCCGGCATTTGCTAAAGAATATCAATCTGCGACGATCGACTTTTCGACAGAAACTTTTGTTTATGAAGTCAGTGAGGCACGTACTTTTGGTTTCATGAAAGATCTGGATTACCTGAAGGCAAATAATTTAGCACTAGGTGCAAGTTTAGATAATGCAATTGGTGTAGATGATACAGGGGTCGTCAACGAAGAAGGTTTACGTTTCGCTGATGAATTTGTTAGACATAAGATTTTAGATGCCGTTGGTGATTTGTATTTGCTTGGTCATCAAATTATTGCCAAGTTTGATGGCTATAAATCAGGACATGCTTTAAATAATCAGTTGTTACGCAATGTTCAAAGTGATCCGAGTAATTATGAAATTGTAACATTTGATGACGAGAGTCAATGTCCAATTCCATATGTGAGCGTGACATAAGTCATTGTCTTTACTTGGCTATGTTATAATGTAACATTAAAAAGTGTGATTATAATCACATAATAATAATGATTCTAATTAAGAAATAGAAAGCTCGTCATTTTTTATTGCTTGCCAAACGTAGTAAAGCTTGGCTAAGCTTAGGGTCGCTCACGAAGTCGGCTGCACTACGTAACATTTCTTGTGTTTCCGGGGGAATGGGTTTAGATGGCTCAGATGAGGGTACATTTGGAATATTTTTATTTCTCAATCGGACCTGAATTCGTTGTAAGTCTTTTAACCCTTCAAGCTGAGATAATTTAGATACATATTGGTTCTGTAAATAGCTGAGTTGACTAATCATCGCTTGATTTTCACCAGTAATGATTAAAGAACCATTTTGATAACACACGACCTGCCATTGTTCCGGTTGGGGCAATAAGGGTTGGATAATTTTCGTAAGTCTTTGCCATTGCGCGACTTGCGTTGTTAGAAACGTAAGGTTTCCTGTTTTTATGTGTTTTCCGGTTTGTTGAAAAACGTTATCGGGTTTAGACATGGTCATTCTCGGATAGATTCTTGTCTTAATCTTAAGCGTTCATTTCAATTGATATCAAGGAAGAGATCATAAGGAACTTGAGTAAGAACAGTTTCAAGAGGTTTTTATGCACACGCGTCGTATTTTATTAGCGTTTTCACTTGCCGCTTCGGCAGCATCAGTTGCTTTTGCAGATTATCAAACAATTAACCAGTCTACTGACTCAGATCGATTGGAACAGCTATCAAAAACATTATCTCAAGGTTCATATACTCATCCCGATGATTTAGATCTTCCGGCGAGTGCGAAAGTTTCAGTGACCTTACGCCAAAAAACAGTTGAACTCAACAATGAGTCGCTCGCAAAGAAGTACGGTAATACAACCGCAAAAAATTCTTTTAATGCCTCTTCTTCAAATTCTTACTCTTGGTTAGTTTCTCATCCTCTTCCTGATACTGTACGAGTTTCTTCAAACTTTGGTGGTCGTACCATGGGTGGCCGTGCAGAACATCATGGTGGTTTGGATATGGCTGCTCCGAGTGGCACGCCAATCTATGCTACAGGCCCAGGTATTGTAACCAAATCTGGCTGGGGCACTGGTTATGGTCAATATGTTGAAATTAACCATGGTAATGGCTATTTAACGCGTTATGCTCATGCTTCACGTTTAATGGTGCGTGTAGGCGACCAAGTATCTGCGGGCGAGCATATTGCTAATGTAGGGTGTACAGGTCGCTGTACAGGTCCGCATTTGCATTATGAAGTTGTAAAAGATGGGCAACGTAAAAACCCAACTACTTACTTGGCGATGCTTCCATAAAAGCATAGTTAAAAAAGCAAGGTTATTAAATTTATGAATCTAAAACTAAGCTAAACCTTTTTTAACGCAAAGATTGTATAAAAAAACGCCATTATTGGCGTTTTTTTGTTATTTTGTTTACTGCTCGGTCAATGACTATTCATTCAGAAAATAATAGGGCCCCCTCACATTCACCCGAGGCAATAACTTGAAAGGGGTAAAACGTGGTAAAAATACAAAGTAGATTAGAGAACAAGGAACAGGTGAATTATGGCGTTTTACGGTGACTCCGACGCACAAGAAACCCAAGAATGGCAAGATGCATTCGATTCAGTTTTACAACACATGGGAACTGAACGAGCGGCATTCTTGTTGGAAAAACTTTACCAACAAGCAATTGCTAAGCATGTTCCAATTCAACGTCTCAATACACCTTACTTAAATACAATTTCTGTTGAAGAACAACCTGCAATGCCAGGCGACCAAGATATGGAACGCCGTATTCGTGCATTGATTCGTTGGAATGCCTTAGCAATGGTACTTCGTGCGAATAAAACAGGTGATGATTTAGGTGGACACTTGGCGAGTTTCGCATCAAGTGCAACATTATATGACGTAGGTTTTAACCATTTCTTCCGCGCAAACAGCAATAGCTTTGGCGGAGATATGATTTATTACCAAGGGCACTGTGCTCCTGGTATTTATGCACGTTCATTCCTTGAAGGACGTTTAACTGAAGAACAGTTAAGTAATTTCCGCCGTGAAGTTGGCGGTAACGGTTTACCAAGCTATCCGCATCCATATTTAATGCCTGACTATTGGCAATTCCCAACAGTATCAATGGGTCTTGGTCCAATCATGTCGATTTATCAAGCACATATTCAAAAATATTTGATGAACCGTGGCTTGATCAAAGAAGAAGATCGTAAAGTTTGGGCTTATCTTGGCGATGGTGAGATGGATGAGCCAGAAAGTACTGGTGCAATTTCACTTGCTGGTCGTGAAAAGCTTGATAATCTTATTTGGGTGGTTAACTGTAACTTACAGCGTCTAGATGGTCCTGTACGTGGTAACGGTAAAATCATTCAAGAGTTAGAATCTTTATTCCGTGGCGCAGGCTGGCGTGTAATTAAAGTGGTATGGGGCCGTCATTGGGACCCACTTCTTGCAAAAGATACCTCAGGCGCTTTGAAAGCGGTAATGGAAGAGACAGTTGATGGTGAATACCAACGCTATCAAGTGAAAGGTGGTGCATACACGCGTGAGAAGTTCTTTGGCAAGTACCCAGAAGCTGCGGAACTTGTAAAAGACCTAAGCGATGAAGACATCGATAATCTCAACCGTGGTGGTCATGACCCTTACAAAGTGTTTGCTGCATATGCAGAAGCAATGAAAGCTAAAGGTCAACCAACAGTTATTCTTGCGAAAACTGTTAAAGGTTACGGTTTGTCTGAAGAAATTGAAGCGGTGAACAAAACTCACCAAATCAAAAAAATGCAGATTGACTCTTTGAAATATGTACGTGACCGTTTCAATCTTCCATTTACAGACGATAAGTTAGAAGAGCTTCCATTCTACCGCCCAAGTGAAAACTCTCCAGAAATGAAGTATATGAAGGCGCGTCGTGAAGCGTTAGGTGGTTACCTGCCTGCACGTCGTAAAGAGAGTGAAATCTTAGCGATTCCTGAATTATCTGTATTTGATGCTGTATTAAATGGTTCAGGTGGTAAAGAACAATCTACTACGATGGTGATGGTTCGTTTAATTGCTTCTTTACTCAAAGAAAAAGCGATTAAAGACCGCGTAGTACCAATCGTTCCAGATGAAGCACGTACTTTTGGTCTGGAAGGTATGTTCCGTCAGCTTGGTATCTATGCTGCTCACGGCCAAAAATATACCCCAGAAGACCAAGAACAATTAATGCATTACCGTGAAGCAAGTGACGGTCACATGCTACAAGAAGGGATTAACGAAGCTGGTGCGATGAGTGCATGGGCTGCGTTGGCAACAAGTTATTCAACGAATAACTTGCCAATGATTCCAATGTATATGTACTACTCAATGTTCGGTTTCCAACGTATTGGTGACATTGCGTGGGCAGCTGGTGATGCGCAAGCTCAAGGTTTCTTATTAGGTGCAACTGCTGGTCGTACAACGTTGAACGGTGAAGGTCTACAGCACCAAGATGGTCATTCACATATCTTGGCGAACACTATTCCAAACTGTGTATCTTATGATCCATGTTTTGGTTATGAGTTAGCTGTAATCGTACACGACGGTTTACAACGTATGTATGTGAACCAAGAGCGTGTGTTCTACTACTTAACTGTAATGAACGAAAACTACGAGCATCCTGCAATGCCTGAAGGCGCTGAGGAAGGCATTAAACGTGGTATGTACTTGTTCGAAAAAGATGAAAAAGCAACTGTCCAATTACTTGGTTCAGGTGTAATTCTTCGTGAAGTAATCAAAGCTGCGAAAATCTTACGTGATGAATACCAAATCCATTCAAACGTTTGGAGTGTAACAAGTTTCAATGAGTTGTCACGTGATGGTATGGCATGTGAAGAATACAACCGTTTACACCCACTTTCTGAAGAAGTGAAAGAGTCTTGGGTATCTAAACAGTTACGTGGCACAGAAGGTATCGTTGTTTCAGCAACAGACCATATGCGTGCTTACAGCGAACAAATCCGTGCTTATCTTCCAGATGGTCGCCCATTTGTTGCATTAGGTACAGATGGATACGGTCGTTCAGATACACGTGCTAATTTACGTAGTTTCTTTGGTGTTGATGCTGCACATATCGTTGTTGCTACTTTGAAAAAATTAGCTGACGAAGGTGAAGTGGACGCACGTTTAGTTAAAGACGCAATTTCTAACTTTGAGTTAGATACTGACCGTCCAGTGGCATGGGCTCCTCAAGCGCATCCAGAAGTTCAGGCAGTTGCTGAATATAATGAAACGCAAACAGGTGAGGGGAACTAAGCATGCAAATTAAGACCCCTGATATTGGTGTAGATAAAGCAGTTGTTGCTGAAATTTTAGTAAAAGTTGGCGACAGCATTGCAGAAAATGACAGCCTTGTTTTGCTTGAGTCAGATAAAGCCTCTGTTGAAGTGCCTAGCACTTCAGCAGGTGTGGTAAAAAGCATCTTAATCAAAGAAGGTGATAGCGTAGCTGAAGGTACGGTATTGCTTGAACTTGAAGCTGAGGGGGCTGCACCCGTAGCTCAAGCAGAAGAAGCTCCAAAAGCTGCACCAGCAGCTGAACAAACAGCAGCACCGGCAACGGCTCAACAGCCTTCAACTGCTGCTCAACCAGCAACGGCAACAACTAGCCAAGTGGTTGAAGTTCAAGTTCCCGATATTGGTGTTGAAAAAGCACTAGTTGGTGAAATTTTAGTAAAAGTTGGTGAACAGATTGATGTTGAACAAAGCATCGTTGTGGTTGAGTCTGACAAAGCAACTGTAGAAGTACCAAGCAGTGTTGCAGGTACTGTAGAAAGCATTCAAGTTAAAGAAGGCGATACAGTTAAAGAAGGTGTTGTTCTTATTCAAGTAAAAACAACATCTGCATCAAGTGCGCAAGCAGAAGCTCCTGCTTCTACAACAGCAGCTCCAGCGGCAGCACCTGCACCAGCTCAGCAAGAAACTGTAGCATCGACTGCTACTCAATCTGGACCGGTTGATATTAACGTTCCTGATTTGGGTGTAGATAAAGCAGTTGTTGCTGAAATCTTGGTTCAGGTTGGTGATAAAGTTGATGTAGATCAAAGTCTTGTTGTTGTTGAGTCAGATAAAGCAACTGTGGAAGTTCCAAGTACTGTTGCGGGTGTTGTGAAAGCAATTCACTTGCAAGCAGGCCAACAAGTTTCACAAGGTGTATTGCTGGCAACAATTGAAGCTGAAGGCCAAGCACCTGCTGCTGCACCAGCGGCAAAAGCAGAATCAGCTCCAGCTCCGCAGGCAGCAGCACCTAAAGCGGCAACTCCTGCTCCGACTCAATCAGTATCTGCTCCTACTTCTTCTGGTAATGATAAATTAACCAAAGAACAAGAAGCCGAAAACGCTAAAGTTTATGCAGGCCCAGCTGTGCGTAAGCTTGCTCGTGAACTTGGTGTAGTTTTATCTCAAGTTAAAACTTCTGGTGAACATGGCCGTGTTGTTAAAGAAGATATCTTTGCGTATGTGAAGACTCGTTTAACTGCACCGCAAGCGGCACCAGTTGCTTCGGCTGCACCAGCGGTTTCGGGTTTGCCAAAGCTTCCTGACTTCACTGCGTTTGGTGGCGTAGAAGAAAAAGTACTGACACGTTTGCAGCAAGTATCAATTCCGCAATTGTCGTTGAACAACTTTATTCCGCAAGTCACCCAGTTTGATTTGGCTGACATTACTGAGTTGGAAGATTGGCGTAATGAGTTAAAAGGCAACTTCAAAAAAGAAGGTATTAGCCTGACGATTATGGCATTCATTATCAAAGCGGTTGCGTACTTGTTAAAAGAAGAGCGTGAGTTTGCAGGTCATCTATCTGATGACGGTAAATCAGTGCTCTTGCGCAATGAAATCCATATGGGAATTGCGGTAGCAACACCTGATGGTTTAACTGTGCCAGTACTTCGTAACCCAGACCAAAAATCAATTAAGCAAATTGCAGTTGAATTGGGTGTGTTAGGTCAAAAAGCACGTGATAAGAAATTAACACCAAAAGACTTACAAGGTGCGAATTTCACCATTTCAAGTTTGGGCGCAATTGGTGGTACAGCATTTACACCTCTTGTGAACTGGCCACAAGTTGCAATTTTAGGTATTTCACCTGCAACAATGCAGCCAGTATGGAATGGTAAAGACTTTGATCCGCGCTTAATGTTGCCGTTGTCATTGTCTTATGACCACCGTGTAATTAATGGTGCAGATGCAGCTCGCTTTACAAATAAACTTACGAAACTTCTTAAAGATATTCGTACTTTATTAATCTAATATTTTTAAATGAATCATTAAAACCTCGCTTCGGCGGGGTTTTATTTTGATATTTAATTTAATTGGTTTCAAGTTAATCTAAAGACGAAAAATGAAGTGTCGAGAGAGGAGAAATTTCTCGTTAGTCGGTAAAGGAGAAAGAATAAATGGTAGGATTTTTAAAAATCATGGTGCCGATTCTATTAATTGTATTTTTATTAATGGGGTTGTGGGTGAGTGTTTTACACTTACCTTGGGAATGGATGACTTACGTTGCAATAGGCTTGGAAGTATTTGTAGCAATGCTTATTTTGCCATTTGAATTTCAGTCTCAGCACGTAACTGGCATTAATCATTTTGGATTTATTAACTTAAGTATTTGTTTAGCTTTACTATTGGGTCTAGGACGATTGTTGGTTTGGGCGTGGATAAAATTTTTTGCCTGAATGTTTGAAAAATAGAACTACTCGAATATAATAAACGCATACTTCATTGGGGAGTAGCCGCTATTCATTTCTAAATGAATAGGTGATGGTCAACATAATTGTTCAACAGAACATGGTCATCATAGCTTAAACGTCTCATCGTTTCCGAGTTGGCAAGACCTTTGATTTACCACTCTGCAGATATTTGGCTAGCAGGAGGGGTAGGTCATGGGCATTTATGCTAGCCAGAGAAACGACATGCAAGAATTTCTGATTTCTACCTCGATTGTTGCCCTCGCTGAAATGGGCGATAAAACCCAATTATTGGCCCTTTTACTGTCTGCACGTTTCCGTAAGCCAATCCCTATTCTTATTGCGATTCTTTTAGCTACTCTAATTAATCATGGTATTTCTGCTGTACTTGGACAGTGGATTACGACCGTCCTGAGCCCCGAAATCTTAGTCTGGGTCCTTGCAGCTGGCTTCATTGGTATGGCGTTCTGGATGCTTATTCCAGATAAGCTCGATGACGAAACGGATAGTATTAATAGATGGCAAAAGTTTGGTGTTTTTGGTGCAACCTTTATCCTGTTTTTCTTAGCAGAAATCGGTGATAAAACCCAAATAGCAACAGTCGCTTTAGCTGCACGTTATGACAGCATCTTTTGGGTGATGTTAGGTACAACATTAGGGATGATGATTGCCAATGCACCTGCTGTATTTATTGGTAATAAATTGGCTGAACGTTTATCTATCTCGCTCATTCATAAAATTGGTGCTGCTATTTTCTTAATTGTAGGTATCTCTACTTTAGTGCAGCATTATTTCTTCTAACACATTTTAAGCTGCCAAAAAAACGCACTCGAATCGAGTGCGTTTTTTGTGGACAATTTTAATAGTTAAATTTCACAGTAAAGTTAATTTGACGTGGATTACCTAAAGTCACCAAATTTTCATTTAAGGCACCTGCATAGTAATCTTTATCGAATAGATTACGGATCGCAAGTTGAGCACCCCAATGTCCTGCCTCATAGCCAGCTTCTGTATCAAATACGGTATAGCCTGGAATATGGACATCTAGCTTATCCATAGTTTTATAGGTTTCACCACGGAAACCACCGCCGATATACCAACCAAGTTTTGAGGCAGGGTCAAATTTATAACGAGCCGACAGACTATAAGCATGCTCAGGAATATTATTTAGCGATTTTCCTACATTGCTTGTTTTTGCATCTTTACTAATTTCAGCATCAATTGTGTAGGTATAGGCAGCTGTTAATTTTAAACCTTCTAGAATTTCTGCACCAAGTTCAGTTTCAATACCACGAGTTAACTGTTCACCACGTTGTACTTTTTCATTTGGATTTACTGAATCATTAACTACAATATTCTGACGTTTTAAATCATACCAAGCGATAGCACCTTGAACTCGTTGATCTGAGCTTTGTAACTTCATCCCGAATTCTATCTGTTTTCCTTTCTCAGGTTTAAACGGATTACTGTTTATATCAGTACCACTGTTGGGTGTAAATGAAGTAGCGTAGCTGACATAAGGAGCCACAATGTCATTAAGGGTATACATGACAGAGGCACTGCCCGTAAATGCATTATCTGATTGTTTACTCGTATTGCTATTAACCAAACTTGTAGTTTGAGTTTGTGCCCAGTCTTGGCGACCAGATAAGCTTAAAAGTAACTGGTCATTAAGCTGAATACGGTCACGTAAATAAAGCCCTAAATATTTGAGGCGGTTGATATCACGAACATTTTCCGTCAATTCCACAGTTTGACCATAAACGGGGTCATAGATATTTAAATTGCCAATATTATATTTATCATTGGTGTAATCACTTTTTTCCTGAAAAGCATCGACTCCAATATTAACGTCATGTTGCATGCCATATAGATCAAATTGTTTATTTAAACGGTTATCGATGGCAAAGATTAAATTATCAATAATTTGGTGGCGGCTGTTATTTGCTCGATTTATTGTTGTGTAAGTTGAGTCAGTCCAAAACTTTTTAGTTTGAGCAAAGACTGCTTTGCCATCCATTTCAGTTTTTTGTACAGCAAAATTCTGGTTAAAGTTCCAACCATTATCAAAAGCGTGTTTAAAGGTATAACCTGTGCGGTAAACATCTGCTTCATATTTACCAAAATTAGGATCACCAATATATAAACTTCGGTCTATAGCGCCGTTAGGGTTATCTTTTAAGGTACCAATGATAGGTAAGCCTTGTTGACGAATGTATTCGCGATGCTGATAGCTTGCGATGACAGAGAGATCAGTGTTATCCCCTAAGTCAAAGTTATAAGAGGGGGAGATGTAGTAATTTTTAAAATATACATAATCTGTTGGGTCATCTTGATCCGAGATACGACCATTTAAACGGAAAGCACCTTTTTCACTATTATTAGGGCTATAGTTTAAATCGAACGTTCCTTCTTTAAGGTTGTAGCTGCCATAAGTCATAGTGGCCCGAGCAAAGCTTTCAGCTTGAGGGCGTTTAGTCACTAAGTTGACCATACCTCCTGGAGCAACCAAACCAAAATTAATAGATGCAGGCCCTTTTAAAACTTGTACCTGATCCATGCCTGATAACTCAGTAGCAACATACGTATTTTGGCCTACTCTTAAGCCATCTACATAAACTGAATCAGAAGAAGTTTGTCCTCGAATAATGAAATCATCCCAACCACGACGACCAAGTTTCCCAGCTCCAACACCAGCAACACCTTCAAGTGCATCTGTAAGTGTCTTTGCTTGTTTTTGGTCAAGTTGCTCGCGGGTTACTACCGAAACCGACTGAGCAGTTTTAAATAAAGGTGCGTCTGATTTTAAAGCAGAGTTTGCTTTCGTTGCGACATAAGGTGAAGTGCTTTCTTTTTGCGCTTTAACAGAAATCGTGGGGAGAACACTGGTCGAATTTTGTTGTTCTGTTATTTCTTCAGCGTGACTTGCTGTCATCGAAGTAAAAATAGCAACTGCTAACAATGTTTTTGATGTTGAAAAATGGAAGGGTTGATTCATGGGAGGCCTAAGCAGCACAAAAAGTAAATTTGATAATGAGAATTATTTTAATTTATTGTGGGTTAATTTTAAATAACATTATGATTCATTTATAAAATAAGAAAAGCAAAATCAATTTTAAAATATTATTAGAAAAATAAAGTAGTTTATTGCAAGAGTTACTGAATCCCTTTATTTTATTATGGATATAAAAATATCTAATATTTAAAGTTTTTTTGGGGAATTGTATGGGGTTTGAAAAAACAACATCGCAGATATTATTTGACAATGGCGTACATAAATGTATTAGTTTTACCAGCTTGGTTAAAGGGGAAGGCATCCAAGCCAATCAATTTTTAATTATTGACCATGAGCGCGCTGCTGTAATAGACCCGGGTGGCGATTTGACCTACGTTCCATTAACGATGGAATTAAATAAATATACACGTTTGAAAAATCTGGACTATGTGATGGCCTCGCATCAAGATCCAGACATTATTACCTCAATGCCACGCTGGCTGGTTTATACCGATGCTAAAGTTGTTGCATCAAAATTATGGGCACGTTTTTTACCACACCTAAATTCCTCATTTATGAGTGAGCGTATGAAAGGGAATTGGGAAGACCGTCTTATTGAATTACCTGACCGCGGCCAAGTGATTACTCTAGGAGAATCCAAGCTTGTGGTAGTTCCCGCTCACTTCTTACATTCGGTGGGTAATTTTCAGTTTTATGATCCAGTTGCTAAGATTCTGTTTTCTGGCGATATGGGTGCCTCGATTGTTGAAGATGCTAATCAGCCTTTAAAAGATTTCGATACGCACGTCATGAAAATGAAGGCTTTTCACCAACGCTATATGTGTTCCAATAAAGTTATCCGTTTGTGGGTCAATATGGTGCGCCAAATGGATATTGAAATGATTGTGCCTCAGCATGGTAGTCCATTTATTGGTAAAGAAATGGTCAATCAGTTTTTGGACTGGATTGAGACCTTGCCATGCGGCGTAGATTTAATGACTGAGCGAATTTTTAGCTGCCCTAGCTAAATATTATGTCTAATGATCAACCCAGATAAAATTCTGGGTTGCAAAAACCTCGATTAAAAAATAACGTTAAAACTATAATAAGTGGGAATTATTTGGAGAAGCTCTATATCTATTGCTGAAAAAGGCAAAGATAATATGAAAATTGCATTGAAATTTGTTTATAATAGCTCACGGAATTTACCAGTGAGATTGTTATGCTGACCATCGTTCAAGAAGCGCTAACCTTCGATGATGTCTTATTACTTCCTGCCTACTCTACTGTTCTCCCAAAAGATGTCTCTTTAAAGACACGTTTAACTCGCGGCATTCATTTAAATATCCCATTAGTTTCAGCTGCAATGGATACAGTGACTGAGTCACGTATGGCGATTGCTATGTCACAAAATGGTGGTATCGGGATTTTGCACAAAAACATGGATATTGCTGCTCAAGCTGCAGAAGTACGCCGTGTGAAAAAATTCGAAGCGGGTATGGTGAAAGACCCTATCACTGTAACGCCTGAAACTACAGTATGTGAACTCATCGCAATCACCAGCGCTAATAACATTAGCGGTGTACCTGTTGTTAAAGACGGCAAGGTTGTTGGTATTGTGACAGGCCGTGATACGCGTTTTGAAACCAATTTAGAGCAACCTGTTAGCAACATCATGACAGGCCAAGATCGTTTAGTCACTGTACGTGAAGGCGAGTCTAAAGAAAATATTCAAGCATTATTGCAAAAACACCGTATTGAAAAAGTCTTAGTCGTTGGTGAGAGCAACGAACTTAAAGGCTTAATTACAGTAACTGACTTCCGCAAAGCTGAGAGCTATCCAAACAGTTGTAAAGATGATCTTGGTCGTTTACGTGTTGGTGCTGCGGTAGGTACAGGTGCTGATACACCAAGTCGTGTGGAAGCATTGGTTGAAGCTGGTGTTGACGTAATTGTTGTTGATACAGCGCATGGCCACTCTGCTGGTGTAATTGAACGTGTACGTTGGGTGAAACAAAACTTCCCTCAAGTACAAGTGATTGGTGGCAACATTGCAACTGGTGATGCTGCATTAGCATTATTAGATGCAGGTGCAGATGCTGTAAAAGTAGGTATTGGCCCTGGTTCTATCTGTACAACACGTATTGTGGCTGGGATCGGTATGCCACAAATTTCTGCGATTGACAGCGTTGCTAGTGCACTAAAAGATCAAATTCCTTTAATTGCAGATGGCGGTATCCGCTTCTCTGGCGATATGGCAAAAGCAATCGGTGCGGGTGCAAGTACGATAATGGTTGGTTCATTACTTGCGGGTACTGAAGAAGCGCCGGGCGAAGTTGAGTTTTTCCAAGGTCGTTACTACAAAGCATATCGTGGTATGGGTTCATTAGGTGCGATGGCGGGAGCAACTGGTTCTGCTGACCGTTATTTCCAAGATTCAAAAGCAGGTGCTGAGAAGTTAGTACCAGAAGGAATCGAAGGCCGTGTTCCTTATAAAGGCCCAATGGGTAACATCGTTCATCAAATGATGGGTGGTTTACGTTCTTCGATGGGTTATACAGGTTCAGCTGTGATTGAAGATCTTCGCCAAAATGCGAAATTTGTGAAAATTACTTCAGCAGGCATGTCTGAGTCACATGTTCATGATGTAACGATTACTAAAGAAGCTCCAAACTATCGTGTTGGTTAGATTTTCGTAACCAAAACAATGAAGAAAGCCGTCATTACACTGACGGCTTTTTGTTTTTGGTGTAAAGTAAATCTGACGAAAAGAGATATGGCGGAATTGCCATATATGAAGTAAGCCACGGCTGAAGTGGCGTAAAAATGAGATAAGCTATGAGTTATTTTGGAACGGATGGTATTCGTGGAAAATTTGGGCAAATGCCTATTACTCCAGAGTTTGCTTTAAAACTCGGTTTTGCTGCAGGGAAGGTATTAAAACGAACGAGTCCAAAAAATAAGCCACTTGTTGTATTAGGAAAAGACACTCGTTTATCTGGTTATATTTTAGAGTCTGCTTTGCAGGCGGGGTTAAACGCTGCTGGCGTATATGTTCATTTGCTTGGCCCATTACCGACCCCAGCAATTGCGCACCTTACTCGTGCTTTACATGCGCATGCAGGTATCGTGATTTCTGCATCACATAACCCATATTTTGATAATGGTATTAAATTTTTCTCAAGCGAAGGTAAAAAATTACCAGATGCTCTACAAGAAGAAATTAACCTCGAATTAGAAAAAGATTTGTTTATTGAGGACACGGCAAACTTAGGTAAAAGTGTTCGTGTAAATGATGCGAATGGTCGCTATATCGAATTTTGTAAATCTACTTTCCCTTACCACTTTGACTTAAATAATTTAAAGATTGTGTTGGACTGTGCTCATGGTGCGGCGTATAGCGTTGGTCCTTCGGTTTTCCGTGAGTTAGGGGCAAAAGTTGTTGCTTTATATAATGAGCCAGATGGTTTAAATATTAATGAAGGTTGTGGTTCAACACATCCTGAAAAACTACAAAAAGCTGTAGTTGAGCACGAAGCAGATTTAGGGATTGCCTTTGATGGTGATGCTGACCGTGTTGTGATGGTCGATAAGTTTGGTAACTTAATTGATGGCGACCATATCTTATATATTTTAGCGACTCAGGCTCAAAATAAGCCAGCAGGCGTAGTGGGCACTGTCATGAGTAATATGGCACTCGAAGTCGCACTTGAAAAAGCGAATGTTGGTTTTGTTCGTGCTAAGGTTGGTGACCGTTATGTATTACAAGCCCTAGAAGAAAATGGTTGGGTTACTGGTGGGGAACCATCTGGCCATATTTTAACGTTAGACAAGAGCACAACTGGTGATGCGATTATTGCAGCACTTCAAGTTTTAACCGTGATGGTCGAGCAAAATAAGGCTCTTCATGAACTGGTTCAAGACTTTAAACTATTCCCACAAATTCTTGTGAATGTACGTTTAGAACAAATGCTTGATCCGTATTCTATCCCTGCATTGGTTGCCGAGTTTGATAAAGCAGAAGCACAGCTCAAAGGACGTGGACGAATCTTGATTCGTAAGTCAGGTACAGAGCCTGTAATTCGTGTTATGGTCGAAGGTGATGATGAGCAAGAAGTGAATGCTTTAGCTCAGCATTTAGCAGATTCAGTTCGTTCACAAGCACAAGTCGCATAAGGTGCATGACATGAGTGATGTCATTAAAGATTTAAGTGAATTACGCTTAAGCTACGAGCAAGGAGAATTGCATGAGGGGCAAGTTGAATCTAGTCCTCATCAGCAGTTTCTTGGTTGGTTTAACCATGCTCTAGCAGCTAATTTGCATGAACCCTATGCAATGTCATTAGCGACAGCAAGTGCGAATGGCAGACCTCATGTTCGAACAGTTTTGTTACGTGGGGCTACAGAAGCTGGGTATGATTTTTATACTAACTACGACAGTCAGAAAGGTATCGATTTGGCAGAAAACCCATATGCCGAATTATTATTTTACTGGCCAAGTCTAGAGCGTCAGGTGCGAGTTGGTGGTCATGTAGTCAAAATTGCTGAGCAAGAGTCTACAGATTACTATCGTAAACGACCACGTGATAGCCAGATTGCAGCGCATATCAGTACGCCGCAAAGTGGTAAGATTGAAAGCCGAGAGCTGTTACAGCAACGTTTTCAAGACTTACAACAGCAAGTTACAAGTCGTGAAGTGCTTGATAAACCAGAGTTCTGGGGAGGCTATCGTTTGCAGCCAGATTATTATGAATTCTGGCAAGGGCGACCAAATCGTTTACATGACCGCTTGAGTTATGAAAAAATCGACGGTCAATGGACGCTGCACCGACTGATGCCTTAAATGACAAAAATACAAATCAAACAAAGACCTTTATTGACACGCCCTGAACAGTTTCAGGGCGTGCCTCCGTTTATTGCCGAAATTTTGGCAAGGCGTGGGGTACAATCTGAACAGGAATTAGAGTTAAAGCTTAAGAATTTATTAGCTCCACAGCTCAAGGGATTAGAAACTGCTGTGGCATTAATAGATCAAGCTATTGATGAGCAGAAAAAAATTGTTATTGTCGGTGATTATGATGCCGATGGTGCAACTAGCACAGCTTTAATGGTATTGGTGCTTCGCGATATGGGGGCACAAGTCGACTATTTGGTTCCAGACCGATTTAAATACGGTTATGGGCTTACCCCCGCAATTGCAGAGCTTGCACATCAAACTTATCAACCCGATTTATTAATTACAGTCGATAATGGAATTTCCAGCCATGCTGGAGTTGATGCAGCACACGCGCTGGGCATGCAAGTGGTTATTACAGATCACCATTTAACGACTAAAGAAACACCGCTTGCAGAAGCAGTTGTAAACCCAAATCAGTTAGGTTGTGAGTTCCCAAGTAAGGCGCTTGCAGGTGTTGGAGTTGCATTTTATGTGCTGGCCAATTTAGCAAGTTTACGTAACAAGCAAAACAAAAGTACAAGTAAAGTCACTCAATATCTAGACTTGGTTGCTTTGGGAACGTATGCGGATGTTGCTGTTCTAGATTATAACAACCGTATTTTGGTTGATGCAGGTGTAAAACGTATTCAACAACATCAATGCCGAGTCGGAATATTGGCGTTGCTAGATATTGCTGGCCGTGAGGCTTCATCTTTGCGTGCACAAGATTTAGGTTTTGTTTTAGGTCCGCGTATTAACGCTGCTGGACGCATGGAGAGCATGCGTATAGGCATTGAATGTTTATTAGCTGACACTATGGAATCTGCCTATCCGATCGCGAGACAGTTAAATCAATTAAATATAGAGCGCCGTCAAATCGAAGGGGAGATGAAGCAACAAGCCTTGTCTGCTTTAGATAGCTTGCAGCTCTCGAAGGAAGACGTTCCTCCAGCTCTTATACTCTTCGAAGAAAACTGGCATCAAGGTGTGATTGGAATTGTAGCGGGGCGTTTAAAAGAGCAGTTTCATCGTCCCACTATTGTATTTGCACCTGATGAAGATGGTATTCATATAAAAGGATCTGCACGTTCAATTGATGGGGTTCATATTCGAGATACGATTGAACAGGTTGCTGAACAACATCCAGAATTGGTGAGCCATTTTGGTGGTCATGCAGCAGCAGCAGGTTTAACCATACATAAAGAAAACTTCGAAGCTTTTAAAACTGCATTTACCAATTGCATTGCAGCAATGGAAGAATCTTTGTTTCAAGCAACGCTATGGACGGATGGAGAACTCCCTGCTTCGGCTTTGCAACTAAATACATTAGATTGGATAGAACAGTTGGGGCCTTGGGGACAAAAATTCCCTTTTCCTCAGTTTGAGGGGCATTTTAAAGTTGTTGATTATCGCTGGCTTAAAGAAACGCATTTGAAGCTTAAATTAGCACTCGATCAATACAGTTTTGATGCAATTGCTTTTAATGCAGCAGGCCGTTTTGAATTTGACCCAATGCGGGATTATGTACATTTGGTCTATGAAATAGATCGTAATGCATTTAATGGTAATGTGAATTTACAATTACGCATCGTACATTTAAACCAATAAAAAATCCGCTCAATTGAGCGGATTTTTTTTATGACTTTAGGCTTGATTAGAAGCGGTATGCTGCACGAACACCATAAGTGTTGTCGTTATCACCAAATCCAACACGGCCTTCAACACTTACTTGCTGATTTAAGAATTTTTTAGCATTGATACCAAATTCATCTTTATCAGTTAAGTCGTTGTTGTAGTAATCAGCACCAACACTTAAAGTTTTGTCGATGTAGTAGTCACCACGAACTTTATATTCGTCTAGGTCACCGAACGCACCGAACGCTTCAAGGTTTACGTCATGTTGACCTACTTGAGTTACGTATTTAGCACGAACTGTTGGATCAGCGCCGTCTTTGCCGTCTTTTTCGTCGTAGCCTTTAACACCTAGAGCAAGTAATAAACCTGGAGCTGGTAAATAACCTACTTCAGCTGCATAAGTAGTTACTTTTTGGTCGTAATTAGTGTTATCAATTTCACGCTCATTTCGACCTACATCACCGCTAAGGTAGAAATCTGAGTTAGGAACGTAATATTCAACACCTACGCCATACTGAGTATCTTTTGTACCGCTGTTATCGCCATAGTTGATAAGGGCTTTAACGTTACTTGCACGGCTTAAGAAAGCTGCTTCAGCAAGTGGAGCGTTACGAGTTTGAACAGGATTAAAGTAATAAGTCCCGTCAACACCGAATTTACTTACGCTGCTACCGTTGTCTGGATCAAGATAATTGTAAGAACCACCAACTTCAGCTTGGTAAGCGTTTGCTGCGCCACTCACTGCGAGTGCAGATAAAAGAGCTGATGCAATTGCTAGTTTTTTCATGGAATCTCTCCCCTCTAAAAAGCGATTTTATAAATGTTTTGTTACAACTTTTAGTCTAGACGAAAAAGCTTAGTCGTCAATCTTGCGCAAGTAACCGTACTGTAACCGTGTGATATTTATGTAAATCAATTTAATTTAACAAATTGATTTTAAAGTATAAAAACATAATGTTTTATTTTATTAAAATTGAGGATATTTTGTGTAGATCATAAAAAATGCTGTAAAAGTACCCAATTTTGTATGAGGATGTTACCAATTAATCTTAAATTGAACTGAAGAAAATTTATAAATTAAATTGATGAAATATGATGAGAAATACAAAGCGGGTTCGTAGATAACCGCAGCTATGCTAAAATAATTGACTGTTTATCTGCTCTTATGGGAACACTCGCGTGGAAATTAATCCTTATCTAAACCAATTGAAAGACTTAACTGATCGTAGCCAAACACTACGGGGGTATCTTTGACTACGATCTGAAAAAAGAACGTTTAGAAGAAGTTTTACGTGAGTTAGAAGACCCTGCGATCTGGAATGATCAAAGCCGTGCTCAGGCAATGGCGAAAGAAAAAGGTGAACTAGAAAACGTTATTAATGTATTGGATGGCTTATCTACACAGCTTGAAGATGCAAAAGCGATGTTAGATTTGGCTGTAGAAGCCGACGATGAAAGCCTGCTTGAAGATGTTCAGTCTGAGCTTGGGGCTGCCGAAGATGAACTGGCTAAACTTGAATTCCGTCGTATGTTTAGTAACCCAATGGACCCGAATCCTTGCTATGTAGAGATTCAATCAGGTTCAGGTGGTACAGAAGCACAAGATTGGGCGTCTATGCTTTTACGTATGTATATGCGCTGGATTGAACGTCATGGCTTTAAAGCAGAACTTATGGAAGTGTCTGACGGTGACGTAGCAGGTATTAAATCAGCAACGATTCGTGTTGAAGGTGAATATGCCTACGGTTGGTTACGCACAGAGTCAGGTGTACACCGTTTAGTTCGTAAATCACCATTTGACAGTGGCAACCGCCGTCACACTTCATTCTCTGCGGTATTTATTTCACCAGAGGTTGATGACAATATTGAAATTGATATTAACCCTTCTGATGTTCGTACTGATACTTACCGTGCATCTGGTGCTGGTGGTCAGCATATTAACAAGACCGACTCGGCTGTGCGTTTGACTCACATCCCAACAGGTATTGTGGTGGCGTGTCAGAACCAGCGTTCGCAACACGCTAACCGTGACCACGCATGGAAACAGTTACGTGCACGTTTGTATGAATTGGAAATGCAAAAACGTAATGAAGCAGCTCAAGCTCTAGAAGACTCGAAGTCTGATATTGGTTGGGGAAGCCAAATTCGTTCATATGTATTAGATGATTCTCGTATTAAAGATTTACGTACCGGTGTTGAAAACTCTAATACAGGTGCTGTTCTTGATGGTGACCTTGATCGTTTTATCGAAGCGAGTTTAAAACAAGGTTTATAAGAGTCTGCTGAACTTTTAGTTTAAATACAGTTCATCTATGAATATGTAGAACTCTTGGATTTTTAGCGATTAAAACGGCAAAGCAGTTCAGTTTTCGAATGTTAATCGAAAAAATACGATATGAATATCGAAAAAAATAGATATGAATATCGAAAAAAATAGATATGAATATCGAAAAAATGCGATATTATATTTTCGAAATGCTGAACAAAGCTTTGTTCGTTTAAAAGACGTGTTGAGCCTATGGATATTGATGCAATTAGCAAAGCCCTTTCCAACCCTCTACGTCGGCAAATTTTGCAATGGTTAAAAGAACCTGCACATTATTTACCGGTGGAAGAATGTGGTGGTAGTTTTGAGAAGGGTGTTTGTGCAGGTCATATTGAACGTTTGGGTAAAGTAGCTCAGTCTACGATGTCTAATCATTTGTCTGTGTTACAGCAGGCGGGGCTTATTCAGGTCCAAAAATATGGTCAATGGTCTTATTTTTCACGTAACGAAGCTTTGATTCAGCAATATATCGAACATTTAAAACAAACACTTTAAATTATTAAAAGTGTAAGTCGAGGCGATTATGGCTGAACTCAATACTCCTTTAACGGTTGGTGATTTTGAAATCAAAAATCGATTGGTAATGGCTCCATTAACGCGTGCGCGTAGTGGTGAAAGCCGAGTGCCTAATGATTTAATGGTTGAATACTATCAACAACGTGCAAATGCCGGTCTAATTTTGACTGAAGCAACAGTGATTGGTTCAAAAACTGTGGGTTACGCAGACACCCCAGGGCTATGGTCACAAGAGCAGGCACAAGCTTGGAATAAAATTATTGAGGCAGTTCATGCTCAAGGTTCAAAAATTGTAGCTCAACTTTGGCATGTAGGCCGTATTTCGCATCCTGAACTTTTAGATGGTGATATTCCTGTTGCACCAAGTGCAATCCAACCTGCGGGTGAAGTGAGTTTATTGCGTCCTAAACGTCCGTATGTAACACCGCGTGCACTTTCAATTGAAGAGATTCAAGAAGTTATTGCTCAATACAAACATTCAGCAGAACTGGCTAAAGCAGCAGGTTTTGATGGTGTTGAATTACACGCAGCGAATGGTTACTTGATTGACCAGTTCCTTCAAAGTAATACCAACCAACGTGATGACGAATACGGTGGTCCTGTTGAAAACCGTGCACGTTTATTATTAGAAGTCATTGATGCATTTATTGAAGTGTGGGGCGCTGGCCGAGTAGGTGTTCATATTGCACCGCGTGGTGATTCACACGATATGGGAGATGAAAACCCATTAGCAACTTTTGGTTATGTAGTTGAACAACTTAACCAACGTAATGTTGCTTTCATTTTCTCTCGTGAATATGAAGCTGCTGATAGTATTAGTCCTAAACTTCGCGAAAAATTTAATGGTGTATGGATTGCCAATGAGAACCTAACACCAGAATCAGCAAAACGTATCTTGCGTGAAGGTCAGGCAGATGCTGTATCTTTTGGTAAAGCATATATTGCTAACCCAGATCTTTTACAGCGTTTAGAAAAAGACTTGCCATTAAATGAACTTCAACCAACAACTTTATATGCTAAAGGCGCTGAAGGTTATACAGACTATCCAGCACTAGAAGCTTCATAATATCTTTGAAATTATGATTTGCTGAATTTAGTAAATCGCTTTTCTTGTAATGGTAGAGTTTAGGTATCGAAACTCTGCCATTTTTTCTATCTATGTTATATTTTCTCCAGTTTAAAACTTTGACTATTTGAGGCAAACCGCTTGGCGACCCCTTTTTGGTACAACACCGCACTCCATTTATTAAAACCTTTTTACCAATGGCGGATAAAAAGACGTGCAGAAAGCCAGGAATTATATAATCAGGAATGTCTTGAAAGATTTGGGCCGTTTGAGTCTCCGAAAAATGTAAGAGCAATTTGGTTCCATGCTGTTTCGGTTGGAGAAACCAATGCTGCCCAGCCTTTAATCGAGCATTATCTTAAACTCGGTCAACCTGTATTAGTTACTAATACAACGAAGACAGGGCAGGCGCGTGCCAAATCGTTATTTTTAAAAGCACCTTATTTAGATTTATTTCAAGCAGTTTATTTGCCTGTTGATCAAAAGCATCTTTTAAAACAATTTTTTGAGTTGTACCAGCCAAAACTTTTAGCATTGGTTGAGACCGAGCTTTGGCCAAATTTAATTGATCAAGCCAAGCTACAACAGGTTCCTTGTTTATTATTAAATGCGCGATTATCAGAAAAATCAGCTAAAGGTTATAGCCGTGTTTCAGGTCTAACAGCAGGAATGCTGAAACAAATTGACTGGGTGCTGGCACAAGATAATGCGACTCGACAACGTTATGTAGAACTTGGTTTAGATCAACAAAAAAGTCAGGTAGTTGGAAATATTAAGTTTGATATCCATGCGCCAGAGGCTTTTATAAATCAGGCTGAGCAATTACAACAACAATGGTATTTGGGACAGCGTAAAGTCCTGACAATTGCCAGTACGCATGCGCCAGAAGAACAACAAATTTTGCAGGCACTTGCACCTTATCTAAAGTCAGATCCAGATTTAGTTTGTATTGTCGTGCCTCGACATCCTGAACGTTTTGATGAAGTATTTGAAATTTGCCAAAACCTAGATTTAATTACTCACCGTAGAAGTATGAATCATAGTATTCACACCAGTACACAGGTTTATCTGGCAGATAGTATGGGTGAGCTTTGGTTGTGGTATGCCTTAAGTCAGGTATGTTTTGTGGGTGGATCACTTAATGAACCAGGTGGTGGGCATAATATTTTAGAGCCTATGGTTTTAAATGTACCAACCGTAATTGGACCTCGTTACTTTAATTTCCAAACCATTGTTGATGAATTTATTGATGAAAATGGTGTGCTCATTGCTCAAGACGCTGAGCAAGTTGTAGCAATCTGGATGGCATGTTTAGCTGAGCCTGAAGAAGCAAAGCAGGTGGTTGAGCAGGCGCATAAAGTTTTGCAGCGTAACCAAGGTTCATTACAAAAACATATTGGCGTAATTAATCGGTATTTGGCCGAAAAACCATGAATATCGTTTTACTAGAACCTGACGATGTTCAGTCAGATTTATGGTCAATCCGTTCAAAACGCCAATTACAGCATTTGCGTGAACATCTTGATATTACGGTTGGCCAAAATCTAAAAGTTGGTGTTCGTAATGGTGCACGCTATACCACTGAAATTGTTTCGATGAATGAGCAAGAAGTTTGTATACGACCTATCACTGAAGAAGTTGTACCTGCAAAACTTCCAGTACATTTAATCGTAGCGTTACCAAGGCCCAAAGTTTTACGCCGTTTAATTATGGATAGTGTGACTCTAGGTGTTGAAAGAATTAGTTTGATTCATAGTTATCGGGTAGATAAAAGCTATTGGCAAACTCCATTTTTACAACAACTTGATAACTATGTGACTTTAGGGCTTGAGCAAGCAGGCGACACCATTGCTCCTGAAATTCAATTATATAAACGCTTTAAACCTTTTGTTGAAGATGTTCTACCAAACTTAATTTCAAAGGAAAGTCCCGCCTATGTGGCTCATCCATATGCCGAGCAGAGCATGCCAGTTAATATTCCGCATGCATGCAGTGTAGTCGTTGGACCCGAAGGCGGCTTTATTCCCTATGAAGTTGATTTGCTCACAAAAAACGGCTGCCAAGCTGTGAGCTTAGGCAACCGTATTTTAAGAACTGAAACGTCTATTTCTTATATTTTAGGTCGTCTGTTTAGTTGATGCTTCTGGATTTAAAAGTGGCTGATTTGAAGCCATTTTTAATTCCTGAATTGGGTAAGGAATATTAATTCCGTTCTCATTGAAAGCTTGTTTTACTTGAGCTTGAATTGTGCTTGTAGATGAGGACATATCAGTTTCAGTGGTATCAACCCACCAACGTACAGTCAGATTAACCGAGAAATCTGCTAAAGCTGTAACGTTAACCGAGAAGGCTGGCTGACTCAGTACATTTCGGTCATTATTAAGAATATCTAAAATAATCTGTTTAGCTTTTTGTTCATCGTCGTCATATCCAATGCCAACTACAAACTCACAACGTCGTTGTTGATAGGCAGTATTTACAGTTAATGCACTTGTATAAACAGTTGCATTTGGAATAACAATACGACGGCCATCTGGTGAACGTAAGAATGTTGCACGAATTTGAATATCTTCAACAGTTCCTTCAAGTGAATTGACCACGATTGAATCGCCAATACGGAACGGTTCGCTCAATAAAATCAAAATACCTGAAAGCAAGTTTTGGAAAATATCTTTAAATGCGAAACCAATTGCGACCGAACCGATCCCTAATGCGCTCATAAGTTGTCCTGGGGTAAAACCCGGGATCATGATGACAAGTGCAATTAAGAATCCAAAAAATAAAATTGTCGTACTTCCTACACGGTTTAGAACCAACACTAGGTTTTGGCGCGTATAAGAGCGATTTTCTAAGGTTTTACGAACAAAGAACTTAAATAATTTGGTAAGTAGCCAAAAAATAATAAAAACGATAATCGCAATACAAATATAAGGCACACGTTCCCAGAAGCTATCCACGATTTTATCAATGGTGGTATAGGCATCATGATACTTTTCGGTATGGGCTAAAACCGTTTGAGTGGTTTTAGTACCTGCTTCTTGCAAAAGTTCGCCTGTATTTTTTGCAACATCCGTTAAGGATTTTTGTTCATCAGCCACGACAAGTCTCTATTTTAAAAAATTATGAAAGCGATGATCGGCCTTCATTATAGTAGGAGATAAAATGTGCGCCTACTATAATGAGTTCATCTGAATAATAAAGTGTTTTTTAATTAAAAGTATTCCGTTCCTTTTTGTAAGATTTGTGACGGGGTTTGAATAGTATCGGTACCAGAGAAGTAGTAAAAAAAGCCTGCGGTAGAAATAAGGCTAATTAAAATAGCGAATAAAATAAACCAAGCCATTAACTTTTCTATGAACGTTGATGGTCGAGATGGACCATATTGATTTGGACCTGGTGTACCTGAGGCAAGTAGTAAATAAATCATAAAAAAGAACTGAACAACTGGAATGAATAGTAGTAATCCCATCCAACCACTTTTATTTAGATCATGCAAACGTCGCACGACGAGAACAACATTTAAATAAATCAGGAATAGCCAAAAAGCCCATACCACCAAAGCACTGAGGCCAGAAAGAGAGCTATAAAACTCAAAATTAAATAAATTACTTGAAAGCTGAAAACTTCCAAGAAAGGAGGCCAGAATAAAATAACCCACGATTGTGACTAAATAAATCAGTCCATATCCACCTAAATAACTCATACGGTTAAAACGGCCATGAATTGAAAAAGGGCTATCTTTTAAAGGCAGCTGTGGTGGGCGTGAGGAAGTTGTTTGGGCAAACATATTATTTTATTCCTAGGTTGCATATGAGAGACAAAATAATCTTTGTTGATGATCAAAACCATCAAATATTGAAAAAATTATAAAAGTAAAAGCTATAGACAAATGTTTTAAATCAACTTAATTTTATAAAAATGTTCATAATTTCGTATGCTTGAGTAAGTGGTTAATATATGACCAAAGTCGCATTGTCTAGGCTTTGAAAGAGTCATCATACTGCAAAGGCATGCAAATAAGATCCAGTAAAATAATAGCCACAGTCTCGAGATGGGATGCACAAGATCAAGGAAGTTGCGTATGAATGAGATCTATCCAGTACCAGAGGAATTTAAAAAAACAGCTCGTACTGTTGAAGCAGACTACTTTAAACGTTATCAACACTCTATCGAGAACCCAGATGAATTCTGGGCAGAGCAAGCTAAAATTGTCGATTGGATAAAGCCATTTACCCAAGTTAAAAATACCAGTTTTGACAAAGACAATTTCAAAATTGAATGGTTTGCTGATGGTGAGTTGAACGTGTCAGCAAACTGCCTAGACAGGCATCTTAAAGAACATCCACATAAGCCTGCAATTATTTGGGAAGGGGACCATCCTTCTCGTCATAAAATCGTTTCTTATAAAGAATTACACGATGAAGTCTGCCGTTTTGCCAACGTTTTAAAGAAATATGGCATTGGTAAAGGTGACCGCGTTGTACTGTATATGCCAATGGTGACAGAAGCTGCAATTGCCATGTTAGCCTGTGCCCGTATTGGTGCTGTTCACTGTGTGGTATTTGGTGGGTTCTCGCCAGATTCTTTAGCAAGTCGTATTGAAGACAGCCAAGCTAAACTGGTGATTACCGCTGACTCAAGTCTACGTGCCGGAAAACTATTACCACTCAAAGAAAATGTTGATTTGGCTTTAGCATTGCCGGGTACTGAGTGTGTTGAAAATGTGATTGTGGTTTACCGTAATGCAAACCCGATTGAAATGAAGCCGGGCCGTGATTTGTGGTATCACCTCATTATTATGGAGGTTGATGCAAACTGTCCTCCAGAACCAATGAAGGCAGAAGACCCTTTATTTATTCTTTATACATCGGGCTCTACAGGTAAACCGAAAGGTGTGTTGCATACGACAGGCGGTTACTTAGTTTATGTAACCAGTACCTTTAAAGAGGTCTTCGATTTAAAACAAGATGATGTGTATTGGTGTACAGCCGATATCGGTTGGATTACAGGACATAGTTATCTAATTTATGGACCGCTAGCAAATGGTACCACGACCTTAATGTTTGAAGGCGTGCCTCAATACCCAACATGGGCACGTCTTGGTCACGTAGTCGATAAACATAAAGTTTCTATCTTATATACAGCTCCAACCGCAATTCGCGCCATGATGCGAGAGGGTGATTCGTTTGTACGCGAAAGTAACCGTAGCAGCCTGCGTTTACTTGGTTCGGTCGGTGAACCTATTAACCCTGAAGCTTGGAACTGGTACTACAACGTTGTTGGTGAAGGCCGCTGCCCGATTGTTGATACATGGTGGCAAACCGAAACAGGCGGTATTTTGATTGCGCCATTGCCGGGTGCAACAGCTTTAAAACCGGGTTCAGCAACACGTCCGTTATTTGGGGTCCAACCTGCCATTGTAGATGGTGAGGGTAATGAGCTAGAGGGTGCGGTTGAAGGTAACCTTGTGATTAAAGATTCATGGCCAGGCCAGATGCGTACCATTTGGGGTGACCCAGACCGCTTTATTGAAGCTTACTTCTCGACCTTTAAAAATACTTATTTTACGGGTGATGGTGCTCGCCGTGATGAAGATGGCTATTACTGGATCACAGGTCGTGTTGACGATGTCTTAAACGTTTCAGGTCATCGTCTGGGCACAGCTGAAATTGAAAGTGCTCTTGTTTCGCATGAATCAGTCGCAGAAGCAGCAGTGGTGGGCATGCCTCATGATATTAAAGGACAAGGTATTTGTACTTTCGTGACTTTACAGGCAGGGGTTCCAGAGTCGGAAGAACTGCGTAAAGAGTTAATCAACTGGGTACGTAAAGTACTAGGGCCAGTAGCTTCGCCAGATGCGCTGCATTGGGCTCCATCATTACCGAAAACCCGTTCCGGTAAAATCATGCGCCGTATTTTAAGAAAAATTGCAGCGAATGAGTTAGATAGTTTAGGTGATACTTCAACCTTGGCTGAACCTGCTGTGGTAGATCAGTTAATTGCAACAGTTTATCCTGATAAGCAAAACTAATTTTAAGAAAGCCCCATCTGGGGCTTTTTTATTGCTTTCTATTAAAAGCTTGCTAAAAAGTCAGCAGTATTTTCTACATTTGCAAACGTACTCAGCGCAGTTAAAAAAGCAGTTTGTACGTCTTCAGCTTTTACAGTTTTTCCGTCATGGCTTAAATCGCGAGTTGCGGTTGCATCTGCAATTAAGATGGGTTGATAGCCAAGTTCTTTGGCTGCACGTGTCCCTGAGTCAATACACATATGCGTCATCATGCCTGTAATCACGAGTTGCTCAATTTGATGTGCTTTTAAAAGCTCATCTAAATTGGTTTCTAAAAAACTATTTGGATAATGCTTTGTCACAATTAATGAATCACTGCCAGCACTGAGTTCAGGGTGAAGTAAAACCCCATCTGTATTTTCTTGGAAGAAACTCGCTTGTGGCGGGTTAATATGCTGCACATAAATGATGGGCAAGTTTTTCTCGTTAAAATATTGTTCGAGCTGCTTTATTTTTTCTAGCGCTTGATCTGGCCCAACCAATTCCATTTTGCCATTTTTAAAATAATCATTTTGAACATCGATAACTAATAGTGCTTGTTTCATGAGATTACTCTTGTTGATATGAGATAAAACAAGATTATTCTCTGTTTGAAAAATCGGCTATAGTCAGATGAAAGCATTACCGCCAGTTTTCTTTCGCCATGAAAAATGAATATTGAATTAGACCCGATTGATCTAAAAATTATTGCATTACTCAAACAAGATTCTCGTCTGACAAATAAAGACATTGGGCAGCGCGTCCATCGAACAGGACAGGCGGTGGGTGCTCGAATTGCTCAGTTAATGGATGCAGGGGTTATCAAAAACTACACTATTGCTGTGCAATATTCGCATAAACAATTTATTCATTTGCATTTAAATGAACAACGCGCATTTGAAGAAATTGAAAATTTAGTGAAGCAATACGAACAAATCGATGAATGCTTTAAAGTCATGGGCAATGCTTGCTATATGATTGTCAGCCATTTTGAACCCGCTGCCTTAAATGAATTTATCGAGAAACTTTCAAAATGGTGCCGTTACTCAGTTGAAACTGTGATTCGAGAAGTCGAGAAATCCTAAAAAATAAAGGCTCCAAGCCGAGTCTTGGAGCCAATAAATTCTTTATTTTTAATTTATTGTTTTTATTATCTTGCGCTGTTTTAACTGGGGTTTTTTAGGCTGATTTAGCTTGGATTTCTACCTCCTTCTCCTGTTGAAGTTCTAGCTGGCGAACGAGTGGTAGAACCTTTTCTCCGAAATATTCCACCTCTTCAATAAAATGTAAAAATCCGGAAAGAATCAAATCAACCCCTACATTTTTAAGTGCCACAATACGCTCAGCAATTTGTTGTGGTGTACCAATTAAATTGGTTTTAAAGCCATCGTTGTATTGCACTAAGTCTTCAAAACTTGATTTTGCCCAGTTACCTTGTTGCTCTGGTGAAGCAGCACCTGCTTCACGTGTAGCATCTCCAAATGCATTTACGGCTTCAGTGTTGGCTTTATCAATAATTTCTTTAAGTACCGCTTTTGCTTCTTCTTCGGTATCTCTAGCAATAATGAAAGCATTTACCCCAATTTTGACATGGTGATTATTGGCTTTTGCTTTAGTACGAATATCTTCGACTTGTTTTTGAATTTCTTCTACCGTATTACCGTTAGTGAAATACCAGTCAGATACGCGAGACGCCATGTCACGTGCAGCACGTGAACTGCCGCCCTGAAACACTTCAATATAAGGCTTTTGCAGAGGTTTTGGTTTAAGTGTGTAGTTTTGAAACTGATAGTATTTACCATCGAAACTATAGTTATCGGTGGTCCAGATTCCTTTTAGTGTGCGAATAAATTCTTCGGAGCGAACATAACGTTCATCATGCTCAGGCCACTCTTCACCAATGGCATCAAACTCGCCTCTGAACCAACCACTCACTACGTTAATCGCAATACGGCCTTGAGTTAAATAATCAATCGTTGCAAGTTGTTTAGCGGCAAGTGCCGGTTTCCAAGGGCCGGGCAGAATAGCCGCGATGACCTTTAATTTTTCAGTTTTTGCTAGTAATGCATGACTGAAACTTACCGATTCATGTTGGTTTTCTGCCCCGTACCCAGCCGTAAAACGAATTTGGGTGAGCGCATATTCAAAACCATTGTTTTCGGCAGCCTGTGCAAGTCGAACATTGTAGTCATAACTCCAGTCTGTACGCTGTTCGATGTTACTCACTACAAGGCCACCGCTTACGTTTGGTACCCAATAAGCAAATTTAATTGGTTGTTGTAATTGCGTCATGGTTCACTCTCCCCATTCGTTATTTTTATTTAGCGATATTGCATTTAGGCAACATGCGTTAATGATTTGCCAGACTTGTGATGCAAACGAGATTCTGCCGCATCAAGGTCTGGTACAGCCGCTGAAGGCAATACTTCTTCTTGCTCAATTTGCTTGTTAATACCAAGCTCTTGATTTGCTTGCTGAGATTTAGGTTTAACTACTTCAGCACGTTTACCCTTCGCTGGCGCCCATTCTAAAATTGGTAATGCGCGTGCTACTGCTAACGTAATACGATCTGATAATTGCTCGCTTTTCACCGTATATTCAGGGGTAAAGTCACGATCTGTCGCATATACGCCAATTGGTAAAGTTTGTGCTTGAAAGAAACTGAATAATGGACGTAGTTGATGTTCAAGTACGAGTGCATGACGATCACTACCGCCTGATGCTGCTAAAAGTACAGGCACATCGACTAAAGCAGTCTGTTCAACAAAATCGAAGAAATGTTTGAAAAGACCTGTAAAAGATGCACGGTAAACGGGTGTACCTACAATTAAAGCATCTGCTGCTTCAACTGCTGCAAGGTCATCTTGTACGCGCTGTGGAAGTTGGTTGCGATAAAATGCGCCGCCTAATAGAGGTCCGATTTCGCTTAATTTAATAAAGTGAACTTTAATATCGATTGCTTCTGATAATTCATCAAGAATGGCTTGAACCAGACTTTCCGTTTTAGATGGGGTATTTAAGCCACCAGAAACAGCAACGATATTTAAAGGTTTTGGTGATGTGATACCAGTCATAATTTGGTTCCTAAGCCTAAAACAAGAGATTGGACTTATTAATCAACAATGACGGTGAACTGTAAAATAACGAAATTGGTCAACCTTATCAGTTTTAAATATAAAAGATAAATAGTGGATTTTTATACTTTGATTTTTTATTAAGTTGCTGTTTTTATTTTATATAATTATAGGTGATATATTTTTTATAATAAAAAGGAAGCTTATATAAAAAACAGATTAATTTTGATTAAAAGTTAAAAAACATCTCAAAATCTTGGCTAAGTTCTGCATTTATCAACATTTTGCATAAAAATGGATAAGATGAACGTATCTTTCATCTAAATAGTAGGGTTACAATAGGCCATACTTATGCTCAAGATTACTTTAATCGCTTATGAATATTTTAATCGTTGATGATCATCCTTTGTTTCGTCATGCTTTAATTCAAGCAGTACGTTATAGCCTGCCACAGGCACAAATTCATGAAACAGCCTCGGTTGATGAGTTTTATGAGCGTTTGGAAAATGGGGCAGAACCTGATCTAGTATTACTCGATTTAAATTTACCGGGTGCTTCAGGCTTTTCGGCTCTGGTTTATGTAAGAGCACAGTATCCATCTATTCCGATTATTGTTGTTTCTGCACATGAAGAAACTTCAATCATTCAGCGTGCAATCGCTCATGGTGCGATGGGTTATATTCCTAAGTCGGCTCATCCAAGTCATATTGGCGAAGCGATTCGTCAAGTCTTAGAGGGTGATATCTGGTTGCCACCTAACTTGCCATCTAATCTTAACCTTGACCCGAGAGCAGCAGATGAAACGGCTTTAGCTGAACGTATTCAATCTCTAACACCTCAGCAATTCCGTGTTTTGATGATGGTTGCGGAAGGTTTGTTAAATAAACAAATCGCATATGAGCTCGATGTTTCAGAAGCAACGATTAAAGCTCACGTAACGGCTATCTTTAAAAAATTAGGTGTGAAAACCCGTACAAAAGCCGTATTGGCCATTAGTGCATTAAATATTGAAGATAAGAAAATCTAAAAAAAGACCTCGATTGAGGTCTTTTTTATGTGTGCCACTTAAGCAAGGCAATCTTGCTTTGGTGTTAGGCTGTCGCAGTACAATGGATTAAGTGCGCATTGCAAATCATCAATTTGTTCTTGAGTCACATAGCCTTTCATTTTTAAATATTCAGCCACGCGGTCATCGCGTAGGCTTAAGAAGGCTGCATCATAAACGCCTAAATCAACAAATAAAGCAGCTGTTTCTAGACTGTTGAAGCGATCAAGAAAAATATCATTGCCATACATCAAGAAGATATGGTCGAGTTTTGCTTTTTCATCAACATGGAGTCGTTCAGCAAGTTGATCTGGATGCGTTTTAATAAAGAGTAAATCCGATAATTCATCAAACTGAGTCATATCTAACTGATTCTCGCCGAGTTTGACATGGCCAAGCCAAGCTTTGAAAACGAGTACAGCGCCGCCACGGAGTAGCATGCTCCAGATTTGATGACGTGTGTCATGGTCAAGATTTTCACTTTCAGCGCTAAGAACTTTTAAGAAATTTTCTTCTTGTTGTGCCAATTTATCAAATAAACCTAAACCTTGCGGATGATAAGCCGCAGGTGCAAATACATCAAAATTTAGATCATGAAATACATTAAGTGCGAGGGGGACGGCGCACTGATAAATTGTATTTAACGCTTTGATATGGGCTTCATTGAGCTTACTGTGAGGGAAAATACTTTGCCAATCTAGTTCAGGAAGTAAAGCATTGGCACTGTATTGACGATAAAACTGTTGAGACGAAAGTTGGCCTTGCGGGCTGTTATCAGAAATATTCATGGCAATTGTCCTTTGCATTAATTCGTGAGCAGGGGTGCTTAATATGGAAATGGGTTATAAAAATAGCTGTACATAGAATAAATTGGTTTTGAATATTTATGTGTCATGAAGAATGCAAGTAGAATACGACTAAAGTCGTATATGGTTGTTTTTATCTAATTATAATTTTAAAAAACAGAAGCTTATGAAATTGTAACTAAGTATACAAGTGTTCACTTACAAAAAAGGTGAGCTTTGCCATAGAAAAAGGGCTATTGGAAAGTTTGGCCAATTATTTAATCAACAAAAGTAGACTTTTTGAGCAGTTCTGCCTATTGGCTTAAATTAGACCAATAATTTTTGCCAAAAATCTCTCCCAAACTTATTAAAAGGTTTGGGAGAAAAAAATTAATCTGTCTCGCTGGCAATTTTAAGACCCGATAGCCATGCTCTTAGAGAAGCTGGTTTAAGCGGTTTTTTGAGTAAAACAATATTCAGTTCTTTCAATTGTTGAGGTAACTCAGGATGAGAGTCAGCAGTAATTAAAGCAACAGGAACATCATATTGACGATTTTGCAAAATAAAATCGACACCGAGTTGGTTGTTGTTTAAATGCTGATCGATAAGCCAGACCTGAATATTCTCTTTTTGAATAATTTCAAGTGCTTGTTCAGGTTCAGTGGCTTTAAAAACCTCATAACCCCATCGACCTAATAAGCTGCTCATACCCTCAAGAATGGTTTCATCATTGTCTAAACATAAAATCCGATAGGCTTTGGTTTTTAAAGGTACTGCCTGTACGGTTGGGGTTATCACTTTTGGAGCTTCTACCACTGGAACCTCAATCATAAAGCAGGAGCCTTTATCGAGTTGTGAATAGACATGGACTGGATAATTCAACAAACCCGTCATACGCTGCACAATAGCAAGCCCCAAACCTAAACCTTGTTCGCCCCAAGGTGATAAATGCCCACAGCGTTCGAATTCTTGAAATAGTTTAATACGTTGCTCTTCGGCAATTCCGGGACCTGTATCCCAGACACCAATTCGAATGTGTCCAGGTTTTTGTGCTGAACGTAATACACCAACAATCACTCGGCCTTTGGCTGTATAACGCAGTGCATTACTCACAAAGTTTTGAATAATGCGTCGTATCCACTGTGGATCTGTGTCAATCCAGAACGATACATCATGAACTTTTAATGAAATATTTCGTTGTGCAGCAATCGACTTAAACTGTAGTTCGAGGTCGCTTAATAAATCGTGCAGAGGATAAGGCTGTCTTTTTGGTTGTATGGTGCCGCCTTCCAAACGCGCAATATCTAGTAGGGCAGAGAGCATACTTTCTGCACCATACAAAGCACGGTCAAGTTGCTGTAGAGTCTGACGGTCTTCTTCAGTTGCAATGCTTTGTTCAAGAACAGTACTAAACAGACGGGCAGCGTGCATAGGTTGTAATAAGTCATGACTTGCCGCAGCAATAAAGCGGCTTTTTGACATATTGGCCATATCGGCTTGTTCGCGCGCAAGCTGTTGCTCGGTTAAGGCATCGGCAAGTTGTTGGGTTCTGTCTTTTACGCGTGCCTCAAGTATTGCCTCATTCGCACGGAAAGCTGTAATGTCGGCGAAGGTAGTTACAAAGCCCCCACCTGAAATAGGATTACCACGCATTTGAATAACGCGTCCGTCTTTACGGATTCGTTCAAATTCATGCGCACTTCCGACTTTCATCCAGTGTAAACGTTTGCGAACATGTTCTTCGACTGAACCGGGGCCGCATTCGCCGCGTTCAGCGTTATAACGAATCAGATCGGCAATTGGACAACCCACATAAACTAAATCTTTAGGGTAGCCAAACAGTTTTAAATATTGGTTATTCCAAGCCACCAAACACATGTTTTTATCGACCACACTTACCCCTTGGGTCATGTGGTCAATCATGGTCATCAGCAAGTTTTGATTGAAACGTTGCCATTGCGAGGCTTGGTCTAAAATATTGGCGACTTGGCCTAATGCCAAACCATTATTAATCATTGCTGTGGTAAGTAATGTACGTGCAGAAGCGGCCCCGATAATGCCCGCAAGATATTGCTCGGTGAACCGCCACCACATGCCATTGGCGATACTATTCGGGTTAAGCGTGAGATGATTTTGTTCACAAAAGTTCTCGAACGCTTGTGTTGTGGGTTGCTCACCCGTAATTCTTTTAGCAAGCGCAAATAAATCGCCTACTTTTAAACGTGCAGCATCGTGCGGTAAATAAGTTAAATCGGTAGAGGTATGGGGAGATGGCAGGGGCTTAGTTTCGTAATAAAAAAAGCTTTCTGCCTGAATTTGTTCTGCCACACTTGGGCGGTAAATTTTAGAAATCCAAATATATAAAACAATATTTAAACCAAGCGACCAAATAACGCCGTGTGTAAGTGGAGCAAATGACTCAAAGCCAAAAAGTGATTCTGGACGTAATGCATTAATTCCCAAAGGACCAAAAAGCAAAATACTTTGGGCTGTTTCTTGATAGGCTTCCGGCAAACTACGTAAGATGGTTGGAAATAGTAATGTGTAACTCCACATTAAGAATCCAACAATAAGACCTGCATAAACGCCTTGGCGACTTCCACCTCGCCAATACAATCCACCAATTAGTGCAGGAGCAAATTGAGCAACCGCACTAAACGCTAATAAACCAAATACTGAAAGCTGGTTAATATCATTAAAGAAATGGAAGAATAAAAAGCCAAGTAGCATCACCGCGACAATACTAATACGACGGCTGAATTTAAGAACTTTAGGTAGATGTTTGTCATGTCGTGAAAGCAACTTGAAGCGCCACAGGGCAGGCATAATCAAGTCATTACTGAGCATGATAGACAGGGCAACAGATGAAACCAGTAACATGCCTGTTGATGCAGAGAACCCACCTAAAAAGGCCAGTAGGGCTAACCACTCTTGGTTATAACTCAGGGGTAATGAGAGTACTGCCACATCAGGCACTGTTAGGAATTTTGGCGCTGCATGCAAGGCCCAGCTTGCAATTGGGATAATTGCTAAAATTGTTAGAATGAGATAAGCCGCAAACCATTTACGTGCACCGCGAATGTGCTTTTCATCGCGTAATTCGACAACAGCCACATGAAACTGGCGGGGTAAACAGATTATTGCCAGACCTGCCAATAATGTCTGAATCCAGAAAGTTTCAGGCACCCCAAATAACTGAACTTCTTGAAAGGTTTGGTTTACGTCGGCTGAGACTTGTACTAAGTTCGCGGGTGCTTCAAAAATAAAAAATAAAGCGACACAGATTAGGGCGAATAATTTTACAAAAGATTCAAATGCCACCGCTAACATGAGGCCGCCATGCTGTTCGGTATTCGCAATCTGCCTTGTGCCAAAAATCATGGCCAAGATCGCAAGGACACTAGTTAATAGCAATACGCTATTGGTAGTCGTATGAATATGAGCATTTTGCTCCAATATGACTGATGTACTTAAGGCAATTGCACGTAACTGTAGGGCGAGGTAGGGAATAATCGCAATAACTGCCAAGATCGTAACCAGCGATGCCAATACGCCGCTTTTGCCATAACGTGCAGCAACAAAGTCAGCAATTGAGGAAATCGCGTGGTGCTGACGTACTCGACCTAAACGTCGCCAGATATCGTAACCAAACCAGACAAATAACAGCGGACCTAAATAAATAGGTAAGAAAATGACGCCTTCTCGGACGGCAGCTCCGGTTGCACCATAAAATGTCCAAGATGAACAGTAAACACCTAAGGTCAAACTAAACAAGAACATCCGGCCACGTGTACTCAGGCGACTAGCATGCTTCTCGCCAAAAAAAGCACAAATGAATAAGAGTGCTATATAAAGAGTGAGTACCCCAATAATCAGCCAGCTGTTCATATGACCTACATGATTAAAACCTTGCGCCTATCATACCGCAAGCAGAAACAAAGCTATAAATTGATTAAATTTTAACGACCAAAGTCTAAGTTACGAATTACACGTTATTTTGCTAATTTTAATAATGAGAAACTACTATTAAAAAAGTGACCAAGGTTGGGCACAGGCAAGGAGTTTGGTTATGGATCAGAGCCAAGTAGAACAGATTCTACGCAATCCAAAGTTTCAAAAGATGGTCAAGAAAAAAAGTGCATTAAGCTGGACGCTCACAATCATTATGTTAGTGCTTTATGTAGGCTTTATGCTACTTGTTGGCTACAACAAAGAATTTTTAATGAGTTCATTTAGTGGTGGTGTAACGACATGGGGTATTCCACTAGGCTTAGGAATTATTGTTTTATCTTTCCTACTGTGTGGCGTGTATTCCTATATCGCAAACAATACCCTTGACCAGTTGAGTGAAGAAGCGTTGAAGGAAGTTGAAGCCATCACGCATGAGAAAGGATTACACTAATATGAAATGGAATTCATTAAAAGCGAAAGCCTTATTGGCAGCAGCATCGCTATATTCAACTGTTGCTATGGCTGGTCCAGATTTGGGTGAAGCCGAACAGCAAGCCACTAACTGGCATGCCATTATTATGTTCTTGATCTTTGTTGGTTTCACTTTGTTTATTACTAAGTGGGCTGCAAAACAAACTCAATCAGCACAAGATTTCTATACCGCAGGGGGCGGAATCAGCGGTTTCCAAAATGGATTGGCAATTGCCGGTGACTATATGTCAGCTGCATCTTTCCTCGGTATTTCCGCGATGGTGTTTAGTTCGGGTTTTGATGGCTTACTTTATTCTCTTGGGTTTATGGTAGGTTGGCCAATCGTTTTATTCTTGGTTGCAGAGCGTTTACGTAACCTTGGTAAATACAACCTTTCAGATGTAGTGTCATTCCGTCTCGAAGAAAAACCGGTCCGTACTTTAGCTGCCTTAAGCTCGCTTGTGGTTGTCGCATTCTATTTGATCGCTCAAATGGTAGGCGCGGGCCAGCTCATCAAATTACTATTTGGTTTGAACTATAACATCGCTGTTGTCATCGTTGGTCTATTAATGATGGCATACGTAATTTTTGGTGGCATGTTGGCAACAACATGGGTACAGATCATTAAAGCGGTCATGTTACTCAGTGGTGCGACTTTCATGGCATTCATGGTAATGAAAGCGGTTGGTTTCAGCTTTAGCAATATGTTCACTCAATCAATTGAAGTATTCAGTAAAGTTCACAGCGTAAGCTTTGAAGAAGCTGCAAAAATTATGGGTCCGGGTAAACTTGCCGCAAACCCGATTGATGCATTGTCTCTTGGCTTGGCACTCATGTTTGGTACAGCGGGTCTTCCACATATTCTTATGCGTTTCTTCACTGTAAAAGACGCAAAAGAAGCGCGTAAATCGGTTGTGGTTGCGACAGGTTTCATTGGTTACTTCTATCTTCTAACTTTCATTATTGGTTTCGGTGCGATCCTTTTCGTATCAAACAACCCTCAATTCCTTGATGTTGCAAAAATGGCAGTATCAGGCAAGCTTGAACTTGTTGGTGGTAACAACATGGCAGCCGTGCATTTAAGTGACGCTTTAGGCGGTGACTTATTCATGGGCTTCATTTCAGCAGTAGCGTTCGCAACGATTCTTGCTGTTGTTGCTGGTTTAACACTTTCAGGTGCATCTGCAATTTCACATGACTTATACGCTAACGTATTCAAGAAAGGTCAAACGACTCCAGCTTCAGAACTTCGTATGTCAAAAATTGCGACACTTGGTTTAGCAATCTTTGCCATGATTTTGGGTATCTTGTTTGAAAAACAAAACGTAGCATTCATGGTGGGCTTAGCGTTCTCTGTGGCATGCTGTGCAAACTTCCCAATTCTTGTTCTATCAATGTTCTGGAAAGGTTTAACCACTCGTGGTGCAGTTATCGGTGGTGTGGTTGGTCTTGTAACAGCAGTAGTACTGATTGTTCTGTCTAAAGCGGTTTGGGTAGATACTTTAAAAATCTCTGATACACCAGTTAACCCATTCAATGGTCCTGCATTATTTGCGATGCCATTGTCATTCCTTTGCTGTTGGTTCTTCTCGGTGACTGACAACTCTGCACGTGCTAAAAAAGAGCGTGCTGCATTCGATGCCCAATACGTTCGTTCAATGACAGGTATCGGTGCTTCTGGTGCCTCAGATCACTAAAATCAAAATGGATTAAATATCTATCTCATTAAAAGCCCTGCGGGGCTTTTTTTGTTGATCTCATACATTAAAGTGAAAGAAGCTCTTTAATAAAGAACAACTTGTTTGTCCTATTTTTTGTACAGTATGATTTCCTATAATTCAAAACATAATGAAAAAGGAAAATAATTAAATGCGATCTATTATGGACTTCTGGGCGAGCTTTCGACTGCTACCTTCTGCATGGTTGCTGCTTGTGCAATTTATCCTACTCATTTTGGCCATGCTCACTTTTCATGATGTATTTTACCGGACCCTAACGTGGGCTTTAGGAGTGCTTGCCTTACTTATTATTGCCAAAGTGATTCGCCAAACCCCAATGTTTACTTTTCTGGGATTAACTTTTGTCAGTGGAGCGATTATATCCTCAGTCTTTATTTTATTGGGCTATAGCAATTTAACGATCCAGATTTTTGCCCATAGCTGTGAAGCGCTGGCTTACTTCTCGGCTGCTTACGGTTTATTTCGTTATATGTTTGCTGACCGATATTTAACAAGAGATGAATTATTTGCAGCCGCCGCGGTTTTTACTTTGCTTGCTTGGGGCTTTGCATTCCTCTACAACATTTGTCAGCTATTGATTCCGGCTAGCTTCCAAAACCCAAACAATGTTCATCATTTACAGACTTGGTTAGATCTACTGTTCCTGAGCTTTAGCTTACAGTCAGCAACAGGCTTATCTGATTTAATGCCACTTAGTCCACCAGCACGCGTTTTGGCCATGCTACAAATGTTTTGTGGCGTGATGTATCTCGCTTTGATTGTCACACGTTTAATTGCTCTACAGTACATTGCCCACCCAACAAAGAAAGATTCTGACAAATAAAGGAGAAGGTGTTTTAATTTTTTACACCTTTGTAACTGCAATATTATTTAAGTTTATTTAAAGTATTATCGGCTTTCTCTATTGAAAGATTTAACTTTGTTCATTCTGTGAATGTCTTTATTGGCTTTATGCCTGTCACTTTTCATTAAAATAACATGGAGGAGTTATGCCTTCCAAACAACCAGGTTGGTTCGCAAACGTTAATCCTAACGTATTTTTTGGTACGGTCATTATCATTGCTTTTTTCTTGGCAGTTGTTGTGATCGCCCCGAGTTCTTTTGAACTTCTAACGCAGCAATTAAAACAATGGATCACCGATTCATTTAGCTGGTTTTATGTTTTATCTGTAGCCTTCTTTCTCATTTTATTGATTTATATCGCCTGTTCATCAATAGGTCGAATTAAATTAGGACCTGACCATAGTCAGCCTGAATATAATAATGGGTCTTGGTTTGCCATGCTGTTTACAGCAGGGATGGGTATCGGTCTCATGTTCTTTGGGGTTGCCGAACCTGTCATGCATTATGTTAATCCACCAAGTGGAGATGCTCAGACTATTGAGGCGGCACAGCAAGCATTAAGGGTGACCTTCTTCCACTGGGGCTTGCATGCGTGGGCTATTTACGCAGTGGTCGGATTGGCATTAGCCTATTTTGCTTATCGACATAATTTACCGTTAAAGACCCGTTCAGCCCTTTATCCACTCATTGGTAAGAAGATTTATGGGCCTTGGGGTGACAGCATCGATATATTCGCGACCATTGGTACAGTATTTGGTGTAGCAACTTCTCTCGGGTTTGGCGTTACCCAGATTAACTCTGGTTTACATTATTTGTTCGGTGTCGAGCAAAGCACCCATATTCAAGTATTACTCATTATTTTTGTGAGCATTTTAGCTTCCTTATCTGTGTTCTTAGGTCTTGATAAAGGGGTTAAACGTTTATCAGAGCTAAACTTAGTCTTAGCCTTAATATTATTAGTCTTTGTTTTTATCGCTGGTCCTAGTATTTATTTACTCCAGACTACTATTCAAAACACTGGGCAATATATCTCTAACCTTTTTACCATGACATTCAATTTATACGCTTATCAGCCGAATGGATGGATTGGTGGTTGGACAATTTTATATTGGGCTTGGTGGATTTCTTGGTCGCCATTTGTGGGTATGTTTATCGCAAGGGTTTCACGTGGTCGTACCATTCGAGAATTTATTGTAGGGGTTCTCCTCATCCCGACAGGCTTTACCATTATCTGGATGGGCTTTTTAGGAAACGCTGCATTATTTAGCATTATTCATGAACATCAAAACACTCTTATTCAGGCTGTTCAGCAAGACTCATCAGTAGCTCTATTTGAGTTTTTAGGACACTTACCGTGGTCAGGTGTCATGAATATTTTGGCTACCGTTTTAGTTGTTTTATTCTTTGTGACCTCTGCTGACTCGGGAGCATTGGTAACAGACTACTTAACTGCAAAAACTGAAAATTCACCAACTTGGCAGCGTTTGTTCTGGACAGTACTGATGGCTGTACTCGCCATTATTTTATTGTTAGTCGGTGGTTTGGCTGCGCTTCAATCTTCCATCATTATGAGCGCATTGCCGTTTACTGTGGTTATGCTGTTCATGAGTTGGGGATTAATAAAAGCATTGCATCTTGATGTCACGAAAATGCAAGCAATTCAGGAAGCTCGAATTACCCCACGTGCCATTCATAATCCAAGAAGCTGGCAACAGCGGCTAGGTTTAATCATGCACTATCCTCATAGTGAAGAAGAGGTTAGAGAATATATCGAAAAACAAGTAGCTCGTGCGTTTGAAAATATCAAACATGAATTTAGACGCCGTCATTTAGAAGTTTCAATTACTCAACTTGAGGATGGGATGCAGCTTCGAGTCGATCATCACAATGAAATTAATTTTATTTATAAAGTTGTTTCACGTGAAACAGTACCACCAAGTTTTTTAATTGGACGTACTGAAGCCGAAGATGGGCAATATTTCCAAGCCGAAGTGTTTTTAAGAGAAGGTGGACAGAACTATGATGTAATGGATTGGACCCAAGAGGATTTGATCCAAGACATTATCGATCAATATGAACGCCATTTATATTTCTTAAATATTGTACGAAGCTAAATTTAGCTGTAAAAAAAGGACTCAATTGAGTCCTTTTTTAATTCGATTTCTAAATTAAATTAGAAACGGAATTTAGCATTTAAGCCGATAGTTTGTGTATCGTAGCTAGACTTTTTAACGTCAGCTTTCATGTACGATGCACCAACTGCTACAGCTGGAGTAATGAAGTAGTTTACGTTACCACCCCAAGCTTGACGGAATTCACCAAGGTCATTGCCTTTGATGTCAGCTGAACCATCGTTACCAACGAAAGAAGCGCCAACGCTTAACTTAGGAGTTAAGTAAAGGTCAGTTTTCAAACCGTATTGGTTTTCTTGACCGAAAGCACCAGCAGCTTCAAAACCAATTGCCATGTTAGTTCCATCGATTGGACCTACATATTTAGCACGAGCTGTAACAGCATCTTGGTCGTCTTGAATCGCAGCAGTTTGGTTCGCAGCAGTGTAGATACCGTTGCTGATGATACCGAAGTTATCTAAAGCGAATTGGTTTGCAACGCTTGTATAACCAACAGTCATTAAGAAGTTAGGTAACAACATAGCACCAACTTCTAATGCATAACGGTCACCGTTGTCATCACGAGAGATAGCGTTTTTACCATCAACATCAGTGTGGTTATAAGTTGCGCTAGCGTATACAGGAAGGTAAGGAGTAGGAACGTAAGCCTCACCTTTAACGCCGTATGTACCAACGTGGTAGTTCAAACCGTTGTTTTGGTCATACTGTTGGTAGCTATAACCTAAAGATACGCTAGAAGCTTGGTTCAAGAAAGCTGCTTCAGCTAAAGGACCCTTAGCGGTATCAACATTTTTTAAATAGAATGTACCAGCAACGTCACCAGTGAAGTTTTTATCGTTTGCAGTTGTGTCAACATATTCAGATTGACCTTGAACTTCAAATTGATAAGCATGAGCACCGGTCATGGCTAATAATACAGCAGTGGCTAAACCAAGTTTTTTCATAATCATTTCCAGCATTAACAAGAGATAAAGCTGGGGTCATTGTATTGTAACAATTTATGAAGTCAATAATCTAGAAAAGGTAATGTTAAAGATATTTGACACTTATGTTAAAATTGGTGAAAAACTAATCAAATGAAAAGTGGTTTGTCAACCTGATAAAAAAATGAACATTTACAATAAGCTAATAATTATATTTCATTAAGAATTAAGAAGTAAATGTTAAAAAGATATTACAATTGTGATTGGAAAAATAGATTGCATTAATCGGTTTTAACATTAACAAAAATATAGCTGTGTTTACAATGTGAGTAAAAAACCGCCATTTTATTGTCAAATTCGTTTTATTTTGAGGAATAGTTAACAATATTTGGATTAGTTTAACTAAAAAATTTAACTATTCTTAATTATTATATAAGTGAATAAAATAAAAGAAATCTCTATTTTAAGTTGAAAAAACGATTAAAATTTTAATCCTGATTAATTTAATCAACTTTACAAAGGTAGAGGTAAATCACATAATTCGATTGCAAAGTTCACTGCCTAACGTTTTTTAGGATTTAAAGTGCTTGCCCAGATACGATGTGTAGAACACATCAGATTTTACGAGCTCAGCTTTCCCCAAGGTTGAGCTTTTTTTTATCTGTAAGAAAATCTAAAAATTAAAATAAGAGTTATGTGAATTTTATTGAAAAAATGAGAGGCCAAAAAGAGCCCAGCTTAAAGCTGGGCAGTGGATGCTGGGAGAGGCATCCAAGAGGACAAGTAAATACTGTTTTTACTATCATGATTAAAAATCTTTAATCTGTAAAATAGAGTTTTTTTATAAAAAGCATTCAATTTTTCGATTCATTTTGTTATTTAAGCTGACAAAATTTAGGGATCGTATAATTATTAAAAAAGAAATGAAGGGGTTAATGATGAAATTTTAGTTATTAAAATGCTAGGATGGATTTAAGCCTAATTTATATCGTATTAAAAATGGCAGGACATTTACGGAGTACCAGCTAGAAATGTCAGGATTACGTTCAGAGCATATTAGTAATCGACTGTTCTTTTTTATGCTGGTTATTATTTTATCCTTATTATTCATGGCAGTACCTCTTATTGTGGGAAGCTATCAGGATTATATAAAAACTAGACAAGCCCTAGCTGAAATAAAAAGTTTAAGAGCAGTAGCCGATATTGCCTATAAAGTTTCTAAGGAACGTGCTCCTGCTAATAAAATGATGTCGAGTGGTCCTCATGATTTGGTAAAAAATCAGCAAGAATTAAAAAAATTTCGTTTAATCGTTGATGCGCAAATTGATACAAGCATTTTAATTTTAAAACAAGCTGGTTATGTTTCCTTAGCAAATGAGCTCCAAACTAATTTCAAAGAAAATCTTAGACAAGCCCGACGTGTCGTTGATTATTATGGTGAAACTCCATATGCAGCCAGAACTTCTGTTCAACTGGATAATGCCATTTTAGGAATGTTTGGCGCATGGGATAACTGTAGAGAAATACTACAAAAACTAATGTTGCAGTTAAAAAGTAAAGACAGCCGTATTTCTAATTACTTTACGCTTATTATCGTTCTAACTGATATGCGTGATCAGGCTGGGCGTATGGCCTCTAACATTATTGCTCCCGTCAGTTTTAATGAAGAGATTCCAAGTAATAATCGTGCTCGTTCATTACAAACTCAACATCAAGCTAGATATCTATGGATTTTGGTCGATACCTTACAGCCTGAACAGGCAAAAACTCCAGAATACCGTCGGTTATATTCTAGAGTGAAAACAGAGTTTATAGATCAGGGTATTCCGATTGTAGAAAGGCTATTAGAAGAAAGCCAAAAGAGCGAACCATATTTTTTAAGTGGTACACAGTTAACCGAAGCAATTGTAGGTAAATTTACCACTGTGGTTGATTTGCAGAGTTATATTCTTAATGAGAGTGTGGTCATTGCCACTCAAGAAAATGCAATTGCTCGAAATGGTTTCTTTTTAACTTTATTTATTTCTCTAATTTCTTTAGCAACAGCATTACTTACTCTGATATATGCGCAAAGACGAGTATTTTCGCCTTTAATTAAAGCGAGAACTTTAATTTTAGATTTATCGCATAGTTCTGATCATTGTAAAGATGAGATGAATGTCACCACCAAAGGTGAATTTTTTTCCCTATTTGAAGCAATTGACCGATTACAACGTATGTTGCAACAACGGGACGCTTTTGAATTTCAGTTAAAGAATATTGCCAATACTGATCCACTCACCGGAGTCTCCAATCGTTTAGCTTTATCTGAATATTTAAAAATTGTTGAAAGTTACCCTCAAAAATTTACGCAAACCTGTTTAATGATTATTGATATTGATCGTTTTAAACAGGTGAACGACCAATATGGGCATATTGTAGGTGATCGCGTCATTGTCAGTATTGCCGAGCAATTAAAGCAAAATATTCGAAGTTCGGATTTAATTGTTCGTTATGGGGGTGATGAATTTTTAATATTGCTAGAGCAAGTACAATTTGTAGATGCTCGTCTTTTAGCAGAGAAAATACGGATGGCGATTTCTTTAGAAGAGATTGATTTATCTGGTTCAGAAGAAAAGTTGCATGTGTCTGTCAGTATTGGTTTTGCTATCGGAGCGGCGAGTTGGATAGATCTTTTAGAAAAAGCTGACCGTTCACTCTTAAGAGCAAAAGCCCGAGGTCGAAATGCAGTTGAGGGGTAAAAAAAGCCGGAAATGATTTCCGGCTTTTTATTTTATTGCTTCAACATCGGTTTTAAGAAGCGACCTGTATGGGAAATCTCAACTTCTGCCACTTGTTCAGGTGTGCCTTCGGCAATGATCATACCACCGCCCGAACCACCTTCAGGGCCTAAGTCCACAACCCAGTCTGCTGTTTTAATCACATCAAGGTTATGTTCAATCACCACAATGGTATTACCCTTGTTACGTAGCTCATGCAAAATATCGAGTAACTTGGCAATATCATGGAAATGTAGACCTGTTGTTGGTTCATCCAAGATATATAAAGTTTTACCCGTATCTCGTTTTGCTAACTCACGCGCAAGTTTTACACGTTGCGCTTCACCACCAGATAAGGTCGTAGCGGCTTGACCTAAACGAATATAGCCTAAGCCCACCTGAGTTAAGGTTTCTAAGCGGCGGTGGATGACTGGAATTGCACTAAAGAATTCAGCAGCATCTTCAACCGTCATTTCTAAAACATCAGAAATGTTTTTGCCTTTATAGCCGACTTCAAGCGTTTCACGGTTATAACGTTTGCCATGACATGCATCGCAAGGCACATACATATCTGGTAAGAAGTGCATCGCGACTTTAATCATGCCGTCGCCTTCACAGGCTTCACAGCGTCCGCCTTTGACGTTAAACGAGAAGCGACCTGCACTATAACCACGCGCTTTTGCCTCTGGGGTTTGAGCAAATAACTCACGGATTGGCGTAAATAACCCTGTATAAGTCGCTGGGTTAGAACGCGGTGTACGGCCAATCGGGCTTTGGTCAATATCAACAACTTTATCTAGATGTTGAAGTCCATCAATCGAGTCAAACTTTTCAGCGGTTAACGTCGTTGCGCCATTGAGTTGTGTTGCAGCTAATGGAAGCAAAGTACGGTTAATCAGTGTTGATTTACCCGAACCTGAAACGCCAGTCACACAAGTCATAATGCCGAGCGGAATTGTTAAATCGACATTTTTTAAGTTATGACCTGCTGCACCTGAAAGTTTGATAACTTCATCTGGACGTGGTGATTCAGTACGTTTTTTTGGCACTTCAATTTTGAGTTTGCCAGAAAGATACTGTCCTGTAAGTGAGTCGGCATGTTTAGCCAATTCATCATACGTGCCTTCAGCAATAATCACACCGCCGTGTACACCAGCACCAGGACCGATATCAATAATATGGTCAGCAGCACGGATTGCATCTTCATCGTGTTCAACGACTAATACCGTGTTGCCTAAATCACGTAAGCGAATCAGAGTTTGTAATAAACGATCGTTATCGCGTTGATGTAGACCAATTGATGGTTCATCGAGCACATACATGACGCCCATTAAACCTGCACCAATCTGCGAAGCTAAACGGATACGCTGTGCTTCACCACCAGATAGGGTTTCGGCAGAGCGAGCTAGACTTAAATAGTTAAGTCCCACACTCACCAAGAAATGTAAACGCTCTCGAATCTCTTTAAAGATTTTATCTGCGATTTCGCCTTTAGCACCTTCAAGGTTTAAGCCTTGATAGTAGCTTTCAGCGTCACCAATCGACATGCGGGTAATGTCAGCAATAGTTTTGTCTTTCACACGAACATGACGTGAAATTTCATTAAGACGTGAACCATCACATGCATCACACGCTGCATTAGAAAGATATTGCGCTAAATCATCTCGTACATAGTTACTTTCAGTTTCACGGTAACGACGTTCAAGGTGCGGCAAAATTCCTTCAAATGGTTGCACGCGAGTGTGTTTGCGGCCACGTTCGTCGATATAGCTTAAATCAACTTTTTCTTTGCCCGTACCTTGTAAGAATTTCTTTTGAGTATCTTTATCTAGCTGATTCCAAGGCGTATCAAGTTTCAAACCAAAATGATCGGCAACTTTTTGCAGCATCGAATAATAATATGGACGCTGACGGTCCCAACCACGGATAGCACCTTCACTAATCGCAAGGTCAGGATTTGGAATGAGCTTTTCAGAACTAAAATGACTGCGTGTACCTAAACCATCACAAACAGGGCAGGCACCAAACGGGTTGTTAAATGAAAACAAACGCGGCTCAAGCTCTGCGACTGCGCGATCACATTCAGGACACGAGTGCTTTGCAGAAAAAACGCGATCAGGATGTTCACCATTCATCCATGATAAAACTGCAATATCGCCACCTAAACGTAGTGCGGTTTCAAATGATTCTGCAATACGGTTACCTAAGTCTTCACGTACTTTGAAGCGGTCAACAACGACTTCAATGGTATGTTTTTTCTTTTTGTCGAGTTCTGGTGGTGTATCAATATCAATGATTTCGCCATCCACACGGGCACGAACAAAACCTTGGCCTTGTAGTTGTTCGAACAGGTTACTGTACTCACCTTTACGCTCACGAACGACAGGGGCAAGCAACATAAGTGCTGTGCCTTCTTCAAGCGTTTTTACCGCATCGACCATTTCAGAAACAGTTTGCGCGACCATTGGTAAGTCGTGTTCAGGGCAGTAGGGCGTGCCAACACGTGCATAAAGCAAACGCAAATAGTCATAAATTTCGGTAATCGTACCAACCGTTGAACGTGGGTTATGACTGGTAGATTTTTGCTCAATGGCAATCGCTGGTGATAAACCTTCAATCGAGTCGACTTCAGGCTTTTCCATTTGCGATAGAAACTGACGGGCATACGCTGAAAGTGATTCGACGTAACGGCGTTGTCCTTCGGCGTACAGGGTATCGAAGGCAAGAGAAGATTTTCCTGAACCTGATAACCCCGTAATTACCACAAATTTGTCGCGTGGAATATCGAGAGACACATTTTTTAAATTATGGGTACGTGCGCCTCGAATACGGATATGACTTTGGCTCATAAAACATCTCAATTATATATTGATGAAAATTTAGGTGCTGATTGCTCAGTCGCAGAGAGGTGTGACTGGTTATAAGCAACAGACCCTATATATGATAACGATTTAAAATTGTTCAAGTGGTACAAAATGATTTAAAGCGACAAATTGTGACGGTTAAACGACAATCGACAAAATTTGTTTAAATAAGCAGATTGTATTTTTAACATTCCTTACTTCAGATTTCTACTCTAAGCAAATTTTAACCAGCAACATAACTTTACTAGACGACTGGTCTAATAGTTGTTTATGATGTGTGCATGAAACGATTAAATAAAAGTGAAACCACGCGACAACACATTTTAGATACGAGCTTTGAGCTGGTACTACGTAAAGGTTTTGTCGGTGTTGGTTTGCAAGAAATCTTAAAGGCTTGTGACGTACCCAAAGGTTCGTTCTATCACTACTTTGCTTCGAAAGAGGCATTTGGCTGTGCATTGCTCGAGCAATATATGGCTGATTATAAAGTTCGTATGGAACAACTTTGGCAACGCAGTGAGCAAAGTGCCCATGCTCGTTTAATGGCCTTATGGCAGGCATGGATTGATGATCCTGTAAACGGTAGTTGGGCTGAAAACTGTTTGATTGTGAAGTTGGCGGCAGAGGTTTCTGACTTGTCAGAAGACATGCGTCAAATTCTCAATGATGGCGTGCACAAACTAACGCAACGTTTGGCTTTGCTACTCAAAGAAGGGCAACAAGAAGGATCAATTCCAAAACATATTGAGCCTTTAAAAACTGCGCAAGTCATGTATCAGTTATGGTTAGGTGCTGCTTTACTCACAAAATTGTCGCAAGACAAAGCACATCTACATCTAGCTTTAGAAACGACCCAACAACTCATAAAACCGATAGAGGAATAAAGCATGCGAAGTATTATCCATGGTAATTTTGGCGAACCTGTAGACGTTTTAGAGCAGGCGGATATGCCAAAGCCAGAACCAAAAGCAGGCGAAGTGCGTATTAAAACCATCATGTCTCCAATTCATAATCATGATGTATGGACAGTACGTGGAAGCTATGGCTACAAGCCAACCTTACCTGCGATTGGTGGTAGTGAAGCGGTTGGTGTTGTAGATGCGTTGGGTGAAGGCGTTTCTCATGTACAGGTAGGGCAGCGTATTGCAGTGGCAGCTGTGCATGGCAGTTGGGCTGAATACTTTATTGCACCTGCTCATGGGATTATTCCACTCAACAATGAAATTGATGATGAAACAGCAGCACAACTGATTGGTATGCCAATTAGTGCCCTCATGCTACTGGACTTTGTAAATGTTCAACCGAGTCAATGGTTAATCCAAAACACAGCGAATGGTGCAGTAGGTAAAACAGTTGCCATGATTGCTCAGGCACGTGGTTTACCTGTCATTAATCTGGTCCGTCGTACTGATGCGATTGCAGAGATGCAAGCATTAGGTATTCAGCATGTTGTTGCGACTGATCAGCCTAACTGGAAAGAACAAGTTAAACAGATTCACGGCGACCAACCGCTGATTGCTGGTGTGGACTCGATTGGAGGAACCGCAAGTGGCGAAATGCTGAATTTACTCAGTGAAAATAGCCTACTCGTTTCGTTTGGCAGTATGACTGGCGAAACCATGCAGATTTCATCGGGCGATTTGATTTTCAAACAAGCGACAGTAAAAGGTTTCTGGGCGAGTGTGGTCAATAAAGAAATGCCAGCAGCTCGTAAAAAGGAACTGATCGTTGAGCTGCTAACACTAGCGACTCAGAAAAAATTAATTCTGCCTGTAGAAGGTGTATTTAGTTTTGATGAGATTAAAACTGCTGCTCAAAGAGCAACGCAAGGCGCTCGTCAAGGCAAAGTATTACTAAAGCCGTAAAACACTAAAAGATCAGTCGAGAGACTGATCTTTTTTCATATCTTTAAAATAAAAAGGAAAATCGTATGATCGGACAAATTTTAATTGCACTTATCGCAATATTACATGTCTATATTTTAGTGTTAGAAATGTTTTTGTGGGACAAGCCTTATGGCATGAAAGCCTTTGGAAATAATGCCGAAAAAGCAAAACTCACCAAAGTCATGGCACAGAACCAAGGTCTTTATAATGGCTTTTTAGCGGCGGGTTTATTCTGGTCCTTATTAGTTGATGCACCATTTGCGACATCAATTGCCAACTTCTTTTTAGGCTGTGTACTCATTGCCGGTATCTATGGTGGTCTAACTGCCAGTAAAAAGATTATTTATATTCAGGCAGTTCCAGCATTGATTGCTTTAGTCGCTGTTAATTTTCTTTAAAAAGCGCAAAATACAGCGTTTTGAAATGGAAATAACCAGATAGGATCAGCGCATGTGGGCGTTATTTTTAAAATGTATGTTGGGGGCTGGGGTTGTCCTCATTATTTCGATTTTATCGAAAAGTAAGGCATTTTATATTGCTGGTTTAGTCCCACTTTTTCCTACCTTTGCTTTGATTGCTCACGTGATTGTTTATCAGCAAAAAGGAGCCGAGGCATTACAAAAAACGGCTCTGTTTGGTCTATGGTCACTTATTCCTTATGCCATTTATTTAGTTGCTGTTTATGTGCTGGCAACACGCATGTCGATGTGGTCTTGTCTAGGACTGGCAACGCTATGTTGGGTTGTGGCTGCGGCAGGTTTGATTTATGGCTGGCAGTTATTTCAGCATTAAAAGATTAAGGAAAACTCCTTAATCTTTTAAATCGAACCATTTTTATGGTTACTCAACAACACGAGTTCTGAGCATGCCTTCAACTAAATTGATCATTTTTTTGCGGGAAAGAATGCGGGGTAATTGAGACGTCAAATAATTTCTACATCCCACCACAACCGTTGATTTATTCTTATCTAATGCTTTAACTGTTGCAGACACAACGTCTTCAACCGTAGAGCTTTTCATACCACTCGTATCGGCATTTGCGACCTGAGTAAAATTGGTTTGGGTATTGCCCGGACAAACCGCCAGAAATTTAACTCCTGAAGAGCCGTATTCTCCTGCAAGAGCCTCAGTAAATTGCAATACATAAGATTTAGTTGCCCCATACACAGCAATATAAGGCAGGGGTTGAAACGCACCTGTAGATGAAATATTAATCATGATGCCTTTTTTGTTCGCAAGCATGTGGGGCAAAAATAAATAACATAAAGACGTTACACTGCTGATATTTAGCGTAATCATTTCTTGATAAATAGATACAGATTGATCTAGAAATTTAGTCCATTTACCAAATCCTGCGTTATTAATTAAAATCTCTACCGATAAGTTTCTGGCTTGCACTTCATCAAATAAGCTTTGAGCTGAATGGGGTTGAGCTAAATCTAAAATGATCACCTCAACATTCACGTTATATTTTTTGCTAAGTTCATCGGCTAAATCAGTCAGTTTCTGCTCAGAGCGTGCCGTTAAAATCAGGTGAATTCCTAAAGATGCAAGTTCTTGAGCATAGGCTTTGCCTATTCCTGAAGATGCGCCTGTAATTAATGCTGTTGAATTTTTAAATGAAGAAAGGTGAGTGCTCATTTTATTGGTCCGTAATAAAAGAAGCTATTACCATAAACCTTGTCCTTAAGGGCAGAGTCAAGCACTCATTTTGAAAGCTATTTTTAGATTTTAATAAACTGTTTTAAGCAGAAATCTTATTGGTAATATAAGTTTGAATAATCTCATCTTCTAGTTGTTTTAAATCTTTTTGCAAACGGCTTAAAGCTTCTTTTTGCTCAATAATTTGTTGGTTCTTTTTTTGAATAAGCTGCTGTGCAATTTCTACAGGAAAACGATTATTTTTATATTTTAAAGCTGACAGGTCATAAAGCTCGGAAAGGCTAAATCCAACAGCTTGTGCAAGGCGAATCATCTTAACCGATTGAACATCAATCTCTTCATAAATACGATAATTGCCTTTTCTTTTTGCGACTGGCAGTAAGCCTAATTTCTCATAATGCCGAATGGCTTTAGGAGTGGCACCAGTCAAAGCCGCTAATTCGCCGATATACATATCTGTCTCGCATTTTATTGAAAATCGATCAGGCTATTAAGTGCACTGACCGATTCTTTTGAAGTTTTAAATGTGATCTAAACCTAACCATTGTCTTTGATGGTAAGCACTGTCCCAAAATAACCATTCAAGTTTTGCACCCATCGTGTATGCAGCATGCATTTTTTCTAACGTGTCTGCATCACAACGTGCGGCAACTTTATCTACTGTGGCAATTACATTACGAACGGCGGTATGGAACTCTTCACCTGCATAGGTATCAATCCATGCTTGGTAAGGGTTATTTGGAATTGATTTATTTACAATATCTTTGCCAACTTCGGCGTAAATCCAGAAGCAAGGTAATAGTGCAGCGAGTACGACTGGGTAGCTTTCAGACCAAGCAGTTGCTGTCAAAAATGAAGTGTAATGATGGCCTGCCAAGGTCAACGGCGTATTTTTAAATTCTTCTTTGGTGACACCAAAGTTTTTCATGAAGTCATCATGCAAGCTACGTTCAACCACAATTGCAATTTTCGCTGCATCTGAAAATTGCATAATATCGTCAGCATCAAAAGCTTTAGCTGCTGCAACAGCCAGCACACGGCCATAGGCCACTAAATATTGAGCATCTTGAATAACATAATGACAAAATGCTTCTTTATCTAAAATACCGTTAGCAAGTTCCTGATTAAAAGGCAGGTCGAGAATTTTTTGATATAAATTTAAATTACGTTGCCAGAGTTCTTGAGAAAAAAGCATAAAATCATTCCATTTAAAATTAGACAGCTAAACTGGATTTTAAATCAATTTTAAAATACAAAAATAATAATGATAGATATATCGAAAGAAAATATTTAATACGATTAATGAGTTAATTAAATATTATAAATTTCTTTATTAAACATATAGATAAATGAAATTGAATAACGGCACAAAACAACATCGTTTTGTGGTTAATTATCGATATAATAGCGGCGGTTTTTAAGAAAGATTAAATTTATTCTTGGTATAGGTCTGATCCATGAAGCATTTCCGATTTTCGATATTTTTTACGGTGGTGTGTTTAGCACTATCCGCGTATTGGGGTTTTACCCATGGACCTGAAGCGGGCGTGTCTACCATGCTTAAAGCTTTAACAATTACAGCCATTTTAGCTGTAATGGAGGTCTCTTTATCTTTTGACAATGCTGTCGTAAATGCATCGGTTCTACGTAACTGGGATCCGTTCTGGAAAATGCTCTTTTTAACGGTAGGTATTTTAATCGCCGTTTTTGGTATGCGTTTAATTTTCCCGGTGGCTATTGTTGCGGTGACTGCGGATATGGGAATGATTGAAGTAGCTAAGTTGGCACTCAATGATCCGAAAACTTATTCTGAACGTTTAATGGCACATCACGCTGAAATTTCGGCTTTTGGTGGAACATTCTTATTATTGGTGTTCTTAAACTTCTTCTTTGATGAAGAAAAAGAAACCCATTGGTTCAGATGGCTTGAAGCTAAACTTTCTAGTTTAGCAAGCGTACCAGCAATGTCTGTCTTTATTGCTCTAATTGCGATGTTAATTATGGCAGCAAATGTTGATGAGTCGCAGCGCCTTGTGGTGACTATGGCTGGGATTTGGGGCATTGTGGTTTATATTGGCGTTGAAGTATTAAGTCATATGTTAGGTGGTGAGCCTGAAATTGACGAAGATGGCAATGCTATTATGAAAGATGGATCGGGCGCGGCTTCTGGCGTAGTTAAAGCGGGTATAGGTGGTTTCTTATATCTTGAAGTATTAGATGCATCATTCAGTTTTGATGGCGTGATTGGTGCTTTTGCAATTACTAGCGATGTTGTCGTGATTATGCTGGGCCTTGCGATCGGCGCTATTTTTGTCCGTTCAATGACAGTTTACCTTGTTGAAAAAGGCACACTAGATGCCTATGTGTTCTTAGAACATGGTGCGCATTATGCGATCGGTGCTTTAGCATTCATTATGATTGCAAGTGGTACAGGCGTACATGTACCTGAAGTTGTTACTGGTTTAATTGGTGTAGCGTTTATTGTTTGGGCGGTTATTGCTTCAATTCAATATTCAAAGCGTGAGCAACAATCGCCTTAAGCTAATTTTCAGTAAAGTTCGATAGAATAAAGAGGCTAAATGCCTCTTTATTTTTTTAAGCCCAAATCGTTATTTTAAATAAGGTGTTCCGTATTTTTAGAAACGAATCGGCTTATAATTTACCTAGTTTGATAACGTGTATTGATATGATGAATGCTTTGGAACGTCGCTCAACTTTTGCCTTAAGTAGTATTTTTGCGCTACGCATGTTGGGCTTGTTCATGATTATTCCTGTCTTTTCTGTAGTTGGGCAGTCATATCAATATGCGACTCCAGCACTCATTGGTTTGGCTGTAGGTGTCTACGGCTTAAGTCAGGCGATTTTGCAAATTCCATTTAGCTTACTGGCAGATCGTTTTAGCCGTAAACCGCTTGTGGTATTTGGTCTATTACTGTTTGCGATTGGTGGTGCAATTGCGGGTTTATCTGACACGATTTATGGCGTAATTATTGGCCGTGCTATCGCTGGCGCTGGTGCAGTTTCAGCTGTTGTCATGGCGCTTTTAGCAGATGTGACGCGCGAAGAGCAACGTACTAAAGCCATGGCTGCCATGGGCATGAGTATTGGTCTGTCTTTTGTGGTGGCTTTTAGCCTTGGGCCTTGGCTCACAAGCCTTGTCGGCATTTCTGGTTTGTTCTTTGTGACAACCATTATGGGCTTAATTGCGATTGCGATGTTATTGCTTGTACCTAAAGTGACTCGCCACCATCGTAATTATCAACAAGGCTATATGGCGCAGCTTAAGCAAGTCATTCAAATGGGTGATTTAAACCGTTTACATGTTTCGGTTTTTGCATTGCATTTATTGCTGACCGCCATGTTTATTTATGTGCCTTCACAGCTCATCGAGTTTGCACATATTCCTTTAGCAAGCCATGGTCTAGTGTATTTACCACTGTTAGTCATTAGCCTGTTCTTTGCATTTCCAAGTATTATCATTGCTGAAAAATATCGCAAAATGCGCGGGATTTTCTTAACAGCAATTACAGGCATTATTGCAGGTTTGCTGCTGCTCATATTTGGTTATCAGTCAAAATATGTTTTGCTTGCTGGCCTAGGAATTTTCTTTATTGCATTTAATGTGATGGAGGCTTTATTGCCTTCTTGGTTGTCGAAGTCTGCTCCAATTCAGTCAAAAGCAACGGCTATGGGCGTAAATGCCAGTAGTCAGTTTTTAGGCGCTTTTTTTGGTGGCACACTAGGTGGTCAATTATTGATGTTACATAATACTGCGATTGGATGGAGTGTCTTAGCAGGGATTGCTATAATATGGTTGCTAATTAGTTTTGGTTTAGCTCAGCCGCGGTATTTGTCATCGATTGTGTTGCCATTGCCGCAAGTGCAACAGGTGAATGAGTGGACCACACAGCTATTGGCAATTCGTGGTATCGAAGAAGTTGTGGTGATGCCTGACCAGCAAGTTGCTTATATTAAAGTCGATAAACAGTCTCTAGATGATGCTGCGCGACGTGATTTAACGCAGTTGTTCGGTAAAGAGGTAGCCATTTAAGCATAACTCTTATAAAGTAAAACATAGAAATGTATAGGATGAAGACAGCTAATGCGTGGTGTAAATAAGGTTATTTTGGTTGGTACTTTGGGTCGTGATCCTGAAACAAAAACTTTTCCAAATGGGGGCTCGTTGACCCAATTTTCAATCGCGACAAGTGAAGCTTGGACTGATAAAAATACCGGTGAACGTAAAGAACAAACAGAATGGCACCGTATTGTTTTGCATAACCGTTTAGGGGAAATTGCTCAGCAGTTCTTGCGTAAAGGTTCTAAGGTTTATATTGAAGGTTCACTACGTACGCGTCAGTGGACAGACCAAAATGGCCAAGAGCGTTACACTACAGAAATCCGTGGCGACCAGATGCAAATGTTAGATGCTCGTCAACAAGGTGAACAAGGTTTCGCTGGTGGTAATGATTTTAATCAACCACGTTTTAACGCACCTCAACAAGGTGGTAATGGTTATCAAAATAATAACAACCAAGGTGGCGGCTATGGCCAAAACAGCGGTGGTTATGGTAGCCAAGGTGGTTTCGGTAATGGTGGAAGCAACCCTCAAGCGGGTGGTTTTGCGCCTAAAGCGCCACAACAACCAGCTTCTGCACCAGCTGATTTAGACGACGATTTACCGTTCTAATCAAAGTTTCAAAAAAGGCGAGTTTATCTCGCCTTTTTTATTACTCAATTCCAAGCAAACGTATAAGTGCCGTGCCGGCAGCTGCCAAGCAAATCACCAATAAAAGCGGTACTTTTTTCCAAACTAAGAACAGTGCTAAGCCAACACCAAATATACGCGCGAATCCCGCAAAATGTTGACCTTCAAAAAATGTTGTCGTCACTGCAATCGCACAGAGCAAAACAGTCGCACCGTTTGAGAGTAAAACTTGGTATTTTTCAGAAAAAGAGAACTTGGCACCCAAGTGAAACCCAGCAAAGCGAATCCCATACGTTCCAAGTGCTAGCAAGCCTATACCTAAAATAATTAGTAATTGTTGACTCATTTCTTTCTACCAAATATTAAGCCAAAAAGTGAAATCAGAATTGGAAGTCCTGAGGCCAAAAAAGGTGTGGTGATCAGTGCTAAAGTTGATCCGGCAAATGCAGCTTTTCGAGTGGATTTATTCTTTAAAGCATTAAAAGTAAGTGCAATTAAAATCGCGGGGAAAATGGCATCTAAGCCAAATGTTTTTGGGTCTGGAATAGCACTTCCAATGAAATAACCCGCAGTGACACCCAGTGGCCAACTGAGCATAATGCATATACCACATAACCAGTAAGCAGCCTTTTTCGTTTCAAAATCGGGCTGTGCCATACCAAACAAAACGCTTTCATCGTTCATGATATGAGCCCCGAAATATCGAGAATATTTGCCACGGATTAGTTCATTGACCGCAATACCAAAAGGTAGATGTCTTAAATTGACGAGTAGTCCTGCAATCGCAGCTGCAATTGGGCTACCACCTACAGCCAAGAAACCAATAAAAATAAATTCAGCAGTTCCTGCGAGCACAAACACGGATAGACAAAGCGGGATCCAAAGCGCTAAGCCATAACTTGCAGCAAGTGAACCTAAAGACATACCAACGACACTCGTCGCTAGACATACAAAGAAAATCGAGCGGGTAGTGTCTTTACTTAGTTTTTTAATCAAAGAGTATGTGGACATAGCATGATATAACGAACGATTTTCCATTATAATGAATAAGTCTGATCGTTTTGTCAAAACGAACGATCGTTTTTTTTATAGAACGGATGTGGTGAATGTCTCAGCCAATCGAAATTATTGCCAAAGGTTTAACGCGTGAACGTCAAAGAGCAGGGCTTTCATTGGCAGAGGTTGCTCGTCGTGCAGGTGTTGCCAAATCGACTCTTTCACAATTAGAAGCGGGCCAAGGTAACCCTAGCATTGAAACCTTATGGGCACTTTGTGTGGCGCTCAATATTCCATTTGCACGGTTGATGGAAGAACCAAGCAATCAGGTACAAGTCATTCGCTGTGGTGATGGTCCAACAGTGAGCTCAGAGATTGCCAATTACAAAGCAATTTTGCTGGCGACTTGTCCACCCCATGCCCGTCGAGATGTGTATTTACTGATTGTTGAACCAGGCGAAGACCGTCTTTCAGAACCTCATCCAGTTGGTTCTGTGGAGCATATTATTGTGGTTGAAGGTAAAGCTTTGGTGGGCTTAATTGATGAAGCTGTTGAGCTTGGTGTTGGAGACTATATTTGTTATCCAGCTGACCAGAAACATATATTTAGAGCGTTGGAAACAGGCACAAAGGCATTGTTAATTTCTGAACAAAACTAAAGAATTTCAATCTGATTAAAATAAAAACTAAAAGCCATTTACCAGCATCCCCTACAAAAAGGGCCAATTTTGCGTATAAATTTTGCAATTGGCTCTCTCTTTTATTACAAAAATGGCTCTCGTTTCTTGAGTGCCGAAACGACAAATTAAAGCTATTGGAAGTATGCATACGGAAGCGCCGGATAAGCTCAGTGAATTTTCTGTTTTAGGAATTGGGCAGAACGGCTAAATTTTTAGGGGATTTTTTTTGGCTTCGGAGGATTTCCGAGACTAGCCGATATCCTCCATATATTAAGGAAAATGATATGGCAGCTCATCAAAATGGTTCTGAAGCCAATCACTCCCAAAGTTTAAAACATGGACTCAAATCACGCCACCTGACCATGATCTCGATTGCAGGGGTTATTGGTGGTTCTCTATTCGTCGGCTCAGGCAGTATTATTTACAATACTGGACCTGTAGTTTTCTTAACTTACGCTTTAGGTGGTCTACTTGTTTGGTTCATCATGCGTATGTTAGGCGAGATGGCCGTTTTAAACCCTGATAGTGGCTCTTTTTCAACTTATGCTGACCGTGCGATTGGCCGTTGGGCAGGTTTCTCAATTGGTTGGTTGTACTGGTGTACTCTGGCCATGCTGATGGGGTGGGAAGCCTATGTGGCAGGAAAAATTCTAAACAATTGGTTCCCGTTTATACCGATCTGGGTCTATATGGTCGTGGTGATTGGCGCACTGGTTGTTGTTAATTTACAAAACGTGAAAAACTATGGTGAATTTGAGTTTTGGTTCGCCCTCATCAAAGTCATCGCGATTGTTATTTTCCTTGTGATTGGTAGTTTAGCCATCATGCATTTGTGGCCTTGGGGTAATCCGGCTGCTTCTGGTATTAGTAATTTAACCTCTCAAGGCTTTATGCCAAATGGCGGCTCATCCGTTATCACAGCCTTGCTTGGGGTGATGTTTGCCTACATTGGCGCCGAAATTGTTACGGTAGCTGCAGCAGAATCGGCAAATCCATCAAAAGAAATTCGTAAGGCTTCGAACTCGGTGGTTTGGCGAATTATTTTATTCTACGTTGGTTCAATGTTCGTTGCGGTATGTTTGATTCCTCACAACAATGAACTTTTAAAAGATTCAACTTGGGGAACCTATAGCGTGACTCTGTCTGCACTTGGTATTCCAGGGGCGCGCCATATCGTAAACTTTGTAGTTCTAACCTCGGTATGCAGCTGTTTTAACTCAGCACTTTATACGTGTTCACGTATGTTGTTCTCTTTAGCTAAACGTGGTGATGCACCGAAAAGTTTTGGCTCTGTAAACAGTAAAAGCAGTCCTTGGGTGGGCGTGATTGTGTCATGCTTCTTCTCTGTAATTGCGGTAGTTTTAACTGCAACCGAGAGTATGAATGTTTATGACTTTTTCATGCTAACAACAGGTGCGGCAACACTGTATGTTTACCTGACTATTGCTTATTCTCAGCTTCGTATGCGTAAAAAATTAGAGGCTGAAGGCGTAAAAATTGACTTTAAAATGTGGATGTTCCCTTATCTAACTTACGTGGTGATCTTTGCAATTATTGGTGCAATTCTTACCATGTTGATTGAAGGCACCTACTTTAAAGAAGTGATTTACACCACAGCATTGTTCGGCATTATTGTGTTCTTCGGTTTGTTGTCTGAAAAATTGGGTTGGGGTAAAGATCGTCGCGCAACCCATTTAACTCATACTCATGAAGAAAAGTTAGTTTAAATTTTTAAACCAAAAGAGCCTCACAATGAGGCTCTTTTTTATTTGTTTTAATAACAGGTGAAAGTTAATTTAGCGTTGGTACACCTGCTTCACGTAAGCACTGAAGCAAGACGCCAAAAGCCATCACCATATCTTTTTCATTTACACAGGCAAAGCCCATCAACAGCCCGCGCTCTGCATGTGCATGTGACTGCATGTAGTATTGAGATAAGGGACGAACTTTGACACCACGTTCAAGCGCTGTGGCTGCAATCGCGACATCATCGCAAGAGTTCGGTAATTTTAAAACTAGATGTAATCCTGCCGCTTCATCATATTCATGAATAAACTCGGGGCCAAGATAACGTTGAATTAAGCTCACCAAGTAGTCGCGGCGCTTGCCATAGAGTAGGCGCATACGGCGAATATGCGCTTCATAATGGCCTTCACGAATAAATTCAGCTAGAGCTTTTTGCTCAAGCAAGTGCCCACCACGATACAGCTCGGCTGCCACAATGCGTAATGGTGAAAATAATGGCTTAGGTACGACTAGATATCCAATTCTTAAGGATGGATAAATGGTTTTACTGAATGTGCCCATGTACAGCACAGGCGCATCATTTTCTAAGCCTTGTAAAGATGGATAAGGCTGGCCTGAGAAACGGAACTCACTGTCATAGTCATCTTCGACAATCCAGCTATTGTGCTGACGGGCAATCTCAATCAGTTTACGTCGGCGGTTTAGGCTTAAGTGAGAGCCAAGCGGATATTGGTGTGAAGGTGTGACAAAAATGAGTTTAGGAGGCTTTGCTGGATTTTCCTCAGGAATAATACCTTCAGCATCGACAGGCATTGGCTGAATATCAAGGCCATTGATACGTAACGTATTACGCATTCCCCAATAAGCTGGATCTTCAATCCAGATTTTATCTCCCATATCGCTGAGCGCACGTGAGACTAAGTCGATCGCTTGGTGAATGCCTTCGGTAATAATAATTTGGTCAGCATCGCACTGGACTGAACGCGCAACACGTAAGTAATCTGCCAATGCACTTCGAAGCTCAATACATCCACCAGCATTGCTATAAATCAGGCGGTTAATGTCAGGCTCTCGGCTTAAACGTGCTTGAATACGACTAAAAATATGATGTGGGAACTCAGTCACATCTGGTGCTCCCGGCACGAAAGCTCCCCATTGGTGTGGCGACGCTGCGGCATAGCCCAATAAGTTGGAACCACGCTGTGATAGCGCATAAGAATTTTGAACTTTCGGGCTTGAAACCACTTTTTTCTTGTTTTGTGTATTTAAAAAACTCTCTGGTAATTTTTCGGCAACCCATGTGCCGTGTCCCGTACGGGCTTCTAAGTAACCTTCAGCCTGTAGCTGTTCATAGGCAGTGAGCACTGTATTTCTTGAAACATGAATTTCACTGGCTAAATCGCGTGACGCAGGTAGACGAGTCTTGGGCTGGATGACTCCATCAATAATGGCACCACGCAGGCAACGGAAAAGGCGTTGATGTAGTTTCCCTTCAGTGTCCTGTTGGAGTCTTTGCAGCAAATGATCTCCAAGTAAACTACGCAATTGGCTCTCTCCTACAGTTAAAAAGTGGCTCTCGTCAGTTGGCATCAGACGAGCGAAATTACATGCATAGGCAGTCGTTGTAAAGCACCCTGAAAATTAAGCACAGGATGCAAGAAACCAAAGCTGCAACTGATGATGAAAATATGAGGGAATCAAATGGATAATCAACATTCTGCACTTAACGCACGTAAACAGCAAGCAACTCCACGTGGTGTAGGCGTGATGTGCCAGTGGTATGCAGAAAAAGCTGAAAATGCCACGCTTTGGGACAAGGAAGGCAACCAATTTATCGACTTTGCTGGTGGTATCGCGGTTTTAAATACAGGCCATCGCCACCCTAAAGTGATTGCAGCGGTGACTGAGCAACTCACTAAATTTACGCATACTGCCTATCAAGTAACACCATATGAAAGCTATGTCGCTTTAGCTGAGCGTATTAATGAACGCGCGCCAATTGCTGGTCCTGCAAAGTCTGCTTTTTTCACAACAGGTGCAGAAGCAGTTGAAAATGCGGTGAAGATTGCTCGTTCTTACACAGGTCGCCATGGCATTATCACTTTTGGTAATGGTTTCCACGGTCGTTCATTCATGACCATGGCAATGACAGGTAAAACGGCTCCTTACAAACGTGATTTCGGCGTAATGCCAGCGGGTGTGTTCCATGCACGTTACCCAGTGCCTGCTAAAGGTATTTCAGTAGACGCGGCAATTGAAAGCGTTGAAGATATTTTTAGTGAAGATATTGCACCACATGATGTTGCTGCAATTGTGCTTGAGCCAGTACAAGGGGAAGGCGGTTTCAATGTTGTGCCAGCTGATTTCTTAAAACGTTTACGCTCAATTTGCGACAAGCACGGTATTTTATTGGTTGCTGACGAAGTGCAATCAGGTTTTGCCCGTACTGGTAAATTGTTCGCAATGAACTATTACGAGACTAAAGCAGACCTGATCACCATGGCGAAAAGCTTGGGCGGCGGTTTCCCAATTTCAGGTGTTGTGGGCCGTGCAGAAGTGATGGATGCACCAAACCCAGGTGGATTAGGCGGTACTTATGCAGGTAGTCCAATTGCGGTTGCTGCTGCGCACGCGGTTATTGATGCAATTGAAGAAGAAAACCTATGCGACCGTGCAAATGAATTAGGTGCAGAGTTAGTCGCTACCCTTAAAGATATTCAGCAAGCAACAGGCGACGTCGTAACTGATATTCGTGCATTAGGTTCAATGGTTGCGGTAGAGCTTGAAACAGCTGAACAAGCAAAAGTTGTACAAAACTATGCAATGGAAAACGGGTTGTTACTTCTTACTTGTGGTAAATACGGTAATGTAATTCGTTTCTTATATCCATTAACCATTCCTGCTGAACAATTCCGTCAAGGCCTTGATATCTTGAAACAAGGTTTTGCAACTCTAAAAGCAGGTAGTGCAAAAGCAATGGAGCAATCTGCATGATTCAAAATACTTTGCAGTATTTATTAAAACATCCTGATATTTCATTAGAAGCGCCTGCATCAAATGACTATATCGAAGTTAATGATGCTGCTACAGGTGAAACTTTGGCATGGGTAAAAACCTATGACCGTGCAGGGGTTGAAGCCGCAATTAACCGTTCAGCAAAAGCGCAGGCTGCTTGGAAAAAGCAAACTGCTTTGGCGCGTGCTGATGTGCTATTGGCATGGTACAACCTCATGCTTGAGCACAAAGAAAATCTGGCTCAAATCTTAACAGCTGAGCAAGGTAAGCCATTAGCAGAAGCACGTGGTGAAATTGGTTATGCAGCATCTTTCATACGATGGTTTGCCGAGCAAGCTCGCCGTATTGATGGTGAAGTGTTGACGCCAACCTTGCCAAACCAACGTCTGCTCGTGATTAAACAAGCGATTGGAGTTACTGCTGCCATTACGCCGTGGAACTTTCCTGCTGCCATGATTACGCGTAAAGCAGGTCCAGCCATTGCTGCGGGTTGTTCAATGTTGGTTAAACCAGCAGAACAAACGCCGTTAACCGCCTATGCACTTGAAGTATTGGCGTTACAGGCAGGTTTACCAGCTGATGTTTTAATTAACATTAGTGGTGATGCGGTTGAAGTGGGTAAAACCCTATGTGAAAGCGATATTGTTCGTAAGTTAAGCTTCACAGGTTCAACTCAAGTTGGCCGTATCTTGATGCAACAATGTGCGCCAACCATTAAAAAGCTTTCACTTGAACTCGGTGGTAATGCACCAGTTGTGGTATTTGACGATGCTAACCTTGAGCAAGCAGTTCAGGGCATCATGGCAAGTAAATATCGTAACAGCGGTCAAACCTGTGTGTGTGCTAACCGTATTTATGTTCAAGACGGTATTTACGATGCATTGGCAGAGCGTTTGGTTGAAGCTGTGTCTAAGCTTAAAGTTGGCGATGGCCGTCAAGAAGGTTCAACTCAAGGGCCTTTAATCGATGAAGACGCGATTGCAAAAGTTCAGTCTCATATTGCAGATGCAACTGAGAAAGGCGCGACAGTTCGTATTGGTGGTCAGCGTTCGGCACTTGGCGGTACATTCTTTGAGCCAACAGTTTTAACTGGCGTAACGCAAGACATGAAAGTGTCTAAAGAAGAAACTTTTGGTCCACTTGCACCACTATTCCGCTTTAAAACTGAAGATGAAGCCGTAGCAATGGCGAACGATACTGAGTTCGGTTTAGCTGCTTATTTATTTACTCAAAGCACAGCTCGTCAATGGCGCGTGGGTGAAGCACTTGAGTACGGTATGGTCGGCATTAACACGGGCGCGATTTCAAATGAAGTTGCTCCGTTTGGTGGCGTAAAACAGTCAGGTCTAGGTCGTGAAGGTTCAAAATTCGGCATCGAAGAATATGTCGAGATGAAATACCTTTGCGTAGACTTATCTGAGTAAGGAATAAAGCGAGTTCGCTTTGTTCTGAACGAAAACATACAGTTATGCTGTATGTAATGTTTCACAAAAAACCGGTCATGCCCATTCATGACCGGTTTTTTATTTTAAGTCGATAGATAGCCATCACGACTTTCAGGCAAACGCCTGAGTTCATCAATCAGCGTTTCAATGAGTTTTTCAACCACCAGACGCTGACCTTTTCTTGAAACATATACCAATTGCAGCGTACCAATATTCGACTTCCAGTCAGGAAGAATATGAACAAGCGTACCTTTACGAATTTCAGATTCGACGGTTAAAAAAGGAAGGTCGGCAATGCCTAAACCATCCATCACGGCATAGTAAACGCCTGCCAAATCATTACTTTTTATTCGTGGTTGATAAGGTACATCAACCGATTCACCATTACGAATATTGCATAAATGCCAAATAGGATTTTGTTTTTGAGTACCTAAGCTAATACTCGGAAAGTCCTGTAATTCAGAATAATGCTCAATAGTGCGGCCTTGTAATAATTCAGGCGAAGCCACCAGACAATGATCGGTTTTAATCACATCACGAACAATTAAATTCGAATCTTCATTGGGTTCAAAATTGGTACGAATCGCGAGGTCGATGTCATCATGCAAGATATCTACTCGACGGCTGGTTAGCTCGAGTGTGATTTCAACTTTGGGGTAGGTTTTTAAAAACTGATTTAAAATTTTTCTAATTTGAAAATGCATCATCAGAGGTGGGCAACTTACTTTTACCAAACCTTGAGGCTCACTTTTTTGCTTTAATAACACGTTTTCTGCACATTCAACTTGAGTAATAACTTTGCAGCATTCCTCATAAAACTCTTGGCCTAAATCGGTCACCTTAAAATGACGTGTTGTTCTTTGAATCAGGCTGACATTAAATTTATTTTCAAGGTCAATAATGCGTCGGCTGAGCTTAGATTTACTAATATTTTCAGCATCACTGGCTGCACTAAAGCCGCCGTGTTTTACGACTAAATAGAAATAATAAAAATCATCAAAAGAACTTATCAATGTCCGATCAATCCATTTAAATTTAAGATTAGAGCGCTTAAGCACTCTAATCTTGGCAATTGAACTTATTTTTGGCTAGTGTTGTGATTGTAGCTTGAAATCAGGTTACGGTAGTCAGGAATGTGATTTGAGAACAATGTACCCAAACCTTCGATGTCGTTACGCCAGTCACGGTGTAATTCACATGCCATACCAAACCACGTCATAAGCTGAGCACCTGCTTTTGACATACGGTCCCAAGCAGCATCACGTGTTAACTCGTTGAAAGTACCAGAAGCATCAGTAATCACAAATACTTCAAAACCTTCTGCGAGGGCAGATAAAGCTGGGAAAGCCACACAGACCTCAGTCACTACCCCTGCAATAATCAGTTGTTTTTTACCTGTCGCTTTGACTGCTTTTACGAAGTCTTCATTGTCCCAAGCGTTAATTTGACCAGGACGTGGAATAAAAGGTGCATCTGGGAAAAGTTCTTTTAATTCTGGAACTAAAGGACCGTTTGGACCGTTTTCAAAACTAGTGGTAAGAATAGTTGGTAAATTAAAATATTTAGCAGCATCAGCAAGTGCTAATACGTTGTTTTTAAATTTATCTGGGTCGATATCTCGAACTAAAGAAAGTAAACCTGCTTGATGGTCAACTAAAAGAACCGCAGCATTATCCTTGTCTAAACGCACGTAATCTTGAGCCATTTTTTATGTCCTCGTGTTATCAAAATAAATAATCAAAAATTATTGAGTAGGTCGTTATTGCCTAAAATTATGCTAGTTGAGTTTGTTGTCGTGATTAAGTCTAAAAAATAGGATTAAGAATTTTAAAAATAGGACGATCTTAAAAAGAGTACATTAAATTCTATGATTGTCTCATAGATGAAATAATGTGTTGCTAATCCTGATCTATAAACTGCAATTGTTGAGGCGTAAAATCAATACCAGTTCAAGAAAATCCTACATATATAGGAGAGATCAGATGAAGAAATTTCTTGGTGCATATCAAAATAACCACATGCATTGGGTGGGTGATGGTTTCCCTGTATATAACCTATTCTCTTATGACCGTTTAGGCCAAACCCTAAGCCCATTTTTGCTACTCGATTATGCAGCGCCTTATACATTCTCGCCAACGACTGAACAGCAAGGTGTCGGTTCGCATCCTCACCGTGGCTTTGAAACCGTGACCATCGCCTACCAAGGTGAGGTGACTCATAAAGACTCAAGCGGCGGTGGCGGAACCATTAAAACTGGTGATGTACAGTGGATGACTGCTGGTGCAGGCGTGTTGCATGAAGAGTTCCATTCTCCTGAATTTGCTGAGCACGGTGGTCTTTTTGAAATGGTGCAATTGTGGGTAAATTTACCTGCTCATTCAAAAATGACGCCTGGAAAATACCAAGCGATTGAAGCGAAGGATATTCCAGACATTGCACTAGACGAGCACGGTAGTCATTTACGTGTGATTGCAGGTGAATATGCAGATGCAAAAGGTGCTGCAACTACATTTAGTCCATTAAATGTATGGGATGGTAAATTGGCTAAAGGCCAAAAACATACCCTCTATGTACCTGAAGGTCACACCACGCTTGTTGTGATATTAGATGGTGCGGTTGTGGTCAATGATGCAAATCGTCTGGAAGGTAAAACCGTTGCGATTTTATCTCGTGAGGGTGTTGAGTTTAGTTTAAATGCAGAAGAAGACACTAAATTCTTAGTATTGACTGGTCAACCACTCAATGAACCGATTGAAGGTTATGGTCCATTCGTCATGAATACCAAAGCCGAGATTATGGAAGCGATTAATGATTTTAATCGTGGAAAATTCGGTTCACTCATGCAAGAAGGTTAAATTGTTTAATTGTGCTTAATTGGCTATTAAAGCAAAGTAATAAAAAGCCCGCTATCAAGTGTGAATAGCGGGCTTTTTCGCTGTAAAGATTCTATTTTTATGATGGTTTTCATTATTCTCTCGGCATTGTTTTGTGTGATTTGCTTCTCATTATTATGGGCTAATGATATCTTAAAAAAAGATAGTTGTAAAACAAATGATATAAATATAGTTAAATTATCTTATTTTATTTAAAAGATTTTTTTTAAATTTTCAAAAAATATAAGGTTTTATCGGCTTCTCTAATTTTGTAAAAAAATATAAAAACTTGATCTGCTTAGCAGCTAAATATTTTCTATATAAATTGATGCAAAAAATAAAAATCTGGTAGTTTTTAATACGGTGTTTTTTTGGGGTATGAGTGATAATCAAAAAAATTCTCGAAAAATGGGACATCATTTTGAATATCGCAATTATTGGCAGTGGAATGGCAGGTCTTGCGGCAGCAAGAATTCTGAAAGATGCAGGGCATACGATCACGATATTTGAAGCACTTCCTGGCCGGGGAATGGATAGCCATAGCATTGAGTTCGATGGTGGAATTATTGATGCACCGCTACGTGTGATGAATCCTCACTTATGGAAAAATACACTCAGCCTTGCTGCTCATTTAGGTATTAAAACCTTTCCAGTTCGTACTTATATGTCATGTAGCTGGTTATTCGAAGATCGTACGGAAACATGGTTAACGACATCTCGTAGCCGTATTGGTAATTTCCCGATTATTAATAACCGTAAAGGCATCCAGCAATATGGCTGGCGTCTTGTGAAAGGGATGTTGCAATTAAAAACTGCGATTCACCAGTTTTTCAAATCTAAAAATCAAGATATTACCCTCGCTGAATTTATTAATCAGAACGATATTGAGGAAGTATTCTGGCATGGTGTGGTTATGCCAGTGCTCTATACAATCTGTACGTGTAATCCGAAAACAATTGGCGATTGGCCTGCAAAAAACTTACTTGAGTTTTTACGTCACTTAACTGATGGCGACATGTTATTGCGCATGAAGGGTGGTACACCTGCATTTGTAGATAGCTTGATTAAAGACATCGATATTCATAGCGGATCGGCAATTAAGAAAGTTGAGCAACAAGGCGAAAAAGTACTGGTTGAAAACAGCCAAGGTGAACAAAACTTATTTGATCGAGTGATTGTTGCAACGCCAACGTCTAAAATCGATGAGTTTTTAAATCCTGAACAGTTTGCAGAAGATATGAACTTGCTTAAGCAATTCCGCTTTGAACAAGGCGATCTTGTGATTCATACCGATGCGACAGTCATGCCGCCACGCCGTAAAGACTGGTCAGTGTTGAGCTACATGATGGACCGTAAGTTTACGCGTCAGCAATTTACAGTTTGGATGAATGCGGTTGAGCCAACACTCGTGGGTAAAAATCCTGTATTCCAAACTTGGCGTCCAGTGGTTGATATTGACCCTAAAAAAGTTATTTCAAAAGTGACTTTAACGCGTGCAGTTGTAGACTCACAAACGGTTGCTTTAAACAAAGAATTGCAACAACGTCATTTAGACCCAAGCCGTAAAGTATTCTACTGTGGTTCATGGTCGTGTGATGGCTTGCCAATTTTAGAGTCAGCAGTGACTTCTGCCATGCATATTGCTGAAATTTTAGGTGCACCTTTACCATTTGTAGGCTTAAAACCTAAGGTGGAAGTTGCCCCAGAACTCGGCTACTAAAATTGTGAAAACAAAAGTTCGAGCAGCTCTCTTTCGATTCATTCCTCATAAATATGCAATTGATGCATCAAGCTTAGGGGATGATGGGGAGCTTGCTTGGACAAATTTGGGTTTTTGGAAAAATACCCAAAACTACCGTGAAGCTTGTTGCCAATTGGCTGACCATTTGGCACAGGCTGTCAATTTAAATTCAAAAGATCATCTCTTAGATTTAGGCTGCGGACAGGGTGCAAGTTTGTTGCACTGGTTACAGCATTATCAGCCTAAAAGCCTTAGTGCAGTTGACTTACAAGCCCAATGTGTCCATAAAATTCAAAAACTTATTCCTGAAATAAGCCAGATTTTTTGTGGTTCATTTTTAAATTTAAAGCAATTTGAATTTAAACAATGCTTCGATGTGGTGATGTGTATTGATGCCGCTTATCACAGCAATTTAAATTCATTTCTAGATTCCATCGCTCCAGTTTTAAATTCAAAAGGACGATTAGGTTTTCACTATCTAATGCGTGCCGATTCATGTCAAAACATGACCGCTCTACAAGAACGAAAGCATCGTTATTTATTCAAAGCAGCAAATGTTGCTTGGAATGCTGTGCCAAATGAAAAAATGCTGAGAACTACCTTGGAACAACAAGGTTTTGTCGATATTCAAATTGAAGATTTATCTAAGCAAGTGTTACTCGGTTTTTCGCAATATATTCAAAAACAACAAGGACAAAAGCAAAGCCGAGGATTGGCAAATTTTAAAATTCAAATGACTGCAAAGTTATGCCAACAACTCTACCAAAATGGATATGTACGTTATATTCAAATCACAGCAATAAAAAAATAGGATGAGCTATGTCAGCCAAATATCAAGGATCGTGTTTATGTGGAGCTGTGAGCTACCAAAGTGAAGCGGAGCCACGTTATAGCTTTAATTGCCATTGCCGTGATTGCCAAAAGGCAACAGGTTCAGCATATGCACCAATTGCTTTTTTTCACCAATCTGAATTGAAAGTAAGTGGCGAGCTTAAATATTTTGAGACTTTGGGATCTTCTGGCCGAGCTATTAAAAGAGCGTTCTGCCCGACGTGTGGTTCTCAGCTTTTTGGCTTACCTGAAATTGCGCCTGAAATGATTTCAATACGTGCAGGTACGCTTGATGACCCGAGTCTCTATCAGCCTAGAGCAGAGGTGTTTGTGAGCCAAGCCTATGCATGGGATACCCTGAACCCAAACCTTAAACACTTTGAAAAAATGATAGAGAAGAGCAAGAAATAAAGCTTAATTAAAAAAGCCAAATATTCCTAAAATAATCACTAAAGTAAGGCTACCAATAGCTAGAAATAATATAGTTTTTCTATATTTTAGCTGCGGCATTTTACTTACAATGAAAATAAGGCATGCGAGTATGAGCGCTAAGGGCTGAAAAATATTTGATGGCAAAGTAAACATCTCGTTCCTTGTTATTTTTAAATTTATTTTAGAAATAAAGTAATAATCTCATTATATCGTCTTTTTATTTAATTGACGAACAGAACTTGTTTATAAATTCATATTTTTATTTCCATGATAGATCAATCAAGTTTTAAATTTAAAAGAACCATGTACGCTTTTTCGTACATACATTCGGGAAATTTGCGTCTTTTTATGACGTGATGAATTGCCTATGATGAACTCATCAGGAACAGGAAGTTCCGAAACGTAAAACAACAATAATAAGTTTAAGCATCAGGACGTGAGGTATTACAGGAAGTGTACCTAGTAACGAAATACGAAAAAAGCCCAACAGGATGTTGGGCTTTTTTCATTTCTTATTAACGAATTTCTTTACCACCTAAGGCAGCACAGTTAAATGGTGTATTCCATTTCACAGCAGTACCTGTGAGTACTGGGCGAACAATACGCCAAGGCCAGAAGCCAAATCTTTGGCTTTGGTGATAATTAATTACCACATCTGCACCATATTTACGGGCAACGGTAGCTAATTTAGGTTTTACTTCTTCAAAACCACCATAGGTTCCTTTCGCGGCTTTAATACGTTTAATAGATTTATAGTGCTCTGCTGAAGGGGTACCCTCAATTAAGCAAATAGGTGGATTTGCAGTAGTTTGAATTTGAGGTTGAGATGCAGTTTCTTGAGCATATGTTGTTAAAGGGAATGCTAGAAATAAAGCAGATAAAATAAAACGAAGTTTCATACTTTTCCGTATTGGTATCTTAATGAATTAAAGTTTATAAAATAGGTCTTATTTATATGACCTTATTTGGTGGCGCATTATAATCTTATCTTTTTCATATTTCTTATTTTAAAATTATATTTTTTAATAAATTAAGAACGTATATTTTTCTGTTAAAAGAATAAATTGGTTTTAGAAAAAAATTTTGAAGCTCGAGTTTATAATAAAATTTTAGGTAAATACCTTCATTCAAAACAGTATGAATATACTATGCCTAAAACCACAGACAACAAAAAACCCCATAAATCAAATATTCATGAGGTTTGATGATGGTGCCGGCACACGGATTCGAACTGTGGACCTACTGATTACAAGTCAGTTGCTCTACCAACTGAGCTATGCCGGCAATGTGGAGTGAATTTTACAGTTTCTTAAAAAAATTACAAGCCAAAAAATGAGCATTTAAATTTTTTCATATCATTTTTAAATTCTCATAGGGTTTAGCCTGAAAAAGTTAGGGTTTCAACGCATTAATGCGCTTTCACGTGTTTTGTATAAATGACTAAAAATATCCCAAGTAATGACAGTACAACGGTTAAGCCAACAATCGCATTCCAACCACCGTGCAACCAGAACCAACCACCTGCCGAACCGACAATACTTGAACCCATATAGTAAAAAAGTAAGTAGAGCGAACTAGCATGTGCTTTAGCTTGTTTGCTTTCAGCTCCAACAGAACTACTGGTGAGTGAGTGGGTAATAAAGAAACCCGTAGTAATAAATGCAATACCAATAATAATGCCGAAAAGAGAAGTGAGCAGGGTCATGAGACTTCCCACAATCATTAAAGCAAAGCCACTCATCATCATGGTTTTTTTACCGAAACGCTCGGCTAGTGTTCCTGCCAACGATGAAGACACCATGCCAAAGCTATACGACAAGAAAATAAGGCTAATTTGCGTCTGACTGAGTGAATAAGGCGCTCCACTTAAACGGAAAGTGGCATAGTTAAACAAGGTGACAAAAACACTAGTCAGCAAGAACCCAATGGCAAACAGGCGTAATAATTTTGTATTGCTTAAATGAGCACGCCACATTTGCATGTGAAAATCTAAATTTAGCCCTTTTTTCTGCACAAAATTACGCGAAGCAGGCAGTAGTTTTAAAAAGGCAATCGAGCAAATAAAACAGATTGCTCCAAGTAAGCCTAAAGCAGTTCGCCAAGAAAAATATTCAACCAAAATACCCATGCCGACACGGCCCATCATGCCACCAAAAGCCGTACCTGAAATATATAAACCCATAGTTTTACCTAGGTGCTCAGGTGCAATTTCTTCGGCAATCCAAGCCATCGTCACTGCGGGAACACCACCGAGCAGTAAACCTTCTAAAGCGCGTGCTATAAGCAAGCTGTGCCAGTTAGGGGTAAACATTGAGACAATATTAAGAATTGCTGCACACAGCATTGATGTAAAAATTACACCACGACGGCCAAGGGCTTGTGAAAAAGCACTCGATAGCACAATTGAAATCGCTAAAAAGGCAGTCGTTAATGACAGTGCTAAAGAGCTACTCGCAGGGCTAATTTGGAAACTTTGGCTAAATGCGGGCAGGAGTGGCTGTACACAATAAATCAGAGAGAAACTGGCAAAACCTACGAGGAATAAAGCAAATCCTGCGTATTTATAGGCTTTAGTCCCTTTGTGAATCCACTCACGGGAAAGAACAGAAGTTGCCTCAGTGTTTAAGGTACTGGGTGTAGATAAAGAGCTCATATCATGACCATGACAGAAAGAAAGTGCAGCGCTTGAAGGCGTGCTGCATCGAGAAAATTCGATAAATTAAAATTAGCAATTTGAATGGTATTTTTCTAATATATTTAACAATGGATCATGATATGTTTTATATATAGTGATGGAACTAAGACATATACGTTACTTTTTAGCAGTAGCAGAAGAAAAAAACTTTACCAAAGCTGCGCAACGCTTAAACATGAGCCAGCCGCCTTTAAGCATGCAAATACGAGACTTAGAAGAAGAGCTAGGTGCAGATTTATTTATTCGATCACCTCATGGGGTGGGGCTGACCGAAGCAGGGCTTGCCTTTTTAAATGCCATTCAGCCCGTACAGCAGCGTGTAGAAGATGCAGCGAGCTTAGTTAAACAAGTGGCAAATGGCGAAGTGGGCCAATTGCGATTAGGCTTTACAGGCACTTCAATGTTGAACCCTTTAATTCCTAAATGTGTTCGCTATTTCCAGCAGCAATACCCGAAAGTGAATTTAAAGCTTGAAGAAGCCAATACTTTACTACTCATCGATTTATTGCTTGAAGACCGTTTAGATGTCGCGATTATTCGCTCACCACGCAACATTCCAGATAGTTTAATTATTCAAGAATTATTAGCAGAACCCCTCATTGCTGCTTTGCCTTCCGAGACTTTTCAACTCGACGATGCATCACCAGAAATTGATTTAACGGCGCTACGAGAGCTTGATTTTATTGTCTCGCCCCCTTCCATTAGTGCAGGGCTTTTTGATGCGATTAAACAAGCCTGTCATGAGCATGGTTTTGAACCAAAAATTGGACAAAATGCTCCGCAAATTGTGTCAATTTTATCGTTGGTATCTGCAAATTTAGGGGTGTCTTTGGTTCCCGAGTCGACCAAACAATTGCAAATACAGGGTGTGGCTTATCGGTCTTTAAAAGCACCTGTACCTACGGTGGGGTTAGGGCTTGCTTATAAGAAACATAACCCTTCGCAAATGGCAATTAACTTTGCCAGTGTGGTACAAGTGGCTTGTCACCATGCGGACGAATATAAATGAAATTGGCTAGTTTGATTTTGGCGTTCTGTTCATTAAAAAAATGCCTGCAATAATAAAAATCGCGCCATATAAAAACGATAAAGTCGGCTGTTCGTGAATGAAAACCCAAGCCATAAGTGCTGCAAAAATCGGTTCAGAAAGTTCGGTCACTTGTACCTTGGCCGCACTCATATAAGACAATGCTTTGGTGGTGCAGAAAAAGCCGAGTATGGTCGGCAGAACAGCTAAACCAATCAAACCTAAAATAATGTCACTATTAAAATTAATACTGTGAAAATTAATTAAAAACGGAACCGCAAGATAAACGCTACCAAACAGCAGTAAGTATTTAGTCAGAAATAGTCCGCCGTTTAATTTGAACTTTTTCACTAAAACCGAAAATAGGCCATAACCCGTGCCGGCAATAGAAGCATTGATCAGCATTAAAAGGCTATTTTCACCTTTCCATGAAATGATACTAATACCGGCAACTGCCAATAATGTTCCAATAAGAGAGTGAATGTAGATACTTTCTTTTAAAATGAATCGACCAAAAAATAGGGCGGAGATGGCAGCCGAAGCCATGAGTACCACCACCACATTGGCTGCAGCACCGTGGTTGTAGGCAATGGTTTCGAAAAAGAATAAAGAGAAAATTCCTAAAAAAGCACATATGGCAATTTGAGTAAAAACGCTGAGTTTACTTGGCGTGCTGCTAATAAAAGCAAGCTTTTGGCTAACAGGGACTTTAAATAAAAACACACTTAAAAAGAAAAAGGCGATAATGGTTTTTAAAAAGGCAATGTCTTGTGGGTTTAAACCACTGTGCATGAGTAATTTACTAATTACACCAATAGAGGCATTGAGTGCAGCTGCACAAAGCGCAAATAGGCTTCCAATAATTAGATTATTCACTCTTATAATTCTTCCTAAGTTTTACGCATGCAGTCTACAATATTTTTTGGATGAATATTCAACAAAAATAACCAATTAACGCTTAATATTTTCAATGATTTATTTTGAATTGATTTAATCAGTTTTATAAAAACATAAACTCTTCTAAGAGACTTTTGTTTCAAATAATTGTGATTTATAGCGCCAACTCATATTATATAATTAGTTAATTATTAAAGAATTTTAAAAATGATTAAATCGATTATTTCTGGTTGCGCGGTTCTTACACTTTCGGCTTTGGCGGTGACTCATGCAGAGTTTTCTTATGAACAAGAATTACAACAAGGCTGTAATAAAGTGAAGCAATATGCGAGCTTAGGTAAGAAATTCTACGACCAAAAACAATATAAAAAAGCGCTCGAAAATTTCCAGAATCAAGCCTCTTGGACTGCATTTTGTAAAGCCAATGCAGACGAAACCACAGTTAAATTTACCGACCGAGATATTGAAGTTGCCAACAATAATGTGGGCTTAGCCTATGCTAAATTGGGTCAACCACTCTGGGCAAAATCTTGGTTTATGCTTGATGAAAAATCAAAATCTAGCCAGTTTAATCTTAAGCAATTACCTACACCTAAAGCATCAAATGACCTATCAGGTGAATATGTCCGTTACTCTGGTTTTGGGGAGTGGGATCACATCACGGTAAGCCGTGAGAAGGGCCAATATGCAATTAGCTATGCTGGTTTATATATGGGACTTAGAAGCTTAATTTATGGCCCAAACATGGGTGAGTTCGACACCAAAATGCCGTCTAATAAAAAGCAAACGGTTTATAAAAATGAAGACTGTCGCATTCAGCTCGATTTTAAAACCAATGCGAAGTTAGGAAATTATATTCAGGTTAAACAAAGCGAAGGCGAGTCGGGCTGTGGCTTTGGACATAACGTTTATGCCGATGGAACGTATTTAAAAGTTGAGTCTGGAAAATAAAAACGATAGGAACACAATAATGAAAAATATATTTGCGCCTTTACTACTTCTTTCGACGGTTATTTTTTCTGCTCACATTTATGCAGAGCCGACTAGCACCTGTAAAGAAGTGAAATTCCAAAAAGCCGATCAGGTATGGAGTGGGCACTATTATTTAAATGGCGTGATGGAAGTGGGTTCGGAGCTTTTACTTCAACCAGACGGAAAGTTTCAATGGATGCTCGCTGTTGGCGCTTTAGATCAATATGCCGAAGGCACATGGTGGAAAAACGGTGACTGTATTGGTTTAAAACCAGAGGCTAAATTTAAAAAGGATTTAAGTATATTCCCTGAAAGCCTAACGATTTCGGATAAATCCTTAGACGCGATTTGGGAAGGTGGACGCCAGCAGGGCACATATAGCAAAAATTAAATTAAAAAGTCCGACACAGAGTCGGACTTTTTTATAGCTTCGTTTTTAATGATTGACCGCAGCAAGTTGCTGAGCGTTATAGCGTGCGCCCATGTTTGGATATCTCGCAATAATCGCTTCAATTTCTGCCAAATCTGCCGCTGTTAAATGAAGGTCTACAGCACCTGCATTTTCCACAAGTCGCTCGATTTTACGCGTACCCGGAATTGGCATAATGTCGTCACCTTGCGCCAAAATCCAAGCCAAAGCCAGTTGAGCCGCTGTCGCATTTTTGCTTTGAGCAAACTCGCTGAATGCTTGCGCCAAGCTTTGGTTATTTTTCCAGTTATCGCCTTGATAACGTGGCAACTGACGACGGAAATCGTTTTCGTCTAGGCTACCCACATCAAGCGTATTGGTAATTAAACCACGTGACAGCGGTGAATATGGCACAAGGCTAATGCCTAACTCACGAATAGTTTGAAAGTGAGTATCTTCCAGCTCACGAGTAAGCAATGAATATTCATGTTGAACCGCTGCAATCGGATGAATCGCATGCGCTTTACGAATAGTTTCAGCCGACGCTTCACTGAGTCCTAGGTAACGAACTTTACCTTGTTTGACCAAGTCAGCCATTGCGCCAATGGTGTCTTCAACTGGAACATTTGGGTCTATGCGGTGCGCATAATACAAATCAATCACGTCTGTATTTAAGCGTCTTAAACTGTTTTCGACCGCAACTTTAATCCACTCAGGAGAACCGTCGATATAAGACTCTAAAGAGTTTTTCGGGTTAAGGTTGTCTTCTTTATAGCGGAAGCCAAATTTGGTCGCCAAAAATACTTTGTCGCGATGTTTTTCTAAAACTTTTGAGAGTAAAACTTCATTTGCGCCGTTGCCGTACATGTCGGCAGTGTCCCAAAAGTTAATACCGAGGTCTAAGGCCTTTTCTAGAGTGGCAATGCTTTGTGTGTCATCTGAGGCACCATAGGCAAAGCTCATTCCCATGCAACCTAAACCAAGTGCTGATACTTTTTCGCCTGTTTGTCCTAAAGTTCTATATTTCATTTTTCACACTCTTTTTGCAAAATCACTTGAGTAGAAAAACTATAAAATGCTTTGGCTCAAACTGACGTATAACATTCAAACCAATAATTATAAAATTCAAACAATCTGTTTTTAGGCTACGCAGTCTTCACGGAACTTTTTAGGTGAAAAGCCCGTGTTTTTCTTAAAGAAATTGGTGAAATATGCTGAATATTCAAAGCCTAAGCTATACGCAATTTCAGAAATATTCCAACTGGTGTGCTGTAGCAGCGCTTTGGCTTCTTGCGTAATACGCGAGCTAATATGCTCAGAGGTGGTTTTACCTGTGGCTTCTTTTACAGCTCGGTTTAAATGGTTCACATGCACCGACAAGCCATAGGCATAGTCATTTGCTGTTTTGAGTTTAAGCTGAAAATGGGGCGAGTCAATTGGGAACTGGCGTTCTAATAATTCAAAGAATAAATGGCAAATCCGAACCGCAGCATTGCTATGTTTTTCAAACTGTTGGGTCGGTTGCATTTTCATGGCTTCATGCACAATCAGGTGCAAATAGTTTCTTAAAACGTTGTATTTATGAATATAGTCTGAATTTATTTCAGTCATCATCTTTTTGAAAATAAATGAAATTTCTTCAATTTGTTGGTCATTTAAAAAATACAGCGGGTCGCCGTCGACTTTAAATAGTGGTGAATCTTTTAAAAAGCTTTGTCTTGACTCTTGGTTTACAAACTCTTCGGTAAATAGACAAAACCAGCCTGCTTGTTCGGGCGAATTAATTTCCCATGCATAGGGAACCATCGGGTTTGAAAACAGTAAAGCAGGGCGGTCGACTCGTATCCAGCGGTTGGCGTAGTGAAGTTCGCCTGTGCCTAAAACCAGTGAAATTTTATAATAATCGCGGCGGCTATAAGGTGTGAGGAACGAGCAAGCATCACGTTGGAACACGTTGAAATGTCCAAACGAGGTCGATGGAATCGAGTAATCGCTATCTCTGGTTAAAGAAAAGCGGCGATAAAAATCATGTATGGTTTCCATGTTTTTGCCTGCGTGCGTTATCAATTTATTTAAAGTTATAAAATTCAAACTTTATTTACTGTAGCTTTTATTTATAGCGTGATCAATCGGTTCATTTAAACAGGTTTGAAAATGAATGATAAATTAACAATGAAATGACTAGAAAAACTAAACTTTAAGAAAATATATTCTTAAATCACTATGCCAATGAAAATTAAAAATAATCTTTATAAATGAATAGCCAATATCACATTGACACTCAAAAACTCGCGGATTATCCTTTGCCTGCTGGCCACATTGCCAGTGGGTTTTAGCAGACCCTTTTACACAAGAGTACTAAAAGCTTGCTTTTCAGTACTGGATCCTTACGTCCCCCTTTTTTCTATGGTAGGACGGAGGGGGACGCGCTTGCGCGTGCTGGGTCCTTGTGTACCAGTCTGCTAACCCCTTTCGTTCTGCCACCATTATTTAGCAGTAATCGTGGTAGTTCTTCTTTAATACACAAGGAGTTCGCCATTATGCGTACTATTTCATCTCTCTCGTTGGCAACCTTCGCCAAAATCTTTGACTCTATACCTAACTGGTCTTTAAAACGGTTTAATCGACTCTAGGTTTTAAGCCATAGGTCATTACGACTAAAAAATCATAGCAACAATAAAACCCGAGATAGGCGAGCACACCATTTTTGTGCGGCTTTTGCATGCCTGTTTTTAGCGCTCAATTTAAGAGTGACGGCATTTCTATCTCTTTTATTTACAACAAGAAATTATTTTAAACGGTATACATGAAAAATTTAGAAGCTTCCTTTCGAGCGACGCGAGCGCTATACACAGCAGCAGAGTTATTTAAACAACATGGCTTCAACAAGGTCGGGGTGGACCGAATTGTTCGCGAGGCCAAAATGACTAAAGCCACCTTTTACAACTACTTTCACTCCAAAGAAAGACTGATTGAAATGTGTTTGTTGGTTCAAAAGGAACAGTTAAAAGAAAAAGTGCGGGCGGTAAGCGAGGCTCGCCAATATCCAGATTTGGTTCATCAACTCAGGCAAATTTACCTTTTACATGCTGACCTAAAAGGTGCCTATTACCTTTTGTTTAAAGCGATTTTTGAAATTAAAAAGCTTTATCCAAGTGCGTATCAAACTGCACTCAGATATAGGCGCTGGCTTAAAAATGAAATTTTTTGGGTACTGAGGGAATCTAAAAAAAGAGCCACATATGAAGAGTCTGATATTTTTGTATTTATGATTGATGGCGCGATTTTTGGACTTTTAGGTTCAGATCAGGCAAAGGACAGAGATACATTGCTTGAGTATTTTTTAAGGCGGGTTTGATGGAGGGAAGGCCCGACGGGAGTTGGGCTTTTAGTAGCTAAAAGAAATTTTTTATATTAAAGATTGCGAAACTCGTTTTTGCTTAAGAGTGGAATAAATGATAAAACACAAAGGATATTAATCCCTATTTTTCAATAAAATTTATTAAATATGAACCCAAAAACTCCTTGTATTAAATCAAATAAATTAAGTGAACTAAATAATTGTAATATATGGCTAAAAATGGAATCTTCACAGCCAACTGGTTCTTTTAAGCAAAGAAGTATTGGTAATGCTTGTCTGCAATATGCAAAAAAAGGTGCAAAAAAATTTATTAGTTCCTCTGGTGGAAATGCTGGGATTTCAGCTGCTTACATGGGAAATAAATTAAGTATTCCTGTAACTGTTGTTGTTCCTGAAACAACTTAATCACAAGCCATAAATCTCATGCAGCAAGAAAATGCAGAGGTTATTGTTCATGGGAAATCTTGGGTTGAAGCCAATGATCTCGCTCTAACTTATGTAAATTCAGAAGCTGTATATATTCATCCTTTTGATGACCAATATTTATGGGAGGGTGTTGCTCATATTATTGATGAAGTAATTTCAGACGGTGTGAGACCAGATGCAGTTATTTTATCTGTTGGCGGTGGAAGTTTACTCTCAGGAATTAGCCAAGGTTTAATAAAAAATTTACTTAATATTCCTATCTATGCTGTAGAAACAGAGGGAACAGCTTCTCTAAATACTTCTATCAAGACTGGTCAGCATGCGAAGTTAAATGAAGTAACTGGAATTGCTACAACACTCGCTGCTAAACAAGTATGCGAAAATGCTTTTAAAGTTTCGCAGGTTGAACAGGTTATTAGTTTGACTGTTTCAGATAAAGAAGCTCTAGCAGCTTGTTTTAATTTTTTAGATGATCATAGAACATTAGTTGAGCCAGCTTGTGGTGCGACTTTATCAGCCTTATACAATAAAAAATTATCCTTTTCTCCAACTGATAATATTTTAGTTATCGTGTGTGGAGGGGCAACGGTCACTTTGGAACAGCTGTTCAAATATTCGAAAGATTTAGCATTAGAAATATGAAATTTCTAATATATTTTAGAATAGATGCAAAATATTTTTAGTGTTATTCCCCGATAAGTAAAGGTTCTAATGAAGCATAAATTAATATTTATTTTCTCCATTATTCTCATAATTACAGGTTGCGGTAAAAAATATAAGATTACTCCAGAGGATTTGCCTGTCGCTCATATTAATCAAGAATACCAACAAATTATTAAGATTTCTGGAGGAAAGGTTATAGATAAATACGCTGAATTAGAAACGAATATTCCAGAAAATCTAGGTGTTACCGTTAAACCTGTTGATGACTTGGATGGATATAATGTTATACAAATCAAAGGTGTTCCAAAGTACAAAGGAAAATATACTATCCATATACGAGCTGACTTCTATGCAGGTGGTGATGCTGAAATTGACAAGACATATAGCTTTATTGTCCAAGATTAAAAATTATCGCAGAGTCGGGAAATAGCAAAGTAGAGAATTTAGTAATGACGGTAAAATTTAGACAATATTTCCTAATCTTTATTTTCGGATTATTACTTTCCGCTTGTCAGCCAGCCGCAAAACATAATGAAAGTTTAAATTCCCATCAGCAAGCCTACACTTTGCATATGGGTGAACAAGGTGTTCAAGATTTTTCAAAATATAGTGATGGAAATGTCGATAATCATCCAGCTGGCGTTAGCTTTAGAGAGCTTCAATTTTCTCCTCCTAACTTAGGAAAAATAACTATAGAGAATGGTTCTAATACTTTATCGATTGAGCATGTTTTCTCTGTATTAGGAACTCAATATGATAAAAATGAAGGGATCCAAGTTTTAGATATTGATGCTGGCTTTACAAAAGAAGAATTTGCTACCTCAGAGCAGGTTTATCAAAGCTATGTAGCTTTAATTAAGCGTATTAATCAGGCTGGTTGGAAAAACTATTTCTTTACAGATGCTCCGCGTATCGCTAAAGAAGATAATATTAAGCATCTATCGAAAAGTCGTGATGTCATTGACCCGAGTTATATTTTTAGCTTTGAAGAGTGGAAAAATATAATAAACAACAACCCGACAAAATCATTGGGTTATAGGTTGTATGCTAATGGGGTTATTTTAGATATCAGTTTAAAAAGAACAGCTAAGAATGAGCGGAATGAAGAACAATATATGCTTAGATTTAGCTTTCAGAGTGTGCGATACAATGAAAGAGACTCAATTCCTGACTCTGATAAAATGACACCTAGTGAATTCGAGCAAGCGTTTAAAAAAAGATTAATTGAAAATAAAAAATATCGGGAAAAGGAAGAAAGAAAAGCTAAGGCTGAAGGCTATCATATCGATGAAGAATATATAGATCCTGATGTTTGGTCTTATGTTAAGTAATTAATTTTTAAGTTTAAAATAATGAAAAGGCTTAAATTTAAGCCTTTTCGAATAACTCTAATTACCGCTCATTTAAAACCAACTGTTTAATCTTAACTGCCTTCTCGAAGTGATCTAGCTTGTGTACCATAATCCACCAATGCGCTGCTTCCATCAGTAACACAGGGTTATCATTCTTATTTTTAAAAAAAGCATAAAAAGATAGACCGACATTGTCTCCTTTTTTTTCAATTTTATCGTCGCATCCCTTAATAAAAATTTTTCTTAATTCATTTCTCATATTTAGTATCACTTCAAGTCTATAAAACTAAGACGGCTTATTTTGCTCGCCCCATTGGCACATCATATCTAACAAAGGAATTAAAGACTGTCCTCTTTCTGAAAGACGGTACTCAACTTTAGGCGGAATTTGAGGATATTCCTTACGAATAATAAGCTTGTCTCTTTCCAATTCTTTAAGCGTATTGCTGAGCGTTCTAAACGAAATATTGCCAATGCAGCGTTGCATCTCATTAAAACGCATGACATTTTTTTCATACAGCCAATACATAATAATCATTTTATATTTGCCATTAATTAAAGAAAGAGTGTAGCCGAAACCTGTCTCTTCTAATGGCGTATGTGATGGAACGCATTCAGTCATTTTTAAAATCTACACTATCTTTTAGTATAGTATATAACACAAATTACCGTACTTATATTTAGGAAAGCACACTTCTATAATCGATTTATCTACTTTTCGATAAGAGTGTTTTCATAATGAAAAAGACATTAGTCATTGTTACCCACCCTCACATAGACCAATCAGTCGTAAATAAAAGATGGGTAGAGGAATTAGAAAAACACCCGGACCAGTTTACGGTTCATCAAATTTATCAGGCCTACCCAGATGGGGTGATTGATGTTGCCAAAGAGCAAGCATTGGTAGAAGAACACGAAAATTTAGTATTTCAATTTCCGGTGTATTGGTTTAATTGCCCACCGCTTTTGAAACAATGGCTTGATGAGGTTTTGACCTATGGTTGGGCTTACGGCTCAACAGGTGACAAACTTAAAAATAAAAAATTTATGTTGGCTGTGTCTGCTGGTGTGAAAGAAAAGGTCTATTCAGAATATGGTGAATATAAGCTTTCTTTAGAGCAGATTTTTACTCCATTTAAGCTAACAGCTTTATATATTGGGGCGGACTATCAACCGCTTCATGCATTTTATGGTTTAGATACAAACCCTTCAGAAGATGACGATGTTCCGACTCATCAAGACATCGAAAATAATGCGATTGAGTATGTTCAGAAGTTATTAGCGTTGTCTGAGTAAATTTAAAGAAAGGAAGGCCTGAACGGGTGAGTTTGGGTCTTTAATAATTGTACTTCTAAGAGAACTTGGACATTTTAAATAAGAATAGTAGAGTAGATTTTTAACATATTATTTTAATTATTTATTTAACACGGCATTTTAAAAATTAGAAAGGAAGCCAAATGCTAAAGTCTAGAATCTTTGTAACTATCGGACTACTTCTTGCTGGACTATGTTTATTTGCAGCCTTTAAATCATACGAGAAAAAGGCTAACGCTGAAAAAGAACAAGCGAGTCGAGTTGCTATTTCCTTTTTTGATTCACTTTCAAATGGAGACGCAGCCGCAGCATATAAATATGTTTGGTTAGGCGAGAACTTAAATATTCGAAATGCTGAAATACCCCAAATTTATAAAGATTCAAAAGTTCTAGAAGTGCTAAAAGTTCGTTACGACTCAGCAAAAAATAGACCTGATTATTATCAACAATTTTATAAAATGATTTTACTCGTCATAAAGATAAAAACAGTACATGCAGATCTTGCTGGTAATCCTGCTGGAACCTATATTGTGTTTGTAACTGTTGTACAAAAAGATCCGAAATCTAATTGGCTTGTTACTGAGTTAGGTAGTGGGGCTTAATTGGGATAATAAAATATTTAGCCAATAAAAAAGACCCAAATCTAAACGATTTAGGTCTTTTTTGAATTCTGGCGGTGAGAGAGGGATTCGAACCCTCGATACGCGCAAACGTATACACACTTTCCAGGCGTGCTCCTTCAGCCACTCGGACACCTCACCAAGGCGTGCGATAGTAACTAAAAAAACGAGTCCTGCCAAGATTTAAGACGAGCATTACAGAAAAAAAATAATAGAGGTGATAAGATTGCGCTAAAAATCATATTGGTTTAATTACACAATGCAAAATACGGCCAAAAAAGCGACCTTGCCTGCCACGGCTTTGGCAGCTCTTGGAGTGGTCTTTGGAGACATCGGAACAAGTCCGCTCTATGCCTTGAAAGAGTCCTTCCATGCAGCGCATGGGTTGGGTATTCAGCCTGAAAACGTATTAGGAATTTTATCTATTATTTTTTGGTGCTTAATGCTGATCATCAGCATCAAGTATGTCGCCATTGTCATGCGTGCAGACAACAACGGCGAAGGCGGGATCATGGCCTTACTCGCATTGAACTTACGTAAAGCCAAAATTGCCGACAACAAAAAAATCTACATGATTGCCATTGGATTTATCGGCGCATCGCTGTTTTTTGGTGACGGTATTATTCCCCCAGCCATTTCGGTATTGTCAGCCGTCGAAGGCTTGTCTATTGCCACCGATGTGTTTGACCCGTTCATCATGCCAATTGCAATTACCATTATCATCTCTTTGTTTTTGGTACAAAAACACGGTACGGCTTTTGTCGGTAAGTTTTTTGGCCCGATCACCATGGTGTGGTTTTTATCTTTAGGATTATTAGGCCTTCACAGTGTTATTCAGACCCCTGTGGTGTTGGGTATGTTCAGTCCACACTGGGCCATTCAGTTTATCTATCATCATCCAGTAATGACCTTTTTCATTATGGGCGCTGTGGTGTTAACGGTAACGGGTGGTGAAGCACTTTATGCGGATATGGGCCACTTCGGACCAGTACCAATACGTATGGCATGGTTCTTTGTGGTGTTGCCATGCTTGGTTTTAAACTACGCAGGACAGGGCGCATTATTGCTCAGAGACCCAGCGGCAATTGAAAACCCGTTCTATTTATTGGTGCCGCAATGGGCACTTTACCCAATGATTATTATGGCGACCATGGCAACGGTAATTGCTTCTCAAGCTGTAATTTCTGGGGTGTTTTCTCTTGCGCGCCAAGCGATTCAATTGGGTTATTTACCACGTTTAAGTATTAAACATACGTCTGAGTCTGAAGAAGGCCAGATCTATATTCCTTTCTTAAACTGGTTACTTTTAATCGCAATTATTATCCTAATCTTGATCTTCAAAAGCAGTTCGAACCTTGCAAGTGCGTATGGTTTAGCTGTGACCTTAACCATGCTGTGTGACACGATTTTGGTTGCGGTGTTTATCTATTCAGCTTGGAAGTGGAGCCTGCCAAAAGTGCTGCTCCTGATTATTCCGTTCTTTATTTTAGAGTCGGTATTGGTCGGTGCAACTTCACTTAAAATCTTGTCTGGCGGTTGGGTGCCACTACTCATTGGTGCGATTGCCGTGACCATTTTAATGACATGGAAACGTGGTCGTGAGCTTACTTTTGCCAAGCTTGAACACGATACATTGTCGCTCGATTTGTTTGTAAAAAGTATTGGTAATAGCGTGCACTGGGTGCCGGGTGATGCAGTATTTATGACGGGTACGCCAAACGTTGTGCCACATGCCATGCTGCATAACATCAAGCATAACAAGGTGCTACATCAGCGTAATATCTTGGTCACTGTAGTGATTGAAGATGTGCCTTATGTTGAACCTGAAGAGCGTATTACGACAGAAACGTTAGCTGAACATTTCTTCCGTATTAAAATCTTCTACGGTTTTAAAGATGAAATGAATGTACCAAAAGCATTGATGCAAGCCTATGAACAGCTCGGTCTTGAGTATGACTTGATGCACATCAGCTTCTTCATTTCCCGTGATCGTATTGTGCATTCGGTGGGCGATGGTATGTCTCCATGGAGAGAGAAACTCTTTATCTCTATGCAGCGTAATACTAGTCCAGTGAGTGACTTCTACCAAATTCCAACCAACCGTGTGGTTGAGTTAGGTAGCCAAATCGAAATATAAAAATTGATGTAATAAAAAAACCAAGACAGATGTCTTGGTTTTTTTATGGCTCTGATTATTGAGCTTGTTGCATTGGTGCATCTGCTGGTAAAGCACCATCTTTTGCCATCGGATCTGCCGACTGATTTGGAGCTGCCGGAGGCGGTGGTGTGTTTGGATCTTGTGGCGCTGGAGGCGCTTGATTTGGTGCAGGTGGTACTGCATCGGTTGGTGCTGCTGGTGGCGCCATTTCACCACCTGCTGGCGGTGCTGGTGGAACGTCTGCCGGAATAGGAGCACCTGTAGGCGCTGCATTTGTTGGTGCAGCAGAAACTTGCTGTACTTGTCCGCTATTGACTAAATCGCTAATAGAACCAGGTTGGCCATTTACAGTGGTAGTAACTTTCACTTTAGACAAACTTTCTAAAGTATCTCCTGGCTGGACTGCTGGCTCAGCTAATGCTGCCATACTACACAATCCTGTGATTACGCCAATACCAATAATCTTTGAATGGATCATTAAGTGGACTCCGATTATATTTTTATCCAAATTTGTGGAGCTAACCATGTCATAAGCCATAAGTGCATTTCAACGAAAGATACGCAATTGACGTAATTCAATAGCCAAAGCCTCTCATAATTCCAACAGATTGTTACGTAAGGGGAAATAGAGTTACAAAAAAGATGACCATGTTTTAACCATATGAAAGATAAGAGATATACTTAAAAAAGCAGGATTGTTAAGCTGCGTCTGGACAGTAGTATTGATAGAAACATGGCAAGTAAAAAACGCAGTAAAGGTAAAAATTCATTCTCTCTAAGTGAGCATTTTGGCAAGATTATTCTTGCTTGTATTGCAGCCGGAAGCTTTGCAATTGCTTTCGGTAGTGAAAAGATTTCGCAGTGGTTTTCGCCTTTAAGTACTAACTCGACTTGTCTTAACCAGTTTTATCGAGAAGTTCCGCCTGCTTTAAATAAAGAAAGCTTAAAAAAAGACAGCTATCCACTGTGCTTTAACGGTTTTAATGTCCTCTATTCAGGCATTTCTAAAACACCATTATGGTCGGCCGAGCATTTAGATGCAGAACGTTTAAGTGTCAAAATTAAACGTGAAGATAACTTCCATGAAGAAACGCGTGTTCCTCAAAAGCATCGGGCACTGTTAAGTGACTATCGCGGTTCAGGCTATGACCGTGGGCATATGGCACCTAATGGTGATATGTCAAATAAAGAATCCCAATCTGATAGTTTCTCGCTCAGCAATATGGTGCCGCAAGCACCTAAAAATAACCAAGAAGTCTGGCGTAAGCTCGAAGAAGCGACCCGTGCTATTGCCACTAAACAAAAACAAGATGTTTATGTGGTGACAGGCCCTGTTTTTGAAGGCAAACGTCTTAAAACGATTGGGCAGGGTGTGATTGTACCAACCGCAGTTTATAAAGCGGTCTATATGCCAAAAACTGGCGCGATCGGGGCTTATTACGCACCTAACAATAACTCTCTACAAGTAAAAGTCGTGAGTGTTTGCTACCTTGAGGAGCGCTTAGGCGTTAACCTATTCCCGCAATTAACCGAGCAACAAAAGCGTAATGTCTATCGCCTACCTTTAACAGCGAGTCAAGTTAAGGCAAATCAAAAGTTAGACTATTTACACTGGGATGGTGAAAGTCAGTGTGAACAAGACTTAAATGCCGAACAAATTCAAGCGTTACAAGACCAGTTTAAAAAGCAAAAAAGTGGCTCTACCGAACCGATGGAAGCAAAAGTTCCAACGATTGACGAAGAAACACGCCAAGCTATTGTGAAGCAACTGGTTGAAGCATTGGTGAACTACTTCTTGCAAATAATGAAATAAGCAGCTTTTTTGATTGTTATTGCAACATCGTAATTGTTTAAAATAGAATCCATAGACAGATCTGTCTATGGATTCTATTTTAATAAGGACAATAACAATGTTTGCCTCGATGTTTCTTTTTTCATTTGCAATGTCTATAACCCCAGGGCCAGTAAACACTGTCATTTTATCGACCAGTTTAAATCACGGTTTAAAAAGATCGCTTCCCTATATTTCAGGCGCCACAATTGGTTTTACCTTGCTTTTAATTTTTATGGCATTTGGTCTTCAGAGTTTATTAACTCAGTTTCCTGTTGTATTAAAAATTCTTGCAGTTTGTGGAACGCTATTTGTTTGTTATATAGGCATAAAAATTATTCTTGCTGCCGCCAATATTTCCATTTCAAGTGCTCCTGTAGAGCAAATTATTATTCCTAATTTTAAAGATGGTTTCTTGTTACAGTGGCTCAACCCCAAGGCTTGGTTGGCTTGTGTGTCAGGCATTACCATGTTTACTAGCATTGAAAACCCGCAGTCGTTGCCGATCTTTATTATTATTTATTTCTTCACTTGCTACGCGTGTTTGTTCTTTTGGGGACTATGTGGTGATAAATTTTCAGTGGTGCTTAATCAGGGCAACCGTTTGAAATATTTTAATATCTTGATGGGAGCTTTCTTAATTTTATCGGCTCTTTTAATTTTGATCGATTTTTTTTAAATTGATCGTATTACACTGTGAAGATATAACAACGAGATAAGACCTATGTTTAAACCATTTGAAAAGGGTACAGAGTCTTCATCAATTGAAGATTTAACATTAGAAAATGATGTCGATTGCGTCAGCATTTACGGCAACTTGCAAATTACCAAAGACAAAGTCGGGTTAGAACAGGCAAAGGCATTGCAGAGCTTTTTAAATGATGTTGTGGCGGCTTTGGAAAAAGAAGAATTGCCTGAGAAAATTGAACGTCCGGCTGAACAAGAAATTAATAATCCGTTTTTGTAATAAATATATTTTTTCAATTTGCTACCGCGACGGCGGCACGGATGCCGCCTGTTTCACTGCGTTACATGGAAGTAACGTCAGTGAAACGAATGAGTTTTGTCACTTTTGCTCAATCAAAAGTGAGGCATTACCTACACAACTACAACTTGAGTGGACGCGGTATTTGCGGTCGTGCAGTTAATCCTTATTCCCAGCAACCACTTTATAAATAATTGCCCCAATCACAGCCCCTAAAATCGGTGCCACCCAGAACAACCACAACTGACTTAACGCAGCCGTTTCAGCAAAGAACGCAACACCTGTACTACGTGCAGGGTTCACCGAAGTGTTTGTTACTGGAATACTGATTAAGTGAATGAGTGTTAAACCCAAACCAATTGCAATAGGAGCGAAGCCAGCAGGCGCACGGCGATCAGTTGCGCCTAAAATAATGATTAAGAAGAAAGCAGTAAGAACCACTTCAATAATAAAAGCAGAACCTAAGCCAAACTTGTTTGGTGATAAATCACCAAAACCATTTGAAGCAAAACCACCAACACCGCTAAAGCCCGCTTGGCCTTGAGCAATAATATAGAGAACAAATGCAGCAGCAGTCGCACCGACCACTTGAGCAACAATATAGGGAATTAAATCTTTAACATCGAAGCGGCCGCCGACCCAAAGGCCAACACTTACCGCGGGATTAAAATGTCCACCTGAGATATGCCCTAGAGCATAGGCGCCTGTGAGTACGGTTAAACCAAAGGCAAGGGCTACACCTGCAAAGCCAATACCAAGTTCAGGGAAAGCTGCGGCTAATACTGCGCTACCACAACCACCAAAGACTAGCCAAAACGTACCTAGAAATTCAGCAAAATATTTATTCATTGTGATTACTCATCTATTGATGTATTTTTTAATTAGTGTGAAATATGTCACAAAAAATTAAGCATGTGACTATATGAAATTTTTGTTTTCAGTGTTGTTTTAATCAAGAAAAGATTTGTAAGTTTTGGTTGGTTATTCTTTGTCTAAAAATTGATCCCTCCATTGCTGGGGTGTTTGATTGGTCCAATGTTTAAATGCTCTTTGAAAGGCACTTTGTTCTGAATAACAAAGTAAAAGTGCGATCTCTTGTAAGCTTAAATGCGGATCTTTTAAATACTCGGTTGCGAGCATAAAGCGCACTTGCTGAACACGTTCCTGAAAGGTGGTGTCTTGTTGTTGTAAGTGTCGTTGGAGTTGTCGAACTGATAGGCCTAATTGAGCAGCAATATATTCAATTTGATACTGATTCTTTTGCAGTCCAGTCAAAATTGAATGCTGTAAGCGCTGATCAAGTTGGGTCGAATTTGGTAATTGTTCTAACAATGCTTGCGCTTGCTGAACCAATAGCTGCTGTAGAGTGTGGTCGGCACTGCTGAGTGGCTTATGAATTTCCGTAATTGGAATGAGTAACTCTGTACGCGGCTGGCTAAAACGAACGGGACATTGGAAATATTGTTCATAGACTCTGATATTTTTAGGGGCAGCATTTAAGAAACGTACTTCATGTAAATGCACGTCTTCATGAGACATAAAAAGACGTAAGAACTGAATCACCAACGCAATGGCGATTTCATCGGTAAGCTGGGTAGGGTGTAGCTCAGTCGCTTCCCAGCGAATAGAGCCATATCTTCCTTGTAGCTCAACCACTAATGGGCTACCGTCATAAATCAGACGGTGAAAATCATGATAGCGAATTAAGGCTTCACCTAAGTTGTCGCAAGAGAGCGCGAGGTAAGCAATAATCCCTAAGTGTTTGGGTTGCACATATTTGGCAATTTCGAGTCCTAAACCCGGCTTTGGGTCTAGTTTATAAATCACTTCTAATAGGTCACGCCAAACAACATAGTCAAATCGTTCCAGATTTTGAATTTGTTCTAATTGTTCAGGAATAGCTAATTGATTGGCTTCACAGTAAGCCTTTAAAAGATGCCCCAGTCCTCCATACACTGAGCCTGTATAATTTTTTAATTGTGGCATCCCTAACCACCTCTTCTTGTCGTGATTTGTCAATGAAACCATAAATTCTGGTCAATACCTAGCATAACGAATTTTATATTCTGAATAAAAAGAAAAAGGAGTTAGGTGATGTTAAAAGGGTTTATTGCTGGAATTGCAGTTGCGAATGCATTTGAATGGGTAGCACACAAATATATTTTGCATGGTGTACACCGTGCTGGAAAACCACGTTATAGCCCAGTACCAAAAAGTATGGAGTCGCATTGGGCACACCATCGTGAAGTCCGTAAACAACAGTTTCATGATGATTGCTATGTTGAGGGAGTGGGAAACTGGCGAACTAAAAATGAGTTAATTTCGCTTGCTGTGGTGGCAACCGTTTCAAGTGCAATTTTTTACCCGTTTTCAAAAGGTATGGTTCTCGCAGCTTGGTATAGTGCAGGAAATTATTATTATATTCATCGCCGTGCACATTTAGAGCCCGACTGGGCAAAGCGTAAAATTCCGTGGCATTACGATCACCACATGAACTCTAATCAAGACGCCAATTGGTGTGTGACCAAACCTTGGTTTGATTATGTAATGGGAACACGGGTGGTGTCTTCGGCAGATTTAAAAGAACAAAACCCTTTGGGGATACGGTTACCTACTGCGCTTGCTAGACCATTGTCTCAAGCAGTAGAAAAAATCTTTCCTGCAAAATGGGTCGAGAAAAAAGAAAAGCCTCAACTCGTTAGCGATATAAATTCGGTAGATGGAGCTGCATAAAAAAAGGGGCATATCGCCCCTTTTATTATCAATGTGCTTACAAGCGCATTTCGATACCTTGTTCAGCTAAATATTGTTTAGCTTCTGGAATCGTATATTGGCCAAAGTGGAAAATACTTGCTGCCAATACTGCATCAGCACCACCTTGTAAAATACCATCTGCAAGATGCTGTAAATTACCTACACCACCAGAAGCAATGGTTGGAATCGTAACGCGGTCATTAATGGCACGCATTAAAGCAATATCGTAACCTGCTTTCGTACCATCGGCGTCCATACTGGTAATGAGTAACTCACCCGCACCGTAGTCAGCCATTTGTACAGCCCACTCAATCGCATCAATGCCCGTTGGTTTACGACCACCGTGAGTAAAGATTTCCCATTTGTTTTCACCAGTTTTTTTGGCATCAATTGCAACGACAATACATTGTGCGCCAAAGTGCTGTGAAGCCTCTTGAACAAATTCTGGGTTAAATACGGCAGCTGAGTTAATACTCACTTTATCTGCACCTGCATTTAATAACGCACGAATATCTTCAACCTTACGTACACCACCACCGACAGTTAATGGTACAAATACAGTCTCGGCCATACGTTCAACAGTACGGTAAGTGGTATCGCGTCCATGATGTGTAGCGGTAATGTCTAAGAAAGTAATTTCGTCTGCACCTTGTTCGTTATAGCGACGTGCCACTTCAACAGGGTCGCCCGCATCACGAATATCGAGGAATTGAACGCCTTTAACTACGCGTCCGTTATCAACGTCTAGGCAAGGAATAATACGTTTAGCAAGCATAGCTTTTTCCAAAAATAATCGCCGTTGGTGAAAGTTCCTACACAGGCGCTACACCTTCATGGAGGGAAGAGGTATTCTATCAAACTTCACAGATGTTTTTTGCAGGTTTTCCATGTCGGTTTATACCCCGTTGAGTTTAGATGAAGTTCGCACCTTTGCTGCACCTTATGGATTAGAGGTGTTGGAGCTGAACCCAATTCAGGGAGGTATTCAAAACACCAATTATTTTTTGGTTGATGTAAACCGCAAACAATATGTACTCACCGTGTTTGAAGAGTTAGATGCACAAGGGGCAGGCGAACTTATTCCTGTACTTGAACAATTGGGGACTCATGATGTACCTGTTGCAGTGCCGTTAAAACATAGCGGTCAAGCGGTTCATGTGATTGCAGACAAGCCTGCACAAATTGCACCACGTTTAATGGGTCACCATCCCATGCAAACCACAGTAGCGCAAGTTGCAGCGATTGCAGATGCACAGGCGAAACTGCATGTGGCTTTACAAGATTTTCCACTTGTACGTGAATATCGCCGTGATCACCAATACTGGACAGGTGTTGCAGAGCAGCTGAAACCAAGCATGACTCAAGATGATCAAACTTTACTTGAGCAGGTCTATCAAGCTTTTAATGCGAAAACAGCGCAGTATTTAAATCGACCAACAGGTTTTATTCACTCTGATTTGTTCCGCGACAATACTTTGTTTGAAGGTGAGCAATTACAAGGTATTCTAGATTTTTATGAGTTAAATCAAGATGAGTTGCTGTTTGATATTGCGATTACCATTAATGATTTTTGTACCGAATATCCAGCAGCGTATTTAAACTCAGACAAAGTAGACGCTTATTTAGAGGCATACCAAAAAGTTCGTACGCTTACATCAGATGAGCTTGCATGTTTAGATGTGTTCTTGGCAATGGCAGCGTGCCGTTTTTGGTCAATGCGTTTGCAAGTTGCTCAAAAAAATAAAGAAGAAGGACGTACCGGCGATGACATTTTGCAAAAAGACCCGCAAGAAATGCGAGCAATGATGCAAGACCGTTTAAGTCATGTAAAAGCATAAAAGGGAATAAAGATGCGAGATCAGGGGCGTTTAGTCGAATGGTTCGACGAAAAAGGTTATGGCTTTATTCAGCCGGATGATGCTGAAAAAGAACGAGTCTTTTTGCATATCAAAGATTTTGCACGCCCCGGACCTCGGCCAATTATTGGCTGTGCACTGGAATATCGGGTGATTCTCGATGAACGAGGCCGTTTTCGTGCTCAGCAGGTCACTTATTTAAAGGCATCTCAAACCCGTAAGGCTTTAAAACCTGCAAAAGCAGAATCTTCTTTTCAGGCCAGCCCATGGTCTGCTATGCAAATGGGGATTGTGTTTTATTTCGTTTTAATGGGCATTATGAGTTTTATTCATATTTTACCCGCCTACACTTTGTTATTTGTTTTAATGATGAATGCCTTAAGTTATTGGCTCTATTCTCAAGATAAAGAAGCCGCACAATTGGGTAATCGACGTGTGCCTGAACAAACACTGCACATTGTTAGCTTTTTAGGAGGTTGGCCAGCTGCATGGTGGGCACAACAAAAACTGAGACATAAAACACAAAAACAACCCTTTCGTAAGATTTATTTTTGTACCATATTCTTTCATTTACTTTTGATTTTGTGGCTAATTTCTCCCTTAAACGTATTGCGGGGCTCATAAAAGTAAATCGTTTTTAATAAACTTGAGAGGTATAAAAATGAATAGTTCTATCGACCAAGATCCAAATCGTACTTTAACACTTATTTTATATGTACTTTATATCGTTGCCATTTTTACAGGCGGCTTACTTGCGGTTATTGCTTTAATTATTAACTACGTAAAACGTTCTGATGTACAAGGCTCGATTTTTGCGAGCCACTTTACATGGCAAATCAGAACATTCTGGTGGTATCTCGCTTGGAATATTATTGCCTTTCTGCCGTTTATTTTCCTGTTCTTTACGGGCGAAAATACTAATCTATTTGCAGGCGTTGCCGTTTCATCGACCGTATTCTGTGTGGGTGTAATTGGTGCTGCGTGGATCTGGATTGTATATCGTGCAATTCGCGGCTTGATTGCGCTAAATGATAACCGTCCGATGTATCAATAAATCATGATTATTGAACATGTGCATTTGAGTATAAAGTCTGGGCAAAGTGAAGCATTTCTTAAGGCATTCGAGCAGGCTAAACATATTGTTTATCCAATGGAAGGCTTTAATGCGGTCCAACTGATTAAGCATGCAACCGATCCCCATCATTATATTTTAATGATTTTCTGGGATGAAGTTGAAAATCATACAGAAGAGTTTAGAAAGTCTGAGGCTTATCAGGAGTGGAAGACTTTGCTCCATCCATTTTATGACCCAATGCCGACGGTTGAGTACTACCAACCGTGTACGTTATTGAAGAAAAAATAATAGATAGATAGTAAAAAAGAGAGCGTTAAGCTCTCTTTTTTATTCTCGAATTCTTCTATTTTTCCTAATTGGTAGCTTAATTTTTAACTCACTGACTAAAACGCCTAAGACTACTAAAGCACCGCCAAAAAGGGCAATCATTGGCAAACGCTCACCTGCAATTCGGCCAATAATGCCCGCCCAAACAGGTTCGCCTGCGTAAATAATTGCAGCACGTGAAGGATCAACCACACGTTGAGCCCAGTTCATAACAAATTGAATGAGTGCACTCGCTAAACCTAATGCAATAGCAATCAGTACTAGGGGCCATGAAAATGCTGGAATCGTATGTTCACCCACCACAGGCATGATGGCGAAAGAAAGTAGAGAAGCGACACCAAGTTGAATGATTGTGACGCGGCGTAAATTTACCTTTCCAGCAAAGTAGCTAATAAAAATAATTTCTAAAGCAATCGCAAAGGCACCCAAGATTGTTAACAGCTGCCCAAAACTTAATGAAATTTGCTCAAAACCATTTCCCGTTAAGAAAACAAGGCCAGCAAACGCAAGAGCAGCTCCCACCCAAGTCATGATATGGGGAGTTTTTCTAAAGATGAGCCACATTAAAATAGGAACAAGCGGAACATATAGCGCTGTTAAAAATGCTGATTCACTACTCGGAATGGTTTGTAGACCAATGCTCTGGGTGCCGTAGCCTGCCGCAATCACAAGGCCAATCACACTACCAGCGCCTAAATCTTTTAAAGTAACACCTTTCATACTTTTTAATGAAATAAGAAGCAAAGTAAGAGCCGCTACAGCAAAACGACAGCCTACAAAAAACATAGGTGATGAAAAATTCAGTGCGTACTGCACAGTTAGAAATGTTCCACCCCAAATGACCGTAATCAAAATGAGAGCTAATTGAGGAACTTTGCTTGAACTCTGATAAGTTGGTGACATACTCAAACTAAAAGGAATTGTGCAATATACTGCACATATTGCGCTATTCTTCTGTTTTGTGCAATATATTGCTCAAATTTTCTTTATTCATCTATTTTATGAGCCAGTCGAGTAGCGTTTTACAACATGTAGGCACAAATATCCGTTCATTAAGAGATGAGCGCAGTTTAAGCCAACAGGACTTGGCTGATCGGGCAGGTGTAAGTAGACGTACCATTGCTGCTCTGGAAACAGGCCAAGTCAACATTAGCTTAGCTAAACTCGATGCGATTGCGGCAGTGTTGGGAGTAGATTTTAGAACAATTGTGAGTGCGCCTGAGCTAAAAGAACATGCTGTAGTAAATGCACTCGCTTGGCAGGGTAAAGATGAAGAAAGTAAAGCAACCTTGCTCGCTTCAGTTCCATCTCGTTCCCAAGTTGAGCTTTGGATATGGTCTTTGGCAGTGGGAGAGTCTTACGTGGCGGAAGCAGATGCAGACGGATGGCAGGAAATTATTTACGTATTAGAGGGTGAGTTGACCATACAATTTACTGACAGCAAAAAAATAATACCAGCTGGTTCATCTTTTATTTTTGAAAGTTCTGTTACTTATACCTATATCAATAGTGGTAACCAAGTGCTTAAATTTACTCGTAATGTGGTGTATTGATTTGGAATTTAAGCTTTTTAATAAAATATATATTTTTAAAATTTATGCAGTTTATTGAAGGCATATATGATGTATATGACCTATCTTAAAAACCTGTGAATTCAATTTAAACAAAAAATACGAATAAGAATAAATAAGGCAAGTTATGATATTTCGTGTGTAATGAAATTATTTTTAACTCGTTTTAATAGAAAAAAGATACAGAAATGAAGTTCTTATTAAGTTCACAAGATATTCAAAACTATAAATTTTTATGGCAGGTTTCTAAAGAAAATTATAAGAAGCAGAAAGGGAGTATGTTTCTCATGTTTTTATTAGTAATGTTTACAGCATTCTTTACGACATTATTGCCATACCTATTAAAAATTATTATTGATTACTCTGCACAGGCATATAACTTTCTACTAGATATTCGACTTCCATTTAATTTCTTATATCTAATCGTACTCGCTTATGCTGCAGCATGGTTAGCGAATGAGTTATGTCATTGGACAAAAAATATTTTTAGTGCTTATTTGATGGTTGATTTCAAAAGTGCATTAATCTTTGCGGGGCTAAAAAATTATTTAAATCTTAAAAAAGATGAACAAGATCAAATTGAAGCTGGAACAGTGATCAGTGATCTTGCGAGAGGAAGTTCTGCTTTTGGTGAGATAAATCTTACGTTACTGCTTCATTTGGGGCCAATCATTTTTCAATTGGTTATGATTTTTGCTGTTTTATTTACAACCATTAGCTTACTTTTTAGTATCAGTTTTTTATTGGTAGCTATCGTTATTTTTTTAGTTTCCTTTCATATAAATAAAAGAAGTAGTTCTTTATTCGATTCGATGTATCAACAAGATAATCAGGTAAATAGCCATTTGATACATCACATCTCAAATTCATATGAAATTAAAGTAAAAAATGCAGTACCGTTTCAATTGTCAAAATTTAATACCACATTAGACTCATTCATCAAAACAGCTAAAGATAGGAATAAAAAAATAGGGCTATTGATGATTTCTCAATTGTTCCTGATCTTTTTGTTTTTACTATTTTTTATGTTATTTACCGTATTTCTTTCAACTGAAAAGCAGCTTACACCGGGTGCTTTCGTGTTGATAAGTACTTATATTATTCAACTCACCAATCCATTTTTAGCGGTTTCTCAAAGCTTGATGCGTTTAAATGGTAACTTTGTAGCCTTAGCAAAATATCGAAAATACTTTTATCTCAATAAAGAAAATTATACGCATTCTATCGTTCAAGACTCCAACGTTCTTTTTCAATTTATAAATGCTAAATTTTTACTTGGGAAAAGAGCTGTAGATCATTTTAATTTAACAATATTAGCCAATAAAACATATGTCGTGATTGGTCAAACAGGTCTAGGCAAAACTTCTCTGATGAATTATTTAATGGGCGTGTACCAGATTCAATCAGGGCAGCTTTGCTATAAGAATATTGATATTAGCCAAAATTTCTCTAAGCATATTTTTGATGAGGTTGTTTACGTTGCACAGCAACCTATTATTTTTCCTTATTCGTTAAGAGAGAATTTGGTCTACAACTCTCAGCATATATATGAAGACTCTTACTTACTTCAGATGCTTGAGCAATTTAACTTATTGCATATTTTAAAAAAGCATCAACTAACGCTCGATGATGATTTAACTGAAATTTATAAGAATTTTTCAGGAGGAGAGAAACAAAGAATTTGTATTCTTCGTGGTTTATTGGCTCCTCCTCAACTCATGATCTTAGATGAACCGACTGCCGCCTTGGATGTAGATACTGCAAAAAATATACTTGAATATATTCAGCAGGTTGTTCCATCTGTAATCATGATTACGCATTCACCGTATGCGATGGAAATTGCGGATGAGGTAATCGATTTAGAAAAGTTATTAAACTAAAGATAATCAAAAAATAAAAAAGAGCCTAAACGGCTCTTTTTTTACATCTTAAAAATTAAAGACGGTTTTCATCCAACAAAAGCTGAGCTTCACGAAGGTTTAAACTACCTTCATAAATTGCGCGGCCTGTAATCGCACCTAAAATGCCCGGTTGGCCTTTTAAGTTACGAACGTCATCAAGGTTGGTTACACCACCAGAAGCAATTACTGGTAAACCTGAGTATTGAGCCAAGTTTACAGTTTGCTCAACATTTACACCTTGCATCATGCCGTCACGTGCAATGTCCGTGTAAACAATGCTAGACACGCCCGCATCTGCAAAGCGTTTCGCTAAATCAGTTGCTTTCACATCAGTAACGTTTGCCCAGCCATCAGTTGCAACCATACCATTCATGGCATCAATACCAACAATGATGTGACCAGCAAAGCGTTTACAAGCTTCTTCTACAAATTCAGGCTCTTGAACTGCTTTAGTACCGATAATGACAAAAGTCACACCAGCTTCTAAATAGTGTTCAATCGTTTCTAATGAGCGAATACCACCGCCAATTTGAATTGGTAATTCTGGCTGAGCTTTAGCAATCGCTTCAACAACAGGCTTATGAATAGGAGTACCTGCGAAAGCACCATTCAAATCAACCAAATGCAAACGGCGCGCGCCTTCATTTACCCAATGCTGGGCAGTTGCAACTGGATCGTCAGAGAAAACGGTATCGTCTTCCATACGCCCTTGTTTTAAACGCACACATTTACCATCTTTCAGGTCAATTGCTGGAATGATTAGCATGCTTCCGCTCCTTGCTTCATCATGATTATGAAATTGTGCACATCTTAGCAAAGTATTGATCAATCGCTAAGCCTTAGAAAAGACTTTTATTACTTTACGCCTGAAGCACGGTTTGAATCGTTTGTGAAATGTGGGCGGGTAATAGTTTTTGGTTTCTGAGTTCTTCAAATACCAGTAATGCAGCATAAGCATCAGCGGCGGCATAATTTATTTGCTGAGATGTAAGTGGCTTTCGTGCCCAGTTTGAAGTCCCGACTTTTTTCGACTTTGCCAGATATTGTCCAAATAACAGTGCTACCGCTTTTTGTAGACCGATCTGCTGTTTAAAACCAAAGTGACTAAATCCTTTGGCAAGGTCAACACAACTTTCTAGCTCTATACCTTTTTTATGAAAAATCTGCTTATCATTTTTAAGTCCAAAACCGACTTTAATTTGCTTCTGGTTAGATAAAATGGGCTGCAAGAATTTTAAAGTTGATGAATTGACATGAAATAAATAGGCTTTTTGTGCTGTAGCAAGTTGAATCAAGTGTGGCCCAGTTGAGATTTCACCCACTTTAAATGTAGGTTTAGACTCAGAATCAAATCCCAAAATTGCAGCATTTTTTAATTCTTCTTCAATACTTTTGCATTGCTCAATATTTTCAATCACCACAATATTATGGTGGTTAATATTTTCAAAAGGAGGAAGCTGCTGAATAGAGGCTTTATCAAGGAGGGCAACGGCTTCGGACATATTTAACAGCGTACAAATGAATTGGGCTATTCACTTTATATATGAATAAAGCCTAGAGGACTAGGCTTTATGAATGTCTTTAAAAATTACTGAGACTGAGAAGGTGTACCAATGACTACACTTTCACTTTTCTCGACATAGCCTTCATAGGTTGGAGACATGATTGTGGCAATGACAGCAAAAACCAAAGCAAGTGGAATTAGGACAATATAAATCCAGCCTAAAACGCGTTCCCAACCAGGAGTAGGGCGCTGTGGGCCGTAATCATTATTGCCTTCTGTACCTTTTGCCGCAAAGAGATAAATCATAAAAATTAGGTTTACGGCAGGGATCAGCATCAGTAACGATAGCCATCCTGTATTATTGCGGTCATGCAAACGGCGGATGGTAAATACAAAGCTTACATAGAGACAAACAATATAGAGAATGGCGATAACAATCATGCCTGCCGTAGAAAGGCCAGTCAGTTCCTGACTAGATGTAAACCCAAAAGTAAAAGCGATGATGACAACAGCGATACCGATGACGAGTGAAAATAAGAATGTCCAAGCAGCATAAGAGAGTCGCCCAAAACGACCACTAGCTTTAAAGGGGGAATCGTGCTGAAGTGGCTGATTTTCGAAAGGTGAATTCATTTTGTTTTCCTGATCATTTGGTTTTATTTAAAAGTATAAATATTCAATATTTTGTTGAATAAAACATCATTCTATAAATGATTAGTTGTTATTGTAAATAAAAAAAGACCAGGCCATCTCGACCTGATCTTTTTCAGTTTTAAATCAGATTAAATATTCCATTCCACAAAGTTTTTAAGTAACTGCAAACCAGCAGTATGACTTTTCTCTGGGTGGAATTGAGTCGCGAATAAATTATCTTTATGAATTGCTGTGCAGAAATTCACACCATACTCACAAGTCGCAGCCACAACGCTTTCATCTTTTGTTTCGACATAGTAACTATGTACAAAGTAGAAGCGAGCATCTTGTTCGATGTTGTTCCACATTGGATGGTTTGGGTCCATTTGGTGAACTTGGTTCCAGCCCATGTGTGGTACTTTTAAACCTTCCATTTGAGGGAAATGTTTTACTACGCCGTCAAAAATACCTAATGCGTCTACACCGCCATTTTCTTCAGAACTTTGTAGTAATGCTTGCATGCCTACGCAAATCGCAAGAACAGGTTTATTAAATGCAGCTTTACGTACAACTTCATCAATCCCTGCTTCACGCATACCTTGCATACAGTCACGCATTGCACCCACACCTGGAAAAACAATTTTGTCGGCTTGTGCAATTAACTTTGGATCATTGGTCACATCGACTGTAGCGCCTACATGCTCAAGTGCTTTAGCAGCTGAATGTAGATTGCCCATGCCATAATCAAGTAACGCGATACGTGTCATTAGAGGCTACCTTTTGTCGATGCGATCGTGTTTTCAGCACGTGGATCAACTTCACATGCCATACGTAAAGCACGAGCAAGTGCTTTAAAAACACTTTCGATTTGATGGTGGCTATTTTTACCTTTTAAGTTATCGATGTGTAAGGTCATAAGCGCATGGTTTACGAAACCTTGGAAAAACTCAGAAAATAAATCGACATCAAATGTACCGATGCGCGCACGAGTAAATGGAATATCCATGAATAAACCCGGACGACCAGATAAATCGACAACAACACGAGATAAAGCTTCATCTAATGGTGCATAAAAATGACCATAGCGTTTTAAACCTTTTTTATCGCCCAAAGCTTGTGCAAAAGCTTGTCCAAGCGTGATACCACAGTCTTCTACGGTGTGGTGATCATCAATCTCGAGGTCTCCGTCACAATGAATATCGATATCAAATAAGCCATGTCGCTTGATTTGATCAATCATATGGTCTAAAAATGGAACTCCAGTGTTTAGTGTGCCTTGACCAGTACCGTCGAGATTTAAACGAACTCGAATTTTGGTTTCATTGGTATTTCTAACCACTTCACTGATACGTTGCGTCATGGACACGTTCCTCAAAAAACGTCAAAAATGATTGGATGTTAACGACAATTTCGCTGTGACGAATTCGTGACAGCATCATAGTTTGCTCAGGAGGGTTAATCAATGCCTATTACCGTACATGCTTATAGTTCTCTAGATAATTCAGAGATCCGCGATCAGCTTGAGCGACTGTATGATACAAGTCCGGAGTTTGGTGACGGGCACGATGCGATTGAACAACTTGAACAAGATTTACAACAGTATACCACGCTATACACTGCCGAATTTAACACCAAAATTATAGGTGCAATTTGGTCTTCAGGACAAGGCGAAAGCAAGGTTCTTGAATATATTGTTGTGCACCCTGCGAACCGTGGTCGTGGGGTGGCTGAGCGCTTAGTCGAAGAAGCTTGCCGTATAGAAGAGTCAAAAGGTGTTAAAACTTTTGAACCAGGTTGTGGCGCGATTCATCGCTGTTTGGCTCACATTGGTAAACTACATCACTAAAAGCTTCTATTATTTTGTGGTTGTGATTTAAAAATAATCACTTGTTACAAAAAACACGGAAGTTGCTTGACGTCTTCTTATAAACATTGTTTAATACGCCCACTTCGGCGTGATAGCTCAGTAGGTAGAGCAACGGATTGAAAATCCGTGTGTCCCCAGTTCGATCCTGGGTCTCGCCACCATATTCGAAAAAGCCCCATACATAATGTATGGGGCTTTTTTCATGCTTGTTTATTTAATAAAAATGTTAAGACCTTACCTGTGTATAAATCTCATTTTATCCACAAGCAAAGAGGGTTATCCCCAATATCGCCTTAACTTTCTCAAAATAGCCCAAACAAAACGTGGTTCTAATCATTAGAACTATCACGAATAAGTCGTTTTCCTAAGCACACTGCTTCTACCTCGTCATAGCCAAGCTGTTCGTAAAAATTCAATACATTCAAATTGTCTTTACGAACTAATAATTGCAGTTTTGGGCAGCCACGAGCAATGAGGCGCTTCTCAAGCTGCTGAACGAGCGCTGTAGCGATTCCTAAGCGTTGTTGGTGGGGGTGAACAGCCAAATAGTTAATCCAGCCTCTATGGCCATCGTAGCCGCCCATAAGCGTACCAATCAGTTGCTCATCTTTAATAGCAACTAAAAACAAATCATCCTGTTGTGAGACTTTCCTGAAAATATCGGTTTCAGGATTATTCCAAGGACGGGTCAGACCACAGCTTTCCCATAAAATAACGACATCATCCAGATCTGCATTTGTAAATTGACGAATAATAAACATATGGATTTCTACTTTTTGTTTTGATGTGCTGAAAAGATAAAATAAAAATTCGGGCTTGAGCAGTTTTTTATTAATAATTTAAACAAATAAAAAAGCACCCCCGAGGGAGTGCTTGAATTAAACCAGTGATTTAAGCTGATTTTGCAACTGGTGCTGCTTGAAGCATTTGACCTGTTTCTTCGAAGTTTGCATGCCAAGACAATGCTTCACGAAGTAAGTGAGGAGTATGTCCACCTTTAGCACATGCACGGTCAAAGTAGTCATTTAATGCATCACGATAAAGTGGGTGTACACAATTATCGATAATAGCGCGAGCGCGTTCACGAGGCGCTAAACCGCGTAAGTCAGCTAAACCTTGCTCTGTTACTAAAATATCAACATCGTGTTCACTGTGGTCAACGTGGCTCACCATTGGCACGATAGAAGAGATATCGCCGCCTTTAGCAATTGATTTGGTTACAAAGATCGCCAAGTGAGCGTTACGAGCGAAGTCACCTGAACCACCGATACCGTTCATCATTTTAGTACCACACACGTGAGTTGAGTTCACGTTACCGTAAATATCAAACTCAAGCGCAGTGTTAATACCGATAATCCCTAAACGACGAACTAATTCAGGATGGTTAGAAATTTCTTGTGGACGAAGCACTAATTTGTCTTTGTAAGCTTCGATATTACCAAAAACTTTTTCGCCACATTTTGCAGAAAGGGTAATTGAGCTACCAGAAGCAAATTTCATTTTGCCTGCATCAATGAGTTCAAAAGTACAGTCTTGTAGTACTTCTGAGTACATGATGAGGTCTTCAAAATCAGAATCTTTTAAACCTGTTAATACAGCATTGGCAATAGAGCCAATTCCTGCTTGTAATGGACCAAGGTTTTTCGGTAAACGACCTTCTGCAACTTCTTTATTAAAGAAAGCAATTAAGTGGTTTGCAATGCCTTGAGTCTCATCATCTGGAGGAGTTACTGTTGATGGTGAGTCATGTGTATCGTTAAATACAATACCTACAATTTTTGCAGGATCAATTTGGATTGCTGTTGTACCAATACGCTCATCCACTTTTGTCAATGGAATTGGAGTACGTGTTGGGCGATAAGTCGGAATATAGATGTCGTGCAAACCTTCAAAGCTTTCGCTTAAAGAGGTGTTGATTTCAACAATAACTTTTTCAGCAAAAATAGCAAAGCTTGCAGAGTTACCTACAGAAGTTGTTGGAATAATACCGCCATCTTCAGTAATCGCAATTGCTTCAATCACCGCAACGTCTGGACGTTTAAGTTGCTGGTTACGCATTTGCTCAACAGTTTCTGATAAATGTTGATCAATAAACATAACTTCGCCGTTGTTAATCGCACGACGTAAAGTGTTGTCTACCTGAAATGGCATACGACGAGATAAAACACCTGCTTCCGTGAGTTGTTTGTCTAAGTCATTACCTAAGCTAGCACCCGTAATTAACGTGATTTTTAACGGATTTTTCTTTGCATGCTCTACAAGTGCTTGTGGAACAGCTTTAGCTTCACCGGCACGAGTAAAACCACTCATACCAACAGTCATTCCATTTTCGATGAATTGCGCAGCTTGTTCAGCACTGATGACCTTGTCATGAAGAGAAGCTAGGCGAATACGACTTAAAGACATTGGACATCCTCAATATTGTCAAAACATACGGGATTTTAGCTATGAAAAATTGAAAAGTGCATAGGTGTTAGGCTAAGGTCTAATTTTGTAAATAAATGGCGGTATAAATTATATTTATGGTTTTTATTTAATTGATTTTTATTGCTTTTATTTGTCATTAAAACAAGGCTTTTAATTGCTGATTGATCAAATTAAAAGCGCTCACTTAATGTTTGTTTTATTTTTTCCAAAGGATTGGTCGTGGTATTTTCTTCGGTACTCGGTTTTGGGATTGGTAAAGAAATAATAACTTCTAAACCACCTTGTTCACGATTATGAATTTGAATCTCACCATGATGAATATCAACAATACGTTTAACAATAGCCAGCCCAAGACCACTACCTTGAATGGTTCTTGCTGAGTCTCCGCGAACAAAAGGTTGCATTAACTCTTCAATTTGATCTGCAGGAATGCCTTCGCCATGATCAGCAACGGTAATTAAAATACATTCATTTTCAACTTTTGCACTGAGCTCTATCGGTTCAGCACCATAGCGTTTTGCATTATTAATCAAGTTGGCAATCAATCTTTTTAAAGAAAGACTACGTGCCGGAATAATAGGTACATCCTGCATCTCGAATTGAATATCGAGAGGTTTAAATTGTACAACAAGTTCTTGCAAAAGCATGTTGATATTGGTGTCTTTCAACTCCTCATCTGAGCCATCGCGCATGTACGAAATGAACTGATTAAGAATTGCATCCATATCATCTACGTCATAGACCAAACCTTCACGTAAAAACTCATCAGGCAGCATCTCTGCTGTTAAACGTATGCGTGTAAGAGGGGTACGTAAATCATGTGAAATACCTGCCAACATAATACGTCGTTCACGCTCAGTCTGATCGAGTGTATAGACCATACGATTAAACGCTTGGTTTACTTGACGAATTTCTAGTGGACCGTGGTTGGTATCAAGGTACGGTGCTGTTCCGGATTTACTGTATTCATTGGCAGCATTCTGCAAACGACGCAGGGGGCGGTTCATCTGTCGAACCAAAATTAAAATAATGATAGCCGACAGTAATGGAACACCCACGACCCAACCCACTAAAAGTTCAGGACTGTAGTTGGCATAGGTTTTTAAAGGCTCGCGAACCCAGTTGCCATGCATTTCAGGAGTTTGAATCCAAATGCGTGGGCTCGGTTTAAACTGAAAGTAAACGGTAACGTCTTTAGTCCCAATCTCATTTGCCAGCTTTTTTTCGACATGATTGGTAAAAAACTCGGCAATGACCTTTTCTCGGACACTTGGATATTCTTTGGGGTTGGTAACGTATTCAATACCGACTCGATTACGCAACCACGCATCAATATCTACTTCATTTTCACGATGAAAAATTCGTATATCAGGATTATTGACGAGCTCAAGCTCGACCGCAAGATAACGGGCGTGCTGTTGAATTTCAGGTAAATAAAGAGTGCGCCAAAAGAACCATAAAGACATAAATAAGCTAAAGAACACTACCAGCAGTACCAAAATAGTGGTACGCATGGCAGCAGAACGTGGCTTTATTTTGTCGAGAAAACGTTCCCATCGAGTCCGTTTACGCTCTGAATAGGTCACGTAATCGGTAAAGTTCTGTGGGGCGATTGGTTCTAAACTCACTCTATCTTATCTCAAGCTTATTCAGCACCATCTGGAACGAACACATAGCCGACACCCCATACCGTTTGGATGTAACGTGCACGCGCTGGGTTATCTTCAATTAAGCGACGTAAACGAGAAACTTGAACGTCAATTGAACGTTCCATTGCACCCCATTCACGGCCGCGCGCTAAGTTCATCAATTTATCGCGTGTTAATGGTTCACGTGGGTGTTGTACCAATGCTTTTAATACAGCAAATTCGCCAGTTGTTAAGGTAACGATTTGCCCTTCGCGTGTCAGTGTGCGGGTAGATAAATCTAAAGACCATGGTCCAAAGCTTACTACTTCAACTTGTTGGCTTGGTGCACCCGGAACTTCACGAACTTGGCGACGTAATACTGCACGGATACGGGCTAAAAGCTCATTTGGGTTAAATGGTTTTGGCAAGTAGTCATCTGCACCAGCTTCAAGACCAGCAATACGGTCTGAATCGCTACCACGTGCTGTTAACATGATGATTGGCGTATCAATATTTGATTGGCGTAAACGACGGCAAATACTTAAACCATCTTCAACCGGTAACATAAAGTCGAGTACGATAAGTGAAAATAACTCACGTTGTAATAAACGGTCCATTTGCGAAGCATCGTGGGCAGTTTTTACAACAAAGCCTTTATCTTCCAAAAAACGTTGCAAGAGGGTACGTAAACGCACATCGTCATCGACCACTAAAATACGTTCGACACGATCCGTTTCGTTGTGTACGGTTTCAGGATGTTCAGCAGGTACAACTAAACTCATGATGTACTCCCTTTTAAAGTCATAATTTATATATTATTGGGTCGGATAGGCTTATTGCCAACAAGCCCTCAGTATAATGCTGATGTTCTTGTTTAGACTATGTATCAATTTGCTCAAAATTACAATTTTCAAGGTGGTTTGAAACCAAAAAACAACATCTTAAGCCCATAATTTAGCAAAGATAGATCTAAAACAACAAATAGTTAAATTTTCAATAAATTTACAATAACTTTGTAGTGATAACTAATTGTTTCAAATCAGTTATTTGAAATGAATATAATAGACTTTTGATTGCTGAATAAGATAAAAAAACTGGGTAGTTAAGGAACTAGAGGAATAAAGTAGTGCTCAACCTCAATGTTTTTATCTTCTGGGCTATGTATCAATATGATCATTTTCTCATAAATTATATTAATTTTTTGTCATGTTCATGACATAAGTCGTACGTTTATATTTTTTAAAGATTAAAAGGTAGGGTTCAGTTTTAACTTTTTCATACTTAAATCACTGTTTTTGCGTGCTCTAGTAGTCGTAAAAAGTATAAATATTCAGAGTCAATACAAAAAAACGTTTTGAATACGCAAACAAGTGTGGATTTTATGGGCTTGGTCTTTATAATCAGTGCTTTTAAACTTTATCCTTGTGGGATCAAACACGATGACTGACTTAGTTCAGCAGTTGGCAAGTGAGCTTGCCGTACGTCCAAACCAAGTAGAAGCTGCCATCCGCTTAATTGACGAAGGTGCCAGTGTTCCATTCATTGCCCGTTACCGTAAAGAAGTAACACAAGGTTTAGATGATACGCAGTTACGCCAATTAGATACTCGTTTAGCGTATTTACGTGATTTATATGAGCGCCGTGAAAAGGTCATTCAGTCATTGCAAGAACAGAATAAATTGAGTGATGACTTGTTGGCGCGGGTGAATGCAGCCGAAACAAAAAATGCTTTAGAAGAAATTTATGCACCGTATCGTCCTAAGCGTACAAGTAAGTCTTTTAAAGCAAAAGAAGCAGGTTTAGGACCGATTGCTGAAAAAATTATTGCAGAACAAGTTGACCCGACAGAAGCATTGGCTGGTTTTAGTCATGAAGACTATCCAGATGTTGAAAGTCAGTTAGATGCGATCCAGCATATTCTGATTGATGACTGGGCACAAAATATTGCGCTTACTACAGAATTAAAAGCAACTTTTGCAAAAACTGCGGTTTTAAAAAGTACAGTCGCTTCTGAAGAAAAGAAAGAAGTCGGTAAAAAATTCCGTGATTACTTTGAATTTTCTGAAGGTTTAAACAAATTACCTTCACACCGTTTATTGGCGATGTTGCGTGGTCGTCAAGAAAATGTATTAGGTTTAAAAGTTGATGGTGAAGATGATGCGCCATTAGCGCGTATTGAAACTGAATACAACCTTGAGCAAATTCAACCTCAAGCACGTCAAGATTTTTTAAAACAAACTGCAAAATTATTCTGGTTAGGTAAAGTTCGTCCTCAAATCGAGCATTCATTGCTAACAGAGAAACGACTTACTGCCGAAGCAGAAGCAATGCAGGTATTTGCTGAAAATCTTCGTCATTTATTATTATCAGCACCAGCGGGTGGTCGTACGACTTTAGGTGTTGACCCTGGTATTCGTACTGGTGTGAAACTTGCGGTAGTAAGCGATGCAGGTGATGTACTTGCCCATAGCACGATCTATCCATTCGCGCCTAAAGAAGATAAAGAAGGTTCTATTACTGAACTTGCACGTCTATGCCGTGAATATAATGTAGAGCTTATTGCTATTGGTAATGGTACAGCTAGCCGTGAAACAGAAGCTGTAGTGGCTGAAATGATGGCTGCTAATACAGACCTTAAATTAACACGTGTGACTGTAAGTGAAGCGGGTGCATCTGTTTACTCTGCAAGTGAGCTTGCTGCGGCAGAACTTCCAGAGCTTGATGTTTCAATTCGTGGAGCAGTGTCGATTGCTCGCCGTTTACAAGATCCACTTGCTGAACTTGTTAAGATTGATCCGAAATCAATTGGTGTAGGTCAATATCAACACGATGTAAATCAAACTGGTTTGGCTAAAACACTTGATGCGGTAGTTGAAGACTGTGTGAATGCTGTTGGTGTTGATGTAAATACGGCGTCGCCAGCAATCTTGGCTTACATTGCAGGTTTGAATAAAGCCATTGCTCAGCAAATTGTTGAATATCGCAAAGAGCATGGTCGTTTTGATAACCGTCAAGCTTTGAAAAGCGTACCACGTTTAGGTGAGCGTACGTTTGAACAAGCGGCTGGTTTCTTACGCATCCAAAATGGTTCTGAACCTTTAGATGCTTCTGCTGTTCACCCTGAAAGTTATGGTCTTGTTGAGAAAATTGTTGCTGCAAAAGCGACAACTGTGAAAGACATCATTGGTAATACCGAAATCATTCGCCAAGTAAAAGCTGATGAATTTGTTGATGACAAATTTGGTTTGCCAACAGTTCAAGACGTATTAGCTGAACTTGAAAAACCGGGTCGTGACCCACGTCCAGAGTTCCGTACTGCTAAATTCCGCGAAGATATCACTGAAGTTGGTCAATTAACTGAAGGTATGCAGCTTGAAGGTGTGATCACTAATGTCACAAACTTTGGTGCTTTCGTTGATATTGGCGTGCATCAGGATGGTTTAGTTCATATTTCTGAATTAGCGAATGAGTTTGTTTCTGACCCGCATAAAGTTGTAAAACCAGGTCAGATCGTACAAGTGCGTGTTATGCAGGTTGATGTTGAACGTAACCGTGTGAACTTAAGTATGCGTGCTGAAGGCTCTGCGCCTGTAAAAGCACAGCGTCCACCACGCCGTGAACAAAATACAGAACAGCGTTTTGAGCGTAAGCCTCAAGGTAAACGTCCTCAACCGCGTAAAGATCAAGCTGAACGTCCTCAGCGTAGCAAGCAAGAGAAGCCACAAGAACAAAAGATTGGTGGTTTAGGTGCATTGTTATTACAAGCGGGAATTAAAGGTTCTAAATAAGAGTCTTTAGTTGATAAAAAGGCCTCCAATTGGAGGCTTTTTTATGGGTTAAATATTATGTTTTCAATAACTATATAAAAGCAAAATAAGAAAAAAGCAGTCGTAAAGATGAGGTGAATCTTAAGATCAACAAATCGTTGTTAAATACACAATTAAATACACAACGTTATAGCATAACTAAACTTTAATGATATTCAGTTGTTCGACATCATCAACCCAGCCTTGAAGCATTTACTCACTTTCAGGCTGTAATAGTACAACTTTGCTTATTTCTTTTTATTATAAATGGTTGTTTTATGTCGGTTTTAAACCTGAAAAATAGATTTCATTTAAAAGACCTCTTATCCGGAGTTGTCGTATTCCTCGTGGCATTACCACTATGCTTGGGTATCGCTTTAGCCTCAGGTGCTCCCATCATCTCTGGTATTATTGCAGGTATTGTAGGCGGCATTATTGTGGGTTTACTGAGTGGTTCTCACATTAGCGTTGCAGGCCCAGCGGCAGGGCTGACTGCTGTCATCCTTGTGCAATTAGAACAATTGGGCGGCAATTATGCCGCCTTTTTATTATGTATTATTTTTGCCGGTGTTCTACAAATTCTATTTGGATTATTTAAGTTAGGTTTTTTTGCGAACTTTATCCCAAATAATGTCATTTTAGGGTTATTAGCCGCTATTGGTGTCATCCTGATTGCCACACAATTACCTTATCTGTTTGGACTTTCTGATTTTTCATGGAAACAGGTTTGGACTTCAACACCAGATGCATTCCTTCAACGTTTTGATGGAGGAGCGGCACTTATTGGTTTGCTCAGTCTATTCTTAATTTTAGCATGGGATAGCAGCCCGCTTAAAAAACTAGCTTTACCTTCTGCTTTGATTGCGGTTGTGCTCGCAGCAGTTTTAAATTTTATTTTGGTGAGTATCGGCTCTGCATGGGCAGTGCAAATTGATAACCTCATTCAATTGCCGAATATATTACAAGCACCCGAAAAAGTATTAATTTTCCCTGATTTTAGCTATTTAGCTGAGCCTATGATTTACACAGGGGCAATTACTCTGGCTGTCGTTGCATCTTTAGAAACGTTATTGAATTTAGAGGCAGCAGATAAAATCGATCCTCAAAAACGTTCTTCTCCGCCGAACCGTGAACTTTGGGCACAAGGTACAGGGAATATCGTTTCGGGCTTAATAGGTGGCATGCCCGTCACCTCAGTGATTGTACGTAGTTCGGTGAATGCGAATACAGGCGCGCGTAGTAAGTGCTCTACCATTATTCATGGGGTATTGTTGCTGTTAGCGGTTTTGTTCTTCGTGCCATTAATGAACATGATTCCTCTGTCTGCATTGGCTGCGATCCTTATTGTGACAGGCTTTAAGCTTACCCATCCAAAACTATTCAAACAGCTTTATCAAAAAGGTTGGAAACAGTTTTTACCTTTTATTATTACCTTAGTTGCAATTTTGCTGACAGATCTTTTAATGGGAATTTTAATTGGTCTGTTCACCAGTAGTGCTTTTATTCTCTATGGCAATTTTAATAAAGGTATTCGTGTTTATAGAGAGAAGCGTTTGCATGGCGTAGTCACGCGTATTGAACTCCCATCACAAGTGACCTTCCTTAATCGTTCTGCGCTTATTTCGGCATTGGAACATGTACATAAACATCAGCAACTCATTATTGATGCAACTCAGTGTGATTCGATTGATCCTGATATCTATCAAGTTATTCAAGATTATCAAAGTGAAACGGCTATTAAACGCCAAGTAAATCTTAAATTGGTCGGGTTCAAACAGCACTATCAAGACGTTGATGATGCGGTACTTGATATTGATATTAGTACACATGATTTGCAACAAAAGTTGAGTCCACAACAGGTCGTTAACCTACTTAAAGAGGGGAACGAGCGTTTTGTAAAAAATGAACGCCTTCAACGTGATATTTACCGACAAATTCGTGTGACTGCAGATGAAGGGCAACATCCGATCGCAGCAGTCCTTGGGTGTATGGACTCACGTGCTCCTACGGAAATGATTTTTGATGTGGGTATTGGTGATCTGTTCAGCTTGCGAATTGCAGGTAATATTGCTGGGCAAAAAGTATTGGGTTCACTTGAGTTTGCGTGTCAGGCTAAAGGTTCTAAAGTAATCGTTGTTTTAGGACATACTGATTGCGGTGCGGTGACGAGTGCATGTCAATTGCGTTTAGAACAAAAACAAGTATCTGATGTGAAGGAAATGCCACATATTCAATATGTACTTGGACCATTAATGCATTCGGTTGATAGCGTATATGACATTATGCAACCACGTGAATTAGGTAATGCTTTTATTAGCCAAGTCACAGCAATGAATGTTCATTACAACATCCAGTACATTATTAATAATAGTAGTGTGCTTAAAGATATGGTTGATCGAGGTGAGATCGTAGTTGTGGGTGCAATTTACGATGTGAAAACAGGGCACGTTCAGTTTCTCGATTGATCAGTTCTTTAGTTAAAAAAAGCGCCTTATTTAAGGCGCTTTTTATTCGTTATGTGATTAATTCAAAATTACCAATGTTCACCTGGGAAAATACGTGCATATGCTTTTTGCGCCCAGTTTAATTTCTCGGTTTTTTGTCCCTTCGCTGCATCTGAACTTGGGAATAAACGGAAACCAATCGACATGAACATATTATTAATGCCTGGCGCTACAGAATAAGTCATTGAAGCTAAGCGGCCTAAGTTGGTTGCCATACGTTTTGGACGTTTCACAATTGCATAAGCAATTAAGTCAGCAGCCTGCTCAGGTGAAAGTGTTGGTACATATTTATAAATTTTAGTTGGTGCAATCATTGGGGTACGAACCAATGGCATATAAATTGAAGTAATTGCGATTTTGTGTGCATGAACTTCGGCAGATAGGCAGCGGCTAAATGCATCAAGAGCGGCTTTAGACGCGACATATGCAGAGAAGCGAGTAGCGTTTGCTAAAACACCAATCGAGCTAATATTAATAATTTGTCCGTCTTTACGCTGAATCATATGCGGCAAGATATTGAGAACTAGGCGAACCGCGCCAAAATAATTTAATTGCATCGTGCGTTCAAAGTCATGAAAACGATCATAAGACTCATGTACAGCACGGCGAATAGAGCGACCTGCGTTATTAATTAAAATATCAATGTGATCCACAGTTGCTAAAATTTCTTTAGAAACTTGGTCAATCATTTCCATATCGTTGAGATCACATGGGAAAATTGATGCCTTACCGCCACGTTTTTCGATATCTGCTTTTACTTCTTCCAAAGTTTCTTGAGTACGGGCAACCAGTAAAACATGGGCACCAGCATCAGCAAGTTTGTTTGAAATCGTTAATCCGATTCCACTCGAGGCGCCTGTCACTAAAATGACTTTATCTTGTACCTTTTCCTGGAACAGAGCTTCTAATTTTTTATTCACAGCATTTTACCTAAGTAGGGGCAGGGACTATTTATTCCGGTATGTAATTTTTATTTTTTACAACCGTAGGTTCATCCAGATGAACTCATAAATATTGTCTTTATCTTAATAGATGTTTAAAAATTGTCTAGTCTGTAAATATATGAAATTTAACAATTTATTTAGAGTAAAAACTCTAAAATAGTATCTTAATCCATTAATTGTTTTAGTCATAAAATGAACAAGAAAATGAAAAAAGCCTCTATTTCCAGAGGCTTGATAAATAGTTTAAAAGTTATACAGCTGAAAGTGCTTGTTCTAAATCGGCAATTAAGTCATCAATATGCTCAATTCCAATGGAAAGACGAACCATATCTTCACTTACACCAGCAGATTTAAGCTCCTGTTCATTGAGCTGACGGTGAGTTGTAGTTGCAGGGTGGCAAGCCAAACTTTTCGCATCACCAATATTCACCAGACGAGTAAATAGCTGAAGTGCATCGATGAATCGAGTACCGCCTTCACGCCCATCTTGTACACCGAAAGATAAAATTGCAGAAGGTTTACCTTTTACATATTTTTGAGCAAGCTGGTGCTGCGGATGATCTTTTAAACCTGCGTAATTCACCCATTTTACTTTTGGATGGGTCTGTAAATACTCTGCAATTTTTTGCGCATTTTCAGTATGACGCTCCATGCGGAGGTTTAGAGTTTCTAGACCTTGTAAAATCAAGAAAACACTCAGTGGACTAATAGCCGCGCCTGTATTACGCAATGGTACAACGCGAGCTCGTGCTATATAGGCAGCCTCGCCTAATGCCTCAGCATAATTAACACCGTGATAGCTTGGGTCTGGTGTATTCAAAACTTTAAAGCGCTCTGGATATTTACCCCAAGGGAATTTGCCGCTATCGATAATTGCACCACCAATACTATTGCCATGACCACCAATATATTTAGTAAGAGAATGAATAACGATATCGGCGCCATATTGAAACGGTTTTAATAAAGCAGGGGTGGCAACCGTATTATCGACAATGACAGGCACACCATATTCATGGGCGATTTTTGAAATTGCTTCTAAATCGATAATATTTCCGAGTGGATTCCCAATTGACTCAACAAAAACAAGTTTAGTTTTATCATCAATTAAATTACGTAAACTTTCCGGCTGTTGATAATCAAAAAAGCGAACTTCAATACCTTGTTTTGGTAAGGTGTGGGCAAATAAATTATAAGTTCCGCCATATAAAGTTGAGACGGAGGCAATGTTGTCTCCCGCTTCTGTAATCGTTTGGACAGCATAGGTAATCGCTGCCATTCCAGAAGCCAAGGCTAAAGCACCAATTCCGCCTTCGAGAGCAGCAAGGCGTTGCTCAAGCACAGCAGTGGTCGGGTTCATAATACGGGTATAAATATTGCCCTGAACTTTTAAATCGAAAAGGTCGGCACCGTGCTGTGTATTATCAAATGCATATGAAGTGGTTTGATAAATAGGGACCGCAACCGCTTTTGTTGTTGCTTCGGGGGAGTAGCCAGCATGAATTGCTAAGGTTTCATCTTTATAAGTCATGATTACTTCATCTTCGTGAGTTAAATATTGAGCGAGTCTAGCTTAAAAGTTAAATAGAAAATTGCACAAATTCTGGTTTGTTTTCTAATTTTAGGAATATAGATAGAAAAATATGCGCTGAAACACTGTACAAATCTTATCCATAAACATTTTGCAACTTATTGAAAAAGAAAATTGTTTGATAAATCCGTACGATGGAAATCATAACTTCAAGTTGTTGGGGTTTTCAGCGTATAATACGCGCGATTATTTATCGCTTATGCGATGTATTGGTTTTTCAATTGAGGAGTCCTGCGTGGCCCAATATATTTATACGATGAACCGAGTGTCTAAGATGGTTCCGCCAAAGCGCGAAATCTTAAAAGACATCTCTTTATCATTTTTCCCGGGTGCCAAAATTGGTGTGCTCGGTTTGAACGGTGCAGGTAAATCTACCTTGCTTCGTATTATGGCTGGCGTAGATAAAGATTTCTCTGGTGAAGCTCGTGCACAACCTGGAATTAAAATCGGCTATTTAGAGCAAGAGCCACCTCTTGATCCGACTAAAGACGTTCGTGGTAACGTTGAAGATGGCGTGCGTGAAGCTTTAGATGCTTTAGAACGTCTTGATCAGGTATTTGCAGAGTATGCAGATCCGGATGCAGATTTTGATGCACTTGCAAAAGAGCAGGAAAAATTAGAATCAATTATCCATGCTTGGGATGCACATAACTTAAATAACCAGCTTGAAATCGCGGCAGATGCCTTGAACCTTCCAGCTTGGGATGCAGACGTAACTAAGCTTTCAGGTGGTGAACGCCGTCGTGTAGCACTTTGCCGTTTATTGCTTTCAAAGCCAGACATGTTGCTTCTTGACGAACCGACGAACCATTTAGATGCAGAATCGGTATCTTGGTTAGAGCGCTTCTTGAAAGATTTTCCTGGCACAATCGTTGCGATTACGCATGACCGTTATTTCTTGGATAACGTTGCCGAGTGGATCTTGGAGCTTGACCGTGGGCATGGTATTCCTTACCAAGGTAACTATTCTTCTTGGTTAGAGCAAAAAAATGCTCGTTTAGAACAAGAGCAGAAACAAGAAGAATCTTTTGCTAAAGCATTGAAAAAAGAACTTGAATGGGTTCGTTCAAATGCGAAAGGTCAGCAAAAGAAAAACAAAGCGCGTATGGAACGTTTTGAAGAGCTTAACTCTAAAGAATTCCAGCAACGTAATGAAACGTCTGAAATCTACATTCCACCTGGCCCTCGTTTGGGTAATAAAGTTGTGGAAGTGGAAGGTATCAGCAAATCATTTGACGGCCGCGTATTGTACGAAAACTTATCGTTTACTGTACCTCCAACAGCAATTGTAGGTATCGTTGGTCCAAACGGTGCGGGTAAAACGACTTTATTCCGTATGATGACTGGCGAACAGCAACCTGATACAGGTACTGTGACTTTAGGTGAGTCAGTTAAAGTGGCTTACGTGGGTCAGATTCGCGACACTCTAGACAATAACAAAACTGTTTGGGAAGAAGTGTCTGGTGGTTTAGATATCTTGAAAGTGGGCGATTATGAAATTGCTTCACGTGCTTATATCGGCCGCTTTAACTTTAAAGGCCAAGACCAGCAAAAACGCGTAGGCGAATTGTCTGGTGGTGAGCGTAACCGTTTACAACTTGCGAAAATTTTACAGCAAGGTGCGAACGTTATCTTACTGGATGAGCCATCAAACGACTTGGATATTGAAACTTTACGTGCGCTTGAGGATGCAATTCTTGTATTCCCAGGTACGGTAATGGTGGTATCGCATGACCGTTGGTTCCTTGACCGTATCGCGACACACATCTTGTCATTTGAAAATGAACAGCCAGAATTCTACACGGGTAACTATGCAGAATATGAAGCATACCGTCAGTCACGTTTAGGTGAAGACGCTGTTCAAAAACGTACTAAATACAAAAAAATTAGCGGATAATCTCTGTTAATTTAAAAAACCAGCCTAAGGGCTGGTTTTTTATTTCCTATTCAAAAATATTAAGAAATGAGAAATTAAAAATCTCTAAAGTGATTGAATTTATACTTATATTTTTAATTTATTAAGATTAATATTACGTCTCAATTTATTAAAAGGTAAATATACCTCTTTGGAAAATCATGAAAAAAATTAAACTTTATACTATTGCTTTAGGGGTAGCTGTAGCTACACAACTTACTGGATGTCTTTCAGTAAAATCGTATGTTGATCCTGCTTATAAGTCTGTCACTTATTCGGAAATTAAAAGACCAGCTCAACCTATTCCAGTGGTTTTAACTACTGAGTTTCAGAGGAATGGAGAGGTTATTCCAAAAGCAGGTAAAGAACTACAATCTGCTGTTGAGCGTAGTTTAAGAGCAACCGGCGTATTTTCTCCAACAGCTCAGTCGAATGGCGAGAAGCAGGCACAATTACATTTAACTGCGAATAATGTGGCCGATTTGGGTGAAGCTGCAGGTAAAGGAGTTTTAACTGGTTTGACTTTTGGCGCTGTTGGTAATGCGATTGCTGATAAATATGAGTTTAAATTTAATTATGTTGATGCTCAAGGTAAAGAAACTTCTCAACGTTACCCACATATGATTTTAACAACCGTTGGAAATAAAAAAGCGCCTATTGAGAATGTGCAGCCAATGTCGATCAATCAAGCATTTAATAAAGTTGTTGATGATGTTGTAATTCGTTTCTCTTCTGATCTGCAAAAACAGCAATAAATCCTAGGTTAGTTAAATAAGCCATTTGGAATAATATATTGCTAGTTGATTTTTATTTAAAAAAACCAGCCTAAGGGCTGGTTTTTTTATTTAAGGATTTGGAAATATTAATTATTAAATTCGCCTCGTAAATCAGCCCACATCAGTGACGGAACGACCGTAATCACGTCGAAGGTCATGGCAAATGGATAGAGCACCATACGGGTCGCCTTTTTCAAAGGATGTTTTTTGGTAATTTTATTTTCCTGTTGCAGGATAATCGGATAGGGTTGCGCTAAGGTTTTCTGGACCTTTTTAGCTTCCTGTGATTGATAAAGCTGGCCTTTAAAGAAAATATTGATATAAGGATAAGGTGCCGTTTGTTGATTTTGAATGATATCGAAATTTTGTCTAAAGGCGAGAGACTTTAATAATTTTTTTTGCGAGTCATTTAAATCAACCATACGCGTGTTATAGCGTATTTGTAAAACACCATGAAAATGATTGGGATCATCCATGGTCAGTACCAGTGGGGATGGACTGGTCAGACTTCGTTGGTCTGCTGGGATTGCATGAAGAAGTTTTGATAGCTCAGCGCTTCCCTCGGTCATTAAATAACTAAAATCTTGACCTACAAAGACGATCCCTTGTTCTTGCTGGTTTTGAACAGCTTGTCCTAAAGCAATGATTTGATCTTTTGCTAAAATGATTTTCTCGGTTTTTGTGGTTTCGTTAGGTAAAGCTTCTGAAAGTAATGTCGTGGCACAAGCACTCAAATTTAAACAGACGACAACGAGTAGGGTGGAAAATAGTTTATACATTGCAGGAACTCAAACAGGAAATTAATTTTTCTAAAGAAAAAACTTTTTTAAAACAGCGATAAATTAACCAAAAATCATTTTGTAATTTTATTACATTGCTATCGCTTGCTATAGTGACTTTGTGCAATTTACTGTCATGGTGTACCGTTGCCACGTTCTACAGTTTTTATGTCCGTCTTGTTTAGTTTGCTTATATTCCAAAGCTTATGGAATGTGGCAGCGGCATTTTGCGTGCATAAAAATCAGGAAAAGACATTACAACATTTCGGTCATCATGCAGATTTAAATGTATATCAATCTTCAGACCATATGCAGACTGAACATGTGGGTATTGTAGAAAATTCTGAGAATGCTCCATTAAGCTGGCAAGATCATCACGATCATTTACCTTCATGTTTTCATGTAGTGATGACTGAAAATGCACAACAAGCTCAAGAACCTTTTGTGCGTGTACATGAGCTTTCACAAATCTATTACTGGTCTAATTCTTATCAGTCTCCGTATCTTGGCTCTTTAAATCCCCCTCCTGTCTTAACCCTGCTATAGGTGGGGTAGCCGAAAAATAACCCACCAGAAATTTATTTATTTCAAAGGGTTATTTTATGCTTAATTATATGTGCAAACAAAGCGCAGCAATCTTCTATGTAGATTACTCGCTTAAACATTCACGTCTTTATGTTAATGACAAGGCGGGATATAAGGTTCTGTCAAATCTTTCGGGAAAACAAAAATATCATTTTAATGAGTCGGTTATCTCATCTCTGATGATTCACAGTGATGGAGGTTTATGGAAATGAATATTTTATTTTCCCCCCGTGTTAGAACTGTGAGCTCCCGAGTGATTGGGCTGATTTTAGCTATTATTCTTGCTTTAAGTTTTAGTAAATGGCATTTCCAAGCGGCATTTATAGAACATATTTTATGGTTCTTTGGATGGTTTTTTGTGGGCATCGGAGTAATGGGAAGAATATGGTGCAGTCTTTACATTTCCGGATTTAAGAATGCCAAGTTGGTGACAGACGGTCCCTATTCTTTATGTAGAAATCCACTCTATCTGTTTAGTTATCTGGGTGGAGTCGGGATCATGTTGATTACAGAGACGTTTATCTTTCCAATAGTATTCACGCTTTATTTTCTCTGTTATTACCATTTTGTTATACGCCAAGAAGAAGCATTCCTGAGTGAAAAATATGGAACTGCATATTCAGATTATATAAAGACAATTCCACGCTTTTTACCAAGTTTCAAAAATTTTAAAGAGCCTGAGTTCTATCAGGTTTCACCGAAGCATTTCCGTATTTTTTTGACGCAGGTGGTGTGGTTTATCTGGGTTGCGGCCTTAGTCCAACTTTTTGATGAGTTGCGACTGCACGGTGTTCTCCCTTCATTGTTTAGTTGGTTCTAAAAATGAAATGAAAGTATATCCGCATGCTTCTTAGAGACTCAGAAGATTTGTCCTGAATTGATTAACTAAAGCATGCGAAAAATTAATTTTATTTCTGGGCTAAGCCCTTAAATAAATTCGGAATATTTAGATCTGGTGATTATTATGTCTATTAAACTAAATACAAAATCGGCTTTGATGGTTTTACTTCTTTCAACAAGTTTGGCTCATGCTGATGGAGGGTTAATATTCCTCGAAAAGAATATTAAGTCTCAGCAAGAAACAAAAGCTAAAGCTGAAGAAAGTAAGAACCCTCATTTAACTTGTAAGCGTAAATAATTTCTTTTGTAGGAAACTAATTAATTAATAATTAGTTTCCTATGAGTAAAGATAAAGATTCTTAATGATTTATTCTTATCTTTACTCAAGCGAGATTAGAATCATTTCTATACTGCTACTTATAGATGTAATTTTATTACATGCCCACTGCCTGCTATAGTGGCTTTGTTCAACTTCTTAGTTTAATGGTGTGCTGTTGCCACGTTCTGCACTTTTCATGTCCGTCTTATTCTGTTTGCTTATATTCCAAAGTTTATGGAATGTGGCAGCGGCATTTTGCGCCCATGAAAATCAGGAAAAGGCATTACATCATTTTGGTCATCATGCAGCGTTGAGTTATGAAGCTTCACAGCATAGCCATACGGAAAAGACAGATATCGTAGGGACACATAAAGCTCCTTTAACCTTGTCTGATCATCATGACCATTTACCTTCATGTTTTCATGTTGTGATTGTAGAAGCACAAGAAAAAATTATTTCGCCGTTAATACAGTCATCTGAGCCAAAACAACAATATTATTGGTCCAATTCTTATAAGTCCCCTCATATTTCTAAACAAGACCCGCCTCCTGTTTTAACCCTGCTATAGGTGGGGTAGCCGAAAAATAACCCACCAGAAATATTATTTATTTCATAGGGTTAATTTATGTCTATTTTTTTATACGAAAAACGTTTCGTTAGTCTGAGTACGTCTTGGATATTTAAATCATTAGTTGTTGCTGTTGCACTTTCAACTGGTGTCGTAACAAACGCAGCCAGTTCAAATCAGAACCTTGCTGAGAATACACAACCACAGCGTGTACAGAAGGTTTTAACGTTTGAACAGGTGCTCGATCAGGTTAAGCAGTTTCAGACTCAAACAGGAATTTGGCAAACTCAACAAGATATCGCCGAGAGCAATATCAAACAGAGCCAGCTATGGGAAAATCCGACGGTTTCTGTACAGCAAACGGGTTTTAAATCTGGAAAAGATCAGGAATTAGAACTTGGGATCTCGCAAAAACTAGATATTTTTGGTGTACGTTCCGCAGCAAAAAAACTAGCAAGTGTTCAGCAAAATCAAGTTGAGTTAAATCAGGTTTTATATGAGGCTCAACTGAAGCTGGCGGTAAAATATTTATGGTCACAAGTATCTATTTTAGAGCTTGAACATGAAGTTGCTAAAGCCCAGTTAAGAACGAGTAAGAACCTTTTAGATGCTACCCGCTTACGCTTTCAGGCAGGCAGTATTGCTCAGGTTGATTTAGATCGAACTCTCATGACGCATGTTGAAAATCAGCGTTTATATCAGGAAGTTGAATTATCACTGAGTAGTGCTAAAAGAAAATTGGCTAACTTATGGGGTGAGACAGAAGATAACTTCACATTACGTCCAGATATAAAAAGTGCATGGCCTTTAAAAAATGAAGGTGATATCGATCAATATCTAAAACAGAATTTGTTAGAACAGTCCCTGCGGCTTCAAGCAATACAACAAAATTCTGAAATTAATTATTTAAAGGCAAAAAATCGGCCTACGCCTACTGTAAATATGGGCGTGGTTCGTAGTAAAACCGCAGAAACGAGTAGTACCGAAAATCAGATTCGAGTAGGTATTGCAGTTCCTTTAAATATTTTTAATCGCCAGCAATATGCACTCAAAGTTGCTCAAAGCAAACTCGATTTAATTGACCAGCAGCAAAGCTTTTATAAAAAGCAAAGCGAGAATTCTATTCGTACTCTACAGTACGAGTTAGCGGGTTTAAAGCAGCAATATAATTTAATGAATGAGCAGCAAGTCCCTTTATCAGAGACGGTACAAGAGAAAATGTTGCTTGGCTTTAAAGTCGGTAAATTTGCAATTACCGATGTTCAGCAATCTACCCTTCAATTACAAGAACAACGTTTGAAGAAAGTTCAACTCCTTAAATCTGCTTGGCAAAAAGCAATTGAGGCAGAAAGTTTAGCTCTCGGGATCGATCCAAATATGGTGATGTCTGGAGATGCATTAAATCAAATTAATCAAAATTTATGGCAAGACACCTATAAGTTGCCGACAGTTGGAGGGGCAGAGTAATGTCAGTTAAAAAAATGAAAAACCAATGGCTTATTGCTCTTTTATTGCTGATTGTCTGCCTTGCTTTAAGTGCTTGGTTATTTTTCTCTGGAAAAAAACAGCCTAATACTGATGAAGGTGAAGAAGAGCATGCAGAGGGTGAAGTTGGTCATGAAGAATCTGAAAAAGAGGAAGGCAGTTTAAACCTCACGTCTAAGCAACTGGTTGAATATGGAGTGAAGTTAGAGCAAGTAGGACGTGGAGAAGTTGAGCAGAATCTCTCGTATCCTGCCAAACTTGTTGTAAATACAGACCAGCAAGCACATGTCTCTTCAACTTTTTCTGCGCGTGTAGATAGTGTAAATGTTGCGTTGGGACAACAAGTTGAAAAGGGTCAGGCGCTTGCGACTTTATTTGTACCTGATTTAGTCGATCAACAAGCTAACTTAAGCATGGCACAAGAAGCACTGACATTAGCCCAGCAAGATTATCAACGTGAAAAACAATTGTGGGAACAAGGGGTTTCTGCACGTCAAGATTACCAGCGCGCTTACAATGCATATCGTCAAGCGCAAATTCAGGTACAAGCTGCAAATAGCCGTTTATCTGCTTTGGGGGCGAATCGCTCAAGTAAAGGCCGATATGTTTTAACTGCACCTTTAAGTGGTGTAATCAGTAATAAAGATATTGTCATTGGTGAGCAAATTGGCCCTGAAAAACAATTATTTGTTATTGATCGCCTAGATCAGTTATGGGTCGAATTTGTGCTACCAAGTGCAAATACCAATATTCAGCCTAATCAGGAAATTGAATTTAAATCATTGCAAACGAACAATATTTTCAAAGCGCAGGTACAAAGCCTAACTTCAGAAGCAGATACTCAAACTGGTCGTTTACAGGTTCGTGCCAAGGTACTAACACCTTCAAAAGAATTACGCCCTAACTTAATGGTCAATGTGTTACTGAAACAAAATAATGCAGCGACTGTATTACGGGTTAACAAGACAGCGATACAACAGATTGATGGAAAGAATGTCGTCTTTATTGCAAAACAGGAGAAGGACAAAATTCATTTTGCCCCTGTTGCCGTTGAGTTAGGCAATTATTCTTCAGATGCACAATGGGTAGAAGTTAAATCAGGAATTACTGAAAAACAGCAATATGTGACTCAAGGTAGTTTCTTGCTTAAGTCCGAACTTGAAAAAGGAGAGGCTGAGCATGGACATTAATAAACCTGATTTGCCAAAGGCTGAAGGTTTGTTTGATCGAATTATTCAGTTTTCAATTAACAACGCCATTTGGGTCATGATGTTTGTTATTGCTTGGATTGGTGTCGGAATTTATAGCTATCAAAAACTTTCAATTGATGCTGTGCCTGATATCACCAATGTACAGGTACAAATCAATAGTCAGGCCAATGGTTTTACAGCACCAGAAGTTGAGCAAAGGATTACTTATCCGATTGAAAATGCCATGTCTGGTATTCCAAATCTGGAACAGACTCGTTCAATTTCCAGATATGGTCTTTCTCAGGTCACGATTATCTTTAAAGATGGTACTGACATTTACTGGGCAAGACAGCTGATTAACCAACGTTTACAAGAAGCTAAGAGTGCTTTACCAGATAGCATCGATCCGCAAATGTCTCCAATTTCGACTGGACTCGGTGAGATTTATCAATGGGTGGTAAAAGCAGAACCAAATGCTAAAAAAGCAGATGGTTCAGCTTATAGCGCGATGGACCTGCGTGAAATTCAAGACTGGATTATTCGGCCCCAGTTACAACGTGTGCAAGGGGTAGCCGAGGTTAATAGCATTGGTGGATATAACAAAACCTATGTGGTCTCTCCAGATCTGACACGGTTACAACAGTTGCAAATTCCACTCACTGATTTACAAGATGCGCTTCAAAATAATAATGAAAACCGTGGTGCCGGATTTATTGAAGAGAATGGCCAGCAACTCACAGTTCGTGTTCCGGGTATGTTGACATCGATACAAGATATCCAGAATGTTACGGTCGCCACTAAAAACGGTTTACCTATACGGGTTGTCGATGTAGCGTCAGTATCGATTGGTCATGATTTGCGTACAGGTGGTGCTACCTATAATGGACAGGAAACTGTTTTAGGTATCGCCATGATGATGATGGGTGAAAACAGTAAAACTATAGCTAAGGCGATTGACGATAAAGTTCAGGAAATTCAAAGATCACTCCCTCAGGGCGTGGTGATTGAAACAGTCTATGATCGTAGTAGCCTCGTAGATAAAGCGATTAAAACAGTAGCTAAAAATTTGATTGAAGGGGCGATTTTAGTCATCGTTATCCTTTTTATTTTTTTAGGAAACTTTCGCGCCGCTTTAATCACTGCTTGTATTATCCCATTGGCAATGCTTTTTACTTTAACAGGTATGGCGGAACAAAAAATCAGTGCCAACCTGATGAGTCTGGGCGCTTTGGACTTCGGGATCATTGTTGATGGGGCCGTTGTTATTGTTGAAAACTGTATTCGGCGTTTAGCTGAAGCGCAGCATTTAAAAGGTCGCTTATTAACACGTTCCGAACGTTTCACTGAGGTCTTTCTAGCCGCTAAACAAGCACGACGCCCATTAATCTTTGGTCAGATCATCATTATGGTCGTGTACCTACCAATTTTTGCTTTAGCAGGCGTAGAAGCAAAAATGTTTCACCCTATGGCAATGACTGTTGTCCTAGCATTATTAGGAGCAATTATTTTATCTGTGACCTTTGTTCCGGCAGCAGTAGCTCTGTTTGTTACGGGTGAAGTGAAGGAAAAAGAAAGCCGCTGGATGATGACGCTGAAAAAAGGTTATGCAGGCTTACTCGATAAAGCATATGCCTTTCGATATGTTGTTGTCACAGCAGCGGTCAGCATCTTGATTTTGACAAGTGCTATTGCAACAAGAGTGGGGAGTGAGTTCGCACCTCAACTCAGTGAGGGTGATTTTGCATTACAACTCATGCGTGCACCGAGCACAGGCATAGAAGAGTCGCTTAAGATTCAAGAGAATGTAGAAAAGCAGTTACTCAAAGCTTTCCCTGAAATTAAAGCCATTTTTGCAAGAACAGGAACAGCCGAGGTTGCTACCGATGTCATGCCTCCAAATATTTCCGATGGTATTGTTCTATTAAAACCACATGATCAATGGCCAAACCCTAAAGAAACGATAGATGAATTGCGTACCAGAATGCTGCAATTCGTGAATCAGATTCCTGGCAATAATAGTGAATTCTCGCAACCGATTGAACTACGTTTTAATGAACTCATTTCAGGCGTCCGTAGTGATATCGGGGTGAAAGTTTTTGGGGATGATATGCAAATCCTCAATCAGGAAGCGGAAAAAATAGCCCAACAGCTACGTAGCATTCCAGGTGCCAGTGAAGTCAAAGTTGAACAGACTGACGGTTTGCCATTACTTAATGTAGATGTTGATCATGCTCTGGCTGCGCAATATGGATTATCAGTCAAGTCTATTCAGGATATTGTCGCTGCGAGTATTGGAGGACAGAGTGTAGGGCAAATTTTACAGGGCGATAGACGTTTCGATTTCGTGATTCGCTTACAGGAAAACATGCGTACGCCTCAGCAGCTAGCACAATTACCGATTCGCTTACCAAACGGCGGTCTGATCCAGTTACAAGACGTTGCCAAGGTTGAGAATATTCTGGGCCTTGCTCAAGTGAGCCGTGAAAATGGCAAACGCCGAGTGATTGTGACGGCAAATGTGCGTGATCGTGACCTTGGGTCTTTTGTACAAGAGATGCAAAGTAAACTGGCGCAGCAAAAGCTACCTAGCGGTTATTGGTTAGGTTATGGAGGGCAATTTGAGAATCTTGCTTCTGCCACTGCAAGAATGCAAATCGTTGTACCGATGGCGCTCATCATGATCTTTGTGTTGCTGATGGCGGTATTCAGTAATTTTAAAGATAGCTTACTGGTATTTAGCGGGGTTCCTTTCGCTTTATCAGGTGGATTAGTCGTTTTGTGGCTGAGAGATATTCCGCTTTCTATGTCTGCTGGAGTCGGGTTTATCGCTTTATCAGGTGTTGCGGTATTGAATGGTTTGGTCATGCTCACATTTATTAAAGAGCTAAGAGCAACCCTAGATGTTCATACAGCAACTTGGAAAGGTGCTGTACTGCGACTACGCCCTGTATTAATGACGGCATTTGTTGCTTCACTTGGTTTTATTCCAATGGCTTTAGCAACTGGAACTGGTGCAGAAGTACAACGACCTTTGGCAACTGTAGTAATCGGTGGCATTATTTCATCTACGATACTAACGCTGGTTTTATTGCCAGTCATTTATCGATGGATGAATGAAAGCAAGACGAATAAAGTTGAGCATTCATAATATCATCGATTTGAGATATCTTTTTTGATGAAAAAGTTTGAGTCAGAAAAGTATTTGAAACAGGTAAAGGTAAACATGAATTCATGGTTACTTTTACCTCACCATAAAGATAAATAATAAGGAGTCCGCAAAATGGGTGGACAACATGGTCATGACCATAGTCATGCTGTAGTGACTGAAGGTAATGCCAAGAAATTAACGATTGCCTTGGCGCTTACTACGACATTTTTAATTGTTGAGGTTATTGCAGGTTTAATCACACAAAGTCTGGCGTTGCTCTCTGACGCTGCGCATATGTTTACAGATGCAGCTGCTTTGGCAATTGCTCTGGTCGCAATTCAGATTTCAAAACGTCCCGCTGATAATAAGCGTACTTTTGGTTATCAACGCTTTGAAATTCTGGCCGCTTTATTTAATGCACTCATGCTGTTCGTGGTGGCAATTTATATTTTATATGAAGCCTATATCCGTTTCTCTAAGCCACCCGAAATTCAAAGTGTGGGTATGCTGGTTGTAGCGACTATTGGTTTGGTAATTAACCTCATCTCAATGAAAATCCTGATGTCGAGTGCCAATAACAGCCTAAATGTGAAAGGTGCTTATCTAGAAGTATTGAGTGATGCACTAGGTTCGGTAGGCGTTATTATTGGTGCAATTATTATTTACTTCACTAATTGGTACTGGATTGACACGCTTATTGCTGTACTGATTGGATTTTGGGTGCTGCCAAGAACATGGGTTTTACTTAAGCAAAGTATTAACATTTTGCTCGAAGGTGTACCCGAAGAGGTCGATATTGAGAAGCTACGTGCAGATTTACTTTCTTTAAATGGTGTTGAGAGTATTCACCAACTCAAAGTGTGGGCGATTACTTCTAAAAATATCCATTTAACCGTGCACTTATTTGCGCCTGAAGCTGACCGTACCAAGTTGTATCAAGATGCTGTTGAAATGCTTTCTCATGAACATGGTATTGGTGAAGTGACATTGCAAATTGAGGACGATGCCGAGATCAATTGTCAGCATATTGCTCAGCATGCTTCGCACAAACATGATGATGCAGACAATGCACATTCACATCAGCATTAAGCTGATGTGAACAGTTTTTTTAAATTTCCCATTCGTTATTGCAGTCACGGCATTTCCAGTGTTTTTGTGACTGCATAAATGCTTGCATAGACAGTTTAAAATCAGGCAAATCACGCCAGAACATAAAACCTGCCCCTACAGTAACCACAAATGCAACTACTGTTGCGATTTGAAGAGAACTACCTGCACCATTGCCAAAAATCCACATAAAGATGCTAATGACTACTAACAGTAAAAGCACAAAAATTGCAGGAATCAAGATAACCAGACTTTTAGGAACGACAGGTTTTGCGCTGTTCACGCCTTGGCTCACAGGCATAATTTTAACACTTTGACATTTAGGGCAACGATATTGCATGAGAACTCCACATTTAGTTTGAATCTATTCTAACGGAAATGTGCAGAAAGAAAAAAATTTGTAAGATATCGATGAAATGCGTTGAGTTAGCAGAAAAATTACTTATCAATAAACAAAGAAATATAAAAAACAGATGATTTATCCGTACACATAAAAATTAAAATAATATTGTAGAGCATGCTAATCTACAGAAAAATGAAGTGTGATTAGCACAATAAATGAGCTTAAATACTCGAATAGGATGTGGGATAAATATAAAAAGGAGAGAGGGACTTGGGTCAACAAGATGACAATAAGTCGCAGCCTACAACGACAGCATCGGTTTTAGCTACCCCAGATACCGCTAAACCGTCATTATCTCGTCGATTACTGCATAAGACATTGCAACATGCCCAAGATGCAGTTGGGTTTGCTAGCGACACGACACGTAATATTGCAGAGGTTGCTGATGCTGCTTTGGACGCGCTCGATCAAGTAACTACTCATACACGACGTGGAGTTGTCGGAATGACAAATCTGGCAGCAGGCACGGTAAGAGATATGGTGTCTGAAACCAGTGAAACAGCACGCCAAGTCGCGTTGATTATGGCGCGAACTTTTTTGGGCAAAAGTACCTTAACGTTGTACTTACCCGAAATGTTATTAAATAATCAAATTCGTAAGCGCATTGATCGCTCAGAAATTGATGATATTAAAATCAAGTGCGGCAATGACAGTTTCCAAGTCGAGATCGATGGGCATTATCATCGCTTCATGTATCGTTTGAGTTTAGATTTTAAAGTATTGGAATGTCGTATTGGGCAGGAAAAATTCTTACGCTTGCGACAAATGGATGAAAGTCTTGATGTTCAGATTCGACATGGCGGCACCTTGTCAAATTGGGCTGTGCGCCGTATTGGTCGAGTTGGTTTCGAAGTCGTAAATATGTTGCCTATTCCATCACTCATTAATCACTTGATTGGCGATATTCCCGGAATCCAACGCGATGGGCATCGCATGTGGTTTATTGACCTAGAGCAAGCAGGATTTATTGACTTTATTAACAACCGTTCATGGATGGTTGAAAAGCTTTTAAGTTTGACTGATTTTAGTATTTTACCGGGCTTGAATATTTTAAGAGAAAGTCGCGAGCTTGTGCAGCAGCTCGTAGATCAGTTTGAAATTAGAGGACTACGAGTGCAGTCAGGTCGCCTTGAAGTACAAGTAGGAATTGCGGGTTGAGAGAGCATATGAAAAGCTAATCATTGATTGGCTTTTTATTTTTTTTAGGCAAGAAAAAAGCCACTGACGTTATGTAGTGGCTTTTTAGAATTTGGCGTCCCTACGGGGATTCGAACCCCGGTTACCGCCGTGAAAGGGCGATGTCCTAGGCCTCTAGACGATAGGGACTTATATGAGGCATACATCTGAAAAAAATATTGGCGTCCCTACGGGGATTCGAACCCCGGTTACCGCCGTGAAAGGGCGATGTCCTAGGCCTCTAGACGATAGGGACTTATATGAGGCATACATCTGAAAAAAATATTGGCGTCCCTACGGGGATTCGAACCCCGGTTACCGCCGTGAAAGGGCGATGTCCTAGGCCTCTAGACGATAGGGACGTTTCAGAGGTGGGCGTATATTAGGTCGATTTAATAAAAGTGTCAAATAGTTTTCTGAAGAAATATTAAAAAAAACAGTCAAGCGATTAAAAATAACTCAAATTGTAGAAAATATATACATTTAGCCTTCATTTTTCTGAAAAGGTTCAATAATTGCCTTTATAACCGACGGATGTTGTAAATATCCTAAAATCTCATGCGGCTGGTTGGCAAAGGTATAAATTTTCTGATTGATAATGGCAGGTTCAAAATTAAATGGGGCCTCGCACAATGGAAATGCGGTCAAAAAATCATCTTGAGAGTAAAAATTAAACCAATCACCGTAAATACATGGCGGTCTAGAAATTGGACTCGGGAGCTTACTTTGAATCACGCGAAAAGATAAAGGGGAAGCTAGGGTGATAAAACGTTTAACTGAGAATTGATAAGATGGATCTGATAATAATTGGAAAGCGATAACTGAACCAAGAGAGTGTCCGACCACAATATAATCTTCGTCTTCTCGCATTTTCTTTAAAATTCTTTGATGTACTTCCTCCATAAACTCTGGGTTAGATAGATACATATAGGTTTCGATGAGGAATTGTTGAATCAAACTTTCATGCAGTTTAGGAAAGTTATTTAATAAAACAACTAGTTCTTTCAGTACACGATCTTTAACTAATTGAGAAGTCAGATAAAGCCGTTCTGAGAAGCTTTTATCAGCTTGATCGGTTGAGGGACGTAACAATGGAACAAATGGAGTGTGCTCTCTAGTCGGAGGATTACTTGGGTGTAAGTTAATAGGAAAATAATTATTAAAAAATGACTTAGGTAACAACGTGTTAAGGTCTAATTGGTTACTTAATTGGTATTTGGTCATTAAGTCGCCATAAAATGGCATGTGAATATGAAGATCGCGGACATTAACTCTGCAAGGCATTTGTTTTAGGCCGAGCTTAAACACTTTTAACCAATGCTCTTTCAAGCGATGTGCTGTGTAGTTTTGTTGATTCATCCCGTGGATAAATATAATTTTCATTCTATACAAGATTTTGTTTTTAATATAAATTTTAATCTACAACGGTATGTTGTTTAAAACCAGTATATAGGCAAAAAAAAGTGTAGCTTTTTGCTACACTTTAATTGAATAACGACGGGTTTAGTCTTTATTGCGATAAAAAATAAAATAACTGACATAACATAAAGCTGTAAAAATAAGACAGCCTACAAAACCAGCGCGCATTTCAGGGTCTGCTGCCATACTCAAGCAAGTAATGAAACAGAAAACAAAACCTAAAATTGGCACAATAGGGAATAAAGGCGCAGCATATTGTAAGTCTTTAACTGTATGACCTGATCTATACCATTGGCGGCGGAAATTGAACTGACTTAAACAAATGCTCATCCATACGATGACCATGGTAAAAGCAGCTACACCCAGTAGATTCTTAAAAATAGTCTCAGGTGCAAATTGCTCTGATAATAAACCTGGAATTGCACCGAACATAGTTACAACTAGGGCTACGATTGGTGTTCCACTTTTTGATAAAGTCGCAAACACACTAGGTAGTAATTTTTGTTCTGATAGAGACCACATCATACGTGAAGCTGCATATAGGCCAGAATTGGCTGCTGAAAGCAGAGCTGTGATGATTACAAACCTAATAATGTCATCCGCATATGGAATGCCAATATAATTAAATACCGTCACAAAAGGACTGCTACTTACACCCTCACCGCCTAAACCTGCAAGTTGGAAAGGAAGTAAAGCGCTAATAACAATGATGGTACCCACAAAGAAAATAAGGAGGCGCCAGATCGCGGCATTAATCGCTTTTGGTACATTTTGAGCTGGATCTTTTGTTTCGCCAGCTGCTACACCAATTAATTCGGTTCCTGAGAATGCAAAGTTAACAATTAACATGGTCGTAAAAATAGGAATTAAACCATGAGGGAACCAGCCTTGAGCCGTAAGATTGCTAAATAGTGGAGCAGTTTGGGCACCATGGAATGGAATTAAACCAAAAATTGCTAATAGGCCGAGCACAATAAAGGCAATGACAGTAACGACTTTAACAAGAGCCAGCCAAAACTCAGATTCAGCAAAAATACGCGTTGAACTAATATTTAAGCCAAAAATAGTAACTGCAAAAATAATTGTCCAAATCCACATGGAAATCTGTGGAAACCATTCTTGCATGAGTAGAGCTGCGGCAGTGAATTCAGTTCCAAGCGTTGCAGTCCAGGTGAGCCAGTACATCCAAGAAATCATATAGCCAGTACTTGGACTGATATATTTTTTGGCATAGGCACCAAAAGAACCTGAAACAGGCATGTGTACAGCGAGTTCTCCTAGGCAGAGCATGACCATGTAAGCGATCGCGCCACCAAGAATATAGGCAATAATTGCGCCAATAGCTCCAGTTTGTGAAATGACTTCCCCTGAACCTAAAAATAGACCAGTTCCGATCGCTCCGCCCAGTGATAACATCACAAGATGGCGAGTGCTCATGGCTCTTTTTAAAGGTGCAGTACTGTTCTGATGCTGATGAGCATCTAGTTGATTGTCAGATGGCTGCATATTACACATTGAGAGAATTAAGAAAGACGCTATTTTAGATAAAATAGACAAATGTGCAATCTAGAAAGAGATAAAGAATAAACAGTAAGGTGACGATAGAGTCTTTTTATAATTTTTAAAGCAGAATATGGCGTCCCTACGGGGATTCGAACCCCGGTTACCGCCGTGAAAGGGCGATGTCCTAGGCCTCTAGACGATAGGGACTTGATGAGGCAAACACAAAGGAGCGTGGTGGAGTCAAGCGGGATCGAACCGCTGACCTCTACAATGCCATTGTAGCGCTCTACCAACTGAGCTATGACCCCAGTTTGTGTGAGCGCAATCTTAGGGTGAATGCGCTCACACGTCAACAAAAAAATGAATTAAACTTCGCTAGTTGCGTCATTTTTCGGCAATTTTAAGCTCTCATTGAGTTTTTCCCAATTTTTAACTTCTTTCTTGCTCGGTCCGCCCACAATTTCTAAGGCATGACGTAAACGAGCGAAAGTTAAATCAGGCCCAAGCGTAACCATTGATTGCATCACTGGTGTTGAACTCGTTGAACCGGCAATTGCGATAAAGAACGCTGGCATGAAATCACGTAGTTTAATGCCCATCTGATTCGCAAGATCCATTAGGGTTTGGCTAACGGTGTCATTATTCCAAGTAAACTGTCCTTCAAGACGCCAAATTGCAAATTGTAAACTTTGACGAACTTGCTCTTGAGTCAATTTTTTACTTTCAAACATTTCAGCAGTAATTTGTGGCATATGGTTAAAATAGAAACCAGCCCAATTCACAGCTTCTGAAAGTAAATTAATACGTGGTTGAATAGCGGCAGCAATGTCTTCTAAAGTGTTGCGATCACTCTTCCATGTTAATAAACGGTCTAATAATTGACCTGGAGTTAACCCTTTGATCCACTGACCGTTAAGCCAGTTCAATTTTTCAACATCAAAAATTGGTCCACCTAGTGATACACGCTGAATATCAAAGTTATCCATCATATCTTGTAATGTGAAAACTTCTCTTTCATCCGGCATTGACCAACCCATGCGGCCTAAATAATTTAACAAGGCTTCTGGTAATACACCGATATCGCGGTAGTAGTTAATTGATGTCGGGTTTTTGCGTTTAGATAGTTTTGATTTATCTGGGTTACGCAACAATGGCATGTGGCAAAGAGTTGGCATTTCCCAACCAAAATATTGGTAAAGCAACTGATGCTTCGGTGCAGATGGAAGCCATTCTTCACCACGCAATACATGAGTGATTTCCATTAAATGGTCATCAACAACGTTAGCTAAATGGTAAGTTGGTAAACCATCTGTTTTAAGAAGGACTTGCATATCGACTTGAGCCCAAGGAATTTCAACTTCCCCGCGTAATAAGTCATTAAATTTACAAATACCTTCTTCAGGTACTTTCATGCGGATGACATGGGGTTCGCCCGCTTCCAAGCGACGAGTCACTTCTTCTTGAGAAAGTTTTAACCCGCGACCGTCATATTTTGGTGTTTCACCGCGTGCTTGTTGTTCAGCACGCATCTGGTCTAGTTCTTCAGCAGTAGCGAAACAATAAAAAGCATGACCTTTTTCAACAAGTTCTAATGCGTATTGCTTATAAATTCCCATACGTTCAGATTGGCGATATGGTGCATGTGGGCCACCTACATCTGGACCTTCAGACCAATTCAAACCTAACCAACGTAATGAATCCAAAATCATTTTTTCAGACTCTGGTGTAGAACGAAGTTGGTCTGTATCTTCAATCCTTAAAATAAATTCTCCGCCATGTTGTTTCGCAAAACACATGTTAAATAAAGCAATGTAGGCTGTGCCGACATGAGGAAAACCAGTAGGGGAAGGTGCAATACGAGTACGAACTTTCATAGATAATGGGTCAGAATAAAAATTGAAACTATTATAACGAAAAAGCCCAGTATTCTGACGTTTTATTTAACGTCAGGCTGGGCTAAAACTGAAACGAAGAGGGGGTGTTTCAGATTTTAAGAAGCATGGGGCTGAAAGATTGCCTGAACAAAACGTGAAAAACGTTCGTGTTGTGCAGCAAGAAAATTTTGAGTTGGTGTAACGCGAATCGTGTTTAGAACTTTAAGCTCATCATTTGTAGAAGGTAACACAATAGGGTTACGTTTCTGCTGATCTAAAGCTTTTTCAATAAGCGAAGTCTGTTTCTCTGAACCAGTTTTGCTTGGAGTATCTTTAAGTACTGCTGCTGCAGAAAACTGTGATGCCAAACTCAGCACCAAACTTAAGCTTAAAGCTTTTCCATAATGAATTTTCATTGTTAATCATCCCCTCTGTTCATTACATTTCATCTATTTTTTGAGTTTAACAAAATGTAAAATTACGGTAATGCTACGATTTAAACATAAATATTAATAAAAAAGTGGAACTGTGTCACACTTTTTACAAAATTTACCTATATTTTAAACTGGTCGACTCAAATGTAGACCATATGTATCCTTTACGCTTCATTATTTAACAAATTAATGTGTAGATAAAGTGAAGGTCCTAAATAAGTTGTAAGAATAATTACAAAATTTTTCAAAAATGAAATAACTTAGACATTCTAAACTATATATCTAAAAAAGATTAATAAAAAAGATATAAATATAAGTAATTGATTGTAAAAAATAAAATTAAAAATATAGTTAAACTAAAACGAATGATGGATTTTGTAAATGAAAAAAATATCAATAATAGCTGTCGCTTTATATGTGGGAATAGCGACAACAGCGGCTCAAGCAGCGACCTCTTTTTTAAATGTTTCTTATGATCCGACTCGAGAGTTCTATCAAGAATATAACCAAGCATTTGGTAAATTTTGGAAACAGCGAACAGGGCAAGACGTTGAATTCAAACAGTCACATGGTGGATCTGGCAAACAAGCCCGCGCGGTAGCCACAGGACTTGAAGCTGATGTAGTAACGTTAGCATTAGCGAATGATATTGATGAGATTGTGAAAGCTGGGTTTATTCAGCCGAACTGGCAAAAAGAATTCCCAAATAATTCTGCCCCCTATACGTCAACTGTCGTGTTCCTAGTACGAAAAGGTAACCCGAAAAATATACGCGACTGGAATGATTTAACAAAACCAGGTGTGGAAATTATCACCCCTAACCCTAAAACAGGTGGCGCACCGCGTTGGATTTATCTTTCTGCTTGGGGATATGCTTTAAAACAGCCGAGTGGAAATGATGCTAAGGCTCGAGAGTTGGTGAAAAAGCTTTATCACAATGTAAAAGTACTTGATTCGGGAGCCCGTGGATCACTAACCACATTTGCCGAACGTGGGATTGGTGATGTTTTATTGTCTTGGGAAAATGAAGCTTTGTTGGCGACGAAAGGACCTGATAAGGATAAATATCAAATTGTTTATCCATCAATTTCAATTTTGGCAGAACCATCTGTAGCGATTGTAGATAAAACCGTAGATAAAGATGGGAATCGTACCTTGGCAAAAGGTTATCTGAACTTTTTATATTCACCTTTAGGCCAAGAATTGGCTGCTAAACATTATTTCCGACCGCGTAATGCTCAAGTGGCTGCCAAATATGCAGCGCAATTCCCAAAAATTAAATTATTTACCATTAATGATGTGTTCGGTGGTTGGGCTAAAGCTCAGAAAACTCACTTTGCTAATGGGGCTATTTTTGATCAAATTTATGATGGTAAGCAGTAAATAAAATGATCTAAAACAATAGTCCAAAAAGAAAACTTAGAAGTTAAATATTCATAAATAAAGCAAGCAAACTTAAAAAAGTGAGCTTGCTTTATTTTTTTGCTTAAAAAATGCTAACAAAACGGTTTTATCTATGAAAAATTAATATTTTCCTACAAAAAGCCGTTTGGCGTTGATCATAAACAAGGTGATAATGTGCAGTTACATTTTTACGCAATGATTTAACACCTATGTCGCATATTTCTGTCTTACTTTTTGAGACCGTTGAGAGCTTATTGGCAGATCGCACAACAGGGGTGTATATCGATGCAACCTTCGGACGAGGTGGGCATACACGTTTATTGCTCTCAAAACTTGATGAAAATGCACGAGTATATGCATTTGATAAAGACCCTCAAGCTTTGGAAGTTGCGGCTGCTTTGGCAAAAGAAGACCCAAGATTTACCATTATTCATGCCAGTTTTGCTGATATTAAAGAAAAAATGCAGGAAATTGGTGTGATGAGTGTTGATGGCATTATGGCTGACCTAGGAGTGTCATCTCCTCAACTCGACCAAGCTGAACGTGGTTTCAGTTTTATGCAAGATGGTCCTCTAGACATGCGAATGGATAATTCTAAGGGGTTAACCGCAGCTGAGTGGTTGCTTGAAATTGAAGAAGAACAATTAGCAAATATTATTTATCAATATGGCGAAGAACGTTATAGTCGACGTATTGCAAAAGCGATTAAACAAGCTGGAAAACTAGATACAACAGCCCAATTGGCAGAACTTGTTAAAACAGCTCATCCAAAATGGGAAAAGCATAAGCATCCAGCAACACGTACATTTCAGGCAATTCGTATTGCTATTAATAAAGAACTAGATGATATTGAAGTATTTTTACCGCAAGCTGTAGACTTACTAAAACCAAAAGGGCGTTTGTCTGTGATTAGCTTTCATTCTCTTGAAGATCGCTTGATCAAACAATTTATTCAAAAAGAATCGACTTTGGCAGAAGATATTGGCTGGGGAATGCCACAGCAACAGGTAGATACAAGAAGGTTAAAGAAAATTTCACGGGTTCGTGCGAGTGAAGAAGAAGTAAAAGCGAACCCACGTTCACGTAGTGCATGGCTTCGGGTTGCTGAACGCTTGGAACAAAAAGGCGCGTAATGAAAAGCAGTGATGAAATTGAAACCACTGAAAATAAAGTGGTGAAAAAAGTTGTGGCATACACCGTATTAGTGGCGCTTGTTTTTATCAGTGCCATGATGGTGGTATTTCAAGTGTTTGAATATCGTCATGATTATAGAGAGCTTAGCTCTTATATGCGTGAACGTGATGATCTCAATGCTGAATGGGGACGTTTGCTTATTGAGCAACAAACCTTCGGTGCAACAGCACAGATTGGTACGCGTGCTGTAACCCAACTACGCATGTTTTCACCACCTGCTGCAGAAACGGTGGTAATTTCTTTACCGATGACCTCAGAGCAAAATAAGTAAGGCCTTGCTGTATGGTAGATAAGCGAACAAAGCAAACACGGAAAAAACAGCAGTCTATTTCGGAAAAGCCAACTCTTGCCTTCGATATGTGGCGGTTTTATCTGCTCTGGGCAACAGTACTGCTCTGTTTTGTTGTTTTAATTGCACGTGCATTTTATGTGCAAGTGATTAATAAAGACTTTTTGCAAAACAAGGCCAATGCCAATATTTTGCGTACTGAACGTATTGAGGCAATGCGTGGGGTTATTAGTGACCGTCATGGTGTGCCTTTGGCCATTAGTACGCCTATTATGAAAATTGTCATTGATCCACGTGATTACTTTGATACCAAGCATTTATATGACGAAATTACAGCCGAATTAAAAAAAGATCCAAATAATCGTAAGTTAAAACGACAATTACCAGATAAAAACCTAAACCTTGATGAGTTGGCGGATGTGGTTGGTTTAGATCGTGCAGATCTAAAAAAACAGATGAATGCACGTCCACGTTCTCGTTATTTGGTTTTGAAAAAAGAAGTTCCGCCGCAACAGGCAGATCTTATTACAAAGGGTAACTTCCAAGGCGTTTATGCCGAGAAAACATATAAACGTTATTATCCTCAACCGCAGCCAAATGCTCAGATTATTGGTTTAACCAATAGTGAAGGCCAAGGGATTGAAGGCTTGGAAATGCAGTTGAATAAACAACTGTCTGGGGTAGATGGCGAACAAAAAATTATTCGTGATAAACGTGGTAACCGCTTAAAAGTTTCAGAGGTTATTCGTGAAGGTGAGCCAGGTGAAAACATCACTTTAAGTATCGACTCTCGTTTGCAATATATTATGTATCGTGAGTTGACGGCTGCTGGTGTCGCAAATAACGCTCGTTCGGCGACAGCAATTGCTGTAGATGTTAAAACAGGTGAAATTCTGGCCATGACCAGTTGGCCATCTTATAACCCGAATGATAAAAACGGTTTATCTAATAAAGATGCCATGCGTAACCGCGGTGCGATTGATATGTTCGAGCCAGGTTCTACCATGAAGCCTTTTACAGTTTCTGCTGCACTCGAAACTGGGCAATATACGCCAAATACTATTGTCAACACTTCGCCAGGTTCAATGCGTTTAGGCTGGCATACTATTCGTGATACGCATAATTATGGTGCTTTGACTGTCAGTGGCGTAATTATTAAGTCATCAAACGTGGGTTCAGCAAAAATTGCGTTGTCACTTCCTAAGGAAACATTACCAAGCTTCTTTAACCGTGCTGGCTTTGGTAAACGTTCTGCTGTGAAGTTCCCCGGTGAAAGCTCTGGTTTAGTACTTCCTGTAAGCAAATTAAACTCTTCCCAAATTGGTACCATGGCTTATGGTTATGGTCTAAATGCAACTATTCTTCAGTTGGCGCAAGGTTATGCAATGCTTGCAAACCATGGGGTAAAAATGCCTCTAAGCTTGCATAAGCTCGATCAAGCTCCTAAAGGTGAGCAAGTTCTTGCTCCAAAAATTGCTGATCAGGTTTTGCTTATGCTTGAGCAAGTGACGATGCCAGGCGGTACTGCAAAGCAAGCTAATATTCCAGGTTATCGTGTTGGTGGTAAAACAGGTACGGCTCATAAACTTCGTGCAGACCGTAAAGGTTATTCTAATAATGAATATCGTGCTTTATTTGCAGGTGTAGCTCCGATTAGTGATCCTCGTTTAGCGGTTATTGTAGTTGTTGAAAATCCACAAGGCCGTTATTACGGTGGTTTGGTTGCGGCCCCTGTTTTTGCACGCATTATGCAAGAATCATTGCGCTTAATGAATGTGCCGCTTGATAAGCCCCTTGATACTCTAGAAAATCCTATTCGCAGGTAAGCTATGTCTGTTTCTTTCCAAGAAATTAATCCAGTCGAGATCGATGCACAGTGGTCTAAACAGCCTTTTCAAGGCTTTAGTTTAGACAGCCGTAATGTTGTGTCGGGCCAGATCTTTATCGCTTTGACCAGTTATAGCCAACCTGAAAAAACACGTGCTTTTGCTGAGTCAGCTTTAGCTAATGGTGCTCTTGCCATTATTAGTGAGACTAAGTTGGGCGTAGCGAATGAGTGGGTATGTTCTGATGTGCGTCAACGTATGGGTGAGTGGCAAGAACGTTATTTACAGCGTATAGATCCAGTGACTCCAGTGCGTATTATTGCAGTGACTGGTACAAATGGTAAAACCACAATTTCGCGTCTAGTGGCTGAATTAATTAGTTCACAACAACAGCGCTGTGCTGTGATGGGCACTACAGGCAATGGTATTTTACCAGACTTAACACCATCAACTCACACTACGCTTGATGCTTTACAACTGCAAAATGCATTACATGATTATGCAAAACAAGGTGCGACTTTTGCTTCTTTAGAAGCAAGCTCACATGGTTTGGAACAAGGTCGTTTAAATGGTTGTGCGATTGAGATTGCTGTTTATAGCAATTTGAGTCGTGACCATCTGGATTACCATGGTACTTTAGAGGCTTATGCAGAAGCGAAGGCTCTTTTATTCCGTTTTAGCTCTTTAAAAGTAGCCGTTATTAATTTAGATGATGAGCATGCTACTCTCATGATCAATGCAGCAAAGCAAAATCCTGCTCAACCGAAAATTTTAACGTATTCACTTACTCAAAATACTGCTGATTATTATATTACTGACCTGAGTTACAGTTTAGCAGGGGCGACATTTAATTTAGTGAGCCCGCAAGGTTCTTTTGCTGTGCAAAGTCCATTGTTAGGGCATTTTAATGTCGAAAACTTGGTTGCAGCTCTTATTGCTACTGAGCAAGCAGGTTTTGATTTAAAAGCGCTAGTAGCTTTCGTTCCTGAGCTGATTGGTGCCCCAGGTCGAATGCAAGTTATTCGTGATGGTGAGCGTTTATTTGTTGTTGATTATGCGCATACACCAGATGCATTAATTCAAGTGCTTAAAACATTAAAACGTCATGTTTCTAATCAACTTTGGGCTGTATTTGGGTGTGGCGGGGACCGTGATCGCGGTAAGCGTCCACTCATGACTCAAGCAGCTTTAGATGGCGCAAATCCAGTTATTTTGACGTCGGATAACCCTAGAACAGAAGACCCTGAACAAATTTTTGCTGACATGAAGCAAGGAATCGATTTTTCAGGGCACCGTATGCATGAAATTCATGACCGCCGTGAAGCAATTAAATTTGTTGCACAGCAGGCTCAGGCTGGTGATATTGTTGTGATTGCCGGTAAAGGACATGAAAATTATCAAGAAATTAATGGCGTACGTCACTGGTTTGATGATGTTGTTGAAGTGCGTTCTGCGATTGATGCACAACATCACACTGTAGACGCTGCTTACCCTGCACAATAGGACAAATTATGCATACTTCAACCACCAGTACCGTGCCTTTGGAACCGTGGACAGCTCAACAATTACAACAGGCAACACAGGGCTACTGGCATAAAGACCAAATCCCTCAAACTGAAATTAAACGTATTTTGACGGACTCTCGTCATGCGGAAACTGGGGATGCCTTTTTAGCACTAAAAGGTGAGCGTTTCGATGCGCATGATTTCGTTGCGCAAGTTGCTGCAAATGGTTGTCAAATAGCTATCGTTGAACGTCCGCTAGATGTAGATATTGCACAACTCGTTGTTGCCGATACCCGATTGGCTTTAGGGCAACTCGGTGCTTATCGCCGTGAGCAAAACTCACAATTAAAGGTGATTGCCTTAACGGGAAGTAGTGGTAAAACTACAACCAAAGAAATGCTGGGAAGTATATTGTCGCGCTTAGCACCGACACTAATCACCCGAGGCAATTTAAATAATGACCTTGGTGTACCAATGATGTTGCTAGAGCTTCGCAAGGAACATCAATATGCGGTGATGGAATTGGGTGCAAGCCATCAAGGCGAGATTGATTACACATCAAAACTCGTTCAGCCTCATGTTGCGGGCATATTAAATATTGGTACAGCTCATTTAGGCGAGTTTGGTGGCCGTGAAGGTATTTGCCGCGCTAAATCGGAAATTTATCGTCATATTTTACCAAATGGCGTTGCAATCGTGCCAAAACAAGATGACTTCACTGCTGAGATTGTTGATGCTGCAAAAGCTCATCGTATTTCTACATTTGGTGTAGGAGGTGATGTCTATGCAACAGATGTGGAATTGTTGCCTCAATCAACGAATTTTAACCTTCATACACCGCAAGGTAGTAGTGCAGTTAAGCTTCCTTTTGCGGGTGAGCATAATGTTCAAAATGCGACCGCAGCTGTAGCTTTTGCTTTAGCAATTGGTATTGGACTAGAAGATATTGTCCAAGGTTTAGAGCAAGCTCAGGGAGCCAAAGGTCGTCTTAACTTTATTCAAAAGTCACCTTACATATTTATTGATGATACCTACAATGCCAATCCGACTTCTATGCGCGCTGCTGCACAAGTATTGTTACAGCAACAAGGCGTAAAAGTGATGGTCATGGGGGATATTGGTGAGTTAGGTGATAGTAGTTGGCAAGAGCATCATGATTTAGGTCGTGATCTTGCTGAGCTTCCTTTAGATCATATTATTGCGGTGGGGCAATTTGCTTCAGCGGCTCTCGAGGGTGCAGACTCTCATTCTAATAAAGTGAAAGCATTTCAGACACAAGCTGAGGCGCTTCCATTTTTAATTAATCTAATCCAAACACATCAACCCCAGTCCATGAGTTTCCTGTTTAAAGGTTCTCGCTTTACTCATATGGAAACGTTGATGACTGATTTGATGGAGAAACTTTAAATGCTGTTATGGTTGTTTGAACAACTTGCGGGCTATCACAGCTCGTTTCAGGTCGTTCGTTATTTAACATTACGTTCTTTACTCAGTGTATTAACTTCACTGACCATTGGTCTGGTCCTCGGCCCGATCATGATTCGTAAATTACAAGCGTTAAAATACGGTCAGGCAGTAAGTTCGTTTGCTCCTGAAAATCATGCTAAGAAAATGGGTACACCGACGATGGGTGGGATTTTAATTCTGCTCTCAATTGGTATTAGTACTTTGCTATGGGCTGATTTGTCTAACCCTTATGTCTGGATTGTGCTTGGTGTAATGGTTGTGTTCGGTGCCGTAGGCTGGGCAGATGACTGGATTAAAATTCGCTATAAAGACAATGCGGGATTACCTGCACGTAAGAAGTTTTTCTGGACTTCTGTTGCATCGCTGGGTGCTGGTATTGCGTTATATTTAATCGCAACTCAACAGTCCAATGCAGAACATACCGCAAACATGCTGGATTTATTGATTCCATTCTTTAAGAATCTTTCAATTCCACTCTCAATTGTTCCGTTAGGTTTGGCATTTATTGTATTTACCTATCTGGTGATTAATGGTGCTTCTAACGCTGTTAACTTAACAGATGGTTTAGATGGCTTGGCAATCATGCCGGTTGTCATGGTAGCTACGGGCTTAGGCGTATTTGCTTACTTGTCTGGTGACATCCGTTTCGCTAACTACTTACATATTCCATATGTGAAATATACCTCTGAACTCGTAGTAATCTGTTCTGCCATGATTGGTGCTGGTTTGGCATTCCTTTGGTATAACGCGCATCCTGCTCAAGTGTTTATGGGTGATGTCGGAGCTTTAGCTTTAGGTGCGATGCTCGGAACAATTGCAGTTATGGTTCGTCAAGAAATCGTATTTGCAATTATGGGCGGTGTATTTGTAATGGAGGCAGTATCTGTATTCTTACAAATCGGCTCCTTGCGTATGCGTAATAAACGTGTGTTCTTAATGGCGCCGCTGCATCATCACTATGAAAAGCAGGGCTGGAAAGAAACGCAAGTTGTGATCCGTTTTTGGATTATTACAATTATATTAGTAGTTTTAGGTCTAATGACTTTAAAATTGCGATAGATCTTATTTTAGTGTCAATATAAAGCCAGTTCTACTGGCTTTTTTTATTGGAGAGGTGAATGACAAAAGTTGCTGGTCTAGACCAATTATCTGTGATTAATCAAAAAGTAGTTGGAGAGGGCGAAGTATTACCTCAAGTTGTACTTAAAGATGGAAGTCAGGTGCAAACAGGAACTGTAGCGACAATGCTGCACAATATTGAATTATATAATGCAGGTCAAAGAGGACAAATTGAGGAAGAGCTAAAGATCGCAATTCCAACTTTAGTCAAAGTAGGTCTGTTTGATTTGTTTCAGGTAGATGAATGGATTAATGGTACAAATGCAGGTCGCACCTTTGTTGGACTACACGCAAAGGCTTATTTACAACAAAAAGAACAAGAGAATAATTAAAAGTGGCTAAGCAAGTTTTAATGTGTCCTGTGTGTCGTCAGTCCCTGAATTTAACTGAACGAACTTGGCGATGTGAGCAAGGACATAGTTATGATGTAGCTAAACAAGGCTATGTCAATTTACATGTGGTGCAACATAAACATAGTAAAAACCCAGGGGATACACCCGAGTCAGTAGATGCGCGACGAGCTTTTTTGCAAAGTGGTTATTATCAGCCATTACAGCAGGCTGTAGTCGATTTATTAAAGCAACTCAATGTAAAAGCGATACTCGATATTGGTTGTGGTGAAGGCTACTATACAAGTGCCATGCAGCAAGTCGTTGAGCAGTGTGTTGGTGTTGATATTGCAAAAAATGCGGTACAGCGCGCAGCAAAGCTCAACACTGAAGTAACTTGGGTGGTGGGAACAGGGGCGACTTTACCAGTGCTAGACCATAGTATGGATGCCTGCACCAGTTTATTTAGCCCCATTCCACAAACAGAAATTGCGCGTGTTTTAAAAGATGATGGCTATTTAATTGTTGTTACACCTGCTTCTGAACATTTGTATGCCATGCGTGAGGCTTTATTTGAGCAAGTTAATCCTCACACACCAGAAAAGTTTGTAGAGCAACTACAAAATTTGTTTGAGTTAAAGCAAGAGCAAATTATTGATGCGCCTTTTGGGCTTGATCAACAGGCCTTAAAAAATCTGATTGCTATGACGCCTTATGCCTATAAGGCTTCTCCCGAGCGTCGCTTGCAGTTAGAGCAACAATCGCAATTAGAAGTAACGGCGTCTTTTCAAATTTATGTTTTTCAGAAACGCAATAAAAAAGCCATCTAACGATGGCTTTTTCTATTATTCAATCTGATTAATGAGATTTTCTAGTTCATCTTTTTCACGCTTAGGAGCGGACTCCTGTGGGGGTCTCATGGCAGGAGGCGCAGCTTTTGACGGAATAACAATTTCTTCACCTGGTAAATCGGAAAAGTCATTGTCATTGCTTAGTTTTGGTTGTGGCGGTGCTGGGCGATAGAGCGGACGTGCTAGTGGTGGAGCCGCACGATAAGTTTTCTTATCGGCTACTTCTGTCACGGTTTCTTGTTGGTCACGTGAAATAGGACCTTTAGCATCTTTATCTAAACGGACCCAAGCTGCTGGCGTACCTTGCAATGCTTGACCCATAAAGTTAATCCAGATCGGTAATGCAGCAATACCACCATATTCACGACGGCCAAGCGTAGTCGGTTGGTCAAATCCAACCCATGCTACAGTCACTAACTTGCCGTTGAAGCCTGCAAACCATGCGTCTTTTGCATCATTTGTCGTACCTGTTTTACCACCTAAATCACTACGGCCAATTTTAAGTGCAGCACGACCTGTACCATGCTCGATTACATCACGTAAGATGTTCGCCATATCATAAGCAGAGCTTGATTTTAAAATACGTTGAGCTTGGCGATATTGACTGTTGTTTTTGTCAGTCTGTTTAAGATTAAGCTGCTTAGCTGCGTTTTCTTTCTGTTCTATATCTTTATTCGTAACCTCAATGACTTCATCATCAGTTGTTTTAGGTTTTTGCTCATCATCCGTTGTGTCAGGTGCATTAATACATGGAATACATGCGTATTCTGGTTTGGCTTCATAAATGACTTTGCCGTAAGCATCTTCAATACGTTGAATGAAATGTGGTTGAACACGGTAACCGCCGTTTGCAAACGTTGCATAACCAGTTGCCATTTGAATTGGTAATACTTGAGGAGTACCTAAAGCAATGGTGTAGTTACGTGGAATTTGATCTTCTTGTAAACCAAAATCCATAAATAATTGGCGAGTACGTTCAATCCCTACTGTTTGTAAAAGTCTTACTGATACGGTATTACGAGACAAATATAAAGCACGACGTAATGGGATCATACCTAAGTAACGCCCATCAGAGTTTCGCGGTGTCCATTTGCCAATCGTAATTGGGCTATCATTCACCATGCTATACGGGGTCATACCTCTTTCTAATGCTAAAGCATAGAGGAATGGCTTGATTGTAGAACCCGGTTGACGCCAGCCTTGTAAGGCACGGTTAAATTTTGATTGGTAGAAGTTGTAGCCACCTACAATTGCTTCAATTGAACCATCATTCGGGTTAATTGCAATGAGTTGACCTTGAACTTTTGGAACCTGAACTAAAGACCAAGCTGTTTTATTGTCATTTGGGCGTAAACGAACAATATCTTTAACTTTAACAATTTGAGATGCACGTGAAGGAGCGCCACCTATGCTATTTGCATTGCGATAGGGGCGTGCCCATGACATGCCTGACCACTGAACAGTAACAGTTGAGCCATCTTGCATTAATGCTTCAAAAGAGCTGCTATTTACCTTAGTAACTTGTGCAGGATAAGTGTTGGCATATGCTCTAAATTCACTTAATGGTTTGTCATGTGCTTCTGCCCCACGCCAGCCATGACGACGGTCATAAGCTTCAAGGCCATCTTGCACAGCTTTTTCTGCAATAGCTTGGCGTTTAGCATTAATTGTTGTGTAGACTTTATAGCCAGAATCAATGGCTTGTTCACCAAAATGCTTTACAAGTTCTGAACGAACCATTTCACCAGCATAGGGATGAATATTATTTAAATCCCGATTGGGCATGTTTAGGTTAATCGGTTCTGCTACACCTTTTTGATATTCTGCTTGAGAAATATAACCCAGCTGTAACATACGGCCTAAAATCCAGTTGCGTCGTTCGAGAGCGCGTTCTGGATTAACTACAGGGTTATATTTAGATGGTGCTTTGGGCAAACCAGCGATCATCGCCATTTGAGCAATGCTGAGCTCATTAATGCTTTTGTTGTAATAAATTTTGGCTGCTGCCGCGATACCATACGCATTTTTCCCTAAGAAGATTTTATTCACATAGAGGCTGAGAATTTCTTCTTTAGATAAATTTTGCTCAATTTTTCGAGCCAAAAAGATTTCGGTTATTTTACGTTTTAGGGTTCTTTCTGGACTCAAATAATAGTTCTTTGCAACTTGCATAGTGATTGTTGAACCACCAGTTTGCACATCTGAACCCGTCACACTTTCGCTCAAAGCACGTCCTAAACCCTTAAAACTGATCCCGCTATGTTCAAAGAAAGAAGAGTCTTCTGCTGCTAAAAATGCATGAATAAAAGCAGGAGGAATTTGTTTGTATTCAACCGGAATAGAAAGCTTACCACCGTACTCGGCAATCAGTTGATTGTCTGAAGTGTAGACCTGTAATGGTTTTAAAAGGGGAGCTTTTTTTAGTGAACTCATTTCTGGAAGCGATGGGGCAATATAGAGATACATGCCATAAAAGCCCATCGGAAGTGAGACTAAGATAATAATAATGATCAAAAAAATTGGACGCACGAAGCCCAAACTGGATAGCTTTTTCATGATAAGTAAGCTTTAATAAGATCGAATACAAACTAATTGTGGTCAGTATAGCCTTTAGACATGCGGATTGTTAGATGAGATATTGTATCCGTGTAAAAATAAAGACCGAGATTATTGGTTTGTAATTTTTTTTGGGGATAAAAAAATAATAGGACAATAGTGTGCTCAGGTTATATCGTAAACCGAATAAGGGGTTAATGGGCGTCGATATTAGTTCGACTTCTGTTAAGTTGTTAGAGCTCTCTGTTAAGAACGGTAAATATTGGGTAGAAAGCTATGCTTTAACGCCTTTACCTGAGAACAGTGTAGTTGAAAAAAATATTTTGAATCCAGAAGCAGTTGCAGAAGCTTTGGAACGGGCGATGAATTTAGCAAATCCCCACACCACTAACGCTGCAATTGCTGTTCCAACATCGACGGTTATTCATAAAACTATCGAAATGGATGCAGATATGAACGATGATGAACGTGAAGTTCAGATTCGATTAGATGCGGAGCAATATATACCGTTCCCTTTAGATGAGGTGAGCCTTGATTTTGAGGTTTTACCAGATCGACTGCCGAATCCAAATCGTGTGAATGTACTTTTAGTCGCAACACGAACAGAAAATGTTGAAACACGCGTAGAAGTACTGGAACTGGTTGATTTAACGCCTAAGCTTGCTGATGTTGAAAGTTATGCTGTCGAGCGTGCTTTTAGTGTGTTTGCTGATAGCTTACCCATGGGTGCAAATACCATTGGTATTTTAGATATTGGCCATACCATGACCACATTATCGGTTATGCAAAATGGCAAAATCATTTATACCCGTGAACAAGTCTTTGGCGGTAAACAGCTTACTTTGGAAATTCAAAGCCGTTACGGTTTGTCATTAGAAGAAGCGGGACGCGCTAAAAAAGAACGTTCTTTGCCAGATGATTATGACATCGAAATCTTAGAACCATTTTTAGATGCTGTAGTTCAGCAAGCTGCTAGATCTCTACAATTTTTCTTCTCTTCATCCCAATTCAATGAAATTGACCATATTTTGCTAGCGGGTGGCAATGCCAACATTCCAGGGCTTGCTAAATTGTTGCAGCAGAAACTCGGTTACCGAGTCACTATTGCCAATCCATTTTTACAAATGGGTTTCTCTCCTCAAGTCGAAGTTCAAAAAATTGAAAATGATGCTTCTTCATTAATGGTGGCATGTGGCTTGGCTTTAAGGAGTTTTGATTAATGGCAACAATTAATTTACTCCCTTGGCGTGATGGGCTTAGGGAGCAGCGTAAAAAACAATTTATTATTTTATGTTTTGGGGTCGTTGTTTTGGGGATAACCACTGTATTTGCAGGGTGGTTTTATTTGAATCAAAAATTAAATGATCAAGAACAAGCAAATCAGCTCATCATCAGTACAAACCAGAATCTAGATCAACAACTTAAAACCTTAAATGGCTTGCAAGAACAGCGGGATGCAATTATTGAGCGTATGAAGCTCATTCAAGGTTTGCAAAGCCAGCGTCCGGTCGTTGTACGTTTGGTGGATGAATTAGTACGTGTGACCCCTGCAGCCATGTATTTGACTAAATTCAGCCGAACCGGAGATAAATTTACGATTGAAGGTAAAGCGGAAAGTCCAAATACAGTTGCAGAGTTATTACGTAATCTCGAAGCATCACCATGGTATCGCAACGCTTTTATGAGCTCTTTCTTGGCGACCGAAGAGAAAAAAGATAAAGCTGTAAGTTCTTTGCTTCCTAGAGTTGAAGATAGCTATGGCAGTTTTGTTGTTACTGTTGATGTAGGGGAAATGGGGGTGACCACAACAGATGATACCGCCAATACGCCTTTAGGTACGGATAAGGGGGTGGCAAAATGAGTCCTGATGAACTTCATGAGCTGTCTTTAGAACAAGCTCCATCTAAGAAAAAAAAGATCACCTTAGAAAAATTTCTTCAGCAATTTAACACGCTCGACATGAACAGTTATGGCAGCTGGCCATTATCTGTGAAAATTACGTGTTGGATTTTTATTTTCTTTGCTGTACTGGCTTTAGGGTATTTTGTTGCTATTCAACCAAAGCTACAAGCAATTGATAATGCTCAAGCACAAGAAAGTAATTTATTAAATGAGTTTCGTGAAAAAGACTCAAAATTACGCAACTTGCAGCAATACCAGCTTCAACTTCAAGAGATGCAAGCCAACTTCAATCAGCAGTTAGAACAATTGCCAAAAGAAACCGAAATTCCAAGTTTAGTTGAAGATATTAACTTAACGGGCGTGAATTCTGGTCTGAAGTTTAAAAATATTCGCTTAGAAGATGAAGTGAAGCAGGAAATTTTTATTGAACAGCCTATTACTATCGAAGCAACTGGTGATTATCACGCTTTCGGTGCTTTTGTTAGCAGTATTGCAGCATTACCACGTATTGTGACGATGCATGATTTTATTGTTGAAGCTGCTCCTGTTAAGGATGGTAAATCAGATATTCCTGTGCTTAATTATTCTATTAAAGCAAAAACTTATCGCTATATGGGTGCGGTTGAAAACCAAAATAATAGTGATCCTCAAGTAATAAATGGTGAAAGTCAGATAAACGCCTCCGATAGCCGTAATGTACATATTCCTTCTATAAAGAAGTCAAAGCGAAAGTAGGAGGATAACTAATGAAACTAAAGAAAATTTTACTTTCTCTGGGGATAGGCTTGGTTTTGGTTGGATGCGACTCTAGAATCGACGCCGTAAATCAGCAAATGGCCGATATACGTAATCAGCCACCACAAGCTATAGAACCAGCGCCTGTTTTTACGCCTGTGCCACAATTTAATTATGCAGCCCATCAGTTAAAGAGCCCATTTTTACCAAGCTCACTTGCTGCTGAGCTCAAAATTATGGCGGGGAAACGAGTATATCCGAATTTCTCACGAGCACCACAGCCACTCGAAAGCTATGCATTAGAGTCCTTAAATATGAAAGGAAGTATGCGTAACAGCCGCGGGCAAGTCATGGCTCTGATCCAAACACCTGATCAACAAATTGAGCGAGTGCAGGTAGGGAACTATATCGGGATGAATCAAGGTCGAATTACCCATATTGGTCCTACTCAGATTGATTTGGTGGAGATTGTCCCTGATGGGCGAGAAGGCTATGTGGAGAGACCAAGAACCTTAGTGTTAATTGGACCCGCACCCTAAAATTTAGGGAATAACAAAGAAAAAATTATTTTTAAAGATTATTTATTGGGGATGGTTAGACAATGAATCACGTATTCCGTCAGTTTTCTATGGGAGCTGTGGCGATTGCAATTATGCAGGTTGCGTCTGCACAGGTCAGCATGACTAATATTGTACCGACGCAAATAGCGGGTCAGGGAACAGAAATTCGAGTGATATTTAATGGCTTTCCACCGCAACCACAGGCCTATCAGCTTGAGAATCCTTCACGTTTGATTTTAGATTTTAATAAAGCGCAGCAGAATTTAATACAGTCAAAAGTAGCGATTGGAACGAATGAAGCGAGTTCGGTCGATGTAAGCTCCGATGATCAGCGTTCACGTTTAACTGTAAATTTGAAAGAGGCAGGTGCTTTTACAACTCGTATTGAAGGCAACACTTTTATTTTAAAGATTAATTCTGCGCAAGTTGTAGCTAAACCTGTATCAGCAAGTGCAATGCAAACCCAAGGTGTTTCAAACATCGGCTTCCAACGCGGTAGTCAAGGGGAAGGCCTTATCGTTATTGACCTGTTGGGAGGTAATACCCCTGTTGATGTGCAACAACAAGGTAGCAAAGTTGTAGTAAGAACGTTAGGCTCTAAAATTCCTACACATCTAGCTAAACGCTTAAATGTAAATGATTTTGCGACGCCTGTTTCGACCATTGAATCTTATAATGAAAAAGGCAATGGCGTTATTACGATTCAATCTACTGGTAGCTATGAATATATGGCTTATCAGGCAGAAAATAAATTAACCATTAGCCTCAAGCGTCCGCAGGACAAAAATGTAACCTCTTTATATAAGACGCCTAATTACTCTGGTAATAAGCTTTCTCTCGATTTTCAAGATATTGAAGTTCGTCGCGTTTTACAGTTACTTGCTGATTTTACTGGCATTAATATGGTCGCGGCTGATAGTGTGCAAGGTAATATCACTTTGCGTTTAAAAGATGTACCATGGGACCAAGCACTTGATATTATTTTAAAAACTAAAAATTTAGATAAACGCAGAAATGGAAATGTAATTTGGATTGCTCCAGTTGCGGAACTGATCAAGGCTGAAGAAGAAGAAGCAAAAGCTGTTGCACAGAGCGTGAAATTAGCCCCATTACAAACTGAGTATATTCAACTTAAATATGCGCAAGCTCAGGATATTATGAGTTTAATTACTCAAGGCTCAAATAATAGCAATGGTATGCAGCGCACATCTGATGGTGGAAATTCTACATCTACTAATTTAAATACTGGTGTTGATAGTTTAGGTAATAATGTAGGAAGTTTATTGAGTCCCCGTGGAACAATTACTCAAGATGATCGTACCAATACCTTAATTATTAATGATACGGCTCAGTCGATTGATCAAATTCGTAAAATGATTGATCTGTTGGATGTACAAGTTAAACAGGTTATGGTTGAGGCGCGAATTGTAAGAGCATCTACTTCTTTTACCAAAGAGCTCGGTGTTAAATGGGGTATATTATCGCAAGGGATTACTAACAATAATAATTTGTTAGTTGGTGGTAGTGAAACGACCTTGTGGAATTTACGAGAGCCCAAAAAGGATGAGACTACGGGTGGTTATAAATACACGATTGAACGTCCAGATAACTTAAATGTCGATTTAGGTGTAACCAATCCGGCTGGGAGTATTGCCTTTGGCTTGATTAGTATGTCTGATTTTATGCTTGATCTTGAACTTTCTGCATTACAAGCTGATGGCTATGGTGAGGTTATTTCTACCCCTAAAGTAATGACTGCAGATAAACAGCCTGCAAAAGTTGCAACAGGTCAACAGGTCCCATATCAAACTACAACTAATTCTGCTGCTGGTGCTACAGCAAGTACCTCTTTTAAAGATGCACTATTAAGCCTAGATGTTACCCCGAGCATTACGCCTGATGGCAAAATTCAAATGAAATTGGATATTTCAAAGGATTCGGTTTCGGGTGCGGCTCCTAATGGTGAATTGATCCTAAATAAAAATAATATCAAGACAAATGTGTTGGTGAATAATGGTGAGACAGTCATTTTAGGAGGGGTGTTTGAGCAGACAACCCTTAACTCTCAAACCAAAGTTCCTTTCTTTGGGGATTTACCGGGAATTGGACGCCTATTTAGGAAAGATCAGAAATCTGATGATAAGCAAGAGTTACTGATTTTCGTTACGCCACGAATTGTTAATGACACTTTGGTGAGAAATCATTAATATATTTTTTAATGAAAGCAATTGAAATAGGTGGCGCCTTGCCAAGCAAAGCGTTTGAAACCCTGCCAAATATTTATTTGGTAGGGCCCATGGGGGCAGGAAAAACAACCGTTGGACGTCATTTAGCCGAACTATTAGGGCGTGAATTTTTAGATAGTGATCATGAAATTGAACGCAAAACAGGTGCCACTATTCCCTGGATTTTTGAGAAAGAAGGGGAGTTTGGATTTCGTACTCGTGAAACAGTAGTGTTAAATGAGTTGACTTCCCGTAGAGCCTTAGTGTTGGCGACAGGTGGAGGTGCAATTACTCAAGCACCCAACCGCGAATTTCTAAAGCAACGTGGTATTGTTGTTTATCTTTACACTCCTGTAGAACTACAATTACAACGAACTTACCGCGATAAAAATAGACCTCTATTACAAGTTGAAAACCCTGAACAAAAATTACGTGATTTGTTAAAAATACGTGATCCTCTATATCGTGAAGTTGCGCATTACACGATTGAAACCAATCAGGGTGCTGCTCGTGATCTTGCTCAAAAGATTTTGCAACTTATTTTGTCCAACCCGCTAAAATAGCCAAACTTACTTGTGGTTTTATAAACTCATGCAAACTTTACATGTTGAATTAGGCGAACGCCGTTATCCTATTTTTATTGGCAGTCAACTTGATCCTAAGCAGTTGCTTGAGCCTTATATTCATGGTCAACAGGTCATGATCGTGAGTAATGAAACGGTCGCTCCTTTATATTTATCTCATTATCAAGAAGCTTTAAAAAGTTTGGGTAAAACTGTAGCGACTTGTATTTTGCCAGATGGTGAGAAATATAAAGATATTCAACATCTAAATTTAATTTTTGATGCTTTACTTGAAGCTGGTTTTAATCGTGATTGTACGGTTTTAGCTTTGGGTGGTGGTGTTATCGGAGATATGGCTGGTTTTGCGTCAGCATGTTTCCAACGTGGGGTTTATTTTATTCAGGTTCCGACTACACTCCTTTCACAAGTAGACTCAAGTGTGGGTGGTAAAACGGGGATTAATCATCCTCTTGGTAAGAACATGTTGGGTGCATTTCAGCAACCTCAAGTTGTTTTGGCTGATATGGCTCAACTCGATACTTTACCAGATCGAGAGTTATCTGCCGGATTATCAGAAGTCATTAAATATGCCTTGTTGGGTGACGCTGATTTTCTTGTTTGGTTAGAGCAGAATATGGATAGGTTAATTGGGCGAGATGCTGAACTTTTAGCAGAAGCTGTCTATCGTTCATGTGCCCATAAAGCGCGAATTGTTGCTAACGATGAAAAAGAGCAAGGCGAACGAGCTTTACTCAACTTAGGGCATACTTTCGGTCATGCGATTGAATCTTACCTTGGCTATGGCACTTGGTTGCATGGTGAAGCAGTAGCAACAGGTATGGTAATGGCTGCTGATTTATCACAACGCTTAGGTTGGATTTCAAGCGATGATGTAGAGCGTACAAAAAAAATTATTCAACGCGCTAATTTGCCGATATCATGTCCAAAAATTCCATTGGATGAATTCCTTGGATATATGGCGCATGATAAAAAAGTTCTCAATGGTCAATTACGTTTAGTGCTGTTAAAGCAACTTGGGCAAGCAGTAATTACTAAAGACTTTGATGTTGAACTCATGAAACAAGCTATTTTGGCAAATCAACACGGATAAAAAATTAAGGTAACACATGACTGTATCACGTACACTTTGGCAGAATGTTCAACAATATATCTGGTTGGTGGGTGGTATCGTCTGCTTGTTGCTCACTTTTATTTTTTGGATAATGACCGATAGTAAAAAGCTGGTTGAAGTTGAAAAATCAGCTGATTCGGATGCCCCAGTGCAAATTCAGCCAGAGAAGGTAGCAACAACGGCTAATTTAGGGGCTTTAGCTGATGAGGTTAGACCTCTTGATTTAACAACCCGTACGGTTGCTTCTGGTCAGCATGAGGCAGAGTTCCGCGGTACAAAATTTATTAATGAAAACAAGAAACAATGGACGCTTGAGCTTTTCCGTGCGTCTGATGAAGATATTATTAAAAACTTTTTAAAAAATCGTCCAGAACGGAATAAATTTATCTACTTCCGTTTAAGCGGAGATAAACAATCTGAACAATATGTTTTGACATATGGTGTATTTAAACGTTCTGAAGATGCAATTCAGCAGTTAACCCAACTTAATCTTGATTTACCTGAATCAATTAAACCCCAACCGCAACAATTTTCGACCTATGCGCCATTAGTCAATGATTTAGGTGCGGATGAAATGAAAGGTGGTATTAGCCAAACTTATGAAGTGCGGTTACGTCCAGCTGCTCTACCTAAAATTGATGAGTCCTTGCTCATAGGGGGCGGTGTGGCTACACAACCTAAAGTGGTGGCTCCAGCCACAAACTCTACAACTCGTACAACCATTATTCGTCGAGATGCTGAGGGGAATGTTGTGGATGTACATCAGTCTAATTCGGCAGTTGATGTGGCTAAAAAGGCTCAACAGAATCGTACAACAGAACCTTCAGTAAAAAATGCAACAAATGAGGGCACAAGAGGGAATTAATTATAAGGATGTATCGCACAAATATGGTGCAATAATAATAAACATATATATTTTTTGATCACATGTGGTGCATAATTAGTCATTTATTAAAATGATAACGCGAATAAAATCGATCTATTTTCAATAATTATAAATACTTAATTGCAAAAAATAACATTGGCATAGTTTTTGCTTTATTCTTGTGCTTATTAATGTGCTGTAAACTATTTTAGCGCTTGAAAGAGTAAATTCTATGCAGGGTCGAGGGGTCGAACTGCTTTAAAAGAGTGCGAAATAAGTCAAAACATTTTTCTAGCAAAAACCAGTGTACGTAAAAATGGAACAGCGTATATTGGCTTATCAGCCCAAAAATTTTTTTTGTGAAACATTGAGCTAACTGTCGTCCGTAGGCACTATCGCAAAAAGAAGTTGTTTGTTTGACGCTCGAAAGAGCCTTATTGAAAGAAGGGTACGCTATGCACATGCCATCGCCTAATACTGTAGCTCCCGCTCAAGGTTTATATCAACCTGATGAGTTTAAGGATAACTGTGGTTTTGGACTGATTGCCCATATGAAGGGTGAATCAAGTCATCATCTAGTTGAAACCGCGATTCACAGTTTAAGTTGCATGACGCACCGTGGTGGTATTGCCGCAGATGGCAAGACGGGAGATGGTTGCGGCTTATTATTGGCGATGCCAAAGCAATTTTTCCGTGATGAAGCAAAAAAACTGAGTGATATTACACTGAGTGAAATTTTTGCTGTGGGTACTGTATTTTTAAATACTGATCCGGCATTAGCGCAACATTCTAAAAATATTTTAACGAAAGAAATCGAGTCAGATGGCCTACGTGTACTGGCTTGGCGTGTTGTCCCTACAAATAACGATGCACTAGGTGAAATTGCGCTTCAATCTTTACCGGCTTTTGAACAGGTCATTGTGAACTGTCCAATGGGCGTGACTGAAGTCGAATTTAACCGTAAATTATTCTTGGCACGTCGTCGTGCAGAACAACAATTACAAAATGATCCGTCATTCTATGTGACTACGCTTTGTTCGACAGTAATCAGCTATAAAGGCTTGATGATGCCGGCTGCAATTGCTGAGTTCTATACAGACTTAGCTGATGAGCGTTTAAAATCACATATCGTGGTATTCCACCAACGCTTCTCCACTAATACATTGCCGCGTTGGCCGTTGGCTCAGCCGTTCCGTTACCTTGCTCATAATGGTGAAATCAACACAATTACAGCAAACCGTAACTGGGCGCTGGCGCGTACTCCTAAATTTGAAAACCCATTATTACCGGGTCTTACTGAGCTTAACCCAATCGTTAACCGTACGGGTTCGGACTCTTCAAGCTTAGATAACATGCTTGAGATCTTAGTAGGTGGTGGTATGGATTTATTCCGTGCCTTACGTATGCTCGTACCACCAGCTTGGCAAAACGTAGAAACTTTAGATGCAGACTTACGCGCATTCTATGAGTTCAACTCTAAACATATGGAAGCTTGGGATGGCCCAGCAGGTCTCGTTATTCAAGATGGCCGTCATGCAATCTGTATGCTTGACCGTAACGGTTTGCGTCCTGCGCGTTGGGTAATTACCAAAAATGATTACATTACCTTGGCATCTGAAATCGGTGTTTGGGGTTATGAGCCTGAAGATGTAGTTTCTAAAGGTCGTGTAGGTCCTGGCCAAATTTTGGTAGTTGATACCTTAACAGGCAAAGTACTTGATACTAAAGATGTTAGTACACATTTGAAAAACATGCGTCCGTACCGTGAGTGGTTACGTGATCATGCGATTCGTTTAAATGCAAACCCAGAACTTGAAGAACAATTAGTCGATAAAGGCTTAACTGGCGACGCTTTAAAAGCGGCTCAAAAAATGTTTATGGTGACATTTGAAGAGCGCGACCAGTTGTTACGTCCAATTGCTGAAAGCGGACAAGAAGCTGTTGGTTCTATGGGTGATGATACGCCAATGGCTGTATTGTCTCGTCAAGTACGCCACGTAACAGATTACTTCCGTCAACAGTTCGCTCAAGTTACGAACCCGCCAATTGACCCGCTACGTGAGTCAATTGTAATGTCGCTTGAAACCTGTTTAGGTCGTGAGCAGAATGTATTTGAGCAAGGCCCTGAGCATGCTGACCGTATCATCATCTCTAGCCCTGTATTGTCAAATTCAAAAATGCAGCAAATCCGTAGCATCGAGCGTCCGGGTTATGAAGCAGTTGATATCAATTTAAACTATGCTGAAGAAGAAGGCTTGCAAGCTGCGATCACGCGTATCTGTGAAGAAGCGGCGCAAGCAGTTCGTGATGGCAAAACTTTAATTGTTTTAACAGACAAAAATATCCGTCAAGGTTTACTGCCAGCAAACGCAGCACTTGCAACAGGTGCGGTACATCATTACCTCATCAAAACTGGCCTGCGTACTGATGCAAACATCATGGTTGAAACTGGTTTTGCACGTGATCCGCACCAATTTGCGGTATTACTAGGTTTCGGTGCAACCGCTGTTTACCCATACCTTGCATATGACGTGATCAATGACTTGATTGCGAAAGGTGAGCTTTTAGGTGACCCAATTCATGCTCAAGCAAACTTCCGTAAAGGTATTGAGAAAGGCTTATTAAAAGTTCTTTCAAAAATGGGTATCTCTACAGTTGCTTCTTATCGTGGCGGTCAGCTATTTGAAGCAGTAGGTTTATCATCAGAAGTGGTAGATCAATGTTTCTTAGGTGTTCCAAGTCGTATTCAGGGTGCAACATTTGCTGATCTTGAAAAAGACCAGAAAAAATTAGCAGCGACAGCTTGGTCAAATCGTAAGCCAATTGATCAGGGTGGTTTGCTCAAATTCGTATTTGATAAAGAGTACCATGCGTTCAACCCAGATGTGATTAACGCATTACACAAAGCCGTTCGCTCTGGTAAATACGAAGACTTTAAAGAATATGCTGAGCTGGTGAATAACCGCCCAGTAGCGACTATTCGTGACTTATTTAAGTTAAAAACAACGAACTCAATTCCAGTTGAATCAGTTGAATCAGTTGAAGATATCTTGCCTCGTTTTGACTCGGCCGGTATGTCTTTAGGCGCTCTTTCTCCAGAAGCACATGAAGCAATTGCAATCGCGATGAACACGATTGGTGGTCGTTCAAACTCTGGTGAAGGCGGTGAAGATCCTGTTCGTTACGGCACAATTCGTAACTCGAAAATCAAACAGATCGCATCTGGTCGTTTTGGTGTAACTCCTGCATACCTAACTTCTGCTGAAGTATTGCAAATTAAAGTTGCTCAGGGTGCAAAACCAGGTGAGGGCGGTCAGTTACCGGGTGGTAAAGTAAATGGCTTAATCGCACGTTTACGTTACTCAGTACCGGGTGTAACGCTAATTTCACCTCCTCCACACCACGACATTTACTCAATTGAAGATTTGTCTCAGTTAATTTTTGACTTGAAGCAAGTTAACCCGAAAGCAATGGTATCTGTGAAATTGGTATCTGAGCCGGGTGTAGGAACAATTGCAGCAGGTGTTGCTAAAGCATATGCGGACTTCATTACCATTTCTGGTTATGACGGTGGTACGGCGGCATCTCCACTTTCTTCAATTCACCATGCAGGTTCTCCATGGGAATTAGGTCTTAGCGAGGCGCATCAAGCACTTCGTGTAAACGACTTACGTGGAAAAGTACGTGTACAAACTGATGGTGGTTTAAAAACTGGTCTTGATGTGATCAAGGCAGCAATTTTAGGCGCTGAAAGTTTCGGCTTTGGTTCAACACCAATGATCGCTCTAGGTTGTAAATACCTCCGTATTTGTCACTTAAATAACTGTGCAACCGGTGTTGCAACTCAACAAGATCATTTACGTCAAGAGCACTATATTGGCGAGCCAGAAATGCTCATCAACTTCTTCCACTTTATTGCGGAAGAAACTCGTGAATGGTTGGCTGCACTAGGTGTTTCTTCATTGAAAGACTTGATTGGTCGTGTTGATTTGCTTGAAGTATTACCGGGCAAGACTGAAAAACATGCTCACCTTGATTTAAGTGCTCTGTTAACTTCTCATCCTTCTGCTGAAGGTAAAGCACAATACTGTCAAGTAGAAGGTAATGCACCATTTGATAAAGGTGTATTGGCTGAGAGAATGGTCGCTGAAATGCTTCCTGCAATTGAGTCAAGCGCTGGTGGTCAGTTCAACTTCAACGTCGTGAACTGTGACCGCTCAATCGGTGCTCGTGTTTCGGGTGAAATTGCTCGTCGCTACGGCAACTTGGGTATGGAAGCTCATCCAGTTGTAATGAACTTAACTGGTACAGCTGGTCAGTCTCTTGGTGTTTGGAATGCTGGTGGTTTACACATCCGTCTTGAAGGTGATGCAAACGACTATGTAGGTAAAGGTATGGCGGGGGGGGGGATTTTGATTTTTCCCCCACCAGGGTCGCCTTTCCCAACACAAAAAAAAGCAAATATTGGTAATACCTGTTTGTATGGTGCAACTGGCGGTAAGCTTTTTGCAGCAGGTACAGCGGGTGAGCGTTTTGCAGTTCGTAACTCTGGCGCATTTGCTGTAATCGAAGGTGCGGGTGATCACTGCTGTGAATATATGACAGGTGGTGTTGTGACTGTACTTGGTAAAGTAGGCCATAACTTTGGTGCGGGCATGACTGGTGGTTTTGCTTATGTACTTGACCTCGATAATGACTTCGTAGATTACTACAACCACGAATTGATTGATTTAAATCGTATCTCAACAGAATCTATGGAAGATCATAAAGAGTTCTTGTTGCGTATTATCGATGAGCATATCAAAGAAACTGGTAGTGCTTGGGCTTATAAAATCCGCAATGAGTTCGATTTCTACAGCCGTAAATTCTGGCTTGTGAAACCAAAAGCTGCTAATTTGCAAACGCTTTTGAAAACAACACAAGCTGACCCACAATAATTCCACGACTGCAAAGACATAGGCAGGTGCGGGCAACAAGGAAATCCGCGCCTACCCACGGAGAGAGACATGGCAGAACGCCTAAATAATGACTTTCAATTTCTGGATGTACCACGTCAAGATCCAGAGAAAAAAGATATTACTGTCCGCAAAGCAGAATTTGTGGAAATTTATAAGCCTTTTACATCGGAAACTGTCACTAATCAGACACACCGTTGTTTAGGCTGTGGTAACCCATATTGCGAATGGAAATGTCCTGTACATAACTACATTCCAAACTGGTTAAAACTGATCGCTGAAGGCCAAATTTTCCAAGCTGCTGAGCTTTGTCACCAAACCAACACATTGCCTGAGGTATGTGGTCGCGTATGCCCACAAGACCGTTTGTGTGAAGGTGCTTGTACCTTAAACGATGGTTTTGGTGCAGTAACCATTGGTAATGCTGAGAAATATATCAATGACACAGCTTTTGCTTTAGGCTGGCGTCCAGATATGTCAGGCGTAAAATGGACTGACAAAAAAGTTGCAATTATTGGTGCTGGTCCTGCTGGTTTAGGCTGTGCGGATATTCTAGCTCGCGGTGGCGTTAAACCAGTTGTATTCGATAAGCGTCCTGAAATTGGTGGCTTACTTACATTCGGTATTCCAGAATTTAAAATGGAAAAAGATGTCATGAAACGCCGCCGTGAAATTTTCACGGGCATGGGCATCGAATTCCGTTTGAATACTGAAATTGGTAAAGACATCACGATTGATGAATTACTTGCAGAATATGATGCAGTATTCATGGGTATGGGAACTTATACCTACATGAAAGGTGGTTTCCCGGGTGAAGATCTTGATGGTGTTTATGATGCACTTGATTTCTTAATCTCTAACGTGAATCGTTGTCAAGGTTGGGAAAAAGATCCAAGTGAATACATTAGCCTAGATGGTAAAAAAGTTATTGTTCTTGGTGGTGGTGATACCGCTATGGACTGTAACCGTACTTCTTTACGCCAAGGTGCTCACGATGTAACTTGTGCATACCGTCGTGATGAAAGCAACATGCCAGGCTCTGCGCGTGAAGTAAAAAATGCCTACGAAGAGGGTGTGAAATTCCTATTCAATCGTCAACCAGTCGAAATTGTTGGTGAAAATGGCAAAGTGACAGGCGTAAAAGTGGTAACGACACAAATGGGGGAACCAGATAGTCGTGGCCGTCGTAGCCCTGAGCCAATTCCGGGTTCTGAAGAAGTATTACCAGCTGATGCAGTTTTACTTGCTTTCGGTTTCCGCCCAAGCCCAGCAGACTGGTTTGGTAATGTGAATATCAATCTTGATGGTTCAGGCCGTGTTGTCGCAGCTGAAAAGCAAGAATTCAAATTCCAGACATCAAACCCGAAAATCTTTGCTGGCGGTGATATGGTGCGTGGCTCAGACCTTGTTGTGACTGCGATTTGGGAAGGTCGTCAAGCTGCTGAAGGGATTTTAGACTACCTGGGTGTTTAATAAATTAATTTGTTAAATAACTGAAAAAAGCCTACTTCAAGTAGGCTTTTTTATTGTCTACCATTAGTCACTTTGATGTTTTTGGCAAATATAATAAGCTTTTTTGCCCTTTTTAGCTTTTTAAGCTCGCGACATACTCGAAACTTCCTTCTTCAATACAGTAGGTGTTGAATATGAACATCGCAGGTATGACGGCAGAAAAATCATATTTAAATCGTCGAAAAGCGTTGGGTATTACAGTGCGTCGTCTTGAGTTTAATCCAAAGGCAATCAAGCGCCACTATTTTGCAAACTCACCCCTCATGTCGCATTTTTTAACTGCACTCTCATCAACGTTTCCGGTGGGTGAGCAATTTTTTGTAAATAGCGTACGTAATGTGCGTGATAAAGTCTCAGATCCTCAGCTACAAGCACAAATTGCGGCGTTTATTGGACAAGAGGCCATGCATTCCAAAGCACATGGTGAATTTAATGAAGCTTGGCGACGTGATGATTATAATCTGGACAGTTTTCAAAATTGGCTAAATGAGCGCGATAAATATTTAAGAACAATCCCACCTAAGCTGCAATTGGCGTTGACCTGTGCATTTGAACATTTCACTGCTTTACTTGGGGGGTATGTCTTACAACATCCAGAGTTATTAAAAACCCTAGATGAAGATGCGCTAAAACTTTGGGTGTGGCATGCGATTGAAGAAATTGAACACCGTTCAGTCGCATTTGATGTCTATCAACATGTATATGGTGATGATCGTATCCGTCGTTTACTCATGCGCAGCGTCACTACAGGATTTGCGAGTCTCGCTTTTTATGGGACAACTCGTTTATTTTGGCAAGATAAATGGAATAGCTTACCTAAAATTGGGGGTAATTTATTTGGATTATATTTGCTGATGAAGATGCTTGTTCAGTTAATGCCTGAATACTTCGCATATTACAAAAAAGACTTTCATCCGAGTCAAAAAGATTATGGCAGGATGGGTAATTATTGGAAAAGTTCTTTAGCAGAAGAATATCAAATGGCAAGTTTTGAGCAAGAAAAAGATCAGCGATTGAGCTAATAGATAACCGGATTTAAAAGTCCGGTTTTTTAAAATCAATAAAATAAAAGCAACACAATAATGCCTAATTCATCATACAATCAGGTAAAGAGGTTAAAAATATAAAGAAAAACTTGAGGATAATGTGACGATGAAAACGTTGAAACAATTTGCGATCGCAACAACACTTGCCAGTACCTTACTGTTTTCGGGATGTGGCTATAACACTCTACAAGTAAAAGATGAGGCTGTAACAGCAGCGTGGTCTGAAGTACAGAACCAATATCAACGTCGATCAGATTTGGTACCAAATCTTGTAAACGTCGTTAAAGGCTATGCTAAGCATGAAGAGCAAGTATTAACCGAAGTAACACAGGCTCGTTCTAATGTTGCAGGTTTAAAAGTTGATAAAGAAGTTTTAGAAGACCCAGCTTTACTTGAAAAATATCAACAGGCTCAAAGTCAATTAACAGGGGCGTTATCTCGACTCATTGCTGTTTCGGAAAATTACCCAGATTTGAAAGCCAATACTCAATTCCAAGAACTACAAGTTCAGCTTGAAGGTACTGAAAACCGTATTGCTGTTGCGCGTAATCGTTATATTACAACAGTACAAGACTATAACTCATATGTGCGTCAGTTCCCGCAGGCAGTAACAGCAAAAGTAATTGGTATGCATCCAAAAGCCAATTTCTCTGCAGAAGCATCTGCACAACAGGCTCCAAAAGTTTCTTTTGATTAATTTTATAAATCAAAGGAGTGCCGTATGAGAAATACTCTATTGCTTCAATCAAAGCAAATTAAGGTCTTTATCTCGACCTTAATTTTGCTCTGTTGTGGTGTTCTTTTTCAGAATACGGCATGGAGTGAAAGTAATATTGCAACTGCTACCGATGAGGGAGACGCAATAGTTGCTGGCAAAATTATTCAAAAGCAACAAACTCAAGTTGCTGCAACTAAAATAGAGGGGCAAGTTGCTTCAAGTCCTGCTCCTCAAGTCCAAGTTGCGAATGATATGGCTGATGGCGAATCAATTCGTGGTTTGCCAACGTTAACCCAGCCTGTGATTGATCAAGCCAATATCTTAAGCGAGGCTGAGAAGCAGCAACTTGATCAAAAAATTCTAAGTTTATACCAACAAGGCAAAGCGCAGATTGGTATTGTGATTGTTCCTACCACTGGCCAAGAAGATATCTTTGATTATGCATTACGTGTTGGTGAAAAATGGCAATTGGGATCATCTAAACGTGATAATGGATTACTCATTGCAGTCGCTGTAAATGACCGCCGTATACAAATACTCACCGGTTATGGCCTAGAAGGTGTGTTGCCAGATATTGTGGCAAGTCGGATCATTCGAAACCAAATTACACCTTATTTTAAACAAGCCCAATATGCACAAGGTTTGAGTGCAGGTATCGATGAAATCGGAAGAATTTTAAATCTTGACCCAGAAGTAGCACAGCAAGCTGCCCAAGATTTAAAAGAACGTCAGCATCAAGCTGCGGAAGAGCAACAAGCCAAGCAGACGACACTGACAATGGCTTTATTTATTCTTGTTGCTGGAATTGTGGGTTCGTTTATTGTTGGTCGTCCGCTTAGTGCATCTACAGCAGGAGTTGCTGCTGCGGTAGCAGGATTTGTAAATGGGGCGGGGCTAGTCACTAGCTTACTACTTGGTTTTGGTATTTTCTTTTTACTTATTACATCAATTGCCCAACTTATTTTACAGGCCATTTTAAGTGGTTCTGGTGGCGGTGGACGTGGAGGAGGCTTCGGCGGAGGTGGCGGAGGCTATGGTGGTGGCGGAGGTCGTTTTGGCGGTGGAGGTGCTTCAGGCTCATGGTAACAACATCAGAAACAACACAAATTATTACTCAACCAAAAATTGAAGAATCTGTAGAGCCAAGTCTAAAACGTTGGTTTAAACATCTATGCTATTTACCTGCTAGTAGTCGTTATTTTTCAAAACAAGATAAGCAAGCTATCGCAGATGCTGTACAGCAAGCAGAACATGGGCATATTGGGGAAATACAGGTTGTAATTGAAGGTCATATTCCAGTGTCACAAGCCTACAGACAGAATACTCGTTTAAGAGCACAGCAGTTATTTGCAGAACTAGGCGTTTGGGATACCGCATTAAATAGCGGCGTATTGTTATACCTAAATTTATGTGAAAGAACAGTAGAAATTATATTTGACCGTGGTATTCGTATTGCGACGAATGATCAAGTCTGGCAACAGATTTGTGAAGCAATAGTACAGAAGCTTAAACAACAACAATATCAACAAGCTGTAGTGATTGGAGTACAACAAATTGGAGAGGTGATGTCACGGTTTTATGACGAAAACATGCCTGATCAATCCAATGAATTAGGGAATGCTCCGATTATTCTTAATTAGCTCGCTTTGTAATATTCTTATATTAGCTAATTTTTATAATTTTACTTTTAAAAGTGACTGACAAAAAATGTCACCTAATTATTTATTTTTAAAGAGATTTTGTTCACATAAATAAACATAAACTTTGAATTGTGTAATTTATTTTTTTTAATGCGTGAAGTGTTTTCATAAAAAATTATATGACATTTTTTGTCAATTACTTACACCGATTTAATGTTTAAGAATAGTTGATTATAATATAAGTGTTTGTTTTTTAATTAAAATAAAAGTTGGCATGGATGCTGCAATATAGTTGATAGCTGAAAAAGCTTATATAAAAACATACATACAATCTTTGGGGAAAAGGCTATGAATGCACAAAAAGGTTTTACATTAATTGAACTCATGATCGTAGTTGCCATTATTGGTATTTTGGCTGCAATTGCGATTCCTGCATACCAAAGCTATATTGCTAAATCACAAGCTTCTGAAGCATTTACATTAGCAGATGGTTTAAAAACAACAATTGCTACTAATTTGCAAGCTGGAACATGTTTTGCTAATGGCGCAGCAACAGCGGCAGCATCTGATTCAGTTACGGGTAAATATGGTAAAGCAGAAATTTTAGCTGATACAACATCTGGTAGTAATGGATGTGGTATTAAATACACATTCAATGCATCAAATGTATCAGCTAAATTGAAAAATGGCGTTATAGGTATGGCTGTAAGTGAAAATGGTGTGTTGAAAAAGTCTACAGTAACAACGACAACTTCTACATTGGTCGAATATTTACCACAATCTTTCTCTGGTTCTTAATTTTAGATCCTTAAAAAGAGAGGTTCTGACCTCTCTTTTTTATTGAAGAAAATAAATATGTTAAAAAAAACTATTCTATTTATTCTAATAGTGATTTATCTTGTCGCAGCTTTATTGGGTTATCAAATTGGTTGGTCAGTTATCCAATATGACGAACTTCGTTTATTACAGTTTCCATTGGCACTATGTGCTTTATTAATTTTAGTTTTTACAAAACAAATAGAATATTCAAATTTCACACAAATTACCTTTTTTCTGATTGGTGTATTAACTGCTATACAGATAACAACTTATAGCATTTTTCAATTTCAAGAACTTTGGTCTGCGATAGCATTACTATTTATATTTTCTGCTTTAGCATATGATTTAAAGAATGTAAAAAATATAGAACATAGCTTAGCATTAGTCGTTTTTTCAGCATTTATTCCTAGTTTATTTATTTTTGTTTCTATTACTAATTTTATTTTCTACAAACAATGGTTTGACTGGCAATTTAACTCTGGCACGATCCGAATTTATGACAGTGTTATCGTACCTATATTCTTTTTTCTAATTTTTTTAAAAAATAAAAACTACCCTTATTTTCATTACTTTTATCCATTTGCTAGTTTCTTTTTTGCTTTAGCATGGTTTTTTGATGGAGCCAGATCCGCCTTACTTGCTGTAGCGACAGGATTGTTGTTTTTCTTTATATACTCTCTAGAAAATCGAAAGCTCATTTTGCAAAGCTGTATTTACATTTTTTTAGCTTTTTTAGTTTATAAAACTACTCTTTATTTCGCTGATAAAAATACTATGTCCGTAATAAGGGCAGGGACATCAATGCGTGCAGAAATGTGGACTTTCGTTTTTGAGCAGTGGAAAGAAAAACCTTGGTCTGGAGTAGGCGGAGGTTATCTCTCAAAAATTCAATATAAATATGGACATCACATACATAACCTATATTTAAGGCTAATTTTTGAATGGGGAATAGTTGGATGTATTTTTTTAGTTTGGATGATATATCAAGTTATTAAGTTGTTCCGAGATAAGAATACTTTACCTATTGCAAAAGCTGGCGTGGTTGCAATTTTAGTTGATGCGATGTTCTCAGGAAGTATGGTTTATCCTGCTTCACAAATGGTCTGTATATTATTTTTAGCATTTGCTTTTTCTCAGCGGCAACAGTCTAAAGAATATTTGAAATATCCCTATAGACTCGCGAAACTATTAATTGCTTTATGGGGAGCTGTCTTCATATACATCACGATCGTTTATTTAGGACAAGATATAATGTGCTGGGGCTGTGGTAGCTATGACGGAAGAATGGTACCAAATTTCTGGTTTTATGGTGCTGCTGAGCACTTGATACCAGCTTCACAAATCCCTTAATTTTTTGAAGTAAATCTTATCAAGATCTTTTCATAGAGAGTTCATACATTTTCTTTTAGGCTTCCATGTATAATTCCCACAAGTTTTGGTCTCTAACCTCTCACTATGCAAGTATTCTTCCTATTTCTCGCTGCAATCCTGTTGGGTTTTGCATGGTTGTCTCCATTTCATTACAGCCCCTGGGTCATGTTCTCAAGTGAAGTCAGCACTTTCGGGGCTGGGTTATGCGTATTAGCTGCCCTAATTCAACAAAATATTAAAATTCCTAGAGCACAGATATTGTTGCTTCCATTTACTTTAATTCCTCTTGTCCAGTGGGGCTTTGGTTTAGTTTTTGATTTAAGTACGGCTTTATTAAGTACATTTTACTTATTAGGTTTTTGGTTTATGGTCTTGGCTGGCTACAACCTATCTTTAGATCAAAAAAAGAGAGATCAAATTTTTTCAGGTTTTAGCTTATTAGTAATTATTACATCGCTATTAACCAGTTTTATAGCAATTTTTCAATGGTTGAATATTGAATCACATTTAATTTATACACTTCATCTGATTGGTAACCGTCCTTACGGAAATTTTGGTCAACCCAACAACATGGCAACATTCTTAATTATTGGGTTGTTAGGATGTTTATATTTATATGAAAAAAATAAAGTAACACTTTGGTTGTTATTGCCTTCAGCACTGATTATTTTGTTCACAATTGCTCTAAGTCAGTCACGAACATCATGGATCGTTTTTCCATTTTTATTCATGTATTGGATAGTTAAACAATTTGGGAAACAAAAAAGATTTGGAGTTTTTCAAGGTTTTTTGTGGTGCGTCGGTTTTTTTCTCATTGCGGGGCTAATCTTACCTTATATCACTCAATTTATTGAATTCTCTACAAATACAGAAATTACTGAAACAAGTTCGTTTGTCGCGCGTGCGGGGTCGGGGCATGAGCGTATAGGGATGTGGATACAAATATTACATGCTATAGCACAGCAGCCATGGTTAGGGTATGGATGGAGTCAAACTAGCGTTGCTGTAGTTGATAGTATCCAATATGGGACAGTGCATATATGGTTTAATAGTGCTCATAATGTGCTACTGGATATCATCATCTGGAATGGTGTCCCATTAGGCGCTGTAATCATTACTTACTTTGTTTTTTGGTTTCTTTGGCTAAATCAACAGGCTAAAAATACTATCTCAATTATAGCGATTATGATGATATCTGCGGTACTTATTCATGCTATGTTTGAGTTTCCACAGCGCTACGCTTATTTTTTGCTTACCTGTGGATTCCTGCTTGGTATAGTACAAGCCGAGACTCCTGTGCTTAAAGGAATTGTCCTCAGTAAACATCTTCTTCGTTTAACATGGGTTGTAGGCTTGCTGCTTATTATTGCAATTCTACGTGATTACAATGTCTATGTTCTGAATAGTAATTTACTTTTTAATAATAAGCGTCCAAACGCTGAATTTATGGGAAGTGATAAAGTTTTTGTTTTAACACAGTTTGAGCAGCGTTTAAAATGGATTGAACTTAATCCTAGAACTACCTTATCTGAAAATGATTTAGTGGAATGGGGAAATTTAGTAAAGAACAAAGCAACTCCATACAACTTACGTAAATACGCAAAATTATTGGCTTATAATGGAAAAGTAGAGCAGGCACAACAGCAGATATTTATTTTGCAGCATCTTTATAAGCAGAAAATAACGCTATCGGAATTACTAAAAGAGAAGTAATAAAAAAATCCCCTTAAGTATAAGGGGATTTTTTTATGAGAAATTACATTTGGCTCTGGATATAATTTTCAATACCTACGCTGCCAATAAGATCAATTTGAGTATCTAGCCAGTCCCAGTATTCTTCTTCTTTTTCTAAAATTTCTTGAACAAGGTCACGGGTGACATAATCTTGCTCTGTTTCAGCTAAAGCAACCGCTTTTTGAATTGCTTCTATATTTTCTTTTACTTTACGAATGTCACAGTGCAGAACTTCTTCTGTGTGTTGACCAATATAAAGCTTACCTAAATGTTGAAGGTTAGGTAGTCCTTCTAAAAATAAAATACGTTCAATGATTTTATCGGCATGTTTCATTTGACGAATTGATTCTTTATATTCCGCAGAGCCAAGCTGCTCAATTCCCCAGTTATTAAACATACGCGAATGTAAAAAGTATTGATTAATTGCAGTTAAATGATGATACAGCACTTGATTGAGCTGATTAATGACATCACGATTGCCTTTCATTGTAGCTACTCCAAAACAATTTCTGCCTCAAACTTAATTAAGGCAATCTATAAATCCATTTTAGTGAACAATCACGGAGATGGCGAGTAATTTATGGAACAGCAAATGAAAATCGCAATCAAAAACAACACAGTATTAGAAAGGATGTTTTTATGTCAAAAAAAACCGCTTGAATGAGGAACTATAAAGGTTCCGCAAAAAGCGGTGGAGGAGTCAATAAATTTTGTTAAATATTAATTTTTATTATGCAGCTACAGAAATGCGAGCAGCGATTTCTGCTAATTCTTCGCTAATGATAGCGCGAGCTTCTGGTGCACAGCGTCCACAGCACGTACCAAGATCAAGCAAGTCGCGAATTTCACGATAGCTTTCAGCGCCATTTTCAATAGCGTCTTTAATATCCTGATCGGTAATGCCACGACACAAGCAAACGTACATGGGAGTGATCCCCAAATATAAATGCGATAATTGATATTATTGATAATTATTATCGTTTGTCAATGAAATTCATTTAAAATCTCATTTATCATTATTGGGATTTTGAATAAAAAAAGACCACCTAAGTGGAAATCCAAGAAGAATTTAGATTTTTATGCAAAGGTGGTTCGTGTTTTAAAAAACTAAATAGTGAAATTTAGATATTTTAATTTTTATATCTTATTGATTAATAATTACAATTCCATCCATTTCTACTAATGCGCCTTTTGGCAAGCTTGCTACACCAAGAGCTGCACGTGCAGGGTAGGGCTGAGCAAAATATTCACCCATAATTTGGTTTACGAGTTGGAAATTTGATAGATCAGTTAAAAAAATATTGAGCTTAGCAATATCTGCAAGTGAACCACCAGCAGCTTCACAAACTGCTTTTAAATTATCAAATACACGGCGAATTTGAGCTTCGATACCTTCTACAAGTTCCATACTGTATGGGTCTAAACCAATTTGCCCTGAAAGATATACCGTATTATCTACTAAAATAGCTTGAGAGTATGTGCCGATAGCAGCAGGGGCATTTTCAGTATGAATGACTTGGCGGGACATTGGGTTCTCCTTGATTAAATCTCTTTCCATCATAATCGATGATAGCTTTTGACAAAAGTATCATCGATTTAATTGATTAAGTGAATTTGGAAAGTTTGATTTTGTTAAGGAAACACAAATCTAGTGAATTGTCTCTATAGAAATTTAGCTTACTTTTGAAATTTCCATTTGCGGAGCAGGAGCGTCTAAACGTTCAATTCGGGGGAAACCATAGTGCATGCGTAAATCACGAATGACTTTTGCAATATGTTTACGGTTATTCACTACAATATTCACAAAAGTTCTTTGCTCATTTGAGTGAACCATCTCTACACCAGCATTGTTTTTACGGCATTGATAAATCAGATCTGATACTTGTTCATCATTCATCGCCATATAAATAGCAAGGTAGGCTGTAAAACGGACATCATCTACATCATCTGCTTTCCATTGAAGTGGCATGATATTTTCAGGGTGTAGATGTTGTTCATGTAGTAAGTTATGACAGCGAATACGATGCACAATTAACCCGCGACGCGTTAAATGTCCTTGGATTGGATCGCCTAAAATTGGATTGCAACAATGTGCATATTTAACGTCAACTCCTTCAGTACTTTGAATAAGTCGATCTGAGTTTTCCACTTGCGGATGTTTATCATGAGCAAACAGGTGGTTTGCTACAAGTTGAGGTAGTAAATCGCCAACCGCAATTTGTTCAAACAATGTATTTTTATTATCGATATGGCGCCATTGCAATAGATCTAGCCAGTCAGCTTCAGAAAGATCATTGATTGAACGGTTAAAAAGTTTCAGTGCACGAGAAAGGGCTTGTGCACCAACTAGACGTTGTTCTTCGATATCTTGATCTTTAAGCACATGCTGTAATGCACGACGCGCTTTTTGCGTATTAATAAAGCTTAGCCAGTCTGGGTTTGGTGTTGCCAAAACATCCGTAATAATCTCGATAACCTGACCGCTAACTAATGGAGTAGAGAGTGGTTTAATCTCTCCATCGACTTTTGCACCAACCGCATGGTTACCTAAAAATAAGCTTGCTGAATAAGCAAAATCAACTACAGTAGCGCCTTGCGGTAGCTCATGCAGTTGACCGTGTGGTGTATATACCCAGATTTTTTCTTGATGTAGATAATCAAGTAAATCATTAAAAGTTGTTTTAGCACATTCACCGTCAATCAATGTATTTAAGTTCTGCATTGAAGCCTGAATGGCAGAGCGGCAAGTTTGCGGCGCATTTTCACCTAACACTACCCCAAAACGGGCAGCTTTACGCATGAGCTCGGTTTGAATGGTAAGAGATAGTGTTGTTTTTTCGCCTTTAAGCTTTATCAGTAAAGACTGATTACCGCCAGGTAGTGGGCGACGAATATGGTCTTGGTACTGGATAACCTGAAAATTTTCTCTTAATGCTTCTTCTAAGCGGTCACAGTCGGCAATGCTTTGTAGAACAATTTCAAAAGCATGACTATGAGTAAGCTCTTGGAGATCCATCTCGTTTTTAACGAAATGGCGTAATAATTCGATATTGTTATTTTTCTTTTTAATACGGCCTTGAATATGATAATTATGCAGAAGTTCAGCGAGGTTTTGTTCCCAAATACTTTGATATTTACAGCGTTCTGGCTTTGTCTGTAGCAGAGCATTCTGAACGTTATCAAACATATCAAGGTCAAGGTTTTGATAGCAAAGATTCTCTAGATTATCGCCCATTTCATTCATGCCGACTAATCTTGCCATCGGTACAAATATATCAAAAGTTTCTTGAGCGATACGGGCTCGTTTATCTGGGCGTAAAGCACCTAGAGTTGTCATATTATGATAGCGATCTGCTAATTTAATAATGATGACACGCGGATCTTGTAAGGTCGCTTGCAGAATTTTTCGGAATGAAGCTGCCTTATTATATTCTTTATCGCTTGATTGGCTAAGTTTGGTTACACCATCTACTAGCTCTGCAACGGTTAGGCCAAACTTCTCAATAATATCTTCTTTTGTATATTGAGTATCTTCAATAACATCATGCAAAAGTGCTGCCATTAAAGTTTCAGCATCTAAACGCATGTTTGCAAGAATACAGCTTACAGCAATCGGATGCAGAATATAGGGTTCGCCACTTTTACGCGTAATGCCAGTGTGCGCTAGATCGGCAAAATCGCAGGCAGCAAGCACTTTTTCGACTTCGCTTACCGATAAGTAAGGGTCGATAATTAATTTGAGCTGTTGCTTGGCTTGGCTGACCTCTTCGCCTGGCATAAATCACCCTTTTTCCTATTGCTGAAAAACTAAATCTATCTGCTTCTTAATGAAAAGCATATTGCGGAACTTGTCAATTTTTTCATTTGAAAAAGTGTATTTTTTTTTCAATGAAAATAATTGCTTTTCTCAATATGTTTAAATATGGGACAAAGCCAAATAAAAAACCATCGCAGAAAAACGATGGTTTTTTTATGAAACAGGGTGAATTAGAAAGAAAAACCTTCTAAATTCAAGCTGTTTGTAGAAAGGGCAAGATCAAGACTAGAAGTTTGGTAATCTTGCTCACGTTGTTTAAGAATTTCTTTCGTAACGTGCCCAGCCGCGATTTCGCGCAAAGAAACTACAGTCGGTTTGTCGTTATCCCATTCTACAGTTGGCTCCATGCCTTGACGTGCCAATTGACGAGCACGTTTACTTGCAACGAGCACAAGCTCAAAACGGTTGTCTACATGATCTAAACAATCTTCAACGGTGACGCGTGCCATAAAAGTTCTCGTTTTGGAATGGTGAATTTGAACAGACTAAATAGTATAAAAGGCTTTCGATCTAGACTCAAGTTATTCCTGTTTTGGTTGAGGAGTAATCAAGTCCTGAATTAAAGTTTGATGACGTTTTGCTTGCTGAGATAGCACCAAACGGTTCGCTGTAATCACAGCTTCAAGCTCATGTAAGGCTTTATTAAAATCATCATTAATAATGATGTAATCAAAGTTCGTGTAGTGCTGCATATCTTCTACTGCACAGCTTAAACGATGCTCAATGACTTCAACTGAGTCAGTGCCGCGATTAGATAAACGCTGACGTAGATCAAATTGAGTTGGAGGTAAAATAAATATTTGCTTGGATTCAGGGAAAAGCTTGCGGACTTGTTCTGCACCTTGCCAATCAATTTCAAGTAAGACATCGTGTCCTTGAGCTAACTGTTGTTTTACCGTAGCTTGAGAAGTGCCATAGTAGTTACCAAATACTTCAGCGTATTCGATAAAGCCATCATGGTTGACTTGGTCTAGAAATTCATCTTTTGTAGTGAAGTGATAGTGAACACCATCTAACTCACCGGGACGTTGACCTCGGGTTGTATGCGAGACTGAAACATGTAAATTGCTCACACGGTCAAGCAGGGCTTTTACCAAAGATGTTTTGCCCGTTCCTGATGCAGCAGAAACGACAAACAATAGACCCGACATGATATTTTTCCTGATATGATAAAATATCTTCGCTATTGTAGTGTACCGTGCGTTTAAACTGAATAGTTTTAATTGCAAATATTCAAGAGAAATTCCCCTGTTTTATTAATTTTGAGGCTGTTATGGAAATTGTGTTAGCTAATCCGCGTGGTTTTTGTGCCGGTGTTGATCGAGCCATAGCAATCGTCAATCGGGCTTTAGAATGTTTCAATCCTCCTATTTATGTACGTCATGAAGTTGTACACAATAAATTTGTGGTAGATGACTTGCGTCAAAGAGGGGCCGTTTTTGTTGATGAACTAGATCAGGTTCCAGATGATTCAATTGTAATTTTTAGTGCGCACGGTGTTTCAAAAGCAGTTCAACAAGAAGCTGAACGCAGAGGCTTAAAAGTTTTCGATGCGACTTGTCCTTTAGTGACTAAAGTTCATATTGAAGTGACTAAATATGCGCGTGAAGGTACTGAAGCTATTTTAATTGGTCATGAAGGGCACCCAGAAGTCGAAGGCACAATGGGGCAATATGACAAATTAAAAGGCGGTGATATTTATCTGGTTGAAGATGAAGAAGATGTCGCTGCACTTACCGTACGACATCCTGAAAAACTTGCTTTCGTAACACAAACAACGCTTTCTATTGATGATACAGCTAAAGTTATTGATGCTTTGCGTGCTAAATTTCCGCATATTCAGGGTCCACGTAAAGATGACATTTGCTACGCTACTCAAAACAGACAAGATGCTGTACGTGATTTAGCTGAGAAGTGTGATGTCGTATTGGTTGTAGGTTCACCTAACTCATCAAACTCAAATCGATTACGTGAGCTTGCAGAGCGTATGGGTAAAGCCGCTTACCTTGTAGATAATGCTGATCAGTTAGAGCAGTCATGGTTCAATGAGACATGTAAAATTGGTGTTACTGCTGGCGCCTCTGCACCAGAAATCTTGATTAAACAAGTGATTCAACGTTTACAAGATTGGGGTGCTCAAGCACCGAAAGAATTAGATGGGCGTGAAGAGAATATAACCTTTAGTCTTCCTAAAGAATTACGCATTCATGTGACTCAAGCGTAAAGTGTGATGTATTTAACATACTGATTTTATAAATTTAAACAGATAATTGTTGATATGACAGTTATCTGTTTTTTTATACCCTTTATCTGCTTTGTATTTGTTTTGTAAACATAAGACGTAAAATTTAATTAATAAATAAAAAATTTTAAAGTTTATTTGGGGTGTGGGGATGAGGGGAATTATTCCGCAAGACGGGTTCACCTTGGTTGAGCTTATGGTGACGATTGCGGTCATGGCTATTATCGCGATGATGGCTGCACCATCTATGTCGAATTTATTAGAAAGCAAACGACTAGATGGAAACCAACGAGATCTAATCAATACTTTATCGGAAGCAAAGAGCCAAGCCATACTTGGTCGACAAGACGTTTCTATTAATCTGAATTCAACAGCTTTAAATACTCCCACTTCCTTGAATTGGAAAGCTGATTCCAATAACAGTCTTGAACTTAAAAATATCGCTGCTGATGGTGCGCAGAGTTCATTAACAGCGACGACTTTAACTTTTAATGCGAATGGGGTGATAACCAATATCACCCAAGATACACTTTTATCTATTTGTAATTCAAAAATAAATAAAAAGAAAATTCTTATTTTAACAAAGCTTGGCACATTAATTTTTAAAGCTGAGGAGACATGTTAATGCAGGGCTCTAAACGAAAAGCTCAAGTTGGGGTGGGTTTATTAGAAGTGTTGGTTGCCTTAATTTTAATTGCGATAGGGGTTTTAGGATATGTTGCCTTGCAAGTTCGGGCTATGGATGCTTCTTCAGAGGCATTAAGTAAATCTCAAGCGATTATGATCATGAGAGGATTAGCAGAAAACATTCGCGTAAATAGTTCTCAAGCTAGTCAGTATCCCGCATTTGTCCGTAGTTATAGCAATTATTCATCTACCACCGCAGCTCCTACGTTGTGTTTCAATGCAGCTTGTACACCTTCTCAGCTTGCGCAATTTGATGCATATCAAGCAGCAAGAAATGCTGATCAACTTGGCATGAAAATCACAATGTCAAATTGCCCAGGGGTTACAAACACGATGGCCCAGCAGAGGCAATGTCTTTTTGTTTTTTGGGGAAAAACCGCTCCAGTAATTACAACAAATGAGGGAGTCACGAGCGCGGATGTGTCGAGCTGTATGAGTACAAATGGCGTTTATGTCAATAATTCGAACTGTTTAATGATGGAGGCATATTAATGGCTCACTCATTTGTATCATGGAAGCAGCGAGGCTTTACATTAATTGAGCTGATGGTTGCATTGGCTTTAGGTCTAATTTTGGTAGCCGCGGCGACTCAATTATTTATTGGTGGACTTCTATCAAGCCGTCTACAAAAAGCAAATGCTGAAATACAAGATAGCGGTATTTTTGGTTTGGAATATATTGCCCGTGATATAAGGCTTCTAAATTATGGAAATGTAACCAACCCAATATTAACTGATACGACCCCTTGGGGCGGTGTTGTATTAACTGGCTCAACTGCAACCAATAGTAACAATGTTAATTTTGTTCCTAACGTTGGAACAAATATCTATATTGCTGACACATTACTTAGTCGTGGTGCAGGGGATACGGTGAGTACTGTGAGTAATCACTGGAAAGGTCTTTCAAATATACAGAACAGTTCAGATGCTGCTGTGCAAAGTGATCAGCTGACTATCCAATTTATTGCACCTACGAATATGACCAATTGTGAAGGTGTAAATGTACTTGCAGGTGATTTAATTGTAGAGCGTTATTTTTTACGTCTGGATAGCAATGGTAGTTCCCAGCAAGACTATGCACTTGCATGTGATGCAAATACTCCCTCTGCTGTAGCCACAGCTCAACCGACCACTGTTGCTGGGTTAGGCGACGCTGGTCAAATTGTATTGCCGCGTATTGACCATTTCCATGTGCTGTTTGGTGCAAAAAATGCGGCTGGCAATTTTGCTTATTATACCATTCCCCAATATCGCGCTGCTGCACAGGCTGCCCGAGATGCCACACCATCTGTGATGCCGCCACGAATTCTTTCAATACAAATATCTGTATTAGCGCGCTCTACTAATAATGCCCAAAGCAAAGCAATAGATCCTGAGCAATCTTTTTTTATGTTAGATCAAACCGTGCATGCTTCTGATAATACAACTCGATTCTTACGCCGCACTTATAACTTAACAATTGCTCTACGCAACGCGATGGGGGAAAGTCTATGACCCATTTAATTCATAAGAGTAGATCTAAGGAAAAAGGGGCAACCCTTATTGTTGTGCTTATTATTTTATTGATTGTTATTTCTGTAGGCGTTTTAGCAATAAGAGTGGCTATTGTTTCTTTAAAAGTTGCTACCAATAGCCAAGTGAGCCAATTAAATTTTCAGTCATCTGACACTCCTTTAGAACTCATTGTGCAGATGAATCCTACCACCCTAACTAATATTACTAATGTGATTGGTGCCGCGCTTAAAGAGCATGAAAGTAATCCCGGTGCGGAATACAACTTTTGTTATAAGCCTGTTTCTACAGCAACAAATTTTGCTCAGACCAGAGGTGCAAGTTTACTTCGAGCAGGAAGCGCTAATAATGCAGTCGTTGAAGATGGCGGCGTGGCGGGGTTCTGCGATTTAACAAGTGACTATGGTAGTAATCGTCAAGCAGTGGTTACCCAAGTTGCTGTAAGTGTTCCAACAGATGCTGCTAGCGATATTCCAGGCTCAAATTTACCAAGAGGAACAAACACCTCGGAAGGTACGCAACTACCTAAAAGCATGTTGTCTACACAACGTATTCGAGTGATTACAACTGCTTTTTTGCCAGCCTATGCATCTACCTCTATTGAAACTTTACAAAGAGATTGCTTAAGCACGAGTTCGGCAAAAATTAGCGACAATTTTGATACCGCATTAACGGCTAAACAAACATTGGCGGAGTGTTTGGCAAATCATAACGTGCCTTTTAGTACTCAAGTTCAAGAATTTAACTATACCAATAAACTCACTCAAATTATGGCACCAGGTTCATAACGGGGAATATCGTGAAACTAAAATTGAAGAATTTTAAGCCAAATAATTTATGGTATGCCATCTGTTCGAGTTCAGTTGCTTTTACATGGCTAATGACAAGCTCCGTTGTGCAGGCGAGTGATTTACAAATTTATGCTTCACCTACAGCTGGTAAAAAAACCATTGTGATGATGTTGGATACATCAGGAAGTATGACCAACAATAGTTATGGCGAAAACCGTCTGGCTATGCTTAAAAATGGTATGAATGCTTTTTTAGCAAGTAATAATCCTGTTTTAAATGACACTCGTGTGGGGTTGGGAAATTTCTCTGCAAATGGTGATAGCCGAAGTGGGCAAGTTCTAGTGGCTGCTGCTCCTTTAGGAGATGCGAGTACGTTAAATACAGTGGGTTCTCAACGTTATAAATTAAAACAGGCCGTTGCAAATTTAACCGCTGGCGGGTCAACGCCTTCAGCACATGCTTATGCGGAAGCTGCTGCTTATTTGATGGGTACAACGACCTATTCAGAGGCAAATTATGCCATTCGAAAAGATAGCTATATAAGGCGTGTGCGAAAATCTGATAATAGAACGGAATACTCATATTGTACGAATTATCGCGATTCACAAATCGATACTACAAATCTATGGCAACCTTGTCGTTCTAATAACTATTGGAGTAACTGGTCAACTTCTAATCCAGGTGTGGATACGGCAACTGTTTATGATACTTCGTCGGATTGGACCTATTCTTATACTTATTACTACACCACTTTTAATTATGCTGTAGCAAATGCAGATAGTGGTATCCCAAAATCAAAATCAAACGATACAACCAGCAATCCCAATATTGTTATAGATAGAAATGCCTCTAATTTAAATGCTATTTACCAATCTCCTTTGCCTGCAGTGGCCAATCGCCAGAGTTGTGATGGGCAGGGCATTTACTTTTTATCAGATGGGGAGCCGAACAATACAACAAATACACGTTCTGCAACTGTCATGTCGACAGCCCTAGGCAGCACTTTGGGAGCAAATTTTACTTGTTCTGGAGGTTTGTCTAACACGACAGCAGACTCTGGTTGGGCCTGTATGGGGGAATTTGCAAAAAGATTATTTGATAAAACAAAAAACCCAGCTGGAGTTTCTATTCAAACAGCATTTGTCGGTTTTGGAAGTGACTTTTCTAGTTTAAGTTCTTCTGATGTAAAAAATGCCTGTCGTTTAAGTTCGAGAACCCAATCTGACCGAAAAGGAGATGATGCGTGTTCACCGAATCAGGCCACAAATGCGGTCGCTGCACCTGGTTATGGTAATGGAGGTTTTTTCCCTACCCAAAGTGCGCAAGGTGTAACAGACAGCGTTATCGCATTTATTAATAACTTAGAAAAAGTTCCGTTACAACCCTTAACCACTGGCGCTATCTCAGTTCCTTATGATGCACTAAACCCTAAAAATTTACAGGAATATGGTTACTTACGGGCTTTAGAGCCAAACCCAGCTAACACATACTTAACATGGCGTGGAAATTTAAAGAAATATCATGTTGTTTTATCAGGGGGCAATGCAGGTGCTTTTGAAGCTAACACTGGTGGGTTGGTTTACAACGCAACTGGGGCTTTTAGAACGGGTACGAAAGATTATTGGAATAGCTCTAATTATAATGATGGAGGTAATGTCTTTTTAGGTGGTTCATATGCAAAAGTTCCTTTACCAATTGTGGGACAAAATGAAACACGTGATGAAGATGGAAATATCATAAAATATTATTACGCAGTACAAACTAAAATCCGCAACTTATTTACTGATGTTTCCGCTGTTGCGGCGGATGGTAGCTTAACGAAAATATCGACTTCTGGAACTAATTTGCTAAAAATTCCAGCTGCTCCCCCAGAAGGAACTAATCCTTTTGATAGTGTGGCTAATACAGCAAGTTATGTTTTAGGAAAATTTAATGCATCAACGGGACAAGATATTTTAAAAGCTTTCCCGATTGGCTTGAAATTAAAAATATTAAATTATCTAGGTTACTCAACTGATATTAGCGCTACGACTTTACCTTCGTCATTAGTTACATCGAATGAACCCTATTTATCGATGGGCGGTAGTATTCATTCTTTACCAGTACAGCTTACCTATAATGGAACATTAGATGAAAATGGGAATTTAACATCTGCGCGTGAACAATCCATTCTCTATGGAACGATGGAAGGTGGTCTGCATATTGTGGATGCCTCAACTGGTGTAGAACAAATGGCTTTCGTTCCTGCCGATATATTAAATGATCCAGTTGCATCAAAAGCTTTAGTGGTTGGCCAAAGTGATGCTTCAGCCCCTGCTCACGGTATGGATGGGGCTTGGGTATCTGACCCTGCATATAGTATTACTACAACGGGAAGCGGTAGCTCAGCAGTATCAAAAGTAACTGCAAAGCAAATGAATATTTATGGTGGCATGCGAATGGGGGGCAGCAGCTATTATGGTTTAAATGTCTTAAATCCTGCCTCACCTAAGCTTCTCTTTAGAGTAGGAGCAGATCAAACTGATTATAGTCGCATGGGGCAGAGTTGGTCTAAACCTGTACTTGCAAATATACGTTATAACGGGGTGATTAAACGCGTTATGATTGTTGGTGGTGGCTACGACCAATGTTATGAAAACCCGAATATTACTTTGAGCAACTCTTGCTTTACGAATGGAAAAGCAAAAGGGAATGCTGTTTATATTATTGATGCTAAAACTGGGGAACGCTTATGGTGGACTAGTGATACAGGCTCTAATATAGATAACTCTAATATGAAGCACAGTATTGTTAGTCGCATTAGTACCTTAGATCGAGATGCTGATGGTTTAGTCGACCATTTATATTTTGGCGATTTAGGCGGACAAATTTTCCGTATCGATCTTAATAATAACCAGACAAAAACAAATTCAACTTATAGCAGTTTCGGTATTCGAGTTGTTCGATTAGCCAATTTAGCAACGAATGACTCAACTTATGATGCCTCAAACGACTATACCGCTGGGAATGCGCCGCGTTTTTATGAACCGCCAACAGTGACAATTCACGATTATGGAATCCGCACTTTTATTACTGTCGGTATTGCTTCAGGTGACCGTAGTACACCTTTAGATGTTTATCCGCTTACAGGTCGTGAGGGGATGTCACCGAGCACCGCATTAAGCGGAAGACCTGTAAACAACGTTTATGGAATTATCGATAAAGACTTTATTAAAAAGAATTTAATGTCTTTAACAGATAGCCAGCTTGAAACGAAAGATATTACTCGATCGACGCTTCGAAAAAATCCACAAATTTTACGATCTGGAGAAACACGAGTAGCACAGATTTTCTTTCCCAATACGGGGACGGGACAAAATGGTTGGTATCGTTCACTTTCTAGTATGAGCGATGGTACCGAGAAAGCTAATAATAGTTTCCGTATTAAAGGAGGTCTTAAAGCTTTTGAAGAGCCTATGGCAATTACAGGGACTTTAATTGTGCCTGTTTATGATCCACAGGGAACAGGTATTGTAGCGGCAGACCCATGTTTACCCCGTGTAGTAGGTGAAACTGACCAGCAGACGTTCTGTTTACCATTTGGCGCCTGCCTTAATTCTGATGGGTCAATTGATCAAAATAAAGAGAATGGAAGTGGATTCAAAACACAAACTGGTACTAATTGCCCAGTAGGAGCTTCTGAATGTAATAAAAATGTTATTGGCTCCGGTATTCGTGGCATAGCATTTGTTCCAAAAAGAGATGAACCTCCAGTGACTAATAGTTGTGGGAAATTACAACTGTCTGGAAACGAGAGTGGAACGGGCGAGTGGCAGTGTACAAGTCACTTAGTTCCTGCGCGCTGGTATGAGCGTTATCGCTAAAGGATGACTTATGAATAAATACTATATCCAACGGTTTAATCAGGGTGTTACCTTGATTGAACTCATGGTTGTCATCGTGATTGTCGCTATTTTTGCTTCGATTGCTATCCCTTCATATCAAAGTTATAGCCGTAGAGCGACGGCTTCTGCTGCTAAAGGTGAAATTCTAAAATTGGCAGAACAGTTGGAACGGCATAAATCCAAGAACTTTACCTATAGAGGATTTACTACGACATCTGTAACTTTGCCACGGGGTGGTTATACGATTGAAATTAGTGATGATACGACGACAGGAAATTTATTAACGAATACTGCTGCAAATGGGCAGACATGGGTCATTAAAGCGACAACTACAGATTCAAGAAACTTTAATTTTATTGCTAAGAATTCAGGTTTGCGTTGCCAAAGTTTAACAGCTACGGCTGTTGATAATGACTGTGGTGGAGCGGTCACTTGCAATGTATGTGAAACAAATAGTGAGAATTGGCAATGAAGAATGGTTTTACCTTAATAGAACTCATGATTGTAGTAGCAATAATTGCAATTTTAGCAGCTATAGCGACACCTTCATATTTGCAGTATTTACGCAAAGGGCATCGTACAGCTGTTCAATCTGAAATGATGAATATTGCCCAAACATTAGAAGCAGAAAAAGTAGTTCACAATCGTTATCCGTCGAATGCGACGATTACTTCGATTTATGGTTCTAGTGTCAGTCCTCAACAAGGCCAAGCCCTATATAACTTAGCTTTTGCTAGCATAACTGATTCAAGCTGGGTGTTAACTGCTACACCTATTGCTACTAGTTCTCAAGCTGGTGATGGGATCATTTGTCTTAATGATCAAGGGCAAAAATTTTGGGCAAAAGGTGCAACTGATTGTGCGTTATCTGCCACATCAAATTGGCTACAGTAATTTTAAATTCAAAACTGCGGATAACTCAAAAAATAATCTTTCTTTCAGGGCGAAAATCACGTAGAATGTCGCCCTCTATGAAAGGGGTTTGAAGTGTTGCCGATGGTCGGCGCAGGGATAATCCGTAAGAATTATAAGGCTTTTATCATGGTTGTTATTCGTTTAGCACGTGGCGGCGCAAAAAAACGTCCATTCTATCAAATCGTTGTGACTGACAGCCGCAATGCACGTGATGGTCGTTTCATCGAGCGTATCGGTTTCTTTAACCCGACTGCACAAGGTCAAGCAGAAAAACTTCGTTTAGATGCAGACCGTTTTGCTCACTGGGTTTCTCAAGGTGCTCAACCTTCTGAACGTGTTGCTTCTTTAGCTGCTCAAGCTAAAAAAGCTACTGCATAATTTTTGTAGTAGGTAGCCCATGACATCAACACAGAATGTTCCCGAAGATCGTATTCAGATTGGACAGTTACGTTCAGCTTATGGATTGAATGGGTGGCTCTGGGTGTATTCAAATACAGAACCTATGAGCAACATGTTTGACTACCTGCCTTGGTACATTGAGACCAAGGCCGGTTGGCAAACAATAGATGTAAAACGTTGGAAACCACATGGCAAAGGCCTAGTTGTTGCGTTGAAAGGTGTGAGTGATCGCACTGGGGCGGAAAGCTTGGTTGGCGCTAATATCTGGATTGCTAAGTCTCAACTGCCAAAAGCAGATGTAGATGAATACTACTGGTCAGATTTAAAGGGCTTAACTGTGTTAGGTCTTGATGAAGAAGAACAGGAAGTAAACTTAGGGAAAATTCATGAGTTGTTTGAAACTGGAGCTAATGATGTGATGGTGGTGCATGCTACCCCAGACAGCATTGATTCAGAAGAGCGCATGATTCCTTGGCATAAAGATGTAGTACAACGTGTTGATCTTGAAGCTGGTCGTATTTACGTCAATTGGGGCGTAGATTATTAATCCTTTTAGGATTAATACAGCAGGAAAATAGAGGAGTCTGTGATGTTTTTTGCAGTCATTACGCTTTTTCCTGAAATGTTTGAAGCGATTACAGCCTACGGCATCAGCGGACGTGCGGCAAAGCGAGATATTGTACAAGTCACTTGTATTAATCCTCGTGATTTTGCTGAGGGAAACTACAGAAGAGTGGATGAACGTCCATTTGGTGGCGGCCCAGGTATGGTGATGATGGCTGAGCCTTTGGCGAAAGCAATTGCACATGCCAAACAGCTTGCCTCACAAGCAGGACATGTTCATGTTCCTGTGGTGTATATGTCCCCACAAGGCAAAACCTTAAATGAACAGGCAGTACAGCAGTTTGTTGATTATGACGGCTTAATTGTACTGTGTGGACGTTATGAAGGAGTCGATGAACGTTTGATCCAGCATTATGTTGATCAAGAATGGTCAATTGGTGATTATGTTTTATCTGGTGGTGAACTGCCCGCTATGGTGTTACTTGACAGTATTATTCGCCGTTTGCCGAATGTAATGTCAGATGAACAATCAGCAGTACAAGATTCTTTTGTTGACGGTCTTTTAGATTGTCCACAATATACAAAGCCTGACCATTTTGAAGGGCTAGATGTGCCAGAGGTATTAAAATCTGGACATCATGGCAACATTGAAAAATGGCGGTTTTTGCAGCGATATCAACGAACTCTAGAGCGCCGACCAGAGTTGGTCGAAAAGGTTGAGTTGACTAAGCAGCAAAAAAAATGGCTAAAAGATACGCAAGTGAATAACGGTAACTCTTAATCGTTATTCTCAAGAACGAAAGTTCTGCAACAAGACGAGAAGCAATGCTTCGAGTTAAAGCATAATTCTATTTATTGAATAGTTTTATGTAAATTTAAAGGCTCTTTATAGACATATTGTCGTAAAGGGAAAGATAAACGGGTTGATATGCGCTTTAGCCTCTATCCCCAGCGGAAATTCAGACCTCTTCTGACTCCGCACATATTGGAGATTCCCACAATGAGTGGTAAACATCCTTTAGTTCAAGCTGTTGAAAATGCACAGTTAAAATCTGATATCCCTGCTTTTGCTCCTGGTGATACTGTCATCGTTCAAGTAAAAGTAAAAGAGGGTGATCGTGAACGTCTTCAAGCATTTGAAGGTGTTGTAATCGCTAAGAAAAACCGTGGTTTGAACTCTGCGTTCACAGTACGTAAAATTTCTAGCGGTGTTGGTGTTGAGCGTGTATTCCAAACTCACTCACCAGTTGTTGCTAAAATCGAAGTGAAACGTCGTGGTGACGTTCGTCGTGCTAAACTTTACTACCTTCGTGACTTGTCTGGTAAAGCTGCACGTATTCGTGAAAAATTACCAGCTCGTAAAGCGTAAGCTTATAGCGAGTAAAAAAATGCGCCTTTTGGCGCATTTTTTTGTTTAAAAACTATAGTCCTTGAAGTTTCAAACGGTTTGCGTGTTGACGATAAACTGATACAGGATCGGAAGCGAAAATAGAACGTATACCAAGTACTTGGTTCACTTCATCTAAATGATTCCAGTTGTAATCATCACGAATTGTTTTACCAAATTTGGCACTGCATCGGGAAACAAGTCCATCATTATCACCAAATGGATCAACCACTAAACTACTGCCTGTCAGCGCAATATCAAATGGATCTAATGGGTTGGTCAGCGCTTTATTCCCCGAGAAAGAATACATATAAATACCTTTCTCTTGATATGTTCCTTCACCACAAGAAGTAGTTGGTACACCCATAGGGAATTGAGCATTAAATTGAGCTGAACCTTGAGTTGATAAGCTATGAGCACCTGCTAAAGAGTCGTGCGGATAGCTTGTTGGGTCTAGGCCTCCTGCCCAAGTAATGGCTGCTGAAAACCAGTTTACTAACGTTGCCAGTCTAGACAGAGGAGTACCCTCAACGTTCAGGATCACATCTGCCATTGGTGATCCCTTGTGAGGTGCACCGATCGTGGTGAGTGAGGCAACTTTCTCTGGCATGATACCGGCCACATAGCGAATTGTCGGGCCCCCATGGCTATGACCGATCAAGTTGACTTTAGGCTTACCAGTAATGGCAATAATCTCTTCTACTTGCTGGGCAAGTTGTTCACCACGCACTTCTGTTGAGTTAAAAGGTGACACTCTGGTGGCCCAGACATTTCCTCCATTACGAGCAAGATCCGGAAGGATTTGGTACCAGTAATCGAGACCAAGTGTATCTGTCCCAACTCGGTTAAACCCTGCCATACCGTGGTTAAAAACCAGTGGATATTTGGTTTGTGCATAAGATGAATAGACGAACGAGTTTTTAACTTGTTCAGCATTTGTGGCATGGGCCGCTGAAACACTCAATCCTGAGAGCATTGCAGCGCAAAAAAACATTAACTTCCTTTTCATTTTTTACTCACTATTTTTATTTTGTATGAAAAGCAGCTTCTTACTGCTAGTGCTTGTTTAGCCAGTTCCTAAAAGAAAAGGCTTAATAATTAAATGGCAGTTCACCTCCCTGATCATGGACCGTTTCAAAAGTTCGAAGTCTTAATTGTTCTTGTGATGAGTTAAATTGTTGTTGGCGTAATTGTTGTATGGCTTGGTTTTTAGCACTATCGCTCATATTGCTTTTAATAATTTCATCTCGTCCATTCAAGTAACTTGTGACCCTTTGCTGCCAAGCACTACGCTGTGTATCTAAAGTTTCTAGCCTTTGAGTTGCTTCAGCTCCAACAAGTGCTGTACGCATCTGCCGAAGTTCTTCTGCTGAACCATGACGTGCTTTAATTTGTTTGGTCAGTGCATGTAAGTCATCAAGTTTAGAGAGTTCTTGTAGGTTCTGTTGCCAGTCTTCTGGTAGCTGTTCAAAGCGTTCTTTAAGCCTTTGAGCCTTTTCAATTTCGCTTAAAGAAGAGTCCTCAAGTATTTGCATACGATCTAGCGTGTAGTTCTGATAGATATCTTCAGTTGAGAAGAGCCCATCAATTTCAGCGGACGAAAAGAAACGTTTTCTTAGATCTTGAATTGAATTAAAGATTTTTTGAAAATAATTTTTATCTTGTTGTTTTGATGGAGGCGTTTGGATTTGAGCAAGCTGTTCACGGTATTTTAAGTAGCGGGTCCATAAATCCAGAATCTGTGAGCGAGCTGGCTCTAAATATTTTCCCTGAATAAATTGTCCAAAGTGATTTTTAATTTGCTCTAAATCATTTTCTCCATATTGAGTAATAAAATATTCAAAGCAGTCACGAGTTTGACTGTTAACCACCAAATGTTGGGAACTATCAATTTTTAACTGACAGTTAACTTCAGTATCTTGCTGACTTTTACTATGGTAATAAGCATCTGCATTTAGCGTTGAGTTATTTGTGGGTGGAGCTGATGCTAAATTTTGAGCTGTGTTTTCACTGACTTGAGTTGATGTGTTTTTTGAATCAGGACTTAACCAATATACACATGCAATGAGGCTCAAAATAAAAAATCCGAGCACGCACCACAATACCTTCTTCTGCATCCCTTGCATAAAGATATCTTCCTTAAGTTTTAATTTGTTGTTTTTTTACTCGATCATTAATGTGCCATAAAATAAGTGAAAAGGCACCTAAATATTGTGAAAATATCTTGCCGAATTTGCTAACATGTCGGCACTTTTTTCTAGCTTTGTGTTCCAGTAAAAATGACGACAAAAAATCAAAAAATTTCTCGTCGCCATATCAGTGGTGTATTTCTATTAAATAAACCATTAGGCTTAAGTTCAAATGCCGCTTTGCAAAAAGTGCGTTGGTTATATCGCGCCCAAAAAGCAGGCCATACTGGAGCGTTAGACCCCTTGGCGACAGGTTTGCTCCCGATTTGTTTGGGAGAGGCAACCAAGTTCTCACATTATTTGCTGGACTCAACAAAGCGTTATCAAACCACTGTTCGATTGGGACAGACCACAACAACAGGTGATGTGGAAGGGGAGATTTTACAAGAGCGTCCTATTCCTGTTCTTAACCAAGAACTTATTGAACAAACTTTAGAAAAGTTTAGAGGCGATATTCAACAAGTTCCGCCCATGTATTCGGCTTTGAAAAAAGAAGGTAAGCCGTTATATGAGTTGGCGAGAAAAGGTATAGAGATTGAGCGAGAAGCGCGTCCAGTCACGATTTATGCTTTAGAGCTTATTGAATTTACCGAAAATAGTATCACTCTGGATGTAACCTGTTCTAAAGGGACATACATCCGTGTATTAGGTGAAGATATTGGTGAAGCACTTGGTTGTGGTGGGCATTTAACGATGCTGAACCGGACTCAAACAGGACATTTTGAGCTTATACCGAGCTATACCATTGAATATCTGGAAAGTTTAACAGAAGAGCAAAGAGAGGCTTTGCTACTTCCAGTTTATGCACCAGTTGACCATTTCCTAAAAATTCAAGTTCCGGAAGGGCGTGAAAAATATTTTTGCAACGGTTTAGAAAGCAATATTGAGCATTCTGCAGAAGCAGAAGTTTTGGTATTTTCGGGTGAGCGCTGTTTAGGTTTAGCCGAGATTACCGATAAAAAACGGTTGGTACCTAAGCGTATCTTAAATTTGTAGTAGATGTAGAGTATAGAGCATGGGCATGGAATGGGACGTTATCCTTAGTTTGATCTTTTTTGCGTTTACTGCAGGAGCAATTGATGCTGCTGTAGGCGGCGGTGGACTTATCCAAATTCCCGGGATCATGAGCACTTTTCCTAACATGTCGACTGCTACGGTGATTGGTACCAATAAAGTCTCATCCATTTTTGGTACTGCATCGGCGGCTTATACATTTGCTAAAAAAGTAAAATTGCAATGGAAGCTTTTAGCCGTTATTGCCATTTGTGCTTTGATTAGTTCTTTTGCCGGCGCTGCATGTTTGTCACTTATTCCTCAATCGGTATTGCGTCCTTTCGTTTTCGTGATGTTGATTGTGATTGCGATTTATACCCTAGTTAAAAAGAACTTCGGTCAAGTTCATACCGAGCAAAAAATTACCACGAAAATGTTAATTTTAGCTGCTATTGGTAGTTTGGCTATTGGCTTTTATGACGGTATTTTTGGGCCGGGTACTGGTAGTTTCTTTATTTTCTTTTTTATCCGTTTTTTACAAGTTGATTTCTTGCATGCTTCAGCTTTGTCAAAAATTGGTAATTTTATGACTAACTTAGCTGCGCTGAGTTTTCTCATCCCGACTGGTCACGCTATTTTGCATATTGGTTTAATGATGGCGGCGGCTAACGTGCTAGGTTCTATTGTTGGGGTGCGTACTGCGCTTAAATATGGTAGTGGTTTTGTGCGAATTATCTTTTTAATCTTGGTGAGTATTCTGATTTGCCGTTTGGGCTATCAAATGTTTGTTACGGGTTAAATAAGATTAAAAAAGTATGAGCTGTCCCTAAAATGCAGTTCATACTTTTTTGTATCATTTGAAATTAGAAATATAAAAATCATTACAGAAGTTTACTAGAAAGAAAACTGTGTAAAAAATAGTCTCATTTTAAGCTACTTAAACATTATAAATTTCAACGTATGATAAACCTTGAAATAAAAAAGATTTTTTAGCTAAAAAATGAGGAAGAGAATGAATATTTTCGAAGCATTAAGAGAAAGCCATGAAAATCAACGTAACCTTTCTGAACAACTTATTCAGACACATGGTTTAACTGAAGAAAGAAAAGAACTATTTGATGCATTAAAAAATGAACTTTATGCCCATTCAGTTGCCGAAGACCGTTACCTCTATATTCCTTTAATGTTTGACGATGTCGGTTTAGATATTACGAGACATGCTTTATCTGAGCATCACGAAATGGATGAGTTGGTTGAGCAGCTCGAAAAAACCGATATGAGTAGCCCAAGCTGGTTAGCAACCGCCAAACAGTTGAGTGAAAAAGTCCATCACCATTTAAAAGAAGAAGAGCATAAGTTTTTCCAGCAAGCTGGAAAAATTCTGAAAGACAGTGAAAAAGAAACGCTGGGTAATAAATATTTAAAGGAATATAAAAAGTATAAAAAGCAGCAGTAGAGCAAACCTACGCAGCTTTTCTAGTGCTTCTTAAAGTAACCCCAATCGAGGCCAACATTACACAAGCCAAAGCCACCCATTGCAGCATGCTGATTTCTTCGTGAAGCAATAAGAAACCCGTTAATGCTGCCAATGCAGGTGCTAAACTCGTTAGAGTCCCGTAAGTTAATTTATTGAGTTGTTTGAGAGCCATTAAGTCGAGTGCATATGGAATTGCAGTCGCTAACACCGCAATAAGTAAGGCTTTACCCCAGTACTGTGTCTCAAGTAATGCAGGAGCATTATGCCAGATTCCAATTGGCAATAAGGCAAGTGCAGATACACCGATCCCAATCGTTAAGGCGTGCATCCCGATATTTTGGGTCACAACTTTATGACCGAAATAGATATAGAAGGCCCAGCAAAGTCCTGCACCTAGCGCACATGCTGCACCTACATACGAGAAATGGTGTTGAATAGGGTTTTGCCAAGGTACCATGAGTGCAATGCCTAACATGGCTAGTGCTACCCAAATGTAGTCGCTCTTTTGTTTAATAGAAAGAAGCGCAAGGCCTAATGGACCAATAAACTCTAATCCAACAGCAATTCCCTGAGGTAATTTTCCAAGTGAGGTATAAAATAGGATATTCATTAAGCCTAAAGATGCGCAGTACATCAATAAATCACGCCATTTTAAATAGGGTAAGCGTGACCAGATTTTCCAAGATCGGAACATAATTGCGACAATAACCGTTGCAAAACTCAGCCTTAAAATTGTAACGGTGAGAGGGTCTAATGTTGCAATGAGCTGTTTGGCAAATGAAGCGCTGATTTGATACGAAACCATCGACAAAATCATATACAGCACAGCAATAATTGGAAGATTTTGCATGGAAAATACTCTAGCGCTTCATCTGATGTCTAAAAATAATGGTGGACAATTATAACGAATACTATGTTTTAGCTGGCAGATTTCATTAAATTAACTTGCTGCTTTTTCACGTTCTTGACGAGCTTTTTGGGTGGTTACGGTACAACCAACGGAAGCAGTGATAATAGTTGCAAGTGCTAGCCATTGATTCCATAAAAGATATTCACCCAAGAAGATAAATCCGGAAAGTGCTGCAACTGCGGGCTCTAGGCTCATCAATGTTCCAAAGCTTAAAGGTGTCAAATTGCGCAGTGCTAACATTTCTAAAGAGAATGGGAGAGCACTGGCTAAAATAGCCAAACCAATAAAATAAAAAAGATAGGGAAGTTCTATAACTTGTGCAATTGAGCCTGAAAAAAAGGTAATGGGTAATAAGATGCATGCACCTACACTCATTCCTAAACACACCGTATGATTACCTGAAATACCAGAAGGTTTCTGGCCGGCAATAATATAAAGCGCCCAACAAGACCCTGCACTAATTGCAAATAAAACGCCGATCCAATCTAAGCTATGAGCCTGATTGAAAGGGAAAAGTAAAATCAGCCCAATAATTGCAAAGCTGACCCAAACAAAATCATATTTTTGCCGTGCGTGATATAACGCCACACTTAAAGGGCCAATAAATTCAAAAGCAACCGCAATTCCAATGGGTAAGCGTTCGATCGACAGATAAAATAAGGCGTTCATGCCTGCAAGCGCAAATCCATAAGCTAAGATTGCTTTCCAGCGGACCTGATTAAAATTAATTCGCCAAATTTGAAAAATAATCGCAAGAATAATTGCACCTAAACATAGGCGCATTGCAGAAACAGTCAGTACAGGGAAGTTCTGAAACAAAATTTTAGCTAAAGATGCGCTACTTTGAACGCTTAACATGGCAAGAATAAGAAAACCCAAAGCATGTAGCTGAGATTTCTGGTTTAAAGTGGACATTTTATTATTTGATCAATTGGTATACTTTTCACATGATAATGTAAATACCCATAAAAAAGCCACAGACAATGCTGTGGCTTTTGAATTTACAGTCCGTATTAGAACAATACGCGCACGCGAATTGTACCTTCAACTTCATGTAACATATCTAAAGCTTCTTGAGAAGCAGAAGCGTCAACATCCATTACGAGGTAACCGATGTCACCTTTAGTCATAAGTGACTGACCAGAAATGTTGATGCCTTGTTCAGCAAACAAGTTGTTGATTTTAGACAATACACCTGGCACGTTTTTGTGGATGTGCAATAAACGGTGTTGGCCAGCTGTCAATGGTAACGCGATTTCCGGGAAGTTCACCGCAGAAAGTGTCATACCTTTGTCAGAGTAAGCAACAAATTTCTCTGCAACTTCTAAACCGATGTTTGCTTGCGCTTCCATGGTTGAACCACCAACGTGAGGAGTTAAAATCACGTTGTCTAGGCCGCGAAGTGGAGATTGGAATTCTTCACCATTTGCTTTAGGTTCTTTCGGGAACACGTCAACCGCTGCACCAGCAATATGACCAGACTTGATTGCATCAGCTAAATCTTCAATCACTACACATGTACCACGTGCAGCATTTAAGAAGATCGCGCCTTCTTTCATTTTCGCAAATTGTTCTTTAGTGAAGAAGTTACGTGTAGACGGAACATCTGGCACATGTAACGTTACAACATCTGCAGTTGCTAAAAGTTCATCTAAAGAACCAACTTGGCGAGCATTACCCATTGGTAATTTGGTTACTGCATCATAATAAATAACATGCATACCCATGCTTTCAGCAAGAACTGAAAGTTGAGAACCGATGGAACCGTAACCCACAATACCTAAAGTTTTGCCACGAGTTTCAAAAGAACCGACAGCAGACTTGTCCCAACCACCACGATGACAAGCCGCCGATTTTTCAGGAACACGGCGAAGAAGAAGAATCGTTTCAGCAAGTACAAGCTCTGCAACCGAACGCGTATTTGAATACGGTGCGTTGAATACAGGAATACCACGTGCCATTGCTGCTTTAAGATCAACTTGGTTTGTTCCGATACAGAAACAACCTACTGCGATCAATTTATTTGCAGCTTCGAAAACTTCTTCAGTCAATTGGGTACGCGAACGAATACCAATAAAGTGAGCATCTTTAATTGCTTCTTTAAGCGCTTCGCCTTCAAGAGCAGTTTTACGATAGTCAATATTGGTGTAACCCGCAGCGTTTAAAGTATCGACTGCGTTTTGGTGAACGCCTTCTAACAAAAGGAAACGGATTTTATCTTTAGGTAGTGAAAGATGTTGGCTCATTACGGCTCCGCTACAAAGGCCAAATTTGGTGGCGGTATAATAACATACTGGGCGGTGCTATAGATATTTCGTTTATACCATCGCCTTATGGCAATTTTATCTATGTCTAATCACTTCTGTTTATGGCTTGTCGAGCATTTTAAAATATGCTTGGTAGGGGGGTAAATGTGATTTTTCTCTGAAAGCCCCATAGAAAGCATTTATTTACGTTAAACATGTTTTGTAGTGACAGTATCTCTATTCTGAACTTTATCGCTTGCGCGGATACATGTAGAATATAGAAGTTCCTTGAACATTATGGCTTTGCTCAGGTGAGAACCTTGAGAATTATGAGGTCATAGTCCCACCACAGTTTACTTCTTGCTAGGTCTGCAAACGATGAATGCTCCAGTCGCTTTAACACCTGAGTTACTCACCCAATTAACAGCAATTGTCGGTGAAAACCGTATTAAAACTGATGCTGATAGTCTCGAAAACTGGGGTAAAGATCATACCAAGCATTTTAATCCGAACCCATCGGTCATCGTTTTTCCGTCAACGACTGAACAAGTTCAGGCGGTTGTGAAGCTTGCGAACCAATTTAATGTTGCGATTACACCATCGGGTGGTCGTACTGGTCTCTCTGCTGGTGCGGTAGCAACCAATGGCGAAATTGTCATTAGCATGGACAAAATGAACCAAATTCTTGAGTTCTTCCCGGCAGACCGTATGGTGCGTGTTCAAGCTGGTGTTGTGACTGAGCAATTGCAGAATTATGCAGAAGAACAAGGCATGTATTATCCGGTGGACTTTGCGTCAGCGGGTTCTAGTCAGATTGGCGGTAATATTGGTACCAATGCCGGTGGTATTAAAGTTATTAAATATGGCATGACACGTAACTGGGTACTTGGTTTAACTGTAGTGACTGGTAAAGGTGACATCCTGCGTTTAAACAAAGGTATGGTTAAAAATGCGACTGGTTATGCATTACAGCATTTATTTATTGGTGGTGAGGGTACACTAGGTTTAGTGACTGAAGCAGAAATTAAACTTGAGCGTCAACCACAAAACTTACAAGTTTTAGTTTTAGGTGTTCCTGATTTTGATGCAGTAATGCCTGTATTACATGCGTTCCAAAAAGACATCGACTTAACTGCATTTGAGTTCTTTGGTGAACTTGCAATGCAAAAAGTTTTAGATCATGGACATGTACAACGCCCATTTGAAACTCAATGTCCGTTCTATGTATTGCTTGAGTTTGAAGCACCATATGAGCCGATTCTCGATAAAGCAATGGAAATTTTCGAGCATTGTATGGAGCAGGGTTGGGTACTTGATGGCGTAATGAGCCAGAGCCTTGACCAAGTAGAAAGCTTATGGCGTTTACGCGAAGATATCTCTGAATCAATCGCGCCATTTATTCCATACAAAAACGATATTTCAGTATTAATTACTCACGTACCTGCATTTATTCGTGAAATTGATGCGATTGTTCAAGAAAACTATCCAGACTTTGAAATTTGTTGGTTCGGTCATATCGGTGACGGTAACTTGCACTTAAATATTTTAAAACCTGAAAACTTAACCAAAGATGAGTTCTTTGCGAAGTGTCAGGTAGTCAATAAATATGTGTTTGATACCGTGAAAAAATACGACGGTTCAATCTCGGCTGAACATGGTGTAGGCATGACGAAAAAGCCATATTTGGAATATTCACGTTCGCCTGAAGAAATTGAATATATGAAAGCTTTGAAAAAAGTGTTTGACCCGAATGGTTTGATGAACCCAGGTAAATTGTTTGATCTTTAAATTAGATCTATTTTGTAGGACTACATAGTTTCTACAGAGTAACCGACAAAGCCATAGCATCATAAAGCTATGGCTTTTGTTTTTGGTGATAAAAATGCAACGTTTATTTTTAATTTCAGCGCTTTGTGCTGGGCTTTTCACTGGGTGTGCGACGACCAGTAAATTAATTCCTTTTGTGGGGTCGGAAACTCCGATGCAACAAGTACTTAAAGCTCAGCCTGAGATCGTAAAAGAGCACAATAATACCTCAGTTCAGCAAGTATTTAACCGAGTAGAATCTCCAACAGTTTCCCGTATTACCGTGATTCAAACAGGTTTAATGGATGATTCTGTTTCTGCAATCCGAACAGAATATTCATTCAAATTGGTTGATGAAAAGTGGCAATTGCAAAATAAGCAAAAGAGCTACCAATGTGCGAGAGGGAAAGGCTCTAGAGGTTTCCAAACCCAGCTTTGCTCTTAAAAACAAAAAAGACGATAAATATATCGTCTTTTTTAATGACCTAAATTATACGCCGCTTTCTAAAATTTTAATTTTGACATCCACAACATCATCTTTGACTGCTTCATGATGCGCTTGCATATGAGGCGTCGCTAAATGCGCTTCAAGATGAGCAACACTTTCCCATTTTTCTAGCATGACAATCGTATCAGGCTCTTGGGTTTGGAAGCTCGCATTTGATTTGTGATCAACTAAAGGTTCATAACCATGACAACCATCTTCTGCTAAAACAGTTGGAATGATTTTTTGAAAGGCATCCAATACGTTCTGGCGATGCTGTCCACCCGATTTAGTACGAATTTCCGCAATAATGGTTAGCATGGATTTCTCCTTATTAGGCTGCTGCAAATACAGTATTTAAGTGTGCTTTATATTCTTCAACATAACTATCAACGTCAGGCATTTTAATCACGTCATTTACAATAAATGTCGGAAGGGTGCTCATGCCTAAGAACTGATTGGCTTTATGAAATGGTAAATAAACGCCATCTACACCTACGCCGTGGAAGAATTGATCTGCATCTTCAAATGCTTCCATTGGAGCATTCCAAGTCAAAGACAGCATATATTTTTTGTCATGAATTAAACCACCTGAACCATATTTTTTTGAGGCATCAGAACGGCTACGGCCATCACTTGCATAAAGTGAACCATGACCAGTGGTAAAGACATCATCAATGTATTTTTTGACTGTCCAAGGTGCGCCCATCCACCAGCCTGGCATTTGATAGATAACGACATCTGCCCATAAGTATTTTTCAACCTCACTTTCAGCATCATAGTTGCTGTCTGCACGGGTGACTTGGACTTCATGGCCGAGTTCCGTGAGGTGTGTGGTTGCTAGGGTGGTTAATGTGTCATTTAATTCACCGTTTGAGTGGGCAAATTGTTTAGCACCATTAATCACTAAAATCTTACTCATGGAGGTTGCTCTCATTAAATTCCTGTATTTGACGCATACTCTATGAGATTTACTGTTATATAAAAATGCATGAATAGGAAAAATATTGTTGATAAAAAATCAATAATGATTGTTAGATTTCTATTTAAAATTAATCTATCTCATTAATATCAATAAATTTATAACTATTTACAAAGCTCAAAAGGAAAAAGTGGCCTATTATCTTTAGCATTAATTTTGAGTAAATAGAGGGGAAGAGTGATGAAAAAGAATGGTTTGTTGATTATTTTCAGCTTAAGCATATTAACAGCTTGTGCTCCCCCTCAAAATTCTTCTGCTCAACTTGCTGATAGTCCTATACAGGCTGTATTACTCGATCAACCAGATCTTTTAAATGATGCAAGCAATTTAGATATTTCACAGCAAATGAATGCTTCGGATGACCCTTCCAATGCTCAAGTTACTATTTTGCAAATAGAACCTAGTCCAGATGCGGTGTCGAAAACACGTACTGAATATTTATTAAAACGAGATCAGCAAATCTGGAAAATTGTGAATAAAAAGCAAAGCTATCAATGTACAAAAGGAGAGGAAACTACAGATTTTCAAGTTAATCCTTGCCCATGATGCTTAATTTTTTATCGAATATGTGGATAACTTTGAGTTTGTGCACAACCATAATTTGCATGCCCTTTTGTGCAAAAAACTGAAATTTAAGCTTCTTGAAATTGCATGATTGCTGATCAATTTAAAAAGTGCTATTGTTGCGCTCGGCAATTGTGCCAATTGGTAAAAATTACCGAATCTCACGTCATATATTTTTTCTTGTTTTAGACACCTTGTGAATACGGTGTTTCACACTCTAAACATGCACTCTCACGGCATATAACAACTTAACGAAAGATTGATTGACCATACATGTCATCGTCATGACTACATCTTATTTTATAGGTAGTCGTACAGACATATGGCCGCTATTTTGAAGTGTACAACTCATGAAAAATATTCAAACGACAACGTTGAACCGTACAACGTTGATGTTTCCGTTGGCCTTAGTGCTATTTGAATTTGCGGTTTATATTGGTAATGACCTGATTCAGCCAGCCATGTTGGCAATTACTGAAGATTTTGGTGTAAGTGCAACTTGGGCACCATCTTCGATGTCATTTTATTTATTAGGTGGCGCATCTGTTGCATGGTTACTTGGTCCTTTGTCGGACCGTCTCGGACGTAAAAAAGTACTATTAGCAGGAGTTTTATTCTTTGCTCTATGCTGTTTTTTAATTTTACTGACGACGCAAATCGAGCAATTTCTAGCTTTAAGATTCTTGCAGGGAATTGGCTTAACCGTAATTTCAGCAGTTGGATATGCGGCTATTCAAGAAAGCTTTGCTGAACGTGATGCGATTAAAGTCATGGCACTCATGGCAAATATCTCATTACTTGCACCCTTGCTAGGACCTGTACTTGGCGCTTTCTTAATTGATTATGTGTCTTGGCACTGGGGCTTTGTCGCCATCGCTGTATTGGCATTACTCAGTTGGATCGGGTTGAAAAAACAGATGCCAAGCCAGCAAGTCAGTGTAACCAAGCAACCTTTTAGTTATCTTTTTGATGATTTTAAAAAGGTGTTTGCCAACCGCCGTTTTTTAGGTTTAAGCCTCGCATTACCTTTAGTGGGTATGCCTTTAATGCTATGGATTGCTTTATCTCCAATCATTTTAGTAGATGAATTAAAGCTCACCAGTGTGCAATATGGCTTAGCTCAATTCCCCGTATTTTTGGGTTTAATCGTAGGCAACATTGTCTTAATCAAAATTATTGACCGTTTGCCTTTGGGTAAAACCGTCATGATGGGTTTGCCGATTATGCTAACTGGTACACTCATTTTAATATTAGGTGTAGTGTGGCAAACCTATCTCATACCATGTTTGCTTACAGGCATGACACTGATTTGTTTTGGTGAGGGGATTAGTTTCTCGGTCTTGTATCGTTTTGCGCTCATGTCATCTGAGGTATCAAAAGGAACTGTTGCAGCAGCAGTTTCAATGTTACTGATGATGAGCTTCTTTGCAATGATTGAACTTGTACGTTATCTCTATACACAATTTCATTTATGGGCTTTTGCATTGTCTGCATTTACTTTTATTGCTCTTTGGTTTAGCCAACCGCGAAGTGCTTTGAAGCAGGAAATGCAAGAAAGACTTCAACAAGGCAACAATTAAATAAAAAAATACCGGAATTGATATTCCGGTATTTTTTTATTCTACTTAATCTCTTGTTCTAAAAGTTTGTCTTTAAGTGTTAATAATTCTGGCAAGGTTTCTAGCAATAAACTGATTTGTTTTAACACGAGTGTGTAATTCTCTGAAAAGTGCTCATGAGTAGTTAGGCTTTGAATTTGCGCTAAAGTCTGCTCAAGGAAATTGAAATCAATATAAGCCGGATCAAATAAGCTCTGTTTAAGAATTTGCTGACAATCCAGTAAGAGTTGTAATACCTGTTGATCATCAATTTTTTGTCGTTGGCTTCCTAACGCTGCTACGTAACTCAGTTGGCTGTGGCTATAAACCAAATAACGAAAAGCATAATGGATGAGTTGAGGGTTCGGGTTCGGTTCAGCACTTAAGCTTGAAATCATGTTGGATAGCTCAATCTGAGCGTTATGTGCAGCACGGCGAATTCGGCGGTACTCTATATCCTGATTTTTGCCATATTGATATTGCTCAACAATCACATTGAAATAATCTAAGGTCGATTTGCTGCTTTTATTAATATTGTTGGGGATGTTCCGAAAGTTCCAGTCGGGCCAAATAAAGTTTACGGCGAGCCATGCAATAAAGCAGCCTAATAAGGTATCTATCAGTCGAGGTAAAATAATACTGTAGCCAGCGCCTTTTAAGTTGAAAATTAATAGCACCATAAGGGTGGCCATGAGCGTAGCCAAAGCATATTTCTTTTGACGTAAGTAAAAAAAGCAGACTCCACAAATAATTGTAATGATGAGCTGGCCTTCAATACTCGGTACAAAATATAAAATTGGTATTCCTAATAAAACACCGAGTAGAGTACCAATCGTTCTTAATTTAAGACGGCTTTTAGTCGCAAAATAAGTAATCTGACAGACAAATAAACTGGTGAGTAAAATCCAGTAACCATGCTGCGCAAACGGTAATAATGAAATTGCGTAACCTGCGGCAAAAACCACAGCAATTCGTATGGCATGCCTAAACAGCGCTGACTGTGGCGTAAGTTGTTGCCGAAGTTTTAAGATAAGATCTGAAAATCCTTGAATATCATCATCAAGTAAATTTAAGTGTTCTTGTCTTGTTTGAGTGTTATTTTCAGGAACAGGTTGGGCATATTGCAGTTGTTCAAACTGTTCATGCATTCCTTTTAAATTATCAAAAATAAGTTTTAAATTCTTAACTTCAAAATTTTGTGGATGTTGTTGTATCCAATCTTTTAAAGAACTTTCCAAATGTCCTAATACTTTCTGACTTTCTTGCGAAGGCTGATATGGCTGGGTATATAAAATACATTGAGCTAAGTCTTGGCATGCTTGTGCTTGTAGACGCAGGTTTTTTTGGAAACGGAAAATAAGATCACTACGGCTAAAATTCTGTTGAATATGTTCGTAATGTAAATAATTAGAGGTTGCTTGCTCGTGAATGTCCCGCGCAAAAAAATACAGGTTTAGCCAATAGATACTTTTATTACTGACTCTGGAAGCTTTCAATCGAGTAAGTAGTGAACTGCGTATTTGATTGAGACTTTGGGCAACTTGAGTATTTTGTAGAGATAACTCATATAAAAGCTGCTCAACATTCTCTTTATTGTCCGGATCAAACAAACGAGCTTTTGCTTGTAGTAGAACAGAAATTTCTTTAAAAATTTGTGAGAGCTTATCTTGTAAGGGAAGTGTCGGTTTAATAATAAAAAATAAAATAGAAGTTAAACCGTACCACAGAGCACCATAAACAAAATAAGTAGGTTGTTGATACCAATGTGCGTATTCGCCTAAACCGAACATACTATAAATAGAGAGCAGAATCGTGCCAAAAGAAATCGTGGCATAACGTTGCCCTAAGGCGCCTAGTAATATAAAAAAAGCGCTTGAGATAGAGAGATATAAAATAAAGAAAATTTTGTAAGGAGCTAAAAAGCCAAGAATACTACTGACTGTAAAAAAGAGCAGGCAGACATAGACCAAGTTGCGTAATCGAATACTTAAGCGATCATCAAAGTCTGTTAATGCTGCTGCAATTGCGCCTAAGGTTACGGGAACAATAAGTTGATTATAGCCCAGCCACAGCAAACCTAAAGTTGTGCCAGTCAGTACAATCAGAATTTGCAGGCAATAAATTAAAATAGAGTTTGTCTTAAAGCTATTAAATATTTGGGTCAGATAATTCACGGCTTTTGTTCTAAATTAGAGAATACGTGAGAAAGCAGTATGTAACTTTAAATTTTTATTACTTCAAAAATATTATTCTTTTTATCTACAAAAGTCAGTCATTTTTTAAGATTTTATTAGGCTTACATCAAGTTGTAACGATCAATAAAGTAACAAAATTGTGGATATCTTTTTAGATACCCACAATTTGAAAAATATATAAATTATTTAATCACACCACATGCAATTCGTGCTCCGCCACCGCCCAGAGGTTGAGGTGAGTCTGAATAATTGTCACCACCCGCATGGATCATAATCGCTCGACCCTGAATATCAGCAAGTTTTAATCGAGGTGCGATTACGGCAGTTGTTGCAACACCTGTATTATCGACAACTAAAACAGGTAGATCGCCTAAATGGCCAGTCGTTGGAGTACCGTGATGAGGGGCTTGGTTCGGGTTATAGTGGCTACCTGCAGCTAAAGCAGCGCCAGGTTTTCCATCTTTTACAGCAGGTGCACAAGAAGCGTTTTCATGAATATGGAAACCACGAGTACCACTTGGTAAGTCAGCAAGAGCAGGGGTAATAATTAAACCTTTGTCACTATCTTGAAAGCTAATCGTACCTATTTTTTTGCCAATACCGTTAGCTGTCACTTCATTTACATCGACCACTTTTTTTGTATGCATTGAGGTTAATGCTTGAGCTGTGTCAGATACAGTTTTAGTTACCGAACTACAGCCAACGGTAAAAAGGGCTGTAAGCGCACAGACTGCGCCAATTTTATTAAACATCTGCATGATTGGATGTCCTTATAAATATATATGATTGTTTGATTCAAACAAACAGAGGTCTGACCTACAAGTTAATTTAAATAGTTAATTTGTATCTAGAAACATTTTTAAATTAAATCGCTATGTCACTTTTCATCACTAGACGATTCACTCTCAGAATCATAAATCATGGTCGTTTTTGGCATAGGTTCGGGTTCAATCGTTTCATGTAACCATTCACGCCAAATTGCCAGTAAAATAGCCAAAATTACAGGACCAATAAATAATCCAACCAAGCCAAAACTCGCAATACCGCCTAATACACCAAACATAATTAATAAGAACGGAATTTTGGTTGCACCAGAAATGACGAGTGGCCTAATCACATTATCTGAGCTACTGACAATCAGCACACCCCAGACCACAACACCAATTGCCTCCATAGTTTGTCCCTGAGAGAACAACCATAAGCCAACGCCTAAATAAGAAATTGGAGTACCAAATGGAATTAAAGCCAATAAGAAAGTAACAATAGTGAGTACCATAGGGTTTGGTACACCTGCTACGAAGTAACTTAATCCAGCTAAAACGGCTTGAGCAATTGCAGTTAAACCCACACCATAGACTACTGCACGAGTTGTTTCAGAAATTGTATCGAGATAATGATGAATACGAGGGCCAATGACCATTTCTAAAGCTTTACTCACTTGAGATAAAATCATTTGTCCATCACGATAGAAGAAAAATAGGCTAAATACTGCAAAGCCAAGTTTGACAATATTTTTACTAATTTCACCAAGCAGCACACGGCCATAACTTAAATGGCTTTGTACCCAAGCTGCGATATTTTGAATCGTGCTGTTAGGATCGTTATTTAACTCATTGAGTGTACGAGAAATCTCTTTTCCAACAAAAGGAAGGTCACGAATAAAATCTGGAACGCTTAAATGACCCGAAAAAACCTGACGTTGTAAATCAAAATATAAGTTACGTCCCTCATGCTGCAAAATAAAAACCGCGCATGTAAAGGGGATGCCAACTACCAAAATGACCAGACTAATCATTAGGGTTGCGTTTAAAGTATTACGTGATTCTCCAAAAAAGCGCTGAATTCTTAAATAAATAGGCCAAGTCATATATGCAATGATGGCAGCCCAAAGTACAGGAACAATAAAATATTTCAGGATATTAAATCCTAAAAAAATCAAAATAAAAAACAGCCCAAACAATAAAACGCGCTGTAAATTAGGAGCGTATGGATGCACGAACAATATTTCTCTAATTTTCTACATAGAATAAAGTCATATTAACTGAAAAATAACCTGAGGCAAATTTTAAGGCCGTAATGTAAAGAACCTTATACATCCAGTTTCAAAGGCTAAAATTCCTTTAAAACCACTCAGCTTTATCTTCAATTAACTTGTTTAGAACAGGTTGCCATTGATTTTGGATACTAATAAAGTTCTTTTGCGGTTTATCAAAAATGCTTAAACCTTGCATTGCTAAGCTGCCATAGGCAGTGCGTTCAGCAATCCATGCAACAGGTTCCTGTTCAATTTTTTCAAAGAACTGCTGGATATCTTTTGAGCTTGCACTGTTTGGTTTTACACGGTTAGCAAGAAGCAAAATCTGTACTTTGCCTTTGCGAATACGTTTAATATCTTGTAAATGCTTCAAAAATCGACGAGTACTGTCTATGTCAAAAAATGAAGGCTGAAGCGGAGTAATAATGGCATGAGCTTCACTAATAAGTTGTTCAGCATGCTCACCTGAAAGTGCACCAGGTGCATCAATAATTAAATAGTCCAGATTTTTGGGTGCATCACCAATTGATTTCTCATGACGCCAGTCTAGGCTTTGAATCGTTGCAACGGTATCAGGGCGCTGTTTTAACCATTGTAAAGCCGATTTTTGATTGTCCGAATCTGCTAATGCTACTTTATATCCTTTTTGTGCCAATGCTGTTGCCAACGTAATGGCCGTCATGGTTTTTCCGCATCCGCCCTTTTGATTTGCAATAAGTATCGTTTTCATAAATCCAATTATTTTCAGCAGCACATTTGTTTATGTTTTATACCTTAGCATCTTTTTATGTGAAGGAGATGACCACATTTGACAAAAGTTTAAGCTGTTTCGTTATTTTAGATATGATTAGATCTGTAATCTTAATTCGTGCTTTTTAAGGAAAATTTATGTCTGTATGGCTTGCCATGCTTATTGGTGCTGGAATTGGCATCATTATCACTACACTTATTTTATCAAATACACGTAATGGACGAATTAAGGCTGAATATGAGCAATATATTGCTGAACTTGAACTAGAGCATCAACAAGCGCTCACTCAAGCACAAAAGAGAAGTGTAAATACAAGTCGTGCGGTGTTGAAAGGAAAAATGGCAGAACAATTTGCTCCGGTTTTACCTGAATTTCAGTATTTACCAAGCGATGCAAAATTCATGGGCGATCCGGTGGACTATATTATTTTTGATGGATACACCGATTTTCGCGATGGCGATGGTACGGCAGAAGATATTAATATTATTCTGCTTGATGTAAAAAGTGGTGGAGCTAGACTTACGAAAGGTCAACAGGCAATTGCACAAGCTGTTCAACAAGGTAAGGTTCGTTTTGAAACGTTGAGAATAGATTTCGAAGATTAACAAGCTGTTTAATTCAGCACAAAAATAGACGAAATTGATCTGTATTGTTACTAAATTTCGATATTTTTTTCATCGCTTAAAGCTATTATAAATTGAAGATCTATTCACTTTGATCGAGCAATATTTGAGGTGTAACACGATGAAAAAACAACGTTTGATGATGGGCTTACTCGCCGCCATTGGCATGAGTTCAACATTTGCATCGACCTCAAGTGAATATAATATTGCCAATGGTTTGAGCCCGATAGAAAAAGATCAATCTATTTCTGTATTACAACCTTTTCAAGGCAATTTCAGAATCTTGGGTTCAAAAGTTTATCAAAATGATGAACAAGCTAAATTTTCTCCTATTGACTATGCCGTAAGTTGGGGATTGTTTGCACAACCTGAAATCGCACGTCATATTTCAGTGAAACAATATGACCGTTATTTAAACTGGAAAATTCCTAAATTACCTGTTCCAGCAGAGCAAGCAATGCAAATGGTGTCTAACATGCACATCATTCCTGCAAACCCTGAGATTGCTCAGCAGATTAAACAGGTTAAACGTGGTGATTTAGTTTATCTAAAAGGTGACCTTGTCGAGATTAAGGACAAAAATTTGGTCTGGAAATCTTCACTTACGCCGACTGATACGGGTGATGGTGCATGTGAGTTATTCCGCGTTCAGGCAATTCATTGGGTTGAAAAGCAAAATATATAATTTGAAAAAAAGCCTTCATAAGTTTGAAGGCTTTTTTATAACCACTACATTACTTATTTCTGTTGCGATGCTTTCCAATATTTTAATTGATTTTGTGCTTGTAAATAGTCGGCAAGATCATTGATCTGTTCATCTTTATTGGCTTGCTTATCACCCAAGTGTTTTTTTTGGTTTTCCCAATATTGATAAAGTAGACCCTGAATGTAACGGCCTTGCTCAGTTTTTAAATCTAAATCTTTTAACATGGTCAGAGAAGAGCGCACATTATCGAGAGTACGCTGTTGCTCAAACTCTGTAGTGAGGGTTCCAGCTTCATGCATTTTTGCTAATTCACTTTCCATCTCGTCACTCATTTCTGTAAAGCGACGGTCATAATCCTCTAACAGCGCAATATCGTGTGCATCATCAGCAGTGGCAGGGAAGGTCTTAACAGGTCTTTCATTCAGTTTTTCTAAAACCTGATCGGTAGATGAGGTACTAGAAGGTTGCTCCGTCTTAGCAGGCTCATCCGCTTTTTTACAAGCAGTCAGAAATAGGCTAGAGCAAAGCAAAGACATTAATATGATTTGAGGTGTTTTCTTCATAACTTTCAACCAAACCTATTCACTAATTATTTAATGGGTAACGTACTTTTCTGAAAGTGATATGCATACGTAATATATGGAAAATCAATCTGATCTTGAGGACCTAATCCCGTAAAATCATAAACAATTTTTTCAAACTGTGCTTTGAGTTGTAATTGATCTTTTTCAGTCATTGCAGCAATAAAACTTGTAGAGAGTAAACGTTTACTCACGACTTGTTCGACAGAACCATGTTGTGACTGTGTGAATGTTTGTAGGCTATCAAATACAAATAAATCTTGTTGTTCAAACACACGTTTCCACTTTTCACTATGATAACGAGGTGTGTCACCTTCAAGAGGAAGTAGGAAGTCAGCTAAAGCCTTGACCCAATCTGTACGTTCGTCGCGTTGATTCCAAACTAGCCCTAAATGTCCTTCTGGTTTTAATACTCTATGCATTTCTGTTAGGGTGTCGAGGTTGTCAAACCAGTGAAAAGATTGCGCACAAATAATGGCATCAATTTTATGGTCTGCTACAGGAATTGAATTGCTAAAAGCCTGTAATGTTTTGATATCAGGATAAACTTGTTGAAGCTGCTGTAACATCTCGCCAATTGGCTCAACTGCAATAACATCAGCATGTGTTTGTTTTAAGTAGGGTAAGAATTTGCCAGTACCCGATCCAAGATCAATAACAGTAGAGTTTTCCTGTATTTGTAGGCAATTTTGCAGCCAACTTACTATTTCTGCGGGATAATTGGGTCTAACTTGCTGATATAGTTCAGCAGCTGAACTGAAGCCTTTTTGAGCGGCAGGATGTAAGGATTGTGTCATATTTTGCGCTTTTTAATCTGACTGGCATCTATAAAATAAGATACTCCGCAATCATAAATTGGCAAAACACCTATTTTGTTTCATTTTTGACGTTGTATGTGGGAGTAAATTTTCTTTCGGTGTGAGCATGGATAAGCAAATTATTTTTGAAGACGAACACATTAGAGCCATTTTTTTACCAGGCGATTCTAATACATTAGTTCTCTCTTTTGGCGATTTGATTACCCGAGCGAGTGGCTTATCTATCAATGCTGAAAAGTCTCTAATTAAATACCAATATAATGTTATTGGGGTAATGCCAAAACAAAAATCATGGTTTCCTCAAGCAAGCATGATTGAGCTGGCAAAAGCAATTTCGCCTATTCTAGAAGGCTTTAAAAATATTGTGGGTTATGGCGGTTCAATGGGCGGCTATGCGGCAATCAAATATTCTAATTTATTGAATATGAACCGTGTGATTGCATTTGTGCCTCAATATTCAATTGACCCAGAGCATGTTGAAGACCGACGCTACGCTGAGTTTTTTGATTCGGTAGCAAACAAGGACATGCAGATTCAGCCGCAAGATGTCGATTCAGCGCGTGAATACGTTATTGTTTATGACCCATATTTCTCGATTGACCGTGAACATTACTTAAAAATAAAAGAGCTGTTACCAAGCTTACATACGATTCATTTGCCATTTACTGGTCATGAAGCATTGTCTGTATTGGCTAGTTCAAGTTTATTACATGATTTTATTGAACATGATTTCGATGAAATCTATTTTTATCAGCAAGTTCGTAAGGTCAAAAAACAAAGTAAGTTTTACTTCCGTAATGTACTTGCGCATGTTCTTACCCAACATGATGAAATGTTGTTAAAAATATTGCGTCAAAATGATTTTCAGTTAGATGAACGTTATTTTGATAACCCACTTAAACAGACTATTACACGTAGTCTGATAAAAACAAATCAAGCAACTGAGTTAGACTTTCAAAAGCTTGGTATTAAAGTGCTGCGAATTCAAGAAGATGCAAATTACACAGAAGGCTTGCAGACTAGCTTTGGTTTAATTTTGGTATTTAACCTTATCAATTCAAAGTTTGAAAGTTATACAGTAGATACTCTACTGGTGAATAAATCTTATTTGGTTCCAATTGTGGCTGAGCAAACCGGTGTAGTGCATATTGAATTAAATAATGAAATTTATTTGTTAGCGATGAATGATCGTAAGATTATTAAATTGTTCAAGAGTGAAGAGCCTTTAACATTGGATATGAGTCCTTTTGTAATCAAAAAATATTCGGATTCTTTTGCGATTAGCTATAAGCAACTAAATTTATCTTGTGATGAACAAGGGCTGTGTGAATTTACGGAAGGTTCAATTCAACCTACAGAGCAGTTGACCACCATCAGCTATTAAAACTTTATAGTGTTTAAATAAAGCTCAGACCTTTAGGTTTGGGCTTTATTTTTTGCTTAAAAAATATTTTTTTATAAACTTATTTGTATATTATTTTAAAATTCATTATTTAAATAAATAGTAGGTTTATTATATGGTGATCTGCTGTATTTAAAGTAGGCATAACTAGTAATATATATAAATACTATATTTAAAGATAAATGGGTTTTAACAATACATAAATTGTAGAAATAATATAAGATTAATTAAAATACAGTCCTAGCTATAAAAAAATATAACTAAATGTTTTTATTATATATTTTATTTTTGCCTGAAGAGCTTGGTTAAAATAAGTTCACTATTCAAAGATAATTGCATATTTATTTTTTTCTCCTAAAATGATTTTTTACTAAATTGTCGTTACAGTTTTTTATATGCAATCATTAAATTATCGGAATAATGATGCATCGCAACATGGAAGTTCTGCACCTTTGAAACGAGCAATGAGTACTCGACATTTGGTGATGATCTCCCTTGGCGGTGCCATAGGTACAGGTCTTTTTTTAGGGTCTGGTGATGTAATTTCCCAAGCAGGCCCAATTGGCGCAATTATTTCTTATTTTTTGGGCGGTTTAATTGCCTATACCGTGATGTTATGTCTTGGTGAGCTTGCGGTTCATGTACCGGAATCAGGTTCTTTTGGTGAATACGCCCGCCGTTATATTGGTCCGGGTACGGGCTATATGATTACTTGGCTCTATTGGTTAACTTGGACTGCAACTTTGGGGACTGAGTTTACTGCGGCAGCTTTATTGGTGCAGGAGTGGTTTCCATCTACCTCGGTATGGGCTTGGACTCTTTTTTTTGGCGCCTTAGTTTTTTTCCTTAATATCAGTTCAACTCGATTATTTGCCGAATCTGAATTCTGGTTGGCACTCGTCAAAGTTATTACAATCATCTGTTTTATTGGTTTAGGTTTGCTGGCAATTTTTGGTTTTATTCCTTACCACGGACATGAAACAGCGCCATTATTTAGCAACCTGACTGCTCACGGTTGGTTCCCAAACGGTCTCTTCCCAATTTTTGCTACTATGCTGATTGTTAACTTTGCTTTTTCGGGCACAGAATTAATTGGAGTAGCGGCGGGGGAAGCCGAGAATCCAGCACAGACAGTTCCTAAAGCAATCAATGCGGCTATTTGGCGTTTACTGATTTTCTTTGTTGGTACAATTGTGGTGATTAGTTCATTACTGCCGTTCCAGCTTGCAGGCCTTAGTGCAAATGAAGTAAGTAATAGTCCTTTTGTGACGGTATTTAACTATATTGGTATTCCATACGCAGAAGACATTATTCGCTTTGTAATTATTACGGCTTTACTATCTGCTGCAAATTCTGGTTTGTTTGCTGCTTCACGTATGATGTGGTCGCTTTCGGCAAAAAATCAATTACCAAAAATATTTTCTAAATTAACTCCTTCTGGAACACCGATTGTTGCCATTACTGTAACTATGTTTGGTGCAATTCCTGGATTGCTTTCAGAACAATTCGCGCCAGAAACAATTTTTAAGAATTTGTTGGGCGTTGCAGCTTTTACAATGGTTGTGGTTTGGATTGCGATTTGCGTTTCACAGTTTAACTTCCGTAGACAGTGGTATAAGTCGGGTAAAACAGCAAAAGATTTACGCTTCGCGGCACCTCTTTTTCCTCTTACTCCAATTGTAGGTGGGCTGTTCTGTATCGTTACCTGTATCAGTATGGTGTTTGACCCATCTATGCAAGTTGGTTTTATCTGCTGCATTATTTTTATCATTTTATGTTATGCAAGCTACTTCATTTTTTATCGAAAGAAAGATCTAGTGCAAAGCTAAGCTTTTTAGTCGAAAAATGTGTTTTTAAAGGTCCCGAAAGGGGCCTTTTTTTGTGCCTTAGAGGAACTACAAAAGAAAGAATTTCTGTATTTTTTTTAAAAATGAAGTTTTATTTTTGATCATGAAAACAAATATTGTTTTATAAAATTACCATTTATCGGATTCTTATTAATATTTATTTATTATTAATAGTTGATTAAGTCTATGTTTAGCTTGGTTATTTGATAAAGAGGTTTTTGGGTTTTTATAAAATATGAATTAGAAATGGACTTATTATAGATTTAATGTAGAGAGGGTATAATTTTTTGACAAATTCATAAAGGTGATTAATTTTTAAGTTATTGTTATTTATGATTTTAATTTGGTGTATTTTTTTAAATTATGATTTTGTGTTTTCTATAAATTTTTTTTATTAAAGTTAAGCTTTTTTTAATATTTGTTGTTTTTTTATTATAAAGATTAGTGCGATTTGATTATTTTTTCTCTGCTTATTTATTTTAAAATGTTCTAAATGAGTGTGCTCTATGCTATATTTATTGGAAGATTTTATAGCTATGTTCCGGCTTAATTTTAAGCGGTGTGTGTAGAGATAATTAATCTGTAGCATTATTGAACAATGTTTATTTTTAAAAAGACTAATGGAGGGATCTATCGATTAGTCAAAATAATTTTTATGGACATATGATTTTTTTATAAATCATCGTTCTTTTTAACTCCCAAACGGTTATGCCATTTCTTTTGTATTTATATTTCAGCCGACTGGATTAAGTGGGTTGTGGTTAAACTTTGCTTTTATAAAGATAGCTTTATAAACAGTAAGTTACATGAAAGAAAGCTTGTAAAAGATATCGATATATAAAAGTAGATCATACTTTTAGTATCAACAAATGGAATTTAAAAAATCTAATGCTTTAGAAGAGCAGAAGGTTTAGTAAATAAACTAAGACTTTGTTATTGCAAGGTTTTGGTTGCTGAATAATAAAGACTACGGATTTATCAAATCTGAGTCTATGAAGGTATATAGGAAAAAAGATGTCAGATCTTTCATACGTAAACGAACATAGCGATGCATGGCAAACTTACTTGGCACAAATTGACCGTGTAGCGCCATATTTAGAACACTTAGCTGATTATATCGATACTTTAAAACGTCCTAAGCGTGCGCTTATTGTTGACGTGCCAATCGTGATGGATGACGGTTCGATCCAGCACTTTGAAGGCTACCGTGTACAACACAACTTGTCTCGTGGTCCGGGTAAAGGCGGTGTTCGTTACCATCCGAATGTTGATTTGAATGAAGTAATGGCGTTGTCTGCATGGATGACAATTAAAACTGCTGTTTTGAACTTGCCATTTGGCGGTGCAAAAGGTGGTATCCGTGTTGATCCACGTAAATTATCAACTCGTGAATTAGAGCGTTTGACTCGTCGTTATACGACTGAAATTGGTCATATTATTGGGCCTCAAAAAGATATTCCTGCTCCAGACGTTGGTACGAATGCCAATATCATGGGTTGGATGATGGATACTTATTCTACTAGCCAAGGTCACACGGTAACTGGTGTTGTAACTGGTAAACCAGTCCACTTAGGCGGTTCTTTAGGTCGTGTGAAAGCAACTGGTCGTGGCGTATTCGTTACAGGTCGTGAAGTAGCAGCAAAAATTAATTTACCAATTGAAGGCGCGAAAGTTGCTATTCAAGGTTTTGGTAACGTAGGTAGTGAAGCAGCTTTCTTATTTGTTGAATCAAAAGCGAAAGTTACACACGTTCAAGACCATACTGGCACAATTTTCAATGCTGATGGTATTGATCTTGAAGCATTACGTGATCACGTAAATGCAAATCAAGGTGTTGGTGGTTTTGCTGGTGCGCAATCAATTGCTGACGAAGATTTCTGGACAGCTGAAGTTGACATTATTGTTCCAGCTGCATTGGAAGGCCAAATCACTGTTGAACGTGCTCAAAAACTTAAAGCTAAGTTGATTTTAGAAGGCGCAAACGGCCCGACATATCCTAAAGCTGAAGACGTATTAGTTGAGCGTGGCATTGTTGTAGTTCCTGACGTGGTATGTAACGCCGGCGGTGTAACTGTAAGTTACTTCGAATGGGTTCAAGACATGGCGAGCTACTTCTGGAGCGAAGAAGAAATCAACGAGCGTTTAGACAAATTGATGGTTCAAGCTATGGAAGATGTTTGGAATACAGCAAACAGCAACGCTTGTACTTTACGTACAGCGGCTTACATCTTGGCATGTGAGCGTATCTTAAAAGCTCGTAAAGAACGCGGTATTTTCCCAGGCTAATCTGCGGAAATTACTTTTAGAAAAAGTGGTCTGAACAAATATAAAGGATGTTATAGGGTTTATTTGTTCAGCCCCTTTTTCTGAATTATTCAAATTTAAGTGTTATCGAATATATTAAATAAATACTGAGGTAAGCATGGAACAGCCAATTTCTGTAACTCGAAGCAACTTTAACGACTGGATGGTTCCAGTTTTTGCACCGGCAAATTTCATTCCGGTACGTGGCGAAGGTTCACGTATTTGGGATCAAGAAAATAAAGAATATATCGATTTTGCAGGCGGGATTGCAGTAAACGCATTAGGTCATGCGCATCCAGTGGCAGTAAATGCTTTAACAGAACAAGCAACAAAACTTTGGCATGTAGGCAATGGTTATACAAATGAACCCGTTCTACGCCTTGCAAAACAACTCACTGAAAATACATTTGCAGATAAAGTATTCTTCTGTAACTCAGGTGCAGAAGCGAATGAAGCGGCATTAAAACTAGCTCGTAAAGTTGGACTCGACAGTGGTGTTGCTGGCAAAAGCGGTATTGTGGCATTTAACAATGCTTTCCATGGCCGTACCTTATTTACCGTTTCGGCGGGTGGTCAACCTAAATATTCACAAGACTTTGCACCTCTTCCAAATGGTATCAACCATGTTGCCTTTAATGATTTAGAAGCTGCAAAAGCGGTCATTAATGAACAAACTTGTGCCGTGATTGTTGAGCCAATCCAAGGTGAAGGAGGCGTTATTCCTGCTGACATCGAATTTTTAAAAGGCTTAAGAGCACTGTGTGATGAGTTCGGTGCCTTACTTATTTTTGATGAAGTACAAACTGGTGTTGGCCGTACAGGTGCACTATATGCCTACATGAACTCTGGCGTTATTCCAGATGTATTAACCACTGCAAAAGCATTAGGTGGTGGTTTCCCAGTCGGTGCAATGCTAACAACAGATAAATTTGCTCCGCATTTTTCGGTCGGTACACATGGTACGACTTATGGTGGTAACCCGTTAGCAAGTGCGGTTGCTGGTGCAGTCTTTGAGTTTATTAATACGCCTGAAGTACTTGAAGGCGTAAAACATCGTCATCAATATTTCCTAGACGCATTAAATAAATTAAATGCTGAATACCCGATTTTTGAAGAAATTCGTGGTCAAGGCTTACTCATTGGTTGCGTATTAAAAGCTGAGTATGCAGGGAAAGCGAAAGACATTACGACTTGGGCGGGCGAAGAAGGTTTGCTGGCTTTAATCGCGGGACCAAACGTGGTTCGTTTTACACCGTCTCTGATTATTCCTGAACAAGATATTGATGAAGGAATTGCTCGTTTAAAACGCGCATTGGCAAAGTTGGCTAAATAAAAAAAAAGGAAAGCTAGCCATGATGATCGTCCGTCATGCCGAGTTTCGAGACCTTGAAGATATTTATAAATTAGCAGGTAAGTCGGGTGTAGGCCTGACTTCCTTGCCGCAAAATATGGATACACTTTCGGCTCGAATTTCACGTACTCGCAATACTTTAAATGGCAATGTCCATAAAAGTGAACAAGGTTATTTATTTGTTCTTGAAGATACAGAAGCTCAACGTGTTATTGGATTAAGTGCAATTGAAGTTGCTGTAGGGCTCATTGAACCTTGGTACAACTTTCATGTTGGTACTCAAGTACACGCTTCAAAAGCATTAAATGTCTATAAGTCATTACCTACTTTATTTTTAAGTAATGACAGAACAGGTAGTAGCGAACTCTGTACACTATTTTTAGATCCAGAGCGTCGTGAAAACCAAAACGGTAAGTTCTTATCGAAAATCCGTTTTATGTTTATCGCTGCCTTTAAGCAATATTTCGAGAAAAAGTTAATTGCTGAAATGCGTGGTTTCTCGGACGAAAATGGATGTTCTCCATTTTGGGATGCGATTGGTCACCATTTCTTTAATATGGATTTTTCAACAGCAGACTATTTGAGTGGAATTGGGCAAAAAGTGTTTATTGCAGAGCTTATGCCACGTTTCCCAGTCTATGTAGATCTCTTGCCAAAAGATGCGCAAGAGGTAATTGGAAAAATGCATCCACAAACTTTGCCTGCTTATCATGTGCTTGAGTCGGAAGGCTTACGCTATCAAGGATATGTCGATATTTTTGATGCTGGTCCAACCATTGAAGCCAATATTGATGAATTGCGAGCAGTAAAAGAAAGTCAGTTACTAAACGTCAAAATTACAAGTGAAGCTGCGGTCGGTAAGACCCAATATCTCATTGCCAATGATAATTATCATGACTATAAGGCAATGCTGTTAAAGCTTGATCTTGTTGATAACACAATAAATTTAACATATGAACAAGCTGAAAAACTCGGTGTACAAGAAGGTCACGTTGTTCGTGTGTTATCACTAAATCCAATGGAAGTATCCTGATGTCAAACTCTTTATTTATAAACGGTGTCTGGTTACAAGGCAGCGGCGCAACATTTGAAAAAACAAATCCTGTTGATAACCAAACTGTATGGTCTGGTGCCGAGGCTACTGCTACTGATGTAGAGCAAGCTTGTCAGGCAGCGCGTACTGCGTTTCCAGCTTGGGCGCGTTTACCACTTGCAGAGCGTGTAGCGATTGTTGAAAAATTTGCCGCTTTGCTTGAAGAAAATAAAAAGCATTTAGCAGAAGTCATTAGCCAAGAAACCAGTAAGCCATTTTGGGAAACGTTAACTGAAGTTCAATCAATGATTGGCAAAGTTGCGATTTCGATTCGCGCTTACCACCAGCGTACAGGCGAAAGCTCAACTGAAATGGCCGATGGTGTAGCATCTTTACGTCATCGTCCGCATGGTGTGCTTGCAGTTTTCGGTCCATATAACTTCCCGGGCCATCTACCAAATGGGCATATTGTTCCTGCATTGCTTGCTGGCAACACAGTTGTATTTAAACCAAGTGAATTAACGCCTTGGACTGCTGAAGAAACTGTAAAACTTTGGCAACAAGCTGGTCTGCCAAATGGTGTGATGAATTTGGTTCAAGGTGGACGCACAACTGGTGAAGCCTTGGCTGCCTCACATGAAATTGATGGTTTATTGTTTACCGGAAGTGCAAACACTGGTTATCACTTGCATAAGCAAATGGCGGGGGCACCTGAAAAAATTCTTGCGCTTGAAATGGGTGGCAATAATGCATTGATTATTGATGAAATTGTTGATGTCGATGCAGTAGTTAATCTTGCTATTCAATCTGCTTTTGTTTCGGCAGGTCAGCGTTGTACATGTGCGCGCCGCATCTTGGTAAAAAATGGTGCTGAAGGTGATGCATTTATTCAACGTTTTGTTGAAGTTGCTAAAAACCTAAAAGTTGGTCGTTGGAATGATGAACAACAACCATTTATGGGTGGCGTTATCTCGTCGGTTGCTGCAACAAACATGATGCATGCTCAGCAAAAATTACTTGAGTTGGGTGCAAAAAGTTTATTAGCCATGACACGTCCTCAAGAAGACAGCTCATTACTTACTCCGGGTATTGTTGATGTCACAGGCGTGAAAGATATTCCAGATGAAGAATATTTCGGTCCACTTACCACCATTCAACGTTATGACAGTTTTGATGAAGCATTAAAAATTGCTAACGCAACTCGTTTTGGCTTGTCAGTTGGTTTGGTTTCACCAAAACGTGAACTGTTTGATGACTTACTCATTGAAGCACGTGCAGGTATTGTGAATTGGAATAAGCCATTAACTGGTGCTTCAAGTGCCGCACCGTTTGGTGGTGTAGGGGCATCAGGTAATCACCGCGCGAGTGCTTTTTACGCTGCCGACTATTGTGCTTGGCCAATGGCATCACTTGAAAGTGGCAGCTTAACCTTACCAGAAAAATTATCTCCAGGGATTGTGTTGCCTTAAACACTAGGGAAAGAAAAAAATGAAAGGATATGAAGTAAATTTCGATGGTTTAGTGGGACCAACACATCACTACGCGGGTTTGTCGTTTGGTAATGAAGCATCGACAAAAAACCGTAATAATACCTCGAATCCAAAATTAGCAGCTAAACAAGGTTTGCTAAAGATGAAAGCTTTGGCTGACATGGGAATGAAACAAGGTGTACTTGCTCCGCATGAGCGTCCACATGTTCCAATGTTACGCCGTTTAGGTTTTACAGGTGATGACATTAGCGTTGTTGCTCAAGCAATGCGTCATTCACCTGAACTATTATCATCTTTAAGTTCAGCTTCTCCAATGTGGACTGCCAATGCGGCTACCGTTTCACCTTCGGCAGATAGCCAAGATGAGCGTGTGCATTTCACAGCAGCGAACTTGAATAATAAGTTTCACCGTTCAATTGAAGCTGAAACTACAAGCCAAGTTTTACAAGCGATCTTTAAAAATGAACGTCACTTTGTACACCACGAAGCATTGCCACAAGTGGCTTTGTTTGGTGACGAAGGTGCAGCCAATCACAATCGTTTAGGGGGTGATTATGCTAAGCGCGGTGTTCAGGTGTTTGTTTATGGTCAACAACATTTAAATAATGGCTTACCGGGACCAAAACGCTATCCAGCTCGTCAAACGCGTGAGGCAAGTGAAGCAATTGCACGTTTGCACCGTTTAGATGATGCACATACCGTTTTTGTTCAGCAAAACCCGGATGTGATTGATCAGGGTGTTTTCCATAATGATGTAATTGCGGTAAGTAACCAGCAGGTTTTATTCCATCATCAACATGCCTTTTTAAATCAAGATCAGGCTTTTGCTGAAATTCGTCAAAAAATGGCAAGCATCGGTGAAGACTTTATTTCAATTGAAGTCCCTGAAAACCGTGTTACCGTTGACGATGCCGTAGCAACCTATTTATTTAATAGCCAAATTTTGACTCGTCCTGATGGTGGAATGACTATTGTTGTACCGGAAGAGTCTCGTCAAAATGCAGCAGTCTGGGGCTATTTGAATGACATGATTCAAATGGGCACACCAATTGATGCTATTCAGGTATATGACTTACGTGAAAGTATGCGTAACGGTGGTGGTCCAGCTTGTCTACGTTTACGTGTAGCTTTAAACGAAACTGAGTTAAATGCCGTAAATCCAAAAGTACTCATGAACGATCAGTTGTTTGGCACACTCAATCAATGGGTTGATAAACATTATCGTGATCGTTTAGCACAAGAAGATTTGGCTGATCCGCATTTGTTAATGGAAAGCCGTATGGCACTTGACGAACTGACCAAAATTTTAGGTTTAGGTTCGGTTTATCCTTTCCAAAAATAATGAGGAGGTGACATGCAAGATTTTCTAGCATTAACCTTACAAGGTGAGCAGCCTACAACTCGCGAAGCAAAACAAAATAATTTTTCTTGGCGCTGGTTGGGTGAAGGACTTCTTGAATGTACGCCAAACGCACAGTACGACAAAGCTGTCGTACTGTCAGCTGGAGTGCATGGTAATGAAACAGCACCAATTGAATTATTATCTCATCTTTGCACGGATTTATTTGCAGGGCGTTTAAACCTTGCTGTGAGGTTGCTGCTTGTATTGGGTAACCCTTATGCAATGCGTCAAGGCAAACGCTATGTGCATGACGATGTAAATCGAATGTTTTGTGGTGGATATAAAACTCTAGGCGTGTCTGAAGAATCAAAGCGTGCTGAAGTTTTAGAGCAAGTTGTCACAAATTTCTTTCAAGAAAGTGCAAGTGATGCTAAACGCTATCACTATGATTTACACACAGCAATTCGTGCTTCATTGTTACCAACGTTTGCTTTATTTCCATATCAAACGCATGGCTATGATGCTGATTTAACAGCAAGTCTTGAAGCAGCCGATTTAGATGCTTTGGTTTATCACAATGCGGTAGGTAAAACGTTTACACATTTTACGAGTGAGAATTTTAAAGCGGCGAGCGCAACTTTAGAGTTAGGCAAAGCCTTGCCATTTGGGCAAAATGACTTGAGCCAATTTGCTGCAATTGATGAAGTTATTCGTAATGTAGTTTCTGAGCAAGCCTTACCGCTACGCAATAAAACAAAAATTCGAGTCTTTAAAGTGTCTGATTCTTTAATTAAAAAAGATGAAGACTTCCAGATGAATTTATCTGCTGAAGCTCCGAATTTTTCGACTTTTACCAAAGGTGAAATCATTGCAACTCAACCTTCTGGTAATTATGTGGTTGAGCAAGATCAGGTCTGGATTTTATTTCCAAACCCAAATGTGAAGCTTGGTTTGCGTGCAGGCTTAGTTTTAACTGAAACGAGTTGAATACTTGATTTTGAGAAATAAAAAAGGGCAATTAATTGCCCTTTTTTATTTATAACGGATTAGTTATTACCGAAAAGACCTTTAATAAAAGATTTCTTTTCAGCTTTTTGTGTAGACGCTTGAGCGCCAGCATTTACATTTGCGTTTGTGTTAACTCCAACAGGACCAACATTAACACCAACATTTACACCAGTTTGAGCATTAATTGCATGTACTGGTTGAGCTGCATTTAACTTTGCTTGAGCATCTGCTTTTGTGTCAGCTACAAACTCTTTTTGCTCAGCTTGGTTTTGAGCTACACGAGTTTTTACAGCATCTACATGCGCTTGAGCATTAGCTTGTTTTTCAGCAGTAAATTCTTTTTGATCTGCTTGTTTTTCTGCAACTTTAGCTTTTACAGCATCAACACCTGCTTTTGTATCAGCTTTCGCTTCAACTGCTAGGTTTTTAGTGCCGTTTGCAGCTTTAGTCGCTACATTTTTAGTTCCTGTTACTGCTTCGGTAGCAAAATGTTTTGTACCAGTTGCGGCTTTAGTTGCTACATTTTTAGTACCTGTCGCAGCTTCGGCAGCAAAATGTTTTGTACCATTTGCAGCTTTAGAAGAAAGTTCAGTCACTTTTCCTGTTGTTTTTTTTGTTGCTTTAACTGTAGTGTCAGCCGCTACATGACCAGCATGCTTCGCTGAGCTACCTACATTATGAGCAGTATTTTTGACTGTGTTGGCTACGCCACTAACAAGACCACCCGGTTGTACATTTACTTGAGCAGAAGCACCTGCATTAACACCCGCACTTTGTGCAAAAATAGAGGCAGAAGCAAGAACACTTGCAGTAACGATAGCTGTTTTCATCATTTTCATTGCGATATCCTTCAAAGAATATACCCTTTTAGTGAGGTATTTCATAAACGCAAACGAATCATAGCCAAGGGAATATAGTCTTGTGAACTGTCTTCATCAAAATGTTACAACAGTGTTACGTTGAGTAAACAGACTAGGGATAAATTGTGAAGATTAATAAAAATTAATAATAAAGTGAAAAAGAACATTTATTTGTTAGATATTCTAATTAAGCTCGCTTATCTTTCCTTTTTTAAAAAATATCCTTTAATTTTTTCTCTTTCGGTTTTTCTCGACTTGTCCTTTATATCTTTAAATGTGATGTGAATCTAATTATTTATTAGAGGAAACGGCATAATTATTGCTTATTATGAGAATAGAGTGTTTTTTTAGCACTTTTTTGAACCATATTCTGCCAGAAATATAAATGTATAGGGCAGAACTGTATTTTTGCTTATTCGGGAAAAAGTACTTTAGCTTTTCTCAGGTTGGTATATTTCATGAAATAGAAATTTCACATGAAATATATTTAAAGAAATAGCACTTTATTTCGAATAATCAAAAATAAAAATAGATATCTATAAACAAAAAAACAGAGATATGACAGATGAAAATTATTGCTTCCCTTCTTGTATTGGTCGGCTTGGTCGCCGTTGTTCTCTATCTTAAGCCAACAAGTGGTGCATCTGATGTGTTCAATTCTGCTTTACATGAGTCGAATTCGCCACAACCAGACACATCGTCCTTTCTTTCTAAACTTAAGGAGCCTACTCAACCTAAAAATCTATCTCAACATTCAACTTATCCTCAATCGGTATCAGCTGATACTGTTCCTTTTTATGACACAAAAAGTGATCTTTCTATTCAACCGATTGATCCAGAAAAAGATCCAGCAAATGAAATAAAAGCGAAATAAGCAAATTGTTAGTTGAAAAACTACGGAGAAAAATAATGCAAAGTAAAACGTTATTTCTATTAGGTCTATGTACGATATTAAGTACAACTGCATCCGCTCTTCCTTTAGATTCTCAAGGTGCTAAACAGCGGTTAAATCAAGCAGCAAAACAAAAAGTATTTCAGGGCAAAATCGATTTGGATGCCTTGGTCAATAATGATTCGAATGATTTAATCGTCGAATACAATATTCCTTCGGTGAGTGTGCCTTCCGGTTTAGAGCGGCGGAGTTATATTGCAACAAATAAAAAGAATATACAGGCAAGGTTTAACCGTGCTGGTGGTGTCCAAGTACTTCGGGACTACAATAATTTGCCTTTAGCTTTCTATCGAATTAGTAATCGCGAAGCTTTGGTGACTTTATTAAATGATCCAAATGTTAAAGCGGTTTATCCGAACCGTATTAACCAGACTACGACCAATGAAAGTTTACCTTTAATTAATCAACCACAAGCGAATACCAATGGTTTTACGGGTGAAGGCTCTAGTGTGGCAGTAATTGATACAGGTGTGAATTATCTTCATTCTGATTTTGGCTGTACGGCAGTAAATACACCATCAAGCACATGTCGAGTGATTTATTCATTTGATAGTGCACCAGATGATGGCGCTTTAGATGATGATGGGCATGGGAGTAATGTTTCAGGCATCGTATCTAAGGTTGCTACCAAAACCAAAATTATAGGTATTGATGTCTTTAGAAAAGTGAGATCCCAAGGTAAGTGGGTAAGCACAGCTTATGATAGTGATATCCTCGCAGGGATTAATTGGGCTGTAAATAATGCACAAACCTATAATATTAAAGCGGTGAATTTGAGCCTTGGCGTACCAGGTGTTAAATATACCTCGGAGTGTAGTGATAGCAGTTATGGAACTGCATTTGCTAATGCACGAGCTGCTGGTGTGGTGCCTGTAGTCGCTTCAGGCAATGATGCATTTTCAGATGGAATTTCATCTCCTGCCTGTGTTGCTGGTGCAGTAAGAGTAGGGGCTGTTTATGATAGTAATATTGGTGGTGTGTCATGGGGGAACCCAGTGAAATGTTCGGACCCAACCACAGCGGCAGATAAGGTAGCGTGCTTTAGTAATGGTGGTAGTCTTGTGACCTTATTAGCACCAGGAGCAATGATCACGGCGGGGGGGTATACCATGGGCGGGACATCTCAAGCGACACCACATGTGGCAGGTGCAATTGCTTTGTTACGAGCGAATAGCGTGAGTCCAACAGAAAGTATTGATCAAACCATCAGCCGTTTAAAAACGACAGGTAAACCAATTACTGATTCAAGAACGGGCTTGGTTTTCCCACGTATTGATTTACTGGCAGCAACAAATGGTTTAACCATTAATTAATAGCTTATTTATAATTTTTTAAATTAGGTCCAAGAAATTTTTAAATAGCTATAACCCGTTGCAAAGGGTAACTTCTGCAACGGGCTTTTTATGTAAAAAGTATTAATTACACTTTGCTAGATTCGCTGGATTAAAGTTGTTTTGGAGTTTCTTGAAATTATTCTGAATTTCTGGATCTTGAATATTAAATGTCGTTGAGCTTTTGGTTGTGGAGTTGGTTGCCTGATTTAATATGCCTGATTCATCAGGATACTGCATAGTCGATGAGGTCGCTGAAATCAGACCATTATTATTAAAAGTCCAGTGCTCAGTTACATGTCCCCCCCCTAAATAGCCAGTAAATTCAATCATACAAGCCTGTTTATCTTGTTTAATGAGTTTGGCTACATTACCTGTGGTAGAGGGATAAGCCTCGATATTCGTATCTTGTTCTAAAACTTGTGCTTGAGAATAAGATGAAGGAGGTGTAGAGGTCGCACATGCAGTTAATGCTAAGCAGCATAGTGTTGAAAAGAGGAGTTTTTGACTATTCATAAGGCAGATTCCTAGCTTTCTTATACTTAATGACATTATTTCTAGATGAATATCTGTGTTTATAAGCGCGCGAAGTTATCGCGCTATCCAAAAAATTAGTTAGCTGTTGTGCTCGATTTACTTAATTCACCTTGCTCAATTGGAATATTTTCACCATTTCGGCTACTGGTAATATTTTGTTTGGCTTGCTCTATTTTCTGTTCAGTAAATACTTTGGCTGTATCTGCTTTTTGTTGAACGACTTCTGCTTTTTCAGCAGTAAATTCTTTGGTGTTTTGCCATTTCTCACTAATTTTATTCGATGTCTTTTCAGAAGCACCTTGAATAGAGTTTCCTAAATTTTGTATGCCTTTGCCTGTTTTATACAACAGTACGCGCCCTAAGCTAGGATTGTCACCATAAGGTTGTGTTTTAGGTGTCGTTTCAACAACTTGTTGTGGCTGTGTTGTTTCTGCAAATAAGGTTGATGAAGCCAATATAGAACTTGCAACGCATAACACTTGTAAGGTTTTCATATGGATCAATCTCCCCAACCAGAATCAAAAGATGAAGTGGTGATCTTACTGTTAAAAATAAAGCTTGTACTGCAATGAGATAAAACCCATACGATTTGATTACGATAAATCATCATTTAATGGCGCTAAACCAATCATTGCAATGATTCATAAACTAAATTCAGTCTTAATCAATTCTATAAACATGTCTCTGGCTTTATGGTTGCTCACATTTTTGTGCCAGAAAAAGTGATTTTGCATAAAAGCAAGATATTCAAATTTATAACTTTGGATATGGGCCAAATTCTTATATTGCTCATAAATACTTTTAGGCACCAGAGCCACCCCTGAGCCTGCACTGACACAACCAATAATTGTGGCATAGCTAGTAATGCTGGTAATAGGAAGAGAGATATTCTTCAGTTTAAGCCATTCTTCAAGGGCTGCACGGTAAGGACAGCCTTCAGTCCACATAAAAATTTCTTTACCAATCAGGTCTTCTTGGCAATGAATCTCTCCCAAAGAGTGAGATGCAATTAAGACCATATCTTCTTGGTAAATACTGAGTTTATTGAGCATCGGAAAATCAATATTACCCGCGACAATTGCACCATCAAGTTTGTGCTGAGAAATATCGACTAATAACTGTTTCCATGTGCCTGTAATAATTTGAATGGAAACCTCTGGAAAACGTTGATGATATTTTGCAAGTAAATTGGGGAGGCGAGTTGTGGCAGAAGATTCAATCGCTCCAATTCTGAGTGGGCCAGAGGGCGGTGCATCAGGATGAATACCTCGTTTCGCTTCATCGCATAGCGCTAAAATTTTATGGCAATAATTAAGAAAGATCTCACCAGATGGAGTGAGTTTTAAAGCTTTAGCTTCACGATAAAACAAAGGTGCTCCAAGCTCTTCTTCGAGTTGTTTAATCCGTGTCGTAATGTTAGATGGTACACAATGCAGTTGCATTGATGCCTTAGCCATTGTTCCGCACTCAACCACGGTTTGGAACATTTTTAACTGAGCGATATCCATGTTTTATCATTCACTTTTAATGAATAGTTAACTCAATATAAGTTAATTTTATTCAACTATCCATGCGCATATGATGAAAGAGTTCCATTTCATTAGTGCAGATTTAACATGGCAATTTCTCTTGCTGCCGAAACCCAGCCTCCCGCATTTAAGCTCTATTTATGTATTGCTGTGACTGTCTTTTGTTGGGGCTATTCACCTATTGGCGTACATAGTGCCTTGCATTCATATACACCGCAGCACATTGCCTTGCTCCGCTTTTTGATCGCATCATTTTTTTTACTGCTTTTGGTCATGAAAAAAGGCATTCAACCTTTAAAGTGGAAAGATATTCCTGCGCTTGCTGTATTAGGATTTTTCTCTGTGACGCTGCATCATCTGCTTATCAATACAGGGCAGCAATATGTGACTGCGGTTGCCTCTAGTATTTTAAGCCAATCTATTCCGTTATTTACCTTTATTATTTCAGCTTTGCTTTTTAAAGAAAAAATTAGTTTTAAACAGTGGTTGTGTATTTTGCTTGGCCTTTGTGGCGCCGTATTAGTGGTCAGTGGTGACCATGGTTTTGGTGTACCGAGTCCTTATAGTTTGTTGATTGTTTTAGCTGCAATTGCATGGGGTCTCTACTTTAATTTATATAAGAAATTTGCTTTAAATTATGATGCCTTGAGCATGATGTGCTACATCATCTGGTTCGGAACCATTCCTTTACTTTTTTATAGTGCTCATTTGCCTAGTGAAATTTTACATGCCACTTGGCAAGCTAATATGTCGGTTATCTTATTGGGTATTTTCCCAAGTGCGATGGCTTATGTACTTTGGGGATATGTACTTAAAAATATGCCATTAACGATTGCATCGAATTTTTTATATTGTTCGCCCATTGTCGCAATGAGTTTGGCTGTGCTTTTCTTAAATGAAAAACCATCCATGATGGTGCTGTTAGGTGGAGTAATTATTGTGGGAAGTTTGGTGTGGATGAATTGGAAAAAATAATTCTTTTACCAAGCTGAGTAGATAATAATGTGGTAGTTATTGAGTGCTGTTTTAAAAATAGAAATATTAATTTTATTAAAAAATACATTTAAATCAGCATACTGAAATAGTTTTTAGAATTTACTTTTATTGATTTTACTATAAAAAAGTTTGGTTATAGCCAAAAATTAAATTATTCGACTCTTTCGACTTTTTCAATATGACTAGAAGAATCATATGTAATCTCAATTACTATTTTCTCTTTGTTAAGTGCTGAGTCTGAGATTGATACCGTTTCGTCCACAGAATCGAGCGATAATTCACTCGGCATTACATTATGTAATGTCGACACGATTGTATTCGCTATTAAACCGTTATAGAAAGCCATTCCATATGCTTTTGGTTTATTGTTAATTTTATAATAAGTGATCGTATCTATCCTTTTCTCACCAATGAGTCTACTTACTACGGGTGGATGGAATTTATTTAGAAATTCATTTCGAGACATTCCAACTAAATTAATCTTTTCTATAGCAGGCGGATTGGTAGTGTCTGGTAAATTGATCCGATGAGGGTTTATAGAACAGGCCATTTGTCCAATGGATAAGATAGAAATAACAAGTAATAAAATATTCTTCTTCATTTATATAATCTTAATTAATAAAAGCTGCTAATTTATAACGATATTTTTTGTAAATATCAATTATTATAAAAAGTTTTAATGTAGATGAATTGGGGGAATAGGCGTACTATCGAATAATCTATAGATCATTAAACTATCTATAGACTAATGCTATGTTATACGCTAATTGCTTTAAGAGAATAAGATGATTGTTGTTACCTTGACCTATAAAAAACCATTAGCCGAAGTTGATGCTGTATTAAAAGAACATATTGCATTTTTAGATCATTACTATGAGCAAAAGAAATTTCTGGCATCGGGGCGCCGAGAAAATAGAGTAGGTGGGGTAATTTTAGTTCTAAGCTCTTCGATTCAAGAAGCTGAGGAGATTATGAAAAATGATCCGTTCTATATTCATGATGTGGCCGATTATGATTTCATGTGGTTTGAGCCATCGAAAAGTTTAGAAGAAATTAAAGAATTTGTTTAACTCAAAAAAATAAAGGGGTCTATAAAAGATCCCTTTTTTCATAATAAGCTAATTAGTCCTGCAACACGCTCACATCAGCCACAGCAGTAAACAAGTTATGTAACTGAGCCAATAAACGTAAACGGTTTGCTTTTAGGTCAGCATCATCTGCCATAACCATTACACCATCAAAGAATGCATCAATCGGTGCGCGAAGTGCTGCAAGCTTAGAATCTTTACTTAAACCATTTTCTAAAGCTCTGGCAAAAAGAAGAACAGCACAATAGCTCCAAAAATTCCGCTTAAGATCAGCCAGTCTTTTTGACGCATATCTGCAAGGCGAATCACCGAAAGATAAACACTGCTGAAAAAAAACAAAACAAAAACCAACAAAACTAGCGGGTTATTGAAGAAGAATTTGCTGATGCCAAATAGTACGAAAATAATGGTACTAGAAACCCAATACAGCAGAGCCAAAATAAATTTGTTCAATGATAAATTACGAACAGAACGATCTAAACGAGGCAGAGTTACAGCTAGCATAATCAGCCCTGCAAAACCGCCTAGAATAGAGATAATCATAAAGAACAGGCCGCTCATATCTGGTTTGGTCTTTATATGAGGATATAATTTCCATAGGCCATAACCGATTACCAGTAAAAGGGTGTGGCAAAGAACAAGATAAGCATCTATACGATAAAAATTTTTAATTGAAGAGGTATTCATTATGATGACTGCGGATTTATTTTTAATATTAAAAAACCCCACTAATCTATAGAGGGGTTCTTATTAATTTACAACTAATAAAGGCTTAGCCCTGCAACACACTTACATCAGCCACAGCAGTAAACAAGTTACGCAACTGAGCTAATAAACGTAAACGGTTTGCTTTTAGGTCAGCATCATCTGCCATTACCATTACGCCATCAAAGAATGCATCAATTGGCGCGCGAAGTGCTGCAAGCTTAGAAAGGGCAGCAGTGTAATCTTTTGCTGCAAGTAATGGCTCAACCACAGGTGTCACTGCTTGAAGCTCAGCAAATAATGCTTTTTCAGCAGCTTCAACCAAGTTTGCTTCAACTACAGAACCTTCAGGTGTTGCTTCTTTGGCAAGAATGTTCGCAACACGTTTGTTTGCAGCAGCAAGCGCAGCAGCTTCAGGTAATGTGCGGAAGTGGTTAACAGCATTTACACGCTTATCAAAATCAAGTGGAGATTTCGGTGCAAGAGCTTGAACGGCTTGAAGCACATCAACAGCAACGCCTTGGTCTTCGTACTTAGCACGGTAACGACCTTCCAAGAACGCAACAGCATCAGCGCGAGTTTTGTCGTGGTCTTTAACGATATCGCCATAACCTTGAAGCGCAAGATTCACTAACTCTTCAATCGTTACGTCTAATTCATTTTCAATGATTAAACGTAAGATACCAATTGCTGAACGACGAAGAGCAAACGGGTCTTTAGAACCTGTAGGCGCTTGTCCAATACCGAAAATACCAACCAGCGTATCTAAACGGTCAGCAAGGGCAATCGTTGTACCTGTTTTGGTTTTTGGTAAAACATCACCAGCAAATTTTGGTAAATATTGCTCACCTAAAGCTTCTGAAACTTCAGCGTTTTCACCTTCAATACGTGCGTAGTAAGTACCCGCAATACCTTGAAGTTCTGGGAATTCACCAACAAGCTCAGAGGTTAAGTCGCATTTAGCAAGTAATGCAGCTTTTTCAGCATCGGCTGGGTTTGCACCAGTGATTGAAGATAATGCAACTGCAAGTTTTGCAATACGTGTTGATTTGTCCCAAAGCGTGCCAAGCTGTGCTTGGAATACCATGTTTGCTAATTTTTCTTTACGAGATGCAAGCGGTTGCTTTTGATCTTGTAAGAAGAAGAACTCAGCATCAGACAAACGAGGACGAACAACTTTTTCGTTACCTTCAATAATTTGAGTTGGATCTTTAGACTCAATGTTTGAAACAGTAATGAAGTAAGGCTGTAATTTACCTTCCGCATTGATCAAACAGAAATACTTTTGGTTGTCTTGCATTGTCGTAATAAGTGCTTCTTGAGGAACAGCTAAGTAGCGCTCTTCAAAAGTTGCACGTAAAGCCACAGGCCATTCAACCAGACTTGTTACTTCATCAAGTAAGTCGGCTGGAACAATCGCAGTCGCGTTAACTTCATCAGCTAACTTTTTCACTTGTTCTTGAATGGTTGCTTGACGCTTTTCAAAGTTCGCAACAACGTAAGCTTTTTCTAAAGCCTCTAAGTAGTCATTTGCATGCGCTAAAGTCACAGCTTCTGGGGCATGGAAACGGTGACCATAAGTCACATTACCAGCTTTGTGATCTTGAATAGTTGCGTCGACAATTTGGTCGTCTTTGAGTAAAAGAACCCATTTAACCGGGCGTACAAACTCGGTACGACTTGCAGCAGAACGCATACGCTTAGCAATTGGTAAATTGTCTAATGCAGTTTGTAAAATTTGTGGAAGTAAAGCGTCAAGGCTTTGACCTTTCACATCTTTTAAATAGCAAACTTTTTCAACTTTACCTGCTTGGAAAGTAGAAAGCTGATCAACTGTAATACCTTGACCACGCATAAAGCCTTCGAGCGCTTTAGTCGGTTTGCCTTCTGCATCGTAAGCCGCTTGAACAGCAGGACCGTCAAAACGTTTTTGTGTATCTGCTTGAGCAGCATCGATATCAACAATTTTAAGCGCTAAACGACGTGGAGCAGCATAAGCTTCAATTGATGCGAAGTTTAAGCCTGCATCTTTTAAACCTTTTACCGTTTCTGCCTGTAATGCATCACGTAAAGTTTTTAAGCTTTTTGGTGGAAGCTCTTCACAGCCAAGTTCGAATAAAACAGTATGTTTGCTCATTAGTTTTTCTCCGCCTTTGCTGCTTCACTTTCAGCTTGTGCTTTTAGCTGTGCCAATACTTCATCACGCAAGTGTGGTTCTGCCATTGGGAAGCCAAGCTCTGCACGTGCTTGTACATAACTTTGTGCAATAGCACGCGCTAAAGTACGTACACGTAAAATGTAACGTTGACGCTCAGTCACAGAAATTGCGCCACGTGCATCAAGCAAGTTAAAGGTATGAGATGCTTTAACCACTTGCTCATAAGCAGGAAGAGAAAGTTTTGCTTCAATTAAACGGTTTGCTTCTGATTCGTAAAAATCAAATAGTTCAAATAGTTTTTCAACTGGAGCGTATTCAAAGTTGTAAGTCGATTGCTCAACTTCATTTTGATGGAATACGTCGCCGTAAGTTACAGTACCAAATTGGCCTTTCGTCCAAACAAGGTCATAAACCGAGTCAACACCTTGAAGGTACATTGCAAGACGTTCTAAACCGTAAGTGATTTCGCCTGTTACTGGGTAACATTCAACACCACCAACTTGTTGGAAGTAAGTGAACTGAGTTACTTCCATACCGTTAAGCCAAACTTCCCAGCCTAAGCCCCAAGCACCTAGCGTTGGAGATTCCCAGTTGTCTTCTACGAAACGGATGTCGTGAGTAAGCGTATCAATCCCAATTGCTTTTAAAGAATCAAGATAAAGCTGTTGAATGTTGTCTGGATTTGGCTTAAGTACCACTTGGAACTGGTAGTAGTGTTGCAAACGGTTCGGGTTTTCACCATAGCGTCCATCTTTTGGACGACGTGAAGGTTGAACGTATGCAGCATTCCAAGTTTCAGGCCCTAAAGCGCGTAAGAATGTTGCGGTGTGGAATGTTCCAGCGCCCATTTCCATGTCGTAAGGTTGTAGTACGACGCAGCCTTGTTCGGCCCAATAGTTTTGTAGGGCAAGAATTAAGCCCTGAAATGTATCAATGTGCGAGATGGCGCGACTCATGTAGCATCCACGAATTTATGAGAAAAATTGCCACTAAGTATAAGGATTTTGTGGGGGAGTGGCAAAGGCTTAATCACAGGAATATGTGTTTAGCCGATTTGTTTTCGCCTCAGCCATTCCAAGCCTAACCTGTAACAAAAGCTGGTAAATAAAATCATAAGATAAAAACTATAGATCTTATAAATATGCCACCAAGGAGAAGGGAATGAACCGACAAAAATTAAGCGCGTAATAGGGCTAATCAAAATCCAGATGACAGTTGCGCAGATAAAAATACTTATCAGATTTAAACGATTTTTACGCGCGAGAAAATATGAAGTGATATATGCGAAAGGAATAACCAGAAGGCCATAAAAAAGTAAATAAAATAAGAAATGGGCTAGAAAAATAACTGCAACCGAATAAAGACTAAATTCCGTATTGAAGATGATTATTCCTAAGGCAGATATACTCAACAAAGGGATGGGAGCTAGCGCAAGTGCGCGAATAATCATTTTTTTGTTATATTGAAGCATATTAAAAATTATAGAATCGAGAATAAATTATGCTGAAATTTTGCTGCAAACTCATTGTTTTATCCAGCCTTTTTTGTAGTCCATGGCTATATGCGCAGACTGATGCTGACGAGCAAGATGAATACAACCAATGTGTAGAGCAGACTATTAAAGAAATGCAGCTCGAGAGTATTAATAACATGGTTGTGCATAGTTGCTCTGAACGAGCTAAAAAGACTTATGAAGAAAAAATAGTTGCTCTCATTGATCAGATTCGTACACAAAGCGAAGAATACAAACAGCCAGAACGTTACCAAGATATTTTAAAATCTCAGCGACTTTGGAAAGCTTATGTAGATCAGGAATGTAGTAATGCAGGCTCATACATTGGCTCACCGATGTATTCGTATTGCCCAATGCAAGAGTATGCGGCGCGTGTAAAACAGCTTGAAGAATACGTTAATTAAGACAAATTATTTTAAACGTCACCTCATGACGCCGAGCGTACTCTGCTGGATTAAATTTAAGAATGCAAAATGATATTTTTTAAACGATGCCATAAATGAGTCGTTTGATATGTCTGATCGCATTCGAGAAAAACTACAGATTCTTGCTGATGCTGCTAAATATGATGTGTCTTGTTCATCAAGTGGCAGTGACCGTAAAAATAAAGATAAAGGTTTGGGAGATGCCAGCCATTCAGGAATTTGCCATAGCTATACTGAAGATGGCCGCTGTGTATCTCTCTTAAAAATTCTATTTAGTAATGTATGTATTTTTGATTGCGCCTATTGCGTTTCACGTCGTTCTAATGATGTCCAGCGTGCAGCATTTACGGTGCAAGAGGTTGTAGATTTAACCATTAATTTTTATCGTCGTAATTATATTGAAGGCTTATTTTTAAGCTCAGGCATTTTTAAATCGGCTGATCACACCATGGAGCGTATGCTTCAAGTCGTAAAGAAATTGCGCCTTGAAGAAAACTTTAATGGTTATATTCATCTAAAAACGATTCCGGGAGCATCGCCTGAACTGATTCATGAAGCAGGTTTATATGCTGACCGGATGAGTATTAATTTAGAGATGCCGACCGAGGTTGGGCTAAAAACTTTTGCACCAGAAAAATCACATCAGGAAGTGCAAAAAGATTTAGGTTTGGTCCGTGACAGGCTGATTCAGCTTAAAGATGAGCGACAAATCATTAAGCATGTCCCAAAGTATGTGCCAGCAGGGCAGACCACTCAAATGGTAGTGGGTGCACATCAAGAGTCGGATCAAGATGTTTTGTTTATGGCAGACAAGCACTACAAAGAATTTAAACTCAAACGCGTCTATTTTTCTGGTTATATTCCAATTAATACTGAAAATAATTATTTACCAGCAGTGGGTTCTGCACCGCCACTACTACGGGAAAACCGACTCTATCAAAGCGATTGGCTCATGCGCTTTTATGGTTTTCAGGTTAATGAAATCGTCAATGAAAAACACCCAAACTTAGACCTTGATGTAGACCCGAAATTAAGCTGGGCTTTAAGGCATCCTGAACAGTTTCCAGTAGATTTAAATCGTGCCGACTATCAAATGATTTTGCGTGTACCGGGCATTGGCGTGAAATCGGCCAAGAAAATTGTGCAGGCTCGTCGTTTTGGAAAAATCCATATCGATTTACTTAAAAAACTCGGTGTAGCCTATCAGCGTGCAAAATTCTTTATTCGCTGTGAAGACAGTCCTAAATTCCAAAAAGAATTATCCTCAAGTTTTATTCGGCAGCAGATTTTAACGCAGGGATCTTCGAAATATGTGCAGCAACTCTCGCCACAATTAAGCCTTGGGTTTTAGTTATGTTTAATGATGAAGTAGCTTACTATTTTGATGGTTCGATGGTTGGGCTGCTGAGCTGTGTTTTTCGTGCATTTCAATTTAAAGAATTACAGGTCAGACTCTGCTTGAATGATACGGCTCAACATGGCTTATTTGCCGATAAAATTGAGGTTTCAAATAACGAGCAACATGCAGAACGTGTTTGGTCCGCGCTACAAAAAAAGCTTTCATCTTCTTCATTAAAACAATTCTATTTTGCTTATTTATCTGAATCGTTAGACGCTTATCAGCATTTATTTAATTACTGTATCTATGTGTTTACTAGTCATGTTTCCATAGAAAAAGATTATTCAAATCCTAGTGTCTTAGCGATTGCAAAGTGGACGAAAAAGGTCGGGCGAGAGAAGCATCGGATGGAGGCTTTTATTCGGTTTAAGAAAACCAAAGATGAGCTTTTTTTGAGTTTAGTACGTCCTGATTTTAATGTTTTACCGCTTATTCAGCCGCATTTTAAACGGCGCTATCAAGATCAGCGTTGGCTTATTTATGACGAGCAACGCAAGTTCGGACTGTATTATGATTTACGAGAAATACATGAAGTTTCACTCGAGGCTTCTGAAGTTGACCGCAATTTAAAAAATGGAATGAGTCAAAGCTTTCAGCTTGAGCTTGATGAGCAGGAAGTTTTATATGACCAGCTTTGGAAAGATTATTTTAACAGCGTAAATATTACTGAACGGCAAAATATAAAACTTCATGTGCAATATTTGCCGAAGCGTTATTGGCGTTATTTAAATGAAAAATTGATGGAATATTAAAGTATTAGAATAGTAAGAATAGGTTTAATAAGTTTTCTGATAGTTAAAAGGTATAATTTAAATGCACTTTAAGTGGCTTTGGGCGTATACTTTTGCCCGTTATAAATAACGGCATATCCCCAAAGGTGTACTGTGAGTGTTATACAGCGAGAATGGTTACAGATTTTAAAGCCAAATTTTAAAGTTTTACCCTTAAAAGAACGGTTACTTTGCGGTATTGGAGCGTTGTGTGGTTTAGCAATTTCCTCCTTAATTAGCTGGTATGTTCTCGGTGGAATTAATGCATGGTATATCGCCCCAATGGGTGCCTCATCTGTTCTTCTTTTTGCTGTGCCGACTAGTCCCTTAGCTCAACCATGGAATGTAATTGTTGGTAATACCTTAGCCGGCATAATTGGCGTTGCCTGTGCACAGTGGATTCCGGATTTAACCACGGCTTTTAGTGTGGCTGTGGGTTTTGCTATATTTTTAATGATGACCACCGACTCTTTGCACCCGCCGAGTGGAGCGGTTGCGATTACAGCCGTGCTGGGTGGGTCAGCAATTCATAAGTTGGGCTTTTACTTTATTTTTTATCCAGTTTTACTCAATTCGTTACTTCTACTTGGGTTTGCTGTTTTCTTCAATCGATTGATTGGGCGACATTATCCGGTTACCGCGCATGTAAATGAACGTAGTAAAGACCCAACGCCAACTCAAAAAGTATCAATTCAGCCGAAAGATATTGAGTATGCATTAGGCCATCACACTGAACTTTTAGATATTAGCCAATACGACTTAGAAAAAATCATTTTAGAAGCTCAGGAACATGCCAATGAGCGTATGGTAAATCAATATATCTGTCAGGATATTATGAGCCGTGATGTGATTAAACTACATGAAGATGATGATATTCATCAGGCACTCGATAAGTTTAAACAAGTGAACTTAATGAGCCTACCTGTAGTAAATGCAGAAAACCATTTGGTCGGAACTTTAGCGTTATATGAAGTCGTAGAGTGGTTTAAAGGTGCAGCCGACCCAAGGAATTCTTGGCAGCATTACGTAAAACAAATTATGAGCCGTCGAGTGGTTACCGTACTGCCAACTCAACCTATTCAAGATTTGGTGCCATACTTTGTTGAAAAGTCGTTTAACTACATTCCTGTGGTTGAAGAGCGTAAGCTCGTAGGAATGATCAGCCGTGCAGATATGATTGCTGCATTACAGCAACAGTTAAATCGAAAGCTATAATTTTTAGAATAAAAAAAAGCTACGGTTGATTAGGGGATGCAACCGTAGCGACCAAAGTTATGAATTAACGTACTTGTTCTTCATTTACTGTTCGGACGGATTGTCGATAGCCTTCAATATGTTCTGGCTGTTTTTTCGGAATCACTAACCATAAAACCAGATAAACTAAAATTCCTGGAAAGGCAGCACTCATAATTGAGATCAAAACAAAAATGACACGTAGTAAAGTTACGTTCCAACCAAAACGTTCAGCAATACCACCCATTACACCGGCGATCATGCTGTGTCGGTTCGAGCGATATAAACCAGAACTGGCCATCTAATTCTCCTTAAAGATAAAAGTTACAAGAAGCTATTGCTCTTGCTTAATAAAAATATGGAGACGAAATAACGGGTTTAAAGTCCTTTAAAAAGTAAAATAGTTAAAATATGTAAAGGATTGAAAGGAACGAAACCAACATCTACTAAAATGCACCCTTTCAGGGCTTAAGAGTTTAAAGCGGCAATCAGCTAATACTTGATTTGAAGTGTAAATAGAGCTGTTGCTGTTATCTGTGAATAATGTATATGTCTTTGAAGTGGTCTCGTTTTTCAGTTAAGCATGTGGTTGTAGTGGCTGCGATGTGCATGACACTGAGTGCTTGCGATATAAATCATACCAATTCAAAAGATCATTCAAATACAAGTTCTAGTTCTAATCATGAAGAAAATTTAATAAAAAGTAGTACGTCTATAAAAACATTGGATTATGTCGCTGGACGAACTTTCTTACCTGAAGATACCTCAGATCAAACCCAAAAATTAAACGCAGCCTCATTGCAATATGTAGGGCGATATCATACTCGTATTTCATGCGAGGATGCTTTTGCTGATTGTGAATCAGGCGAAGCAGAGTACATTTTAAATTTATTACCAAATGGGTCGGCTTATTGGAATGTTGTTCATTTTGGTCGTGTGGGAAGTAAGGACGGTGCTAAAAGTGCCGCTGTAAATCAATTATGTCCTACTCTAAATTGGAAAGTGGATGAAAAAGAGCGTGAGTTAACGATTCAATGTCCATTATCTAAAGTTAATTTTTATTTTAATATTGATTCAAATAAAAGATTGGTCACAAATTTAGAAAAATTACTTTATAGCGACTATGGAAAAAATCGTGAATTTTTAGAGCAAAACTATTTTGTTCCAAATCAGGCTTATGTTTTAACTAAAGAATAGATATCCGATAAATATAAAAAAGAGCGCAATATTAAATTGCGCTCTTTTTATTTTATGATTTAAAAATCATTAGTAGTCGAAGCTAAAGTGTTCAACTGGTAATGATGTTAGTGTGCGAGATGTGGTCACCATTGATTCTGCATGACCTTGAGCGCGTGGCAATAAACGATCAAAGTAGAAATCAGCAACTTTGATTTTTGCTTTATAGAATTCAGCAGTTTCTTGGCCGTTACCTGCTTCTAATTTTTCAGAAGCAACCACAGCTTGTTGAGCCCAGAAATAAGCCATCATCACGTAGCCTGAGAACATCAAGAAATCTACAGAAGCAGAAGATACGATGTCGCGGTCTTTACGTGCAGCAAGCATGATACGAACTGTTAAAGTGTTCCACTGAGCACAAAGCTTAGTTAAGTCCCAAGCAAAACGACGTAAATATTTATTACGTGCATGTGCAGCACAGAATTTTAAGATTTCAGCAGTGTATTCACGAACTACTTTACCTTTTGAACTTAACAACACTTTACGACCAATTAAGTCGAGTGCTTGAACACCAGTTGTTCCTTCATACAAAGTCGCAATACGTGCATCACGTGCAATTTGCTCCATACCCCATTCTTTAATGTAGCCATGGCCACCGTAAACTTGCATACCGTGGTTAGCAGCTTCTAAACCAAGTTCAGTTAAGAAACCTTTTAAAATTGGTGTATAGAAACCAAGTTTATCATCGTAGTCTTCAAAAGCAGCTTGATCACCACGTGCTAAAGCATCTGTCATTTTGTCAGCGATTTGAGCAGCGTAGTAAATCATAGAACGACCGCCTTCAGCGATTGCTTTTTGAGTTAACAACATACGGCGTACGTCTGCATGGTGAATGATTGCATCAGCAACTTTATCCGGATCTTTTTTACCAGAAAGCGCACGCATTGACATACGATCTTTGGCATATGGTAATGCACCTTGGAAAGATAACTCAGCGTGTGCAATACCTTGAACAGCAGTACCAATACGTGCTGTATTCATGAAGGTAAACATTGCATGTAGGCCTTTGTTCACTTCACCGATTAAATAACCAGTTGCATTATCAAAGTTGAGTACCGCAGTTGCAGATGCGCGGATCCCCATTTTGTGTTCGATTGAACCACAAGCGACTGTATTACGCTCACCAACACCGCCATCAGCTGTAGGCATGAATTTTGGTACGATGAATAATGAGATACCGCGCGTACCAGCAGGTGCATCCGGAAGGCGTGCAAGTACGATGTGAATGATGTTTTCAGTTAAATCATGTTCACCAGCAGAAATGAAGATTTTTGTACCGGTGATTTTGTAACTACCGTCTGCTTGAGGTTCAGCTTTAGTTTTTACCTGCCCTAAGTCTGTACCACATTGAGGTTCGGTTAAGCACATTGTGCCGCTCCAAGTGCCTTCAACAAGCTTAGGCATGTATGTTTGTTTTTGCTCATCAGTACCGAATTGCAAAATAGTGTTCATACAACCAGAACTTAAACCTGGGTACATGGTAAATGACCAGTTTGCAGTACCCATCATCTCTGATTTAATCAGGTTTAAAGACATTGGAAGGCCTTGACCACCAAATTCTTCTGGGTAAGAAAGACCTTGCCAACCGCCCATTACGAATTGGTCATAAGCTTCTTTAAAGCCTTTAGGAGTAGTTACTTCGCCGTTGTCAAAATGGCAACCTTCTTCATCACCAGATTGGTTAAGTGGCGACAATACGTTTTCACAATAATCTGCCGCACCTTCAAGAATCATATCAACAGTATCTGGATCTGCATTTTCACCATTTGATAAAGTTTTATAGTGAGCAGGGTAATCTAGTACTTCATTCATTAAGAAGCGGATATCGTGTAGCGGGGCTTTATATGCTGGCATGGCTTTAATCCTAATTTTGAATCATTGTGGGATTATCTGTATCGATGATTTGATTATTCACTCACATGATAAAAATACAATGTTAATCGCACCCGAAAGAAATGTCAGAAAAGCGAATTTTGTCGAAAATAAATACACCTGAAATTATAATTTCTGCTACATTCAGGACTTATACTTTTATGTGAAAAAACAACTAATTTTCTTATTTTTAGCAAGTTTTGTTAAAAAGATGAAGCGATAAGGTTTTAAAAAAGGTTATGCATTTAAAATATCTCAGTTTATGTTTATTTAGTTTGGGTTTGACCGCTTGTGCGCAGCATAACCTACGTCCATCGGTAGCATCTACTCAGTTAGATCAAAAAGTCATTCAGGGTATGAATGCAATATATGAATACCCAAGCTATGACTATCGTGGGCATTTTAAAGTTAGTGTTGATCCAAATCAGTCAAAAAAAATAAATAATGTAGAAAAAACAGTGCAGCTAGATGCTGCAGTGCAAAAAAAAGTAGATCAATATTTACGTGAACAAAAAATTAATTTGAATAAAAAACAGAAGCAGGCGCTGTATGCCGCAATTGCAAATGAGCAAGCGGACTCGGGCATTTCTGGTGAATCACGCTCAGAAAAAGTAAACGCCGTATTAATTAATTTATTAAATGATCTTCAATTTAGTTACGATGGTTCGGTTCATTATCGTCAAAAAATGGGGTCTTTAAACCTTACAGCAAGGTATGAAAAACCGACACTTTTGGTACAGGCAAAATTGCCAATGGTACTTGATCTGAAGGATTATAAATTTTACGTTAATTATTTCGGGTTAATGCCTTATCTGGTCAATAAAGATAATCAAAATAATTTAGCGTATGTCGATTTTTCAAAGTATAAAAATCTGTTTACGAATGTCGATATGAAGAAATTCGTTGAATATGCGAAAGCTTCTGGCGCTGTATCTTATCGTTTGGCTGAACCACAAAATTTACAGCGTTTATCAGTTAGTGACGCTGAGCGTAAAGCGGGAATTGTAGAAAAAATTCGTTTAAAAGATACGGTTGAAGCGTTATTGCTACAATCGGAGCTCTATAGTCAGGTCAATGCTAAATATCTGCAAAAAAATGTTTTCGGTTTTGATGAAGAAAAGATTGCCGAAACTATAGCAACTGAATTAGCTGCTTCAGAAGCGAAGAGTAAAGAAGGTAATGCTGATGGGCAAAAAGTTTCTTCTGAAGATGCAGCCGCAGTTAGCCAACAACTTTACTCACTGATTAATGCTCATTTCGGTAATGCTCTAGATTCAGAATATGGTGATGAAGACCAATCAAGTGCAGTTCAAGCTGGTGCAGCCGAAGAGGATGCTTCTGATACGGCCCAAGCCGGAGATGTTGCTGTAGCAGATGCTGAAGAAGTCACACAAGATGAAGAAGTGGCTTCACTTACAGAAGATCAGTGTGTCGAATTACAGTCTCAAAAAAGTTCCGTTGCCTTAGGTGATATTAATTACTGTCAAATTTACGGTATTGATGTGCTTGATCAGAGCGCTGGAAATACCGAAAAAACTCAGATTAAAGCTCGTCAAGCTGCGTTGAAACAAACTTTTGCTGCTTATGATCAAAACCAGTTTGTTGATGATGAAGCATTCAAAGCTCTATGGAACAAGCATAAGGCAGAAATTGAACAAGCTTTACCAAAACAAAGAAATCCGGTTGCGATTGATGTCGGACTGGATGAAAAGGGCCGTTTAGTCAACGCGGATTATGATATTGCGTATACACCAGCTGAATTTAACCATCGCTTTAATATTAAAGCAGACATGCAAATTCTCAATTATGGTAAAGCGACCCCAATTAATCAGCAGCAGCTTAAACAGGCTAAATCAGTTGCAGAGGCAAGCAAAGGTTCTTTATTTGAAAACTTCGTAAAAGGATTTAGTGAAAAACTTGGACAGGGTGATGTTTCTGAGCATCCAGTTGGTGCACATAGCGATGTACAAGATTTAGATTCGAGTCTGGCGCTGTTGGCTAACCAAACTTATGATGCAACACATGCTTATGACAAAACTTATAAGGCTGTGTTTATTGCAAAATTAACTGCCGAAAAACCGTCATATATTAATTATTATTCAGTTCAACAGTTGCAAGAAATTGCCGAGGTTTATGCTTACTGGTTCTCTGAAGAGGAAACCTATAACCCACAAGGTAAAGCTTTAGAACGTATTGAGGCGTTGCAGAAAAAGCATCATCTTGAGCAAGAAGACCAATTTGATAATGACTTAGGCCGAGCTGTGGACCATATTGTGATCACAACAATACAAGGTGAAGCTGGGCGTGAAGCATGGCAAAAACTACAGAAACAATATAAGCAACCTGAACAGCTTTTCTCAAAACAGTATCAATTAGAGTTTGAAAAACAAAATGGTAGTTCTGATGAAGAAAAACATTTGTTGTCAGAAACAGCTGATATTTTAGGTAAAGTTTATGTCGCTGCTCGCAAACAGCAACTTACGGAAAAAACAATTCAGAATTTAAAACCTGAACATAATGAATTTATTGATTATGAGATTTTCCGAGATGTTTATAAGCAGATGGTTGCAGCTAAAAAATAATAGCTGAGATAAAAAAAGAACCTACCCCGTGTAGGTTCTTTTTTTGACTTATAGAAAATCTTTTAATTCTGGCTTTACGCCATTCCAGATATAAAAGGCTTCAATCGCTTGACCAACGAGCATGCCAAAACCTTCTGCATAAGGCACATTGCGTTGTTTCGCTTGATCAAGAAAGCTAGATGGCTTGCCATAGGCCATCTCATAGGCATATTTGAACTCTAGACTTTCTGGTAGTTGTAATGCATCACCAGACAAGCTTGCAGAAGTTGCATTAATTACAATATCAAATTTCCCTTCTAGCTCATTTAGAGAAATTGCTTGTAATTGAGCTTGAGGAACTGCTGCTTTTAAGTCATCTACAAGTTGTTCAGCACGAGCAAGAGTCCGGTTTGCAATCACAATCTTTTTAGCCCCAGCCTGCACAAGCGGGTAAATAACGCCGCGAGTTGCACCACCAGCGCCTAAAATTAAAATTGTTGTATTTTCTAGGTTCCAATCTAAAGCTTGAATTGCGGCAACTAAGCCTTGGCCATCTGTATTGTCACCATGTAATTTGCCATCTTTCATCCAAAGTGTATTTACAGCTTTGGCAATTTGAGCACGTTCAGTCAGCACATCACACAAAGCAAACGCCTGTTCTTTAAACGGCACGGTAACGTTCATGCCACTCCCGCCATTTTCAAAGAAACTACGCATACTCGGCTCAAAACCATCAAGAGGTGCGAGACGTTTTTGGTAGTCTAGGTCAACATCTGTTTTTTGAGCGAAAGCATGATGCAATTCAGGAGAGCGTGATTGTTCGATGGGGTTGCCAATTACTGCAAACTGTTTGGTCATTCTTATATCCAAAATTTTAAAATGGCATGAGGCAGATAAAGTCTGTACTGAATTTTCAGCAGGCCTCACTATAAGCCAAATTTTAATAAGAAAAAATATTTGAATGAGATTCAGAAAATTGGAAATAAAAAAGGAGATTCTTTAGGGTGGAAGCCAAAGAATCTCCGAAAAGCAAAAAATTAAGCAACTTTTTCTTTTAGGTTTAACCAATCACGTGGTTTTAAGTAATAGTCGGTTAAACGTTTCTCTGGTGAGTCTTCATCCCATTCTGGACGATATGACCAAGCTGCAAGATTAGGCAGGCTGACTAAAATAGACTCAATACGTCCACCTGTTTGTAAGCCAAACAATGTTCCGCGGTCATAGACTAAATTATATTCGACATAACGACCACGACGGTAAAGCTGGAACTCTCGTTGAGCTTCGGTATAAGGCTGTTCACGATGTTTTTCAAAAATTGGCAAAATGGCATTTAAATAACCATTGCCTACAGCTTGGATATATTTAAAGCAGGTTTCGAAATCCCAGCAATTTAAATCATCAAAGAATAAACCACCGACACCACGCTGTTCATCTCGATGTTTTAGATAGAAATAGTCATCACACCATTTTTTATGTTCAGCGTAGACATTGTCACCAAAAGGCTGGCATAGGTCATGTGCGGCTTGATGCCAATCGATAACATCCTGTTCATCTGGATAGAACGGTGTTAAGTCAAAACCACCGCCAAACCACCAAATTGGATCTTGTCCTTCAGGCTCTGCAACGAATAAACGTACATTGGCATGGGAGGTTGGAATGTTTGGGTTTTTGGGGTGAATGACTAATGACACACCAAGCGCTTGTGCTTTAGCACCAGCAATTTGAGGATGTCTTTCTGTAGCAGAAGCGGGCAGTTTACTAATATTGATGTGAGAAAACATCACACCACCTTTTTCAATCACGGTGCCATTTTGTAAAACTCGTGAACGACCGCCACCACCTTCTGGACGTTCCCAATCATCAATAATGAATTCACCCGTACCACCACCAGCTTTTTCTTGTTGTTCTAAACCAGCACAAATACGAGCTTGTAAATCGAGGAGGAATTCGCGGACACGTTGTATATCTGTTGAAGTCGGATGTTGCATAGTGACCCTCAAAGATGATTGAGATAGGAGATAGATACATCAAAACACAAAACCATAAAAAAAGTAAGGGATTTTTAAGAAATGTCTTAAAAATCCCTTCCAATTATTTTTAAATTTATAATTTTGTTTTAGAAATCATCTTTTTGATAAAGGTGATCCATGCGGTCACGTTTAGTTTTTAAATATTGTTCATTAAAAGGATTACGTCCAACCGTTAACGGAACACGACCAACCACATTAATACCTTGATCCTTGAGTGCCTGAATTTTCAAAGGATTGTTAGTAATTAACTTAACTTCTTTTACTTTTAAATGATCAAGCATAATGCTACACATGTCATAACGGCGCGCATCAGCTGGCAAATTTAAAAGTAAATTTGCATCTACCGTGTCATGACCTTGATCTTGTAAGGCATACGCACGAATTTTATTTGTAAGCCCAATACCACGTCCTTCTTGACGTAAATATAAAATAACGCCTTGACCTGCTTCGTTAATGAGCTTTTGAGTTGCCTGTAATTGAGGGCCGCAGTCACATTTTAATGACGCAAAAGCATCACCTGTTAAGCATTCTGAATGAACACGTACTAAAACAGGGCCTGTGGGTGGATTTTCTAACCCTTTAGAAAGTGCCACATGTTCTTCACCTGATACTGGATCTTGAAACACAGAAATATTGAATTCACCAAAAGCGGTCGGGAGTTTTGATGTTGCAATGAACTCTATAGGCACAGATTAACTCATCTTTTAACCGAAAACGGTTTAAAGTATAGCGTAATGCTGGGAGATTGGTCGAATTGTCATAATCATTTTGAGCACTAAGGTTTTCTTTTTTGTATAAAGAAGACGATAATAGTTGATAAATAGTCAGATTATTCAGGATAATCTGCCAACCATACCCATACTGTATGAGAGACTGCTTTGCATGACCTCGTTCGCAAATGTGGCTGATTGAAGGTGACTTCATTCGATTGTATGATCGACCCATTTTGACCCAGCTTAGGATTTGCCAGGCTTATAAAGGCTTTGCCACATATGTTGTATACCGAAATTCCAACTCAACGCCCTGTTACGCCATTGTTAGATGCAATTGATCATCCTCAACAATTACGTCAGCTCGAGCATAGCCAATTGGTTCAAGTGGCTGATGAGTTGCGTCAATATATTTTATATGCAGCAGGCCAGAGTGGTGGCCATTTCGGTGCTAACCTCGGCGTGGTTGAGCTGACGGTTGCGCTGCATTATTGCTTTAATACTCCAAATGACCGATTAGTTTGGGATGTAGGACATCAGGCGTATCCACACAAAGTCTTGACTGGTCGCCGTGAGCAAATGACAACAATCCGTGCTAAAAACGGTTTGGCAGCATTTCCCGCTAGAGAAGAATCAGTTTTTGATACTTTTGGTGTAGGGCATTCATCAACTGCAATTTCGGCAGGTTTGGGAATGTCTTTAGCACGTCGCTATCAAAATGACCCATGTGAAGTCGTTTGTATTGTGGGTGATGGCGCAATGACAGCAGGTATGGCATTTGAAGCCATGAACGATGCTGTGGCACACGATGCCGATTTAATTGTTGTACTTAATGACAATGACATGTCGATTTCTTGCAGTACAGGTGGTTTTGCTAAGCATTTAGCTGCAATTTGGGAAAAAGGCCATTTAGTTAATGTCGATGAACATGGCGAGGCGTATGTACAGCCACATCCGAAATGGACGTACAACTCTCGTTTACATCAATCGGCAACAGATGCGGCTGATAATTTATTTAAAGCGATTGGTTTTGATTACTTCGGTCCTTTCGATGGACATGACGTAAATCAACTCGTTCAAGTATTTAATGCTTTGAAAAAACGTAAAGGTCCACGCTTAGTCCACGTCTATACTAAAAAGGGTAAAGGCTTTACTCCGGCAGAAGCAGACCCTATTACCTATCATGCAATTGGCAAAATTAATGCAACTTCAGCAGGTAAAACGCCACCAAAATATTCTGATGTATTTGGTCAATGGTTGTGTGACGAAGCTGCACAGGATGAACGTTTATTAGCAATTACCCCAGCTATGTGTGAAGGCTCGGGCATGGTTAAGTTTGCTAAAGAATTTCCAAAGCGCTTCTTCGATGTTGCAATTGCTGAACAGCATGCAGTAACACTTGCAGCAGGCATGGCTTTTGAAGGGTTAAAACCTGTTGTTGCGATTTATTCAACATTCTTGCAGCGTGGTTATGATCAACTTATTCATGATGTCGCATTACAAAATCTTGATGTGACTTTCGGAATTGATCGTGCAGGCTTGGTTGGTGAAGATGGTCCAACCCATGCTGGTGCATATGACTATGCATATATGCGGACAGTTCCGAACATGGTCATCATGGCACCAAAAGATGAAAATGAATGCCGTCAAATGCTACATACCGCTTATGCTTATAATGGGCCAGCAGCAGTACGTTATCCACGTGGTGCGGGAGTAGGCGTTGAAATTCAGCAAGAGCTAACGGCCATTGAATTAGGTAAAGCAGAAGTCGTTGCTGAAATTAAACCTGCTTGTGATGAGCAGATTACGATTTTAGCGTTTGGTAGCCGCGTTATGGTTGCCATAGAAGCTGCTGAGCAGTTTGCACAAAAACATGATGTTGGTGTGCGTGTTGTAAATATGCGTTTTGTGAAACCACTTGATGAAAAAATTATTCGTGATTTGGCTGAACACACACATTTATTTGTCACTGTTGAAGAGCACGCAATTATGGGTGGTGCAGGCAGTGCGGTAAATGAGTTCATGGCACAAGAACAAATTGTTAAACCTATCATTAATTTAGGTCTGCCAGATTTGTTCTTGCAGCAAGCATCACATGGTCAAATGCTACAAGATTGTGGCTTAGATGCTAAAGGTATTTTAAACTCAATTGAGCGAGCTTGGCTTAAGCTAAATCAGGTGGTTTAAGCCTTTAATAAAATTTTTGAAACATTTTTTCCCCTAAAGCGCATTCATTTGCTAAAATGTATGCGCTTTTATGCATTATTCTTTGTCAAAATCTTCAAATTTGTATTGTAGTGGGTGTTCAATGGAACCTATGGTGGTTATGGCTGCGCGTGCGGCTCAAACAGTTGGTCAAGAGCTTTTAAAAGCGCATCAAAATCGTCATAAACTCGATTTGCAAGTTGAAGAGAAAGGTATTGATGGCCCAGTAACACGTGTAGATCGTTATTTGGAACAATTGACGATTGATACATTACGTAAAAGTTATAAAAACCATAGCTTCTTAGGTGAAGAGTTCGGTTTGCAAGAGGGCAAAGGCCACGATGCAGACTGGTGCTGGGTAATCGACCCGCTTGATGGCACGCAAAACTTTATTAATGGTTTCCCTCATTTCTGTATTTCTATTGCAGTTCAGCATAAAGGCGTTACTCAGCACGGCGTAATCTACGACCCAGTACGTGACGAATTATTCTCTGCAAGTCGCGGTCGCGGTGCGGTGATGAATCAACGCCGTATTCGTGTAAATGTAAAAGATACTTTAGAAAATACATTCTTGGCAGTAGGCCATCCTTACCGTGCTAAACGTGCTGGTGAGATTGTATCTTATGCAGAACAACACTTTGCTTCATTATTAGCTGTGACTCAAGCAGGCGCACAAATTCGTCGTGGTGGTTCAGCTGCCCTAGATTTAGCATATGTTGCTGCTGGCCGTTTTGATGGTTTCTTTGAGCTTGGTTTAAAACCATGGGATATCGCTGCTGGTGAACTTATTATTAAAGAAGCAGGCGGTGTAGTGGTTGACGCGCGCGGTGGTAATGAGTCTCTTGAAAATGGTCAAGTGCTTGCAAGTTCACTCAAAATGCTAAAACCTTTAATGCAAACTGTAGTTCCAGCTTGGGGTAAAGCCGCAAAATAATTTAATTATTTATTAATAAAACCCTCTATTATCAGAGGGTTTTATTTTTTTAAGCCATGGGTAAATTTTACTGAGTTCAATAAATATGAAGAAAGTTGATTAAAACACATGACTTTTAATTTCTTTCTGCTATAATCCGCCCACGCACTTAAATTTCCGTTCATTACCTGAACATTCTGTTCTATTCATTGTAAGCGCACGCTGTCCATAGAGAGGACCATTTCTTGCGCCCCGATCGCTCAGCGATTCTTCAGGTTCGGCCGTAATCAAGCGTGCGTTTAGTCCACATCGTCGTTACTCGGATTGCTGCTGAAAAAAACGTTTCAGCTAACTTTGCTTTGCCGCTTTGTGCCGATGTCTATTTTGTATTTATTAAAAATGGAGCACCCACTAGGGTGAAACTCTCTATGAGCAAAACTTTTGCCGAATTTTCTTTGCATGAAACCTTACAACAAGCGCTTGAAGGTTTAGGTTTTACTACCCCGACTCCTGTGCAAGAACAATCTATTCCTGCAGCTTTAGAAGGAAAAGACCTTCTAGTATCTAGCCAGACTGGTTCTGGTAAAACTGCGGCATTTTTATTACCGACATTACATAATTTAGCTGGTCAAGAAACTTTTGTTCCGTTCAAAGAACGTATGAAAGCTGTGACCCAACCTAACATTTTAGTTTTATGCCCAACACGTGAATTGGCTCAACAAGTTAGCCAAGATGCGATTGCTTTCGTACGTCACATGAAAGGTGTTCGTATTGCTGCAATCATGGGTGGTATGCCTTTTGGTAAGCAAATCCAACAACTTAAAGGCGCGCAAGTTATTGTTGCGACTCCTGGTCGTTTATTAGATTTAGTAAACCGTCGTCAATTAAAGTTAGATAAAGTTGAAGCTTTAATCGTTGACGAAGCTGACCGTATGTTAGACCTCGGCTTCTCTGAAGATTTAGAAGCGATTAGCGATTTAGCTGGTAACCGTCGTCAAACATTAATGTTCTCTGCAACTTTCGCTGACCGTATTATTCGTCTTGCTGAGCGCATGATGAATGAACCTGAGCGTATTGCAATTGAAACAGGTCACAGTACAAACACTGACATCACCCAAACTTTACACTGGACAGATGGTTTCGAACACAAGAAGAAACTTCTGACTCACTGGTTGGCTGATGAAACTCTTGATCAAGCGGTTGTATTCGCGAGTACTCAAGAAGATACAGATATGTTGGCTGAAGAACTTGCAGAAGCAGGTCACTCTGTAGTTGCACTTCACGGTGCAATGCCGCAAACAGTTCGTAACCGTCGTTTACGTAGTATTCGTGAAGGTCGTGCAAAAATCTTGGTAGCAACTGACGTTGCTGCACGTGGTCTTGACGTACCGACAATTTCACACGTAATTAACTTCGGTTTACCAATGAAACATGAAGACTATGTACACCGTATTGGTCGTACAGGTCGTGCTGGTCGTACAGGTCAAGCAATTACTTTAGCGACTTATCGTGAACGCGGTAAAATCCGTGCGCTTGAAGACTATTTAGATGCACGTTTAAGTGTTTCTGAAATTGAAGGCTTAGAGCCATCTCCACCTCCTGCTCGTTCAGGTCGTGATGGCGGTGGTCGTGGTCGTGGCGGCAACGGTGGTCGTGATGGTCGTCGTGGTGGCGGTTTTGGCGGTGGTCGTCGTTTTGAAGGCGAAAGCAACTTCAAACGCCGTGAAGGTGGTCGTGATGACCGTCCACGTCGTAGCTTTGATGACAAACCACGTGGTGAACGTCCATTCGGTGGTGAAGATCGTCCACGTCGCGAGTTCAATTCAGATCGCCCACGTCGTGAAGGTGGTTTTGAAGATCGTCCACGTCGTGAGTTCAACTCAGATCGTCCACGTCGTGAAGGTGGGTTCAACGATAAACCGCGTTTTGACTCAAATGATGACAACCGTGGTAACCGCGTAGATTACAAACCACGTCGTGAAAATGGTTTTGGTGATCGTCCAAAACGTAGTTTCGGTGGTGAAGATCGTCCACGTCGTAGTTTTGATGATAAACCTCGTGGCGAGCGTCCATTATTTGGTGGCGAAGATCGTCCACGTCGTGAGTTCAACTCAGATCGTCCACGTCGCGAAGGTGGTTTTAACGATAAACCGCGTCGTAGCTTTGATGATAAACCACGTGGTGAGCGTCCAGCGTTTGGTGGCGAAGATCGTCCAAAACGTAGCTTCGGTGGTGAAGATCGTCCACGTCGTAGTTTTGATGATAAACCGCGTCGTAAATTCGACCGTTAATCAAAAGTTCGTTTAAAGAAAGGCCAGTAGAAATACTGGCCTTTTTTATTTTCCAGTTTTGTTATAAAATAACAAAGTGTGAATTGGTTCAATTTTTTATTAAATAATGAGTAAAAGTAAACGAAAAGAAACAATAATGGCACAGTTGAAGAACTTATTAGTTCAGCATGGCTTGCCTTATCTTTTTATTGCACTTGTTTTGTGTAATGGGGTTTATTTTGCCTATGCTTTTATAACTGGAAGTTCTATTGAGCAGTTTCAAATTTCTGAATTAACCTCTTTTTACGAACATACCTCTTCTATTTCTACCAATTAAGTTAGCTTTGCTTTTGTCAAAATAACAACAAGTTTGCCAATTTTCAGTGTTATAGTATGCGTGCATAAAAGTGCAGGAACGATTGCCATTATGAATAATAAAACTCCTCTCTCGACTCAACCACTTATTGAAGTGAAAAATTTGAGTTTTAATCGAGGGGAACGCGTCATTTATGACAATATTAGTTTAAATATACGTCGTGGCCAGATTACGGCTATTATGGGACCTTCTGGTACAGGTAAAACAACATTATTACGTCTGATTGGTGGACAGTTAGTTCCTGATCAGGGTGAAGTTTTGCTCGACGGTAAAGATATTGCAAAAATGTCCCGTCAGGAACTTTTTTCAGCCCGTGCACGTATGGGAATGTTATTTCAGAGTGGTGCTTTATTTACGGATATGTCGGTCTATGAAAATGTGGCATTTCCGATTCGAGCACATACCAAGCTTCCTGAAAATCTAATTGCTGAACTGGTTGCATTAAAACTGGAATCAGTTGGTTTGCGTGGTTCTGAACAATTAATGCCTACAGAACTCTCAGGTGGTATGAACCGTCGTGTTGCCTTAGCACGTGCGATCGCACTTGACCCTGATTTAATCATGTACGATGAACCGTTTGCAGGGCAAGACCCAATTGTAAAAGGCGTGTTGACACGTTTAATTCGTTCATTGCGAGAAGCTTTAGATTTAACCACTATTATTGTTTCGCATGATGTTCCCGAAACCCTTTCTATTGCTGACTACATTTATGTTGTAGCAGAAGGAAAAATTCAGGGGGAAGGAACACCAGAAGAATTACAGGCATATGCTTCTCCATTTGTGCGCCAATTCTTAACAGGTTCGGCAGAAGGACCAGTTGAATACCAATTTAGTCATCAAGCCTATTTAGATAACGAGGTTCGTCCATGAATACGATTGCCTGGTTAGGTAGACTCGTTATTGAGCGGATTCGAGGGATTGGTGTTGCGGCACTAATGCTCTTACAAATTGTTTTTTCTTTTCCTTCATCTGGTGGGTTTGGACGATTTATTTACCAAATGCATCGGGTAGGGGTGATGTCTTTGTTAATTATCACTGTGTCGGGCCTATTTATTGGTTTGGTACTGGGTTTACAAGGATATTCAATTTTAGTGAACGTCGGCAGTGAATCAATGCTAGGCACAATGGTGTCTTTAACATTGCTGCGTGAATTGGCACCTGTGGTTGCTGCTTTATTATTTGCTGGTCGAGCAGGTTCTGCATTAACAGCAGAAATTGGTTCAATGAAGCAAAGCGAACAACTTGCCAGCATGGAAATGATCGGGGTTGACCCATTAAAACAAATCGTATCACCACGTCTTTGGGCGGGAGTGGTCAGTTTACCGATGCTAACTGTCATTTTTGCTGCGATTGGTATTGTGGGCGGTAAAATGGTAGGTGTCGATTTTCTTGGCGTCGATGAAGGCTCATTCTGGAGCGGAATGCAAAACAACGTGCAATTTGGGCATGATGTCGTAAATGGCATTATCAAAAGTATTGTGTTTGCTTTGTTATGTACATGGATTGCGGTATATCAAGGATATGCGTGTGATCCGACTCCAGAAGGAATCGCAACTGCAATGACGAGAACAGTTGTATATTCTTCATTATGTGTTTTAGGTTTTGATTTCGTGTTGACTGCGGTCATGTTCGGAGGGATTTAATGAAATCACGTAGTAGTGAGCTGGCCGTAGGTATCTTTGTTATTATCTTCGGTATTGCCTTGTTCTTTTTAGCCATGAAAGTTAGTGGCCTTGTTGGTACCAACTTAAATGATAGTTATACCATGAAGGCTCAGTTTGATAACGTCAATGGTTTAAAGCCTCGTGCTAAAGTAACGATGAGCGGTGTCACAATTGGTCGTGTTGATTCAATTACCCTTGATCCAGTTACGCGTTTGGCTACGGTAACCTTTGGTTTAGATGGAAAATTGACAAGTTTTAATGCTGAGCAGCTAAAAGAAGTTCAGAAAAATGCTTTAGATGAACTACGTTATAGTTCTGACTATACGCAGGCTTCTCCAGAGCAACAAAAAGCAATGGAACAGCAACTGATCAGTAACATGTCCTCCATCACCAGTATTGATGAAGATGCTTATATAATGGTTGCAACCAATGGTTTGTTGGGTGAGAAATATTTGAAAGTCGTTCCAGGTGGTGGTTTAAACTATCTTAAACGTGGCGATACAATTTCAAATACCCAAGGAACCATGGATTTAGAAGATTTAATTAGTAAATTTATTACTGGTGGTGGCGCAGGTAAAGTTGCCGCTGGTTCATCCTCAGCAGAAGAAAAAGCTCCTGCAAGTACCGACAGCAGTGCACAGCCGTCATTTGTTGAGTAAGAGTTTATTTGAAGGAGTGGTTCCAGGTGAATACGTTGTTTAAACAAACCCTGACAGCAAGTCTTTTGTCTACTATGATTGCAGGTACAGCTTTTGCTGCACCTTCAGAAGCACCACCTGATTTTATCAAGCGTGTTGCTGATGGCTTGATCGCTCGTTTAAAAGCAGATCATGCTAAGTTGCAGAACAATCCTGCTTTAGTAAAATCAATTGTACGTCAGAACTTAGACCCATATGTTGATTCACAAGCGTTCACTCGTATTGTGATGGGTACTTATGCGACGAATCAGTATAGTACAGCTGCACAGCGTGCTCAGTTTGAAACAAACTTCCGTAATACATTAATTGAAAATTACGGTAGCGCATTTGCTAAATATACAAATCAAAGCTATACCATGCGTCCTTACAAGGCAACTGCGGGTAAAAACCCTGTAGTGACATTGGACTTTAATCACAATGGTGAAAAAATTCCTGTTTCTTTCCAGTTGGCTGACAAAGGTACTCAATGGAAAATCCGTAATATCAATGTTTCTGGTATTGATCTAGGATTACAGTTCCGTAATCAGTTTGCTGCAACAGTGAAACGCAATGGCGGTGATTTAAATAAAGCAATTGCAACTTTCCAACCTGATGCAGACGCAGCTGTTAATCAAAACAAAAAGAAATAAGTAGGTGACGTGTGGTTCAGTATCTCAACCAACAATTGGTTGTTTCGGGAAAAATTGATTTTGAAAATGCGGAACAACAGTATCAAGCAGGTTTAGCTATCATAAAGAAGCAGCAAAGCTTCCCACTTGTGGTGGATTTAACTGAGCTTGAGCATGGTAGTACTTTGGCATTGGCTGTTTTAGTTCAATGGTTACGAGAGACTCCAAAAAATACTGGTTTGCATTTTAAAAATGTCCCTGAAAAAATGCTGAAGATCATTCAAGCCTGTCATTTGCAGGATGATCTGCAAATGATCTGATGTTTTTGATGTAAAAAAAGCACCTATATTTAGGTGCTTTTTTATGCTCGAAATTAGCATTTTATTACAAAGCTTAGATCCATTTTTTCCAGCGGAAATAAATGATCGGCCCAATAAAGAAACCCATAATAATCAGCAAAACAACGAAGAAACTGGTCGTACCATGTGCAAAAGGTAATACGTCTGTGTTCATGCCATAAATACTGGCAATAAGCATTGGAGGAGCTAACATACTTGGTAAGATCGAGAATCGACGAATCGTATCATTCTGTTCAGTGTTAATGAATCCAGAAGTTGTATCAAGTAAGAATCGTACTTTTTGGAATAAGAACGCATCATGTTCTACCAGTGAGCGCACATCTTCACTGAGCTCTCGAATGTCTGCATCATAAATATGACTGCCTAAAGCACGTGGACGTGATAAGAAAGTAAGTACACGTCGTAAGTCAATGAGACAAAGCTGTGCTTTTCCTAGCATGTCTTCTTGTTGAGCTAGGCGTGTAATCATGTCATCGAGATCTAGAATTTTTTCACGTTGGTGGTTATTAAGAACCTCTGTGGAGTATTTTTCTAAATCTTTGTGGATATCTTCTAAGATATCCGCAAGCTCATCGAGTTTTGCTTCAAGAAGGCCTAATAAGATCCAAGTAGGATCTTTATAGTCCATGTCATAGTCATTTCGGCGAGCACGGGCACGAAAGGCACGAAACGCAACTAGTTTTTCTCCGCGCATCGTAAAGAGGCGGTCTTTATGTAAAATGAAAGCGACCGTTTGCACCATGGCAAGCATATGTGATGACTCTTCAGCGTCGCCATCCACCTGATAATTTTTATTTTTCGTTAAAAAATAAGTACTGATGTGCAAAATACCGTCATCATCACGGTAAAATCGTGCAGAAGATGAAATGTCTTCAAGCGACTTTAGTGTTGGTAAATTTTGGTCATAGGCATCTAATACCCATTGTTGCTCTTCTTGCGAGGGTGCAATAAGATCAAGCCAGACTAATTCGGGATGTAGATCAAATCCACCATTGATGGTGGCATCTTCCAGACTTCCGCGTTCTGTGGCATAAAAGGCTTCAAGCATGTGTCTTTTTTCCTCACGCAGTCTGATGGAAATGGATGGGTGTATTTTAGACAAGGATTTGCCGAAAAACACTTGCCAATACGCTATTTTGCAAAAAAAAACTCTATCGATAGTTTAGTTTGTCAGCATGACAGTTCAATAAAACGGTTTTTTACACTATGAAATCAATTTGTATTTTCTGTGGTTCATCTCTTGGTTCAAACCCAATTTTCCAAAAAATTGCCCAAGCTACAGGCGAGGCTATTGCAAAACAAGGGAAGACCTTGGTTTATGGTGGTGGTCGCTCAGGCCTAATGGGTGTGGTGGCCGATAGCGCTTTACAAGCAGGTGGACAAGTCATTGGCGTGATCCCTCGTGCTTTAGTTGATCGTGAGTTAGCTCATCCGGGTTTAACCAGATTATATGTGGTTGAAAATATGCATGAGCGTAAAACCAAGATGGCGGATCTTTCAGATGGCTTTATTGCTTTGCCGGGTGGCGCTGGTACATTGGAAGAAATCTTTGAACAATGGACGTGGGCGCAATTAGGGATTCATCAAAAGCCATGTGCTTTCTTAAATGTAGCGGGCTTTTATGAAGATTTACTTAAAATGATTCAAGGAACGGTGGATAATGGATTCAGCCAAGCACGGTTCGTTGATAAATTGATCGCATCAGACAAAATTGAAGATATTCTTCAGCAATTCGAGCAATATCAGGCTCCTGCTCCAAAATGGACAAACGCAGATGTCCAACCATAAACGAGGTTAAATAGGTGAAAACAATTACGGTCGCTGCCGCAGTGATCTTAAATGAGCAAAATCAGTTGTTGCTTGTAAGAAAGCGTAATACACACACTTTTATGCAAGTGGGTGGCAAGCTAGAACCTAATGAGGCCCCAGAGATCACCATGCAGCGAGAAATTTTAGAAGAAGTCGGGAGCTCTTGTGTAATTGAGCAATTTATTGGTCATTTCGAAACAGCAGCTGCCAATGAGCCAGATCATATTCTGGTGAGTCATTTATATCTTGTTCAGCTCGACCAAGCACCTAAAATTGCAGCCGAAATTGCAGAAATGAAGTGGATAGATTTAAATGATTCGGAAACTCAACTTGCACCATTGACCCGAGAAATTGTCATTCCTTGGTGTGAAGAGTATTTATCTACGGTGCAATAGCTTAACTCTTTAGTGTTGCCGCTAGGCACGCCGTATGAATGGATGTGCAGCCTAATTGTTTAAGGGCTTGACTGAGCGCATGAACAGAGCTTCCTGTGGTTATCACGTCATCAATAATGAGAACGCGGCGATAACGTCGTTTCTCTTGATGATGGGGTAAAAATTGTTGTTCTATATTTTCAAAGCGTTCTAGCCGAGTAAGTCCTTTTTGAGAGTGCTCGTTTAAACGTTGGATTGGTTGCCAAACAGGTATTTTTAAGTGTCTGCTTAAGATATTGGCAAGTAGTAATGATTGATTGAAACCACGCTCGATTAAACGCTGATTGGAAATAGGCATGGGTACAATAGCTTGTACCTTGGGAAATTTTAATTGTTTTAAAATTTCACCTAATAAGATTTGATAATGTAACTTTTGTTCATATTTAAACTGCTGAATAATCCGGTTAACTGGATAAGCATAATTACAGGCCACAAGAACAGAGTGATTATTACGTTGAATCGTTTGTTTAAGCCAAGGTAGCTGTTCCCAGCAGTCTTTACAGAGCGAGTATTTTTCTCGCGTGCCTAACTCGCACAATGAGCAAGGTGAAAATAACTGAATAAGATGTTGGAAGTTTAAAAAATTAAACATAGGCGTAGCGAGGCGCCTCAGGAAGCCAACGTTTTAATAGAGCATCTGCCTGTTCTGGATAATCTTTTAAAACTTGCTGTGCCACATAGTGGGCTTGACTCAGTAGATGATCATCTCGCTCTAATCGGGCCACCCTAAATCCCATATCCCCAGTTTGTTTAGTCCCTAGTAATTCACCTGGTCCGCGTAATTCCAGATCTTTTTCCGCAATAACAAAGCCATCATTACTTTCTCTTAAAATAGAAAGTCTCTCTTGTCCATTTTGAGAGAGAGGGGTTTTATATAAAAGTACGCAAAAACTAGCTTGAGCGCCTCGACCTACGCGACCTCGTAATTGGTGTAGCTGAGAAAGCCCTAAACGCTCGGCATTTTCAATGACCATAATAGAAGAGTTAGGAACGTCTACTCCAACTTCAATCACTGTTGTTGCGATAAGAAGTTGTAATTCATTATTTTTAAATGCTTGCATGACGGCTTGCTTTTCATCGGCTTTCATTTTGCCATGCACCAAGCCAATGTTGAGCTCAGGAAAGCGCTCTTTCATCTCTTGGTAAGTTGCTTCCGCTGCTTGAGCGTCTAAAGTCTCAGACTGCTCAACCAATGTGCATACCCAATAGGCCTGTTTCCCATCTCTACAATTCGAAGCAATACGTTGGAGTACTTCTTCTCGACGATCAAGAGGAATCGTAACTGTTTGAATTGGGGTACGGCCTGGAGGTAACTCATCAATTATAGATGTGTCTAAATCACCATAAGCACTCATTGCTAGAGTTCTTGGAATCGGAGTGGCTGTCATCACGAGTTGATGTGGAGTGAACTGCTCAGCACCTTTATTGCGTAAAGCTAAACGTTGGTCTACACCAAAACGATGTTGTTCATCAATAATCACTAGCCCTAATTTAGCGAAGCCAACATTGTCTTGAAATAAGGCATGGGTACCGACAATAAGTTCCGCGTGGCCTTCTTTAATCTGTTGTTCTGCTTGGGCACGGGCTTTACCTTTTTGTTTGCCAGATAACCATGCCACGGTAATACCTAATGGTTCAAACCAACGTTTAAAGTTTAAATAATGCTGTTCTGCAAGAATTTCAGTCGGAGCCATTAATGCAACCTGCCAATCTGCTTCTAAAGCATGGCAAGCGGCTACAGCTGCAACTAGGGTCTTTCCAGCACCTACGTCGCCTTGTACTAAACGTAGCATAGGTTGGTGTTGTTTTAAGTCATTTAAAATTTCTTTAGATACACGTTTTTGTGCATTGGTCATTTGAAATGGTAAAGCTTCTAATAGTTTTTTAGCTAATACTTTACTGCTTGAAAATGCAGGTGAGGCAATTTGTCGAATATAAGCACGGCGATTAAGTAAACTAATTTGGTGCGCAACCAACTCTTCAAAAATAAGCCGTTGCTGTGCAGGGTGCGAGCCTTGAGCCAATTGCAGCATGTTGGCATCCACAGGAGGCTCATGAATGTAATACAAAGCCTCTTTAAGCGCATAGCCATTGGTATATTGCTTTGGGAGTAGCTCTGGTAAGGCGTCGCTATGATGCTTTAAAGCTTGTTTAACGTATTCGCGTAATTTGGGTTGAGTTAATCCATCCGTACTTGGGTAAATTGCTGTAAGCTGAGTTTTTGGTAGAGGCGTATGTTCATGAATGAGCTGAATTTCAGGATGATACATCTCAAGGCCACGAGCACCTACGCGGACTTCACCAAAAATACGTAAGCGATGACCGGGTTTTATTTTATCAGTCAGGTTTTTATAAATATGATAAAAGCGTAAGGTGACTTTACCGAATTCATCTTGCACCAAGGCTGCCATAGATTTTCGTTTTCCCGGAGGGAAATCAATTGATTTGACTTCACCTTCGAGTAAATAGCTCCGCCCAACCACAAGTTGATTCATTGGAATAATCGTACTTCGGTCTTCATAATCACGTGGCAGATGAAACAGTAAATCATCTGTGGTAAAAATATTTAGTTTTTCGAGCAGGGCTGCTGAAGCCGATCCAACGCCTTGTAACTGATGGACTGAAGTCATGTCCCCTCAACGAGTTTTCTATGCATATATTATTTATCGGTTATGGTAAAACATCTCAGCGTGTTGCTAAACAACTATTTGAGAAAGAACATCAAATTACCACAATCAGCCGTAGTGTAAAAACGGATAGTTACGCAACACATCTTGTTCAGGATATTTTTACGCTCGACTTAAGTAAAATTGAACCTGTAGATGTCGTATATATTTTACTTTCTCCAAGCGAGAGTACGGTTGAGGGCTATCAACATACTTATGTAGATAGTATTGAACCGATTCGAGAAGCATTAAAAATACATCCAGTAAAAAAAATAATTGTTGTCTCTTCTACGCGGGTGTATGGTGAAAATGCAGGGGAGATCATTGATGATTTTAGTGAAATTCATCCAAATGATGCTCAAGGCAATATATTGCGTAATATGGAGCTACTCTGGCAAAAACATTATCCAACTCAATCTATAATTATTCGCCCGACAGGTATTTATGGAACTTCCATTGCCCGTTTAAAGAAAATGGCTGAAAATCATCAAAGTTATCCAAATATACATTATAGCAATCGAATACATATTGATGATTTAGCAAGATTTTTGGCTTTTATGGCTGATTATGCAAATCATCAAGCAAGCTATATTGTGACTAATAATCAACCATTACCTCTGCACGAAGTTATCGCGTGGTTTCAAAAACAATTGGGTTTGCCAGAATTAACTTTAGAATCAAACCAAATTTCAGGTAAAAGAATTTATGCAAAACATTTATCTACAACAGGTTTTCAGTTGGAACATCCAATTTGCTTTAATGACTATTTATTATGTTTAAATGTTCATAGCACTAAATGAAATTTTGATTAAACTTTAAATAAGAACATAAATACCTGATGAGGCAGTCAAATTGCCGATAAAGATAAAAAGGTTGAAAGTGAAAAAAATTTGTTTAGCTCTTATCTTGAGCGTAACAGCTGTTGCGAGTTGGGCTGAGGATCAGGTGTGGTGTGCCTATGATCCTATCGGGTCCCAAGGGGATATTACTCGCCGTTTAAATGACATTCGACTTTATGCCCAGCAATACCAAGTCAAATTTAAAGTGGTTACCTATCAAAAAGAACAGCAGGCCATACAAGCCTTTGATGATGGAAAATGTTCAGGTTTAGCTGCATCCAATTTCAATACTTATCGTTATAGCCAATTTATGGGAAGTACCGCGGGTATAGGGCTTATTCCTAATAACCGTACGGCCAAAAGCTTTTTGCAGCTTTTAAATCATCCTACAATCGAGAAAAGGTTAGTTTCTAAGAATTATGAAGCTATAGGAATGATTCCAATTGGAACTGCTTACATGGTTCTAAAAAATAAGAACCTCTCTAGAGTCGCTCAATTAAGAAATCAGCGTATTGGGGTGCTACCCAACAATCCACCACAACAAGCACTGGTACGAAGTGTAGGTGCTCAGCCAGTCTATGTCGATTTATCTAACGCGATTGCGCAGTTTAAGCAAAATAAAATCGATATTATTGCTGCCCCAGTGTATGGATTATTGCCGTATAACTTAAAAAAAGAATTTGGACCAGATACTCAAGTCATTAATTTTCCTTTAGCATATTTCGGTGTCAATTTAATTATTAAGCCGCAAGCTTATCCTGCTAATTTTGGCCGAAAAATTCGAGGATGGTTCGTTCAAAATAGCCAATTGCTGACGAATCGTGCGACACAATGGGAAAATCATTTACCTGCTTATTATTGGGTAGATGTCTCTTTTTATGAGAAGCAAAGTTATGACGTAATGGTTGCCAAAATACGTAATCAGTACGTTCTTTCAGGTTATTACGATGCTTATTTCGTTCAGCTTATGAAGCGCTTACGTTGTATGGACGATCCACGTTATTTTGAATGTCCAATTCGCTAATAAAATAAAAGGCAACCGAAGTTGCCTTTTATTTTGACTGAAGACTTTAAGCTTTTTTGCGTTTTAAACGGCGTTTAGCTTGTTGAGATGCCATTGCTTCAAGAGCATCTTTCAATTCTTCGTCAGTAAAGGTAGTGATGTGCTGCAACATTTGCAAGGTTACTTCATCAAGCACCAACTGTGCGCCAGCAGCCATTTGACGGAAGTTGTCATCAAACTCAATTTGGCCTTGATCGTTAGTGCGAATGTAATTTTGCTGCGTAAGTACTTTTAAGAAGCTTTGGAATAAAGCTTTATCGAAGAACTCTGGCGAATTAAATTCATATAGAACTGATAAACGTTGTCCTAATAAATGACTTAATTCTTCAACTTGTTTAGCAGAGATATTACCTGAACCACGTTGAGTAATGAGCGCAAGTGTCATGTAGTAGCGCTCAAGACTTTGCTTAACTGGCGTTGCTAAAACAACAAGCTGATTATGCTCTTCTGTATTTGGCGCAGAGCTAACCAAGTTACCTTCATCGTCTTGTTGAATAAGGTTAGATTGAACTAGAGCATCTGCATATTGCTCAACTTGTGCTTTAAGCTCGCTGCTCTTCCATTTAAGGAATAACTCAGCTTTCAAGAATGGATAGAGCGTATAGATGACATTAGTTAAATCTGAACGACTGATTTTTCCATTATGCTCAACAAGCGATGCCACTAATGAAGGTAAAACAAAGGCGTGCAAGATGTTATTACGGAAGTAAGTCAGAAGAACAGCTTGGTTATCTTCAATCGCAATAATATCGCCAAGCGCATGCTGAACGCGTTTAATGAGTTTAAGCTTTAAACCATACGCAATAATTTCTTTACCAGAAAGTGGCGTTACTTCCATACGTTGGTCATATGGGAAGTTCGATGCCAAGTTACGATAAGCTTCTAGCTGCTTAATACAAATTTCTTCATCAAGCGTATGCTTTGGAGTCGCAAGCAAAATAATAGAAAGTAAAGAAACAGGGTTAATCACCACAGCTCGGTTAATATTTTCTAAAATTGCATGTGCAGAGCTATTTACTGCATCTGAAACAGCTTGAGGAATTGGGTCGTCATTTTTCTCGATATAAACGTTTTCTGCATTATGTTGCTTAAGCAGATCATCAAGGAAAACGGGTTCACCAAAATTCACGTGGACTTTACCAAAGATACGTTCAATTTTTCGTAAGGTTTTCACAATACCAAAAATAGATTCGGCTTCTTTTGGCTTACCTTGCATTTCGCCTACGTAAGTTGAGCCTTCCATGAGTCGTTCATAACCAATATAAGTTGGTAAGAAAACGATCGGTTTGGCACGGCCACGTAAATGGCTGTGAACTGTCATGGCAAGCATACCAGTTTTAGGCGGTAATAAACGTCCAGTACGTGAACGTCCACCTTCAATAAAGTACTCAAGTGGCGTGTTGCGTGACAAAATACTATATAGATATTCTTTAAATACAGTAGTGTAGAGCCCATTTCCACGGAAAGAGCGACGAATGAAGAATGCACCGCCACCACGTAAAAGCTGACCAACGAAAGGTAAGTTTAAGTTATCGCCTGCAGCAATATACGGAACCATTAAGCCACGTTTATAGATGACATATGACAATAGTAAATAGTCAATGTGACTGCGGTGGCAAGGTGTGTAGACAACTTCATAGTCTTTCGCTAGTTCACGAACGGTACTAAAGTTATGCACCTCTACGCCGTCATAAAGCTGGGTCCATAGGCGTGTTAAGGCAAGATCGGCAAAGCGCACTGCTGAGTGTGAATAATCCGATACGATTTCATTCACATAGCCGATCGCACGGCGTTCAGCTTCAAGCATGCTCACTTTTCCGCGAATACTTTCACGGCGGATTGCTTCTTGCACATCACGAGATTTAACAACCGATTGCATGACATTGCGGCGATCCGACAAATCGGGGCCTAACACGACTTCACGCTGACGGTCTAAATAATCATTTAACGTACTTACAATATAAGTTGCTGGTGAAAGATTTGGATAATGCTGCTGTGCATATTCAACCAATTCACGTAGCGATTGTGGTTCATGAAACTCTAAATAAGACTGACGGCCATGCAAACCAATATTAACCAGCTGCTTAACTGTGCTTGGTGTTGCCCATGTGTCTGAAAATAATAATTTAAACCAAGAATCTTCTTTATCTGGCGAACGGCCCCATAAAACTGTAACCGGAACAAGCTCTATATCAAGTTCAGGATTTTCTTGTAAAACTTCAATCAGTTTTAATAAGCGTGGTGGAAAAGCATGAGGAGGCGGATTCAGTAAATTATTTTCATCATTGTGCTGTAAAAATAAAACTGATGCTTTTTCCTGATGAGTACCCACAATGAGTGGGTCTAACGCAGGTTTTAAATTTAAACGACGCGTTTCTCCATCAACCACTAAAGCATTGCTTCGAGAGTGGTTTTGTAAGACGTAACAAACCACTTTTTGGCGGTCAGTTTTTGCTTCTGTTTCTGTTGTTTCTGATACTGGTTCAGTAGGAACTTCCCCAAGAACATGTGGTGTTACCACGAGGTCAAGTAGTTTACTCGAAAGCCGACGATACATTTGACCAAACCCACTCTTGGACATAAGAACTCCTACTTCTTAAAGACAAATCCCAGCACCAAATGCAGAGGGTAATTATTTTGCGGCATTTATTAAAAAAAACAATATGCTACTTTCTTATAAATTATAATGCTTTTGGCATATTTTATCGTTAAAAATCGTATTTTTAGCTGTTATATGAGCAATCTTCGTCAGAAGTTGACTGATTGTTCCATGTTCAAATAGTTTTTTATGGCACAATAGATTCTACACATCTGTACTTTAATACGATTTTTTACCTGAAATATGAAGGTATCTCTCATGAATGCGTTAACCCAAGAACTTGTCGATCTTCTTACTTTAGAGAAGCTAGAAGAAAATATTTACCGTGGCATAAGCCGTAATCTTGTCGGTAAACGTGTCTTTGGTGGGCAGGTTTTGGGGCAGGCCTTACGTGCGGCATCTTATACAACCGATCGCCCAGCGCATTCTTTGCATGCATATTTTTTATATGGCGGCGATATTAATGCCCCAATTATTTATGAAGTAGACCGTTTACGTGATGGGAAAAGTTTCGTAAGTCGTCAGGTTCGTGCCATTCAACACGGACGAGTTATCTTTTCGGCGATGGTTTCTTTTGCTAACCCCGAAGAAGGCTTGAACTATCAACATCAAGAGCCAGAGTATCCTGCACCAGAGACTCTTAAATCTGAAAATGAGCTCAAAGAAGGTATTTTAAATTTCGTACCTGAAAATGTTCGTGCTAGTTTCATGCGTGAGCGCCATGTAGAAATTCGCCCAATTGATCCGGTAAATCCGTTTCAGCCTCAACCTGAAGCTCCTTATAATGCGCACTATATCCGCACACATGACCGTATTCCAAAACAATTAGATGATATTGCTTTGCATCAAGCAATTGTTGCGTTTTATTCAGACTTTACCTTAATGACAACTGCTTTGAGACCGCATGGGCTTAGCTATATTTCTCCAAGTTTGCAGTGTGCGAGTATTGATCATGCCATCTATTTCCATCGCCCGCTGCGTGCTGATGAATGGATGCTTTACGATATGGAAGCAACCGTTAGCGCAGCTTCTCGCGGCTTGAACTTTGGCCGTATGTGGCAAAATGGTCAGTTGGTATGCAGTACCGTGCAAGAGGGTTTAATTCGTTTGCGGGAAATTGAAACGCAATAAACTTATTTATAAAGCCATCTCATCAGATGGCTTTTTTATTTTTAATTGAAACGATGTGACAAAAAATTGCTCGTATGAAAAGCGCGCTCATGTCATATTTGCAAAAGGATTGCCAACTGAAAAAAATAATGCTGATATGAACTTAAACACACAAATTCTTATTGCGGCCATTTTAGGCTTAGCCTTTGGTTTTATATTAACGTTGTATCCCGATACTGCGTTTGTAAAACATAGTTTATATGGGTTAGGCATATTAAGTAGTGTCTTTATTGGGCTGCTTAAAATGTTGTTGGTGCCTTTGATTTTTAGCTCGATTGTTGTGGGTGTTTCTAATTTGCAGGCGGGGGGGCAGTTAGGTCCAGTCTGGAAAATTACCTTTTTATGTTGTTTGACCACAACAACATTGGCTTTAATTTTAGGTATAAGTTGTGCTCATCTATTTGAAGTAGGGCGTGGTATAGATATCTCTATTTTCCAAACGTCTATGCAAAACTATCAGGCGCCAGATAGTTTAAATCCTGCAAGTTTTTTCACTAATTTTATTCAAAATACATTAATTAACCCATTTAAAGCATTCAGCGATGGTAACGTTTTAGCTGTTGTGGTGTTTGCGCTATTTGTTGGTGTTGCTTTAGTCCATGGCGGTGAGCGTTTTAAAAGTATTCGTGTATTAAGTCATCAATTTTTTGAAATGATGATGATGCTAGTCGGCTGGGTAATGAAGCTAGCGCCTTTGGGTATTTTTGCTTTATTAGCAAAGTTAATGGCAACGGAAGATATTTCAGTACTCAGTCGTTTGGCTGAGTTTGCTGTTGTAGTGACAGGGACTACCATTTTTCATGGTGCTGTTGTTTTACCGTTACTACTTTGGATTTTTGGCCGCATGAGTCCTTGGACTTTTTTCAAAGGAACACGTACAGCGCTAATTACAGCATTTGCAACCAGCTCTAGTTCTGCCACAATGCCTCTTAGTATGAAATGCGCACAGGAAAACTTAGGTGTTCGTCCGCAAACAGCTGGTTTTGTAATTCCTTTAGGTACACAGCTTAATATGGATGGTACGGCTTTATATGAAGCAGCCGCTGCATTGTTTGTCGCAAATTTGGTGGGGCTAGACTTAAACCTGACACAACAAATTATTGTGTGTTTAACAGCAATGATTGCATCACTGGGTGCACCTGGAATTCCGAGTGCTGGTATGGTCACCATGATTATGGTTTTACAGTCTGTAGGCTTGCCAGCCGAAGCGATTGCAATTTTACTTCCGATTGACCGTTTATTGGATACGGTAAGAACAGTGGTAAATGTTCAGGGCGATATGATGATTAGTGTGGTTGTAGATCGATATACTAAAGAAAAAGATATCAGTATCTGATCATTCAATAAAAAAGCAGGATTTAAAATCCTGCTTTTTTATTTTTAAGCTGCTTGTAACTCGGCTCTTTTTGCTGCTGGAGATTGAGATAAATAACTTACCGCATCTTCAGTACTGCCTTCTTTAACTGGATCATACCAAGGCATGAGGTAATCAATTTGTTGGGCAATCAGCCAGAATGGATTTGGTAGCACTTGGTTATCTTTGCGACTAATCTTAAGCCATTCTACAGCAACCCATACTGGGAAAAATCTGGATTTAGCTGCATCAGCAAAACGTGGATCTTGTTTCATAATATGTGCAGCGCCATCTACCCATAATCCAAGCACCAGTACAATCACTGCAAGACTTAAATAGTAGCGTGGAATATATCCACCACCCAAATGGCGGTATAAATCAAAAGCAACGGTACGGTGTTCAATTTCTTCTGAACCATGCCATTTAACCAGATCGACCATTTCAGGGTCAGCACCTAATTCTTCCCAACGCGTATTATAGAGTGCATATTTCCCTAATACACAGGTCATATGCTCAACAGTTGCAATAACGCCTAAACGGAAAAGATCCCATTGCCCTTGTAGAAATTGAGGGACTTCTTTATCAAATGGTTTATCTGCTAAGGCAGTAGTAAATAGATAATTCATAATGTCCAGATTTCGCTGGATATCAATATTACGTGCACTTAAATATTCTTTATTGGCCGAAGTATGCGCATTGGCATGCATAGCTTCCTGTCGAATAAATGCTTGTACATCCTGTTTAAGTTTTTCATCTTTAATTTGTGGTAAAACTTTATTGTACAAACGGCAAAACCAGAACTCTCCAGCAGGTAAAATGTTATTAATTTCATTAATAAAATAACTTGCAAAAGGCTGATTTGGAATCCAGTCCACAGGGGTATCTTTCCAGTCAAATTTTACTTTACGTGGAAGAATTTTATAGTCAATAGAAGAACCTAAAGCCTTGTTCTTCAAAAAAGATAACAATTTCATCATTTAGTCCTGATTTTTAACTCGATGAAGTTATAACGAGTATAAAAAAAGCCCCTACATTTGTGTTTAGCAATAGGGGCCAATTTGAAAATAAATTTAATAAAGAAATTGTATCTGTTTTGACGATTTACTCTTCAGCATCCTCATCTGATGCTTCAGGGATCGCGTCAACGTCAAATTCCGGCTCTTGATCAAGCGTAAAATGCAGGCGTCCAGCCATAACACTTGCTAGCTCTTCTAAACCTAATTTATTAAGTGATGAGAAAAGTTGAATCGAGAAATCAAGCTTCATTTTTTTCAGTTGTTGCTTAACTTCTAATAGCACTTTGTTTGCAGGGCCACGATTAAGTTTGTCTGCTTTCGTTAAGAGAATATGAACAAAGAGATGACGTGAATAAGCCCACTCTAGCATCATCATGTCGAAATGCTGTAGAGGATGGCGAATATCCATTAGTAATACTAAGCCTTGTAAGCTTTTACGATGGATTAAATAGTTCTCTAATTCTTTTTGCCATACTCGTTTCATATCTTCAGGTACGGCTGCATAGCCATAGCCGGGAAGATCGACTAAACGTTGATCGGGGTTGCCGAGACTAAAGAAGTTAATCATCTGGGTACGGCCAGGTTTTTTAGAGGCGCGCGCGAGTTGTTTTTTGTTGGTTAGTGCATTGATAGCACTGGACTTACCGGCATTTGAGCGTCCTGCAAAAGCGATCTCGTAGCCACTATCTTCAACACAAAGTGCCAATTTAGGTGCACTCATTAGAAACTCAGCTTGGCGTAACCAGTTGAGTGATTGCACAGCATATGCCGTGATCGCTGGGTCTGGTTTCTTTTCATAGCTGATCTTTTGCTTGGGTGCGAGTCTGGCTTTGGTGTCTTTCGATTTTTCACTACGACGCATAAAAAATAACTTTTTAAATGAGAGGGCTCGCGCCTAGTATAAAGGAGCTTGGGTATTCTTGCTAATTTTCAATAAGTCGACTTATCAAAATCAGTAGAGCTTAGATTTGTAAAAATGCAATAGGGGAGTTGGCAGGAGCAGATTTTGATTGCTGCAAAACTTCTCCGAGTGTGTATTGGTCTAGGCTTTGATAAAAACTCTCTAAAGCCTGATCTAAAATACCTTTTAAACCACAGTGACTGCGTAATACACAAGGTGGTGTATTACATTCAACGATTTGATTGTCGCCCTGTAATATTCGAACGATTGAACCTAAATTTGAGTTAAGTGCATCTGGATTTAAGCGAATTCCGCCGCCTTTTCCACGAATGGTAATAATCCATTCCTGCTTGCCCATGAAGTGAACAACTTTAACTAGATGGTTTTGTGAAACATGCAAATCTTTCGCGATTTCTGCAATCGTGTAGGGTGCATCACTTGGGCGTGCAACATACATTAAGAGTCGTAATGCATAATCGGTAAATTTATTAAGCTGCATGATCACCAAAAATGGAAGAGATTAAAAGGATGATCATCTTAGCCTGAAAGTCTAAATAAGAAAACTTTCAGGCAAGAGGTTTTTACATTACAGCGTTAAAGGGGCTGAAACCTGTACTTGATCACCCACTCTATAATGCTCAAGTAAAATATTAGCAACCGAAAACTCTGTATGATTTTCTTCAGGCTGCACTTCAAAGTGATACGAGTTATCTTCTTGAGCTTCAGTAAATTTAAAAGCTTTCGGTTGTTCAAGTTGTTGTTCGGGAACTTGTACTTTAACAGAAATAAAAGCATTTGCTGGGCTAGTCAGTACGTCTTCATGGTCAGTTGCTTTTAAAGTGAAGCGTTTGCCAGATTCCAAAGGATCAATTTGAGTAATTTCAAATGAACGCCAGCCAGCCCATCCACCTTTTAAGCTCTCAAGTTGCTCATATTTTTGTTTTTCAACACCAATCAAGATATCAGCCAACTGTAAGTATGCTTGTTTCCACGCTTCAATAAGCTCTGATTCGAATGGCACGTTGAGTACTTCACTAATTGAATGAAGCAAGTTGTCTCCAACAATTGCATATTGGTCTGGTTGAATATCTAAGCTCACGTGTTTAGTGGTGATGCGTTCTACCGCTTTAGCTAGAACAGTAGGGTTCTCAATATTTTCTGCATAAGCAAGCACAGCAGCTGCAAGAGCACGTGGCTGACGTAAGCTGGTTTGGTCATCTAAATTAAAAACATTTTTTAACTCGGGATTGTTATTAAGCATGCGCTTATAAAAGTATGTAGTCAGCGTAACGCCGTGTTCACGTAAAACCGGTACAGTAGATTTAACAAGTTCAATTTGTTGTGGAGTCATGGCTAGACCTTATTTATCTGGCTATATAAGATGTATTTAAAATACATCTTTAAAAAATTAATGGCAATAACTTTTTTATAAAAACCATAAAAAAATTAGGGGATATAAAATCCCCTAAAATTAACTCAATTTTTTTAATATTTTTATTTACCAAATAAAGTGCCGAGCAAGCCTCTTACGAGTTTTTGGCCGGTACTTCCTCCTAAACTGCGTGCAGCACTTTTGGCAAAAGTTCCAACAATGTCTTGTGTGAGTTTAGCTCGTTCACGGGCTGCTCTTTCTTCCTCTTTTAATTGCTCACGTGCCAAACGTTCCTGCTCTTTAGCTTGCTGTTTTGCTAAAGTTTCTTGTTCTTTAGCTTGTTGTTTTGCAAGTTCGGCGTCTTGCTGCTGTTGTTCGCGTTCAGCAACTTTATTCTGTAGCATTTCATAGGCACTATCACGATCTACAGCTTGTTCATAAACCCCAGCAATAATACTTTGCGAGATTAAAGTCTGACGCTCTTCTGGAGTGATCGGTGTAAATGCAGAGTACGGAGGCATAACCCAACCACGTTCTACAATCTGTGGCGTACCTTGCTCATCTAGACAGCTAATTAATGCCTCACCAACACCTAGTTGGGTAATAGCTTCATCAACTTTAAACTCGGGATTAGCACGGAAAGTGTCTGCTGCGGTTTTTACAGCTTTTTGATCTTTAGGGGTGAATGCGCGTAATGCATGTTGAACGCGATTACCAAGTTGACCCAGAACGCTTTCGGGTAAATCGAGTGGGTTTTGAGTAATAAAGTAGATACCCACCCCTTTGGAGCGGATTAAACGTACCACTTGTTCAATTTTGTCTTGGAGTGCTTGGCTAGCATTATCAAATAACAAGTGAGCTTCATCAAAGAAAAACACGAGTTTAGGCTTATCCATATCACCCACTTCTGGTAGCTGTTCAAATAACTCTGAAAGCATCCATAAGAGGAAAGTGGCATATAACTTAGGCGTATTCATGAGCTTGTCAGCAGCAAGAATATTGATATAACCGTGTCCGTTTGCATCGGTTTGGATAAAATCCAGAATATTTAAAGCTGGTTCCCCAAAGAACTGTTCTCCACCTTGGTCGGCAAGAGCGAGTAAGTTGCGCTGAATGGCACCTAGGCTGGCTGGAGATAAATTGCCATACTCGGCTTTAAATTCAGCTGCATGTTCACTCACAAAAGTGATCATGGCTTTTAAATCTTTAAAGTCGACTAAAAGTAAACCTTGGTCATCTGCAATACGGAATACAGCAGATAAAACACCTTCTTGGGTATCATTTAAGTTTAGTATGCGTGCTAATAAAATTGGCCCAATTTCAGAAATGGTGGTTCGGATAGGATGACCTTGCTGACCAAATAAATCCCAAAAAACAACTGGGTTCGCTGCGAATGGAACACTATCAATTTGTAAAAGTTTTAAGCGTTCATTAAATTTATCCGAAGCTTCACCAGCTTTTGCAAGACTCGAAACATCGCCTTTAGCATCGGCAAGAAATACCGGCACACCGATTCGAGAGAAACTCTCTGCTAGAACTTTTAACGTAACTGTTTTACCTGTACCTGTCGCGCCTGCAATAAGTCCATGACGGTTAGCAAACTGGGGAAGTAAAACAATTTCTTTTGATGTGTCCTTAATATTTTTAGCAATAACAATCGGTGTACCCATATATTTTTATCCTATGGTTTGAGTCACTATAATCTTGTCGTTTTACAGTTGTTTCAGTGCATTTTCGATATCTTGTATCAAATCTTGCGGATCTTCTAGTCCTATACAGAATCGAACCAATAATCCTTGTTGTAAATGTGTATTCTCAAGTTTTCTCATCATTTTTAAATCATAAAGCATAATCAGGCTAACAGGTCCACCCCAGCTAAAGCCGAGCTTAAATAACTCTAATGCATCGCAGAAACGACGTACTGCTGTAATGTCATATTCAGGTTTAAAAATAACACTCACTAAGCCAGCACTTTGACCGTCTATACAGATCTCTTGCCAATATTGATGGCCTGGTGAGGATTCATCACTTGGGTGTAGAACTTGTGCAAATTGAGGCTGGTTCTTTAGCCATTTAAGTAGAGTATGAGCATTGGCTGACTGTTGTTCATAGCGTAAAGACATATGAGCAAGGCTACGTTGAACTTGAGCCGCATCATCTCCAGAGATTGCGATGCCTAAAATGGCATGTGTGCGGAATAGGCGGTGATGAAGTTTCTCATCACGAGTTACAATGCTGCCCATTAAAATGTCACCACCACCACTTGGATATTTTGTTAGTGCGTGAACGGTTAAATCGACTGATAGATGTTCATCAGAAAAATTAAAAGCATTAAACGCAAGCCCAGCTCCCCAAGTATTATCTAGAACAGTCAATACACCATGCTTTTTAGCTTTCTTGACTAGATTTTTAAGATCAGGGAATTCTAAAGTAACTGAACCTGCAGCTTCTAACCATAATAGTTTACTTCTTTCGGTGGGTTGAAAACTTGCAGCGTCAATAGGGTTATATACTTTAACAATAATGCCATATTGGCTTTGTAGATAAGTTAAGTGTTCTAGATTTGGCCCGTAAATATTGTCTGGAACCCATACTTCATCATTAGTGCTTAAAAATGCTGAGTTCACAATATTAATTGCGGATAGGCCACTCGGTGCAAGCAAACAATGCAAACCACCTTCAATTTGCGCAATATTGTCGCCTAAGGTGAATGTGGTAGGGGTGCCATGTGTTCCATAGCTATAGTCGTACTTATCAGTCCAGTGACGATCAAAAAGGTGCGAAGTTGATTTGAAAATAATGGTTGATGCGCGAAATAAGGGAGGTTGCACTGTTTCAATGAATTGCGGAGCCTTTCTTGGGGCATGAATGAGACGAGTCTGGAAATCGTTATGCTTTTTCATAGTGCGTTATGTTTTAAATGATAAAGTTAGATTAAGAGAAATTTAAATTCTTCGCTAGATTTATAAAGTTTTGTAAGACGTTTCGTTACAGTAGACCTATAAAACAAAAACTTGGCTTTATTTTTGCAAAGACCACTACAACATTCTAACAACAATAGGTTTAAGCGCATGAAGTCGCATTTAAGAGTTCATTATTTTCAACATATCGCGGGTGAGGGTTTTGGGAGTTGTTATTCATTTTTAAAAGCTCACCACGCGACTATTAGTTCTACGGAGTTTTTTGCACTTCCGGTTGATCGGTCACTTGAAATAGAAGCTTTACCACAAATTGATGAGGTTGACTTATTATTAGTCATGGGTGGCACCATGAGTGTAAATGATGAGGCGAATTATCCATGGCTTAAGATAGAGAAAAGATGGTTGCGTCGTTATTTAGCAGCAGGAAAGCCTGCTATAGGTCTCTGTTTGGGTGGGCAGCTAATTGCTAATGCGCTAGGCGCCGCAGTCAGTCGAAACCGCTATCAGGAACTTGGCTGGTCGACAGTTCAAAGGGTAGCAAATTTACCTCAAGACAGCTTTCCATTGCCTGAAAAGATAAAGGTGATGCAGTGGCATAGCGAAACATTTGAAATACCCAAAGGTGCTATACACTTAGCCGAGAATATAGCTTGTCGTAATCAGATGTATCAAATTGGAAAAAATGTGCTTGGTTTTCAATTTCATCCAGAAATGACACCAGCAACGTTAGAACTCTTGCTTGAAAATGAAGAAGAGCTATCTATTTTTAATGGGGAATATGTTCAGCCTGTGAGTGAACTGCAATATTCAGAAGCACAAAAATTTGAACAAGGTAATCAACTCTTAAATAAAGCGATTGAATTTGTCATAAATGCCTAGAGTGAGTTGAGAATACTAGGTTAAAGTGCGTTTTGAACAAAAAATAGAAAAAGAGAATTGCATAAGACTTAAACAATCGTTATAATGGGCGACCCTCAAAAAGAGGGGCATTTACTGCGAAGAAAGTAGTAAATGTGCATTACAGTCGTGGCATCGATCATGACCTTAGTGATTTTCACTGCCTTTGACACTTACCAATGGGTGAGATGCGTCAAGGGTGATTCTTTATATGTTTGGCTTGGAGTTTACTGGTATGTCTAACCAGAGAATTCGTATCCGTTTGAAGTCTTTTGATCATCGTCTGATTGATCAATCTGCTCAAGAGATCGTAGAAACCGCTAAGCGTACTGGCGCACAAGTTTGTGGTCCAATTCCGATGCCTACTCGCATCGAACGCTTCAACGTTCTTACTTCACCGCACGTTAACAAAGATGCGCGTGACCAGTACGAAATCCGCACCTACAAACGTTTGATCGATATCGTTCAACCTACAGATAAAACTGTTGATGCATTGATGAAATTAGATCTTGCGGCTGGGGTTGATGTTCAGATCGCTTTGGGTTAAGGCTTTCGGTTGATTAACTTCTAAGTTAATTAGGCCGCTTTTTTAGAGGTTTATGCACATGGCTATTGGTTTAGTCGGTCGCAAATGTGGTATGACTCGCATCTTCACAGATGCAGGTGTTTCTGTACCTGTTACAGTCATCGAAGTCGATCCAAACCGCATTACGCAAATCAAAACACTTGAAACTGATGGTTATCAAGCTGTTCAAGTAACTACTGGTGAACGTCGCGAATCTCGCGTAACTAACGCTCAGAAAGGTCACTTCGCGAAAGCTGGTGTTGCTGCTGGTCGTTTAGTTAAAGAGTTCCGTGTTACTGAAGCTGAGCTTGAAGGCCGTGAAGTTGGCGGTACTATTGGCGTTGATTTGTTCGCAGTTGGTCAAATTGTTGACGTAACTGGTCAATCAAAAGGTAAAGGTTTCCAAGGTGGTGTTAAACGTTGGAACTTCCGTACTCAAGACGCTACTCACGGTAACTCAGTTTCTCACCGTGTATTAGGTTCTACAGGTCAAAACCAGACTCCTGGACGCGTGTTCAAAGGCAAGAAAATGGCTGGACACTTAGGTGACGAACGCGTAACAGTACAAGGTCTTGAAATCGTATCTATTGACGCTGAACGTTCTGTTTTAGTTGTTAAAGGTGCAATTCCTGGTGCAACTGGCGGTGACGTGATTGTACGTCCTACCATCAAGGCCTGAGGGGAAATACCGTGAATTTGAAAACTGTTTCCGGCTCTGCTGTTGAATTGTCTGAAGTTGCTTTCGGACGTGAATTTAACGAAGCTCTTGTACACCAAGTTGTTACTGCTTACTTAGCAGGTGGTCGTCAAGGTACTCGTGCTCAAAAATCACGTGCAGACGTTTCTGGCGGTGGTAAGAAGCCATTCCGTCAAAAAGGTACTGGTCGTGCTCGTGCGGGTTCTATTCGTAGCCCTATCTGGGTTGGCGGTGGTAAAACTTTTGCTGCTCGTCCACAAGATTGGTCTCAAAAAGTAAACCGTAAGATGTACCGCGGTGCAATGCAATGTATCTTAGCTGAACTTGTTCGCCAAGATCGTCTTGTATTAGTTGAAGAGTTTGCAGTTGCAGCTCCAAAAACTAAAGAATTGCTTGCAAAGCTTAACGACTTAAATGCTGCTCGTGCATTAATCGTTACTGACGCTGTAGATGAGAACTTATATCTTGCAGCACGCAACCTTCCGCATGTAGATGTGGTAGATGCAACTGCAATCGATCCTGTAAGCTTGATCGCGTTTGATAAAGTTGTGATGTCTGTAGCTGCTGCTAAGAAAATTGAGGTAGAACTCGGATGAACAACGAACGTATCTATCAAGTCCTAAAAGGACCAGTCTTCTCAGAAAAGGCACAAGTATTAGGTGATACTGTTGGTGTTCAAGTATTTAAAGTAGACATCAATGCTACTAAACTTGAAATCAAAAAAGCAGTTGAAAAACTTTTTGGTGTAGAAGTTGTTAAAGTTAACACAACTATTACTAAAGGTAAGACTAAGCGCTTTGGTCGTACATTGGGACGCCGTTCTGATGTTAAAAAAGCATACGTCACCCTGAAAGCTGGCCAAGATGTTGAAATGGCTGACTTGGGCGATACCGCTGAAAGCGCAGCGGAATAAGGACGAAAATTATGCCGATTCAAAAATGTAAGCCAACGTCTCCAGGACGTCGCTTTGTAGAGAAAGTGGTTCATGACCATCTTCACAAAGGCGCTCCTTACGCACCGTTGGTTGAAGCTAAAAAACGTACTGGTGGTCGTAATAACAACGGTCACATTACTACTCGTCACGTTGGTGGTGGTCATAAACAACACTACCGTATCGTTGACTTCAAACGTAACAAAGACAGCATCCCAGCTGTTGTAGAGCGTATTGAATACGATCCAAACCGTACAGCACATATTGCTTTGTTGAAATATGCTGATGGTGAGCGTCGTTATATCATCGCACCTAAAGGCTTACGTGCTGGCGATAAAGTACAATCTGGTAACGATGCTCCAATTCGTCCAGGTAACTGCTTGCCACTTCGTAATATGCCGATCGGTTCTACACTTCATAACGTTGAACTTAAAATTGGTAAGGGTGCGCAATTAGCGCGTTCTGCTGGTGCTTCTGTTCAGTTGTTGGGTCGTGATGGTTCTTACGCAATTATTCGTCTTCGTTCAGGCGAAATGCGTAAAGTACATGTTGAATGCCGCGCTGTAATTGGTGAAGTTTCTAACCAAGAAAACAACCTTCGTTCATTGGGTAAAGCTGGTGCTTCGCGCTGGCGTGGTGTTCGTCCTACCGTACGTGGTATGGCGATGAACCCGATTGATCACCCGCACGGTGGTGGTGAAGGGCGTAACAAAGGTATTCAACCTGTAAGCCCATGGGGTCAAAAAGCTAAAGGGTACAAGACACGTACCAATAAGCGTACGACTAAGATGATTATTCGCGACCGTCGCGTCAAGTAAAGGAATCTGACTAATGCCTCGTTCTCTGAAAAAAGGCCCATTCGTCGATGCGCACTTGTTCGCTAAGGTTGAAGCGGCTGTTGCTAGTAACTCTCGCAAGCCGATTAAAACTTGGTCTCGTCGTTCGATGATCCTTCCAGATTTTGTTGGTTTAACAATTTCTGTTCATAATGGTCGCAACCACGTTCCAGTAATTGTTACTGAGCATATGGTTGGTCATAAACTCGGTGAATTCGCGCCAACTCGTACCTATCGTGGTCACGGTGTTGACAAGAAATCTAAACGTTAATAGGTGTCATGATGGAAGTAACTGCTAAATTACGCGGTGCCGCTATCTCGGCACAGAAAGCACGTTTGGTTGCAGATCTTATTCGCGGCAAATCTGTTGCGCATGCTTTAAATATCTTAAACTTCAGCAATAAAAAAGCTGCTGTTTTAGTAAAAAAAGCATTGGAATCTGCGATTGCAAACGCTGAACACAATAACAGTTTAGATGTTGACGATCTTAAAGTATCTACGATTTACGTTGACGAAGGCATGAGCCTTAAACGTATTATGCCACGTGCTAAAGGCCGTGCAGATCGTATTACTAAGCGTACTTGTCACATCACCGTTAAGGTAGGGGTTTGATATGGGTCAGAAGGTTCATCCAATCGGTATCCGCCTAGGTGTTGTGAAACGTCATAACGCTAACTGGTATGCGAATCCGAAACAATACGCTGAATACTTGCTTAAAGATCTTCAAGTTCGTGAGTTTTTAACTAAAAAACTTAAGAATGCGATGGTAAGCAACATTCTTATCGAACGTCCATCAGGCGCTGCTAAAGTAACTATTAGCACAGCTCGTCCTGGTATCGTAATCGGTAAAAAAGGCGAAGATATTGAGAAATTACAGCGCGAACTTACCAGCATTATGGGTGTTCCAGCGCAAGTAAGTATCAACGAAATTGATCGCCCAGACTTAGATGCGCGTTTAGTTGCTGAAGCAATCGCTTCTCAATTAGAAAAGCGTGTAATGTTCCGTCGTGCTATGAAGCGTGCGGTTCAAAACACTATGCGTGCTGGTGCTAAAGGTATCAAAGTTGAAGTGTCTGGCCGTTTAGGTGGTGCAGAGATTGCTCGTACAGAATGGTATCGTGAAGGTCGTGTACCTTTACATACGCTACGTGCAGACATTGACTATGCAACTATGCGTGCAGAAACAACTTACGGTACGATTGGTGTTAAAGTTTGGATTTTCCGTGGCGAGATTTTAGGTGGCATGAAACAAGTCATGAACCCTGCTCCTGCTGAAGATCGTCCAGCTAAACGTGGTCGTGGTCGTGGTGAAGGTCAAGAGCGTCGTGGTCGTCGCGGTGACCGTGCTGCTGACAAGGGAGAATAATCCATGTTGCAACCTAAACGTACCAAATTCCGTAAGGTGCACAAAGGCCGTAATACTGGTCTAGCGCATCGTGGTAGTACAGTATCATTTGGTTCGATTGCAATCAAAGCAACTGAACGTGGTCGTATGACTGCTCGTCAGATTGAAGCTGCACGTCGTACTATTAGCCGCCGTATTAAGCGTGGTGGTAAAATCTTTATTCGCGTATTCCCGGATAAACCAATTACTCAAAAGCCTCTTGAAGTGCGTATGGGTAAAGGTAAGGGTAGCGTGGAGTACTGGGTTTGCCAGATCCAACCAGGTAAGATCCTGTACGAAATTGAAGGTGTGAACGAAGAATTAGCGCGTGAAGCATTTGCTTTAGCTGCTGCTAAACTTCCGTTTAAAACCACTATCGTGACTCGGACGGTAATGTAATGAAAACTAAAGATCTACGTGAAAAATCGGTAGAAGAGTTGAAAGCTTTGCTTGATGAGCAACAGCTTAATCAATTCCGTCTTCGTATGGCGAAAGCAACTGGTCAGTTGGGTAAATCGCATGAAGTGCAAGTTGCTCGTAAGACAATTGCTCGTATTAAGACACTCCTTACCGAAAAACAGGGGAACGGACAATGAGTGAAAAAACAGTCCGCACGTTAACCGGCAAAGTAGTAAGCGACAAAATGGACAAGTCTATTGTTGTTCTTATCGAACGCCGCGTTCAACACCCGTTGTATGGCAAATCAATTCGCCGTTCAACTAAGTTACACGCTCATGATGAGAACAATGTTGCTAAACTTGGCGATGTTGTGACCATTAAAGAAAGCCGCCCAATTTCTAAAACTAAAGCTTGGACTTTAGTGGAAGTAGTTGAAGCAGCTGCTGAGTAATTCGACGTTCTTGTTGCATCATCGGTCAATTTCGAGTACTCTTTGAGCCTTTCGAAATTGTGACCGGTGATGCTCGGTTTTGGAGTAGGGCAATGATTCAAACCGAAACTATGCTCGACGTAGCAGACAACAGTGGTGCTCGCCGCGTACAATGTATTAAAGTACTTGGTGGTTCACATCGTCGTTATGCTTCTGTTGGCGACATTATTAAAGTTACTGTAAAAGAAGCAATCCCACGCGCACGTGTTAAAAAAGGTGACGTGATGAATGCGGTTGTAGTTCGTACTAAATTCGGCATTCGTCGTCCAGATGGTTCTGTGATCCGTTTTGATGATAATGCTGCAGTTATCCTGAACAACAACAAAGCTCCGATTGCTACTCGTATCTTCGGACCAGTGACTCGTGAACTTCGTACTGAACAGTTCATGAAAATCATTTCATTGGCTCCTGAAGTTCTATAAGAGGCAATCATGGCTAAGATTAAAAAAGGCGATCAAGTTATCGTGATCGCAGGTAAAGAAAAAGGCAAACAGGGTACTGTATTGTCTGTTTCTGAAGACCGCGTTAAGGTTGAAGGCCTTAACTTAGTGAAGAAGCATCAAAAGCCGAATCGTGTAACTGGCGCTGAAGGCGGTATCGTTACTCAAGAAGCTTCGCTTCATATTTCAAACGTGGCAATTTTAAATGCTACAACCCAGAAGGCTGACCGTGTTGGTTACCAAGTGATTGATGGCGTGAAAACTCGCGTTTATAAATCAAATGGTGAATCAGTGGCGGTAGCGAAGTAATAGGTTGAAAAGGCAATGGCCAGACTTAAAGCACGTTACAACGAAGAACTTAAAGCGAAGTTACAAGAAGAACTTAGCATTAAGAACGTGATGGAAATTCCACGCATCACAAAAATTACCCTAAACATGGGTGTAGGCGCAGCTGCAACTGATAAGAAATTATTAGATGGCGCTGTAGTCGACATGCAATTAATTGCTGGTCAAAAACCAGTAATTACACTTGCTCGTAAATCTATCGCTGGTTTCAAAATCCGTGATGGTTGGCCGATTGGTTGTAAAGTTACTTTACGTGGCGACCAAATGTACGAATTCTTGGACCGTTTGATCTCAATCGCAATCCCTCGTATCCGTGACTTCCGTGGTTTCTCTTCGAAATCATTTGACGGTCGTGGTAACTACTCAATGGGTTTGAAAGAGCAAATCGTTTTCCCTGAAATCGATTTCGATAAGATTGATCGTATTCGTGGTATGGATATTACTATTACTACGACTGCTCGCACCGATGACGAAGGCCGTGCGCTTATGCGTGCATTCGGCTTCCCGTTCAAATAAGAGGTCGATATGGCTAAGAAAGGTATGATTAATCGCGAATTGAAACGCGAAAAAACAGTTGCTAAATACGCTGCAAAACGTGCTGAATTAAAAGCTACGATTGCAAACGTAAATGCAAGTGAAGAAGAGCGTTTCGAAGCGATGTTAAAGTTACAAGCATTGCCACGTAATGCATCTCCGGTACGTCTTCGTAACCGTTGTGGTTTAACTGGTCGTCCTCATGGTTACTTCCGTAAGTTCGGTTTAAGCCGTAACAAATTACGTGACACAGTAATGCAGGGTGATGTACCAGGCGTTGTTAAGGCAAGCTGGTAAGGAGCGACTAAATGAGTATGCAAGATACCGTTGCCGACATGCTAACACGTGTTCGTAACGCACAAATGGCTAAGAAACAAACTGTTTCTATGCCTTCTTCTAAGTTGAAAGTTGCAATTGCAAACGTACTTCAACAAGAAGGTTATATTTCAAATGTAGAAGTTGCTCAAGAAGAGACAAAATCTACTTTGACAATTACTTTAAAATATTTCGAAGGCAAACCAGTTATCGAAATGGTTAAACGCGTAAGCCGTCCAGGTCTTCGCCAATACCGTGGTAAAGATAAACTTCCAAGCGTTAAGCAAGGTTTAGGTATTGCAATTGTTTCTACAAGCAAAGGCATCATGACTGATCGCGCTGCACGTGCTGCGGGCGTTGGTGGTGAAGTTATTGCTTTTGTTTCTTAATAGGTGATTCCTCATGTCTCGTGTGGCTAAAGCCCCAGTAACTGTACCTAATGGTGTAGCAGTTACTCAGAACGGCCGGCAGGTCGAAGTGAAAGGCAGCAAAGGTACATTGTCTTTCAACCTGCATGCGCTGGTCGAGCTAAAACAGGAAGAAGGTAAACTTCAACTTGCTCCAGTTAAAGAATCGAAAGATGCTTGGATGCAAGCTGGTACTGCTCGCGCTGTATTGAATAACCTTGTTAAAGGGGTTAGTGAAGGCTTCGAACGTAAGTTGCAGCTAGTTGGTGTTGGTTATAAAGCTGCGGTTAAAGGTACTGTTGTAAACCTTAACCTTGGTTTTTCACACCCAATTGACTACGCTTTACCTGAAGGTGTAACAGCGGAAACTCCAACTGCTACTGAAATCATTTTGAAATCAGCAAACAAGCAGTTGTTAGGTCAAGTAGCGGCAGAAATCCGTGCATATCGTTCTCCTGAACCATATAAAGGTAAAGGTGTTCGTTATTCGGATGAAGTCATTCTTCGTAAAGAAGCTAAGAAGAAATAAGGCGCGAGGTTCTTATGAACGAAAAGAAACAATCCCGTTTGCGTCGTGCGAAAAGCACACGCTTGCACATTCGTGCATTGGGTGCGACTCGTTTGTGTGTAAACCGCACTCCGCGTCACATCTATGCTCAAGTTATTTCAGCAGATGGTGGCAAAGTTTTAGCACAAGCTTCAACTTTGGATGCATCTTTACGTAGCGGTACTACAGGTAATGTAGATGCGGCTACTAAAGTAGGCGCTTTAATCGCAGAGCGTGCGAAAGCAGCTGGTGTAACTAAAGTTGCATTTGACCGTTCTGGTTTTAAATATCATGGTCGTATCAAAGCCTTGGCTGATGCTGCTCGTGAAAACGGCTTGGAGTTCTAATCATGGCTAAAGTTGAACAAAACGAAGGTCTTGTTGAAAAGCTGGTTGCCGTTGATCGTGTAGCCAAAGTTGTTAAGGGTGGTCGTATCTTCTCTTTCACAGCATTAACTGTTGTGGGTGATGGTAATGGTCGTGTTGGTTTTGGTCGTGGTAAAGCTCGTGAAGTTCCAGCTGCTATTTCTAAAGCACTTGAAGCTGCACGTCGCAACATGATTACTGTAGACCTTGCAGGTACTACTTTACAACACCCTGTGAATGCTCGTCATGGTGCAAGCCGTGTATATATGCAACCTGCTTCTGAAGGTACTGGCGTAATCGCTGGTGGTGCTATGCGTGCCGTTCTAGAAGCTGCAGGTGTACATAACGTACTTGCTAAATGTTATGGTTCTACTAATGCTGCAAACGTAGTAAACGCAACTTTCAAAGGTTTGCGTGATATGACTTCTCCTGAGAAAGTCGCTGCGAAACGTGGTAAATCAGTAGAAGAAATTCAAGGGTAATCAATCATGAAAACGATTAAAGTTACCCAGACTAAATCTTCTTCACATCGCTTGAAAAATCACAAGCTTTGCTTACAAGGTTTAGGTCTGCGTCGTATTGGTCATACTGTAGAAGTGCAAGATACGCCTTCTAACCGCGGTATGATCAACAAAGTCTACTATATGGTTAGTGTAGAGGAATAAGCCATGACTCTGCGTTTAAATGAACTTGCGCCTGCAGAAGGTGCAAAACGTGAACACCGTCGTTTAGGCCGTGGTATCGGTTCTGGCGTTGGTAAGACTGGTGGCCGTGGTGTCAAAGGTCAAAAATCACGTAAAAGTGGTGGCGTTCGTCCAGGCTTTGAAGGCGGTCAAACAGCGATTTATCGTCGTTTACCTAAATTCGGTTTCACTAGCCAAATCGCTTTAAAAACTGCTGAAGTACGTTTATCTGAGTTAAGCAAAGTTGAAGGCGACATCGTTAGCCTAGAAACTTTGAAAGCTGCGAATGTTGTTCGTCGTGACCAAATTCGTGCTCGTATCGTACTTTCTGGTGAAATCACTCGTGCATTCACTGTTCAAGGTGTTGCATTGACTAAAGGCGCTAAAGCTGCGATTGAAGCAGCTGGCGGTAAAGTCGAGGAGTAATCTCGAGTGTCTATGTCTCCTAGTTCTTCAGGTCATGTCAACATGATGAAAGGTCAGCCATTTCATGTGAAATACCGTGAAATTATTCGCCGGATGAGTTTTCTAATCGGTGCATTGCTGGTCTTTCGACTAGGAGCGCATATTCCAGTACCAGGCATTAATAATGCTGCGTTAGAAAATTTATTTCATGCGAACCAAGGAACTATTCTTGGGCTATTCAATATGTTTTCTGGCGGTGCTTTAGAGCGAATGTCTATTCTTGCTTTAGGGATTATGCCTTACATTTCTGCATCAATTATTGTGCAGTTAATGTCTACTGTAATTCCATCACTTGAAGCCTTGAAAAAGGAAGGTGAGCAAGGTAAGCGTAAAATTAATCAATATACGCGTCAGGGTACATTACTACTTGCTGTGGTTCAGGCTGTTGGTATGTGTGCTGGCTTAATTGGTCAAGGTATTACTTTGACAAATGGCCTCGCATTTTACGTACCGGCTGTTACTTCTTTAGTTGCGGGAACAATGTTCCTAATGTGGCTAGGTGAACAGATCACAGAAAGAGGTATTGGTAACGGTATCTCAATGATTATTTTTGCAGGTATTGTTGCTGGTTTGCCTAATTTAATTATGCAATCTATCTCTTCTGTAGATAATGGTCAGACAAGTTTAATAGGTCTTGTAATCTTTGGTCTTTTGTCTCTAGGTGTATTGGCAGCTATTGTGTTTATTGAAAAAGCACAACGTCGCATTCCAGTAAACTATGCGCAAAAGCAACAAGGGCGTCGTATATTTACAGCACAGCAGACGCATTTGCCATTAAAAATTAATATGGCTGGGGTTATTCCTGCGATTTTTGCAAGTTCTCTACTCTTGTTCCCAGCAAGTCTTGGTCAATGGGGGGGGAGTGCAGATCCAAATGCTGGTTTTATTAAAAGCAGCTTACAAGATTTAGCTTTAGTATTGTCGCCTGGACAGCCTTTGTATTTGGTGCTCTTTGGTGCGTTAATTATCTTTTTCTGTTACTTTTATACGGCTTTAGTATTTAGCCCTAAGGAAGTATCAGAAAATCTAAAACGCAGCGGAGCTTATGTGCCTGGTATTCGCCCAGGTGAGCAAACTGCTCGTTACTTAGATCATATTCTTAATCGTTTGACGTTTATTGGTGCGATTTATATTACGGTCATTTGTTTAATGCCAATGATTCTACAAAGTTCTTTTGGGATTCCATTCTATTTGGGTGGTACCTCATTATTGATCGTAGTTGTCGTGGTTATGGACTTTATGGCTCAGCTACAAGCGCATTTAACATCTCATCAATATGATAATCAAACATTAATGAGAAAAACGACTGCTCATCCTAAGGGATAAGCGCACTTAGAGGTTTCATCATGAAAGTACAAGCTTCTGTAAAGAAAATTTGTGGTAGCTGTAAAGTTATCCGTCGTAATGGGGTTATTCGCGTAATTTGTAGCGCAGAACCTCGTCATAAGCAGCGTCAAGGTTAATCTAATCAAGACCTGTTGATTTCAGTAGGCGAATTGGGTTAATATCCGCCCCTCAAGATTTTTGTGGGGCGGTTGATTATCTCTACTGCCTTTTTGGAGAAAGTGAATGGCTCGTATTGCCGGTGTAAACATTCCGGATAACAAGCATGCTGTTATCTCCCTCACTTACATCTTTGGTATCGGTCGCCACACTGCTAAGAATATCTTAGCTACAGTTGGTATTACTGAAACTACTAAGATCCGTGAGTTGGACGATGCTCAGCTTGATGCGATTCGTGCAGAAGTTGCTAAGGTTCCTACCGAAGGTGACTTACGTCGCGAAATTTCCATGAACATTAAACGTTTAATGGATTTGGGTTGCTACCGCGGCCTTCGCCATCGTCGCAGCTTGCCTGTCCGTGGTCAACGCACCAAAACTAACGCACGTACCCGTAAAGGTCCGCGCAAACCGATTAAAAAGTAAGATTTCTGGAAGCTAAAAGATGGCTAAAGATACTCGCACACGCAAGAAGGTCACTCGTACCGTCTCTGAAGGTGTTGCACACATTCACGCGTCTTTTAATAACACCATTGTTACGATTACTGATCGTCAAGGTAATGCATTGGCTTGGGCCACCTCAGGTGGACAAGGCTTCCGTGGTTCACGTAAATCAACTCCGTTTGCTGCTCAGGTAGCTGCTGAAGTTGCTGGTAAAGCAGCTTTAGATTACGGTTTGAAAAATCTGGATGTCCTTGTAAAAGGTCCTGGTCCAGGTCGTGAGTCTGCGGTTCGTGCATTAGGCGCAGTGGGTTATAAGATTAACAGCATTACCGATGTGACTCCAATTCCTCACAACGGTTGCCGTCCACCTAAAAAACGTCGCGTGTAAGGAGAAACATTCATGGCTCGTTATATTGGTCCAAAATGCAAACTCTCTCGCCGCGAAGGGACAGACCTGCAACTTAAATCTGGCGTTAAACCATTTGACGTCAAAACTAAAAAAGCTAACAAAGCACCTGGTCAACATGGTCAGGCACGCGGTGGTAAGCAATCTGAGTATTCACTACAATTACGTGAAAAACAAAAAGTCCGTCGTATTTACGGTGTGTTAGAACGTCAATTTAGTAACTACTATAAAGAAGCAGCTCGTGTTAAAGGCGCAACAGGTGAGAACTTGTTGAAATTGCTTGAAAGCCGTCTTGATAACGTTGTTTATCGCATGGGTTTTGGTTCTACACGTGCAGAAGCTCGTCAGTTAGTAAGTCACCGTAGCATTACTTTGAATGGTCGTCGTGTAAACATCGCATCTATTCAAGTTAAAGCTGGTGATGTAATTGCGGTTCACGAAGGTGCTAAACAACAATTGCGTATTAAAAACGCGATTGAGTTAGCTGCACAACGTGGTATTCCAGCTTGGATCGAAGTTGATCATTCTAAGCTTGAAGGTACGTTTAAAGCTGCACCAGATCGTTCTGATTTACCTGCTGAAATCAACGAAAGCTTGATTGTAGAATTGTATTCTAAATAATCCTTGAGGTAGCAATAATGACGCGTACTGCAAACGAGTTTCTAACTCCGCAAGCGATCAAGGTCGAAGCGGTAAGCGGGACCTCGGCAAAAGTGATTCTAGAACCTTTAGAGCGTGGTTTTGGCCACACTCTAGGTAATGCTTTACGTCGCATTCTATTGTCTTCTTTACCTGGCGCTGCTGTGGTTGAAGTTGAGATAGAAGGTGTCGAGCACGAGTACAGTACTTTAGAAGGCTTGCAGCAGGACATCGTCGAGCTCTTGCTGAACCTAAAAGGATTGTCTATTAAGCTGTTCGATCAAAATGAAGCATATTTAACATTAGAGAAACAAGGTCCTGGCGATATTACTGCTGCTGACCTTCGTTTACCTCATAATGTTGAAGTGGTTAACCCAGAACATTTAATCGGTACTTTAAGTGCTTCAGGCTCATTAAAAATGCGCTTGAAAGTTGCTCAAGGTCGTGGTTATGAAACATCTGATTCTCGTTTCCCTGAAGGCGAAACACGTCCTGTTGGTCGTTTGCAATTAGATGCTTCTTATAGCCCGATTAAACGTGTTTCTTACACCGTTGAAAATGCGCGTGTAGAACAACGTACCGATTTAGATAAACTGGTAATCGACCTCGAAACAAATGGAACGGTTGATCCTGAAGAAGCAATCCGTAAAGCGGCAACAATCTTGCAACAACAAATTGCAATTTTTGTTGATCTTCAGAAAGACCAAACTCCAGTTGCTCAAGAGCCTCGTGAAGAAGTTGACCCAATCTTGCTTCGCCCAGTAGATGATCTAGAGCTTACTGTTCGTTCTGCTAACTGTTTGAAAGCAGAAAATATTTACTACATTGGTGATCTTGTTCAACGTACTGAAGTTGAGTTGTTAAAAACTCCTAACCTTGGTAAAAAATCGTTAACAGAGATCAAAGATGTTTTGGCATCGAAAGGCTTACAACTCGGTATGCGTCTTGAAAACTGGCCACCAGCTAGTCTTCGTATGGACGACCGTTTTGCCTATCGTAGCCGTTAATTAAGTAGGACTATCACCATGCGTCATCGTAATAGTGGTGTGAAATTAGGCCGTACAAGCAGCCATCGTAAAGCGATGTTCCAAAACTTGGCTAATTCTTTATTTGAACACGAGTTGATCAAAACAACTGTGCCTAAAGCTAAAGAATTACGTCGTGTTGCTGAGCCTTTAATCACTCTAGCAAAAAACGATACTGTAGCAAATCGTCGTTTAGCATTTGCTCGTACTCGTAATGCTGCAACTGTTGGTAAATTATTTACCGTACTCGGCCCTCGTTACAAAGAACGTAACGGCGGTTATCTACGTGTTCTTAAAGCGGGCTTCCGTGCTGGTGATGCAGCACCGATGGCTTACGTTGAGCTTGTAGATCGTGAAGTAAACACTTCAGCTGAATAATTGATTTTATTCAAAAAAGACCGGTTTTATGCCGGTCTTTTTTATTTCTACTCACAAAATAAATTATAAAAATGTCCTCAAGTGACATAAAAAAGTAGATAAACGGTCAAACTTGACATTGTGTATTGTCAAAATTGTGTTTTAATAAACTTATATTCTCAACAATGGGTATAAAAATAAAATGGAAAAGCAAGTTGATATTTTAATCATTGGCGCAGGTATTTCAGGAATCGGAATTGCTGCCCATTTGTCAAAAAATTCACCACAACGACAATTCGAGATTTTAGAACGTCGTGAGTCTTTTGGTGGAACATGGGATCTTTTCCGTTATCCTGGTATCCGTTCAGATTCAGATATGTCTACCTTTGGTTTTAACTTTAAACCATGGTGTAAAGCGAATGTATTAGCTGATGGTGCTTCTATTAAAGGATATTTAGGTGAAGTAATTAATGAATTTAAATTAAAAGAAAAAATTCATTTTGGTCATCGCGTACTTTCTGCTAATTATGATTCGGCTTCAAAAAAATGGCAGGTTGTAGTCGAAGATAGCAATAAAAAACAGCAGACTTGGATTGCTAACTTTGTGGTCGGTTGTACAGGTTACTATAATTATGATCAGGGTTATGCGCCTTCTTTCCCAAATCAAGAAGCATTTAAAGGGCAACTCATTCACCCACAGCATTGGCCTGAAAACTTAGATTACACAGGTAAAAAGGTGGTTATTATTGGTAGTGGTGCAACAGCGATTACTTTAGTACCAGCAATGGCTAAAGGTGGGGCAGGTCATGTGACCATGTTGCAGCGTTCACCAACATATATTGCTAGCGTTCCTTCTATCGATTTTATCTATGAAAAAACGCGTAAATTTATGTCTGAAGAGGCAGCTTATAAATTTACTCGAGCTCGCAACATTGGTATGCAGCGCGCTATTTATGCGCTGTCTCAGAAACATCCTAAAACTGTACGTCGTTTACTTTTAAAAGCAATTGAAGTGCAGCTTAAAGGTAAGGTTGATATGAAGCATTTTACACCTTCATACAATCCTTGGGATCAGCGTTTATGTGTAGTGCCAGATGGGGACTTGTTTAAGATTTTACGTGAAGGCAAAGCGAGCGTAGAAACTGATCAAATCGAGAAATTTACTGAAAAAGGTATTTTACTTAAATCTGGCAAACATCTTGATGCTGATATCGTTGTTTCTGCAACAGGATTACAAGTTCAGATTATGGGCGGAGTTCAGGCGACTCTTGATGGGAAACCAATCAACTCATCTGAACATATGCTTTATAACGGCATAATGCTAAGTGATGTACCGAATATGGCTATGATTATTGGCTATGTAAATGCCTCATGGACACTCAAAGTAGATATCGCTGCCGAATATATTTGTCGCTTATTAAACTATATGGACAAAAATAGTTATGATGAAGTGATTCCATCAGGTGATAAGACTGTGATGGAAGAAGATACTGTAATGGGTAAACTATCTTCAGGTTATATTAATCGTGCAGCACATGAACTTCCTAAACAAGGTAAGCGTGCTCCATGGCAGGTGACTAATAATTATTTAGAAGATAGAAAGTCTTTGAAAAATGCAAAATTTGAAGATGGCATTCTTCATTTTCATAAGCGTTCTGAAGCGAATGAGCGTAAACCAAAATTAGTATCTTAAGTCGTGTTAAATAAGAAAAGGGGCGTAATGCCCCTTTTTTTATTGAAGGTATTAAAGTGTTCTTGAAATTAATTCTTTCATGATTTCATTTGTACCTGCATAAATTCGATTTGCTCGATGATCAATGTATGCACGTGCAATTGGATATTCAAGCATATAGCCATAACCGCCATGTAACTGAAGACATTCATCTACAATCTTTGAGAACATATCAGAAATTTTATATTTAGCAGCTGCTGCAGCTTCTACACTCAACTTTTCTTCAAGTTGTAATTCCATACAACGATCTAAATATGTCCGGCAGAAATCGATTTCTGTTCTGAGTTCGGCAAGTTTAAAGCGTGTATTCTGAAATGCGCCAATAGGTTTACCAAATGCTTTTCGATCTTTTGTATATTGAACGGTATGTGCAAATGCTGCTTCAGCACCGGCCTGACAAATAATAGCAACTAACATTCGTTCCCATGCTAATTCTTTCATGAGCATGATAAAGCCCATACCTTCCATGCCTAAAAGGTTTTCTTTAGGAACGCGAACGTTATCAAAGAATAATTCGCAGGTATCTTGGCCTTTCATTCCAATTTTGTTTAGAGGTTTACCTTTACTAAAACCAGCACGATCTGCTTCTACAATAATTAAGGATAAGTTCGCCGAACCTTTATCACTATTGCCAGTCTTACAAACGACTACTGCCATGTCGCATAAGTAGCCATTCGTAATAAAAATTTTAGAGCCATTAATGACATATTCATCACCATCAAGTACGGCGGTTGTTCTTACCGCTTGTAAATCTGAACCAGTGCCTGGTTCCGTCATGGCAATAGCAGTAACAACTTCTCCAGTTGCCATTTTTGGTAACCATTTTTGTTTTTGCTCTTCATTACCAAAATTATTAACGTAATTAGCAACAATATCGGAATGTAGAGAAAAACCAGTACTTGAGTCCATCGCATACGCTTGTTCTTCGATAAGAATCATACTGTATAGGCGATCTACCCCAGAGCCACCATATTCCTCGGGCATTGTGGTGCAAAGAAGACCCAGTTCTCCAGCTTTATTCCAAAGATCTCGGTCAACATGTTGCTGTTTTTCATATTTCTCTATATTGGGAACGACTTCCTTTTCATAGAATTTACGCACTGTCTCACGGAAGGCTTCGTGTTCTTCATTGAATAATTGTCTTGGTAACATATTTGGAATAGGACGGATGGCACCAGATTGCATTTGTATTTCTTCCTTGGTTCAGGTGTGATGTTATACCCTAAACATACGTAAGCATTTCATGCCTCACAATGTGATGAATGCTCAATTATGCAGACAAGATGATAAATTTGGTCAATTTGATATTTTTAGCGATCTTTAGGATGTGATCAGGTAAACTAGGCGCACTATCAACACAGATGGGGACGTAAATGTCTGACGAAATGACCTTGGAAGAACGTAAAGTAATTTATCGAGCACGCCGCGGCTTAAAAGAAATTGACGTCTATTTTGACCCGTATGTAAAAAACTATTATTTAAAAGCTGATCCAGCAGAAAAAGCATTATTTGCAGAGTTAGTCGATCAAGAAGATCCGGATTTATTAGATTGGTTCATGGAAGTTTCTGAACCTCCACGTACTGAGTTACGTGAATTTATTTATAAACTAAAACAGTATGTGCATGGCTAAACTGTTTTGATAAAAGAATTAAATTTTGAGCTGAAATATAGCCTTGTCTCGGTAATATTTCAGCTTTTTGTTGGTTTGGGTTTAGCAATCCTGCTTTATCAATTATTAACACCGATATGGTGGCTATGTGCTGTCATTCTTCTATTTATTGGTTTTATTTTCTTTCTAAAGCAAGCCCAAATATCTCAAATTGAATATTTAGATCAAAAATTATGGTCGGTTGCATATTTTTCGAAAAAAGAAATTTACCGCGCGGAAATTACTAAAATAATTGATTATCAGTTATTTGTAGTTATTTATCTTGAAGAAACTCCTACGAACATAGCTATTGTTTGGTTCGATCAGCTTCCTATTCAGCAGTGGAAAAGATTAAAAGTTTTAGAAAAGCTCTATTAATTGTTAGACAATTCTACAATTGTATATTTATTTAAAAACCATAAAAAACAAAAACTTAATAATTTTTTTCTTCATTAAACTTCGGATTGTCTAATTAGAATATAGAAAAAAGCCAAGGAAAGACAATTGTCTGACAATTTCACCTATAGGTAGCTATTTGATCGGTTAAAGTACAAACACCAACGTAAAGTGTGTCGGAGGTCTCAAAATGGAGATGCCAACATGGTCGTTCTTGGTCATTGCCATAATTCTGGCAGTGGTGATAGGAAGAGCAGGAACTTTACTCAGGGAACATCTTAACAAAGTTAGTTTTAACAAGGTTAAGAGACAGAGGATGCAAGGTCGTCGATCAGTCAATTATTAAAATTGGTTAATCGATTAATTTCATCAAGTGTCCAGTTTATAACTGGGTGCGATTGTAGTAAGGAGGTCTCTCATGGAGATTTCAATGTGGATGTTTCTGTTAATTGCAGTTGTTATGGCTGTAGTAGTAGGAAGAGCAGGAACTTTACTTAAGGATTATATAGAACAAAAATAATATAAGCCGTTAAAAGCTTATCCCAGTTAATAAGTAGCATGTGCTGAACCGTCGCAATGCTACTTTTTTTTGCCTAAAATTTCTGTTTCCTCGAAAAACTGTCAATTTTATCTGCTGTGAAGTGTGTCAAAGTATAAGCGCTACAATTAGAGTAATTACTCTTTTATTCAAGATATGCATCTGCTAATGTACATCTGAAAAGGAAAAAACAAATTACATAGAGGACAGGAAGATGTCTAAAGTCCAAAAAATAAGCCAAGGTTTGGCGGTGAGTTTTCTTGCAGCTTCAGTTTTATCAGGTTGTTCATACGTCGTGAAAACCGGAGCAAATGTTGCTCTAGGTTTTACGGAAAAGCACGTCGTTCCACCTATTTTGGCAATGCAAGATGCTGAAATGGTATGTAATACCGGTAGTGCGTTAACACCTGCAATCATGTCTACTAAAGGGATGGGTGCAGATCCGACACGTGTTGCAGTATTAATGTATGCAGCATCAGGTGTATGTGCGGAAAATCAAGCTTTAGAACAAGAACTGCGTTATTTACGTGCTTCAAAAGCAGGTCAAGTGACAGAAGCCCAAGATGCACGTATTGCACAGAAGCGTTGGGCAGCAATTGCAGCTGAACGTCAGTATACAGGCTATAAGTTATTTGCTGATCGTTGGGAATCTAAATATAAATATCACTTAGGTGACTCTTGCCCAACGATGCGTAATGATACTGATCAAACCGTTTATTTGCTTGGCATGATCAGTGGTCTTCAGGCTGTGACCAACGATATTAACTCAGGCGGCGCAGTCAATGTTCCTAAAGATATTGCTGCTATTGTAGAGCGTGGCATGGTTTGTCTAGATAATGAAAAATTCTGGGGCGCACCTAACGCAACGCGTGCTGTTATCTGGACTTTATTGCCAGGTGCTGATGAAGGGAAACCTGATCCATACCAAACTTTAAAACAGTCAATTCAGATTGGTGAGAAAAAAGGTGTTCGCTTATCTCATGCCTTATATGCCGTAGCTGCTCAAGCAAGCGGTGATGATGCAAAAATCCGTGATGCATTAAGATCTTATGCAGCGTCTCAAGCTGATGACAAACCTGTCAATCCTAACTTTAAGTTAATTGATAGTATGGCTGGCCTTATTGTACGTGGTATCTCTGACCGTTACTGGACTGAACATACTGGTGTACGTACCGGAGATGATGGTATGTCTCATTTCTGGGATGATAAGAATGAAGGTGCAGCAGAGCTAGATGAGTTGTTTGAAGGGGGAGCCGCTTCAGAAGTTCCTGCTGATTCATCTGCTCCACCAGCAGCGCAGTAAAGAATATTTGAAAGGCTAACTTCTTGCGAGTCTATTGTTAAGTTCTACAATAATCGTAAGAAGTTTAATTTCAAGGAGTGTGCCATGAAGGATCATGTACTGAATAGTAAAGTGCTTTTGGTCGCAGTGTGCATTTCCATATCTGCTTGTCTACAAGTGTTTCCTGATACTTTTATTTATTGGCGCGAAAGTTTACTTGGCGAATTCTGGCGTTTATGGACTGCTCATTGGGTACACGTTGGATGGGTTCATTTCCTTTTAAATATGATGGCATTCGCCTGTTTACCCTTTATCTTTCCACATACAAAAGCATGGCATCTTCTAAGTCTACTTTTACTATTGCCACCTTTTATTAGTTTGGTGTTCTACTTTTATTTACCTTATATCGAAGCTTATGCGGGCCTATCTGGTGTCTTACATGGGCTATATACAGCGGTTGCTTTAGTCTATCTGCAATATCGTAAAGAGCGAAATTTTGCTTTGCTGGTTTTAGGGTTAATTATTGCCAAACTTATATGGGAAAACACTTTTGGGCAAACAGGGACCGCTCAGTTAATAGGGAGTCCAGTTTTAACTGAAGCTCACTTATATGGAGCAATTGGTGGCTCAATCTTTGGAGGATGCTATTGGCTTTTCCAGAGATTAAAAAAGAAACATTGACAATACAAACTGTTAAAAAAGAGATTTTAGTCATTCTTTATTAACAAAGTTTGATGCAAATTTGATCGTTGAATAAAGGGATTGGTAGAAGGGGGATGGATTTAACCCCTGACCAAGAAAAATTGCATGACTCAATTCTTTAATTTTTAGGGACTTGAGAGAACAAAATTGGAATATTTATGCAAGAACATCAAGAAAAAAGATCTGGATTAGGTCTGCTGGGTTATATCTGGAACGAATGGATCTCAACATTCGTCATCCTCATTCTGCTATTAATGACGCTAATTATTGGTACCGGGGAAATGATCCACGGACAATTATTACGTATCGGGGAACGTCTTTATGGCGACCCTGCTACAGGTATGCAATATTCTTTTTTGCGTGCTGAGCCTGAAAAGCCAACTTGTGATCGACATCCAAATATCGAGGCTCAAGTAAAAGAACAAATGAAAGCGAATGCGTCTGATGATTTCGCGAGTTTCTTTGGTGCAGCATCGGAAAGTGATGTCCGTGCATCACTACTCGCAGCGCAGCAACAATGTGATGAAAAATATCAGGTATATGATAAAACTATTAAATATATCGAAGCTAACCCTGGGGTACGTACTTATCGTGCTATCGAGACTGGTTTCTTTGGTATTTTTAAATTTGGTACAGAAAACCGTGCCATTTTACTGGTCTTTATGGTTCTGATTTCTGCGATTACTGCATCGTTGAAATATCACCATATTGGCTTTCGTAACCCAGCAACAAAAAAAGATTACAAAGTGTATTCCTTGTTTATGTTGATTGGTAATGCGCTGCTTAGTACCTCTGTCATTAGTCAGTATCGTTCAGTCATAAATTCTGGGGTAACACCTACCTATGAAACAGTAACGATTTACTGGATCTGGATGATTCTATTTGTTGTTCTGACTTTAATTAGTTTGTATCAATTATTTGTTTCACCTCCACCAAAGCGTGAAGGCGGAAATATAGGCTTAGCCTTATTATCGGTGCCTTTATACGCTTACATGGCCCTAATTACAGGCATCGTATTTACATTCTTTATGGATTACCCAATGGGGCAAGGTATTTACCTTGGTTTATTGGTTGAGTTCTCGGGTATCTTCTTAAACCTTGCCTTGTTCATTTGGGCAGGTATGCTTTTAACTCAAACACGCGTTATGGACTTGTTCCTTAATGTGCTTCGTCCATGGAACTTGGCACCAGAAACCTTAACTTGGTTAATTCTAATTGCTGCTGCTGTACCAACAGCTTATACAGGTGCATCAGGTATTTTCGTTATCGCAGCAGGTGCAATTATTTATAAAGAAGTCTGGAATGCGGGTGCTCGCCGTCAATATGCTTTGGCTGTGTCTGCAATGTCAGGTTCTTTAGGGGTAGTTGTACGTCCATGTCTACTGGTCGTTTTAATTGCAATGCTTGATAGCCGTCATGTTACGTCGGATGAGCTGTTTGGGCATGGTATTTATGTATTTTGGTTAACTGCATTTATTTTCTTGGGCGTTTCACTACTTTTGGCTGAAGAAAAATTCCGTGTGAATTCACCAAAAGTTGCGATTCCGGGCATGATGCGTGCCTTTGTACCTGTAATTCCATACATTCTGATCACTGCTGTTGTTCTTGCGATCTATAAATATGCATTAGATACAGGAATGAACGAATTTACTGCACCAGTAATTTTGCCATTAGTTCTGATCGCAATGATCTTGTATGACAAATTGGTTGCTACTAAAGAAGCGCCTGCAATCAATATTCATGAAGCGATTGTTCGTGAACACGAACAAAAATCACCATTTCTTCGTGCACATGATCCGCATAGCTCTCAATACCGTCTCGGTTTTGGTGGAGCACTTCGTTTTGCGACCTCAGAAACTGTAGGCCATATCGGTGCTTTAATTATCTTGATGGCATTGTCTGCAAGTGTAGGTGGTTTAATTGAACGCTCTGAAGTGGTCGAATTATTACCGACTCATTTGGGCAGTATTTATATCTCACTTGCATGTATTGCGCTATTACTTGCCATTATTGGTATGTGTACAGATCCATTTGGTGCTGTAATTTTAGTTGCTGCAACTATTGCACCTGTAGCATACGAAAATGGTATCCATCCAATTCATTTCTGGATGATTGTGTTGGTTGCATTCGAATTTGGTTACGTAACACCACCAGTTGCCTTGAACCATCTACTTACGCGGTTGTCCGTCGGAGATGATGAAGTGAACGCTGCTGATGCTGAAGCGAAAGAGAAATATACAAGCTTCTACTTCCGTTATGAGCGCTGGTTGCTACCAATTATTGTCTTGTTCTCATCATTGGTATTAGTGACTTATGTGCCATATGTATTTAAGTTATTCGATTGGTATAAATAACTTAAATCAAAGTATTGGTTATACAAAAAAGCCTTCCTAAATGGAGGGCTTTTTTAATAAGTAGATTGAGTAAATTTAGAACAAGATGATTAGAATTATTTAAATCTGGCCAAAAAAGCTAAAGATGTACAGCTTTAGCTTTTTTTAAGAGTTCATTGAAAAACTACTGCTGTTTAAGCTGAGCTTCAAGCAATTTAACTTGTTCTTCTTTGAGTTTAGTTAGTTGATCCGCATCTGCATGCTGAGCTTTTAAGGTGGCTTCCTGATCTTTTAGCTGGTGATGAATATCTTCAAGTTTAGATACTTCTTCTTTTGCTAAAGACTCTTGGGCAGGGACAGGCTCTTTAAGCACATTTTCACTGACAAGTTGCTGAGAACTTGCATTTTCAGCTAAAGGTTCAGAACTTGGTAATGGCTCAGCCGATTTCGGTTTAGCAGGAGCAGGAGTCGAGACAGGTTGTGGATCAACCAGTGGTGCTGACGACTCGGTTTTTTTAAAAAACCATTGCGCTGCAAAAAAAAGCACTACGAGAATGCTTAAGCCCCCAATTAAAATCCATAATAATTTTGAGTTTTGTTTTCTTTGTAGTGGCATGTTTAAGACCTTTAGTCGGGACGACGTGGTTTGAACTGTATTACCCCAATTTCATCCGGTTCAGCAGGTGTTTCAGGCTCATCAACATGAGTCGGACGATTTTCGCTATAACCGCATTCGATACATTCAATCCATTCGTCTTCTGCGGTGGTTAGCATGATAATCCGATCCATGGCTTCACATTTTGGACATTTTGCCCCAGCAATGAAACGTTTTTTCATCTTTATCACCCTAACCACACGATCAATTTAGGCCCATAGTTTAAGCGGTTTTGTTGTCATTCGTCCAACCTTGATGACGTAACAATGCATCAATTTTAGGCTCGCGTCCACGGAAATTAACAAATGCCTCAAGCGCAGTGTCTTTTCCACCCACAGCTAGAATTGCCTGACGGAATTCTTTACCCGTTTGAGTGTTAAAAATGCCTTCATTTTCAAAACGATCAAATGCATCGCTCGCTAAGACTTCTGCCCATTTGTAAGAGTAATAACCTGCAGCATAACCGCCCGCAAAAATATGACTAAAACTATGTTGGAAACGGTTGTAGTCGACAGTAGGAACGACTGCATACTGCTTACGAATATCGTTTAAGGTTTGCTGAATTTGCTCACTGTTCAGGGCAGGCGTTTTGGTGTGAATGGTCAAGTCAAACAATGCAAATTCAAGCTGACGTAAAGTTTGCATACCAGATTGGAAGAATCGAGCATTTAATAAAGCATCTAGTAATTCTTGTGGCAAAGTCTGTTTACTATTGATGTGTTCACTTAATACGTCTAGACTTTCTTTATCCCATGACCAGAACTCCATAAACTGGCTTGGTAGTTCTACTGCATCCCAAGCAACACCATGAGTTCCTGCAACCGAGATATTATCTACTTCGGTTAACATATGATGTAAACCATGTCCAAACTCGTGGAACAAAGTAATGACTTCATCATGAGTCAATAACGCAGGTTGGTCACCTACCGGAGGAGTAAAGTTACACACCATATAGCAAATTGGTTTTTGTAAGCCATGAAGTGTTTGCATGCGCGAGCGGAAGCCGTTCATCCATGCGCCACCACGTTTACCTGTACGTGCATAGATGTCAAAAAAGAAGCCACCAATCACTTGACCTTGGTCTTCTAATTCAAAATAACGTGCATCTGGATGCCAGACAGGTGCTTGTCTTTCAATAATGTTAATGCCGTATAGACGCTGCACAATCTGGAATAATCCCTGAATAACTTTAGGTGCAGGGAAGTAAGGTTTTAATGCTTCTTGAGATAAGTTGAATTGTTGCTGTTTAAGTTTTTCAGAATAGTAAGTTGTATCCCAAGGTTTAAGCTCATCAACACCATCTTGTTTAGCAATTTCTTGAAGTTCGGCAACTTCTTGAAGCGCAGGAGCACGCGCATGCTCTGCTAGGTCAACCAAAAACTCATGTACTGTTTTTACGTCTGGTGCCATTTTACTTGCCAGAGAATATTCAGCATAGTTATTGAAACCAAGTAGTTTCGCCATTTCCTGACGAAGACTCAAAATTTCTTCCATAATTTTGCTGTTATCAAACTCAGTTTGTTCAGACTGATCAGATGCACGAGTCACATAAGCTCTATAAAGCTCTTCACGTAATGCACGGTCATCTGCATAAGTCATGATTGCAAAATATGCTGGGAAATCTAGGGTTGCTACAGCTTGGTCAAGTTCACGTTGTTTGCCGTACTGTTTTAATAACTCAATATTACTTTCTGGAAGACCTTTTAGCTGATCTTCGGTAAGTGGTTTAAAGTAAGCTTGTGTTGCATCAAGTACGTGGTTTGAAAAATCAGAAGAAAGCTGTGAAAGACGCGCAGAAATCTCTGCATAACGTTTTTTCTCTTCACCCTCTAAGGCTACACCTGAAAGTTTAAAGTCACGTAAAGCTAGACGGATAGCACTTTGCTGTGCAGGGCTAAGAGAGCTATAACCTTGACCATCATGGATGTGTTGATAGGTTTGATAAAGCGCCGTGTGTTGACCAAGCTGAGTGTAATATTCACTTAATGCTGGTAATAAAGATTGATAGACTTCTCTCGTTTCTGCATTGCTCATTACAGCGTTTAAATGCGATAAAACGCCCCATGATTCACTTAGATTATTTTCAAGCGTATCGACTTGCTCAAGTACGGCAAGTTGCTGAGCTGCATCTGTAGGTGCAGCCGTAAGAGTATTTAAAAATTCCTGACCTGCTTGGATCGCTTGCTGGATGTCTTGTTTTAAATTTTCTAATTCAATTTGGTCAAAACGCGGAGTTGGTAAAGTCGCTTGCTGTAAAGTCATTGCTAATAGCCACATTATTTTTTAAACATGGTATTAGATGTAGGTCCTCTCAAGTCGGAAATCAAGCTTAATGTGTAAAATAACCCTTTTTAAAAAGAAATAAGCCTCCTATTGGAGACTTATTTCTGAAGTGTGATAATTATTTACTCACTATTCAGCCTTTGATTTTGCATTCGACTTTTTCTTTTTAGGCTTAGATTTTTTCTTCACCTTTTCTGATTTAGTCTCGGCTTTTGCTGAGGTTTTCTTACCAGATTTTTTGGTGTAAGAACTTGGCTTACTTTTTTCTTTCTTTTTGTGAACAGGTCGCTCACCATCACTACTGACAGTTGGTTTACTGAAAACTTCTTCAGTCGCCTGCGTAGTAGTTTTAGTCGTACGCGGCGCACGGCTACGAACTACTCGGCCTGCATGGGTAACTTGCTTAATGAGCTGGAAGTCAATTTTACGTTCTTCCAGATTGACACCAGCGACCTGAATTTTAACTTCATCGCCCAAACCAAAGACTTGACCACGATTTTGACCTACTAGATTTTGACTCGCTTGGTCATAAATAAAGAAGTCATCGCCGAGTTGGCTAATATGAATCATGCCATCGACATATAAATCTTTCAGTGTCACGAATAAACCGAATTCGGTCACCGCACTTACAATACCAATGAATTCATCACCTAGATGCTGCTGCATGTAGTGACATTTTAACCAAGTTGTTACGCTACGAGAAGCTTCATCAGCACGGCGCTCTGTTTGAGAGAAATGTTCACCTGCATCATCTAGTGCGGCACCAGAGAGTGGATAAGGCTTTTGTTTCAAGTGAGCTTTAATGGCACGGTGTAATAATAGGTCTGGGTAACGACGAATTGGCGAAGTGAAATGCGTATAAGCTTCATAAGCCAAACCATAGTGCCCTGCATTTTTTGCGCCATAATAAGCTTGCATCATTGAGCGTAATAAGACGGCATGAATGCTTGGTGCATCAATACGATCTTTAGTTGCTTCAATTACTCTTTGATAGTCTGCTTGAGTTGGTTGGTCAGGGAAGGGTAGACCCAGTAATTTAACAAAATCTTTTACTTTCTGAATACGTGAGAACTCTGGAGCTTCATGCACGCGATACAGCATTGGAACATCATGTTCTAATGCATATTCAGCCGCAGCAACGTTAGCAAGTAACATGCACTCTTCAATAAGTTTATGTGCTTCATTACGTGTACGTGGCAAAATTTCTTTAATCCCGCCTAACTCATCAAAAGTCATGTAAGTTTCAATGGTTTCAAATTCCATTGCATGACGATCAGCACGTAAATTTTTCAAAATCTGATAAAGCTGGAAAAGCGTATTTAACGATTTATGAACATCACGGTCTTTTGGAATTGCATCTGTTGCGCCGTCAAAATATTGTGCTACCTGTGTATAGGTCAAACGTGCTTTTGAATGCATCACTGATGGATAAAAATCGTAACCAGTTACACGGCCTGTACGAGAGATTTTCAAGTCACAGACCATGCATAAACGGTCTACATGAGGGTTTAGAGAGCATAAGCCATTTGACAATGCCTCTGGTAGCATCGGTAATACGAAATGCGGGAAGTATACCGAAGTACCACGTTCCTCAGCTTCTTCATTGAGGGCTGAGTCTAAGCGTACATAATGGCTAACATCAGCAATTGCGACAACTACACGATAACCGCCACCTGGACGTTTTTCAGCATAAACCGCATCATCAAAATCTCGAGCATCTTCACCATCGATCGTAACTAATGCTAAATCTCGTAAATCAATGCGGCCTTCACGATCTTGAGCAGATGGTTCTTTAAAACTTTCAGCTTCTTTTAAGACCTGATCTGGAAACTCATATGGCAAACCAAATTCAAGAATGGTTTGTGGAATAATAATTTCTGTATCAGCTTTGTCGGCCATAGATTGAATAATATGCGCCGTCGCAAACTCTTCACGAGTTGGATAACTATCTATTGCGACACGTAGCATATCGCCAACATTTGCTTCAGCATGTGTTACCAGTTCTTTTTCTAAAGGAATAGGTTGGTGCTGATTTGGATTGTTGGGCTGAATAAAATATTCGCCATCGTGAACCGACAATTTACCAATTAATTGTTTAACACGATGTTGTAAAACTTCTGTGATAAAACCCCAAGGTTTGCCTTTACGGTCAACCGAAGTCTGTCGCACTCTAACTCGGTCACCGTTAAAGACTAAACGTAATTCACGTTCAGGAAGTAAAAGGTCACTTTGACCATCAATATGTGCTGTGCCTAAACCTTTGCTATTGATATAAACAGTTGCTTCATAGGTCGGTTGATCTGCCACCAACTGAAATTTAAACCCGTCTTTCATGATTTGACCATCACGGACCATAGCACTTAAGCGATGACTGAGTGCTTCAATACTTTTTTGGTCATGAATATTAAAATGATCGACAAGTTCTGCATGAGATTGCGGTGTCTGCAATTGTTCCAATGTATCTAAAATAAGAGTACGGCTTGGAATAGGATTGTCATAACGTTCAGCTTCAGCTTTCGCTTCGGGGTCAGCCCAGTTTTTTGTCATGTCGTTTGGTTTCACGCTTGGCAGATAAGTTTAGCATAAGTCATGCAGACCCGAACTGCACGTTTAGGTTTGCAATAATGTGTTATGCACTACAGTATTTTGATGAAGAAATAATATCTATCTTAACAAGCGTTTGATCGAAAAAGACGAAAATAATGAGAAAATTGCTTAAAAAATAATTCATTGAACTAAAAAACAAGAAAATTTCACTATGATGACTTGAACAATAGGGTTTTAGTTTGTATTATGGCGGCTCGTTCCGGTGAGGTGGATGAGTGGCTGAAATCACTTCCCTGCTAAGGAAGCATACCTATTACTGGTATCGAGGGTTCGAATCCCTCTCTCACCGCCATTTACTTAATGCGCTCATAGCTCAGCTGGATAGAGCACTTGGCTACGAACTAAGGGGTCGGGAGTTCGAATCTCT